>NZ_FOXE01000014.1 GCF_900115635.1 Oscillibacter sp. PC13 | reverse complement strand
GTCTGGAGTGCCCCTTGCCTTTTCCATTACCGGTAATGTTTGTCGGGTCGTCATATTTCTGATGACCCACACCATTTTCGCTTCCCTTTCCGTTGCCGTGCGCACTGGCAGAGGTTACGCCGATGCTTACCATCATGGTCAGAGCCATCATTATCGCGATTAAGCGGGTTTTGAGCCGTCTTCCTTTTTTCATGTTTCTCTCTCCTTGCTTTTGATGCATACATCATAGCACGCACGAGTTACAAAACTAGATGCATTTTTATGATTTTTTTGCAATTTTTAATTGTTGCTTTTTATAATTTCCCTTTCTATTTCTTGGATAATTTGACACATTTCTACTTCCTGCCCAAAAACCCGTGGGTAGAACTGCCCTCTGCTCATCAAGCCAAGGACTTGCAACTCTCTTGCTCCGGCACTATAATGGATCCTGTACGAATTTAATTGTAGAAACCCTCATGCCTGACCGTCCGGCTGTTGGCGCTATTTTGCGTTTGCTCAATCTGATGAGAACCGGAAGGCGGCCTTTCTCTATCCGACAACTATCAGGGAGGAAACACTATGGATGTCATCGCCGCCATTGCCACCGGCAGCGCCGCCACGGCTATCGGGATTGTCCGGGTGTCCGGGCCGGGGTGCTTTACCCTGTGCGATCAGGTGTTCCGGGCCTCCGCCGGCAGGCCCTTCGCTCAGTTGGAGTCCCGGAAGATGGCGTTTGGTGAAATGCTGGACGCTCAGGGACGTGTGATTGACCGGGGTCTGGCTGTGCGGTTTCCCGGCCCCCACAGCTATACCGGCGAGGACTCCGCCGAATTTCACTGTCACGGTTCCCCCGTGGTGCTGCGGGAGCTGCTCTCGGCTCTCTTTGCCGCAGGCGCCCGGCAGGCAAGGGCCGGGGAATTTACCCGCCGGGCCTTTTTGAACGGCCGCCTGGATCTGACTCAGGCGGAAGCCGTGGTGGATTTGATTGACGCGGAAACCGCCGCCGCCGCCCGGAACGCCGCCGCCCAGCTGGACGGATCCCTCCGCCGGGATTTTGAGGCCATTTATGACACTTTGCTGAATATCTCCAGCCAGTTTTATGCCGTGGTGGACTATCCGGATGAGGATATTGAGGACATCCGGCCCACGGACATTGCCGGCGCCCTCCGGGCCTCCTGTCGGACGCTGGACCGGCTGCTGGCCACCTGCGGCCGCGGACGGGTGCTGAAGCACGGCGTCCGCACCGCCATTGTGGGCCGTCCCAATGCCGGGAAATCCTCCCTGCTGAACGCCCTTGCGGGCTATGACCGGGCGATTGTCACCGAAATTCCCGGCACCACCCGGGATACGGTGGAGGAGGCGGTTCTCTGCGGCGGGGTACTGCTGCGGCTGATCGACACCGCCGGTATCCGGGAGACAAACGACACCGTGGAGCGCCTGGGCGTTGCCCGTTCCAGGCAGGCTGTGGAATCCGCCGATCTGGTGCTGGCCGTGGTGGACACAAGCCGCCCCTTTACCGCTGAGGATGAGGCCATTTTGGCCCTGGCCGCCCAGCAGGAGCGGTGGATTCTCATCGGGAGCAAGGCCGATTTGCCCTCTGCTCCGGTTCCTTTTATCTCCTGGCAGCCGGATCAGCATCCCCCGGCCGCTGTGCTCTCCGTCTCCTCCGTCACCGGGGAGGGGCTGGATGACCTGGAGCACGCCGTGGCAGCTCTGTTTCCCGACGGCGCAATTCCCGATGGGGCCGTTTTGACCTCTGAGCGCCAGCAGGACGCCGCCCGCCGGGCGCAGAATGCCATTCGCCGGGGCCTTTCGGCGCTGGAGGGCGGCCTGACGCCGGATGCCGTCCTCACAGATGTGGAGGAAGCGCTGGGAGCCTTGGGGGAGCTGACGGGAAAATCTGCCCGGGAGGAGATTGTCTCCCGGATTTTTGAGCGGTTTTGTGTCGGAAAGTAGAGAAAGCTGGTTTGCATCCTTATAAAACATCATTTACAAAACCGTTTTGCCGTGATAGACTGGCTGTATGCAAGTTTTTATCTCAAGGTAAAGGAGTCTTCAGCGATGTATAACCTGTCTGTTTTCCGGGAGCGGCTGCAAACCCAGCGGCCGGTCGCCTGGGATCAACTGCCGGATTTTGCCCTGTATATGGACCAGGTGCTCAGCTACATGGATCGCCAGGTCATCCGGTTTGACGAGGATGACGGCCTGACCGCCGCCATGGTGAACAACTACACAAAAAGCGGACTGGTTCCCAGGGCGGAAGGCAAGAAGTACAGCCGGGAGCACCTGGCATATCTGACTGCCATCTGTATATTGAAGCACGTCATGTCCACCCGGGACATGGACCTTTTAATTAAAGAGGAGCTTCACGGAGACCGGCCCATCGCCGACGGCTACGCCGCCTTCTGTTCCAGCCTGGACAAGGCCCTGGACCTCACCGCCCGGGAGATGGAAGACCGGACCGGAGAGGACGACTTGGCGGATGCCGCCATTCACTTTGCTTTACTGAGCTATGCTGCTGGCGTTGCCAGCAGCCGGTATGTGTCACTGCTGCGGGCCCAGCGGGAGGAAGCCGCCAAAGAGGCGGCTGCAAAGCCGCGGGCGAAAGAGAAGTCCGGAAAGGATAAGGGGGATCGGTAAACCATGCGTGATTTTGTTTTGATGACTGACAGCTGCTGCGATATGACGGCTCAGATGGCCGACGATCTGGGACTGGTGGTCCTGCCCCTGAGCCTGCAGATGGGAGACGACGTCTACCGCAACTGGCTGGATGGGCGGGAAATCGGTTTTGAGGAGTTTTATTCCCGGATTCGGACAGGGGACACCGCCACCACCTCCGCTGTCAGCGTGGGGGACTTTTCCGGAAAAATGCGGGAATTTCTGATGCAGGAGAAGGACATTCTCTGTATCAACTTCTCCTCCGCCCTCTCCACCACCTATCAGTCCGCCGCCATTGCGGCAAGTGATTTGAGAAGTGAATTTCCGGAGGCCAAAATTTTTGTGGTGGATTCTCTGTGTGCCTCTCTGGGCCAGGGTCTGCTGCTGTACCTGTGCGCCCAGGAGCGGGCAAAGGGCCACTCCATCGGAGAGGTCCGGGCCTTTGCAGAGGCAACCAAGGGTGATATCTGCCACTGGTTCACTGTGGATGATTTGAACCACCTGAAGCGCGGCGGCCGCATCAGCGCCGCCACAGCCCTGTTCGGCACGATGCTGGCCATCAAGCCCGTCATGCATGTGGACGACGGCGGTCATCTGACGCCTGTCAGCAAGGCGCGTGGCCGGAAAGCCTCCCTTTTGGCACTGGTGGACCACATGGCGGAAACTGCCCTGGATCCGGCAAATACCCCGGTGTTTATCAGCCATGGTGACTGTGAGGGGGACGCTCTTCTTGTTGCGGACGAGATTACCCGCCGTTTCGGCAACCAGGACATTCATTTGAATTTCGTGGGGCCCGTCATTGGCAACCATTCCGGCCCCGGCACGGTGGCGCTGTTCTTTCTGGGCAGCAAGCGGTAATCCGATCCCAGGGTACGTTTGGCTGCGGACGCACGCGGTACGTCTTCCCTGGCTCTGATCTCATAAGGAAAGGATGGCTATCTCTTAATGAAGTGGCTGGAACTGCATATTGACACCACCCACGCCGGACTCGAGGCCGTGGAAACCATGCTCTCCTCTCTTGGAATCGACGGCGTGGTGATTGACGATGAAACAGAATTTCAGGAATTTTTGGAAAACAACCATCAGTACTGGGACTATGTGGACGAAGAGTTGGAAAAACGCATGGAGGGCAAATCCCGCGTCACCTTTTATCTGGAGGCGGACGAGGCGGGCTTTGCCAAGCTGGGCGAGGTCCGCATCGCCCTAGCCCAGCTCAAACACAGCCGCACGGACTGCGGCACGCTGCTGATGACGCTGGAAAACCTGGAGGACGCCGACTGGGAGAATAACTGGAAGCAGTACTACCGTCCCATGGAGATCGGGGAGCGGCTTCTGGTGGTGCCTCAGTGGGAGACCGCAGATCCAAAGGGCCGCATTCCGCTGATTCTGGATCCGGGCCTGACCTTCGGCACCGGCAGCCACGCCACCACCCGGCTGTGTCTGACCGCGCTGGAGCAGCGGATTCACGGCGGCGAACGGGTGCTGGACCTTGGCTGCGGCAGCGGGATTCTCTCCATTGCGGCGCTGCGGCTGGGGGCAGCCCATGCCTTTGCCTGCGACATTGATGACAAGTGCCTGGATGTGGCCTATGAAAACGCCGCCCTCAACGGCATCGGGCCGGACACCTATACAGTCCGCGTGGGGGACATTCTGACAAACCGCGCCCTTCAGGCGGAAATCGACGGCGGCTATGACGTCGTACTGGCGAACATTGTGGCGGACGTCATCATTGCCCTGGCCCCGGCGGTGCGGGGCCTGCTGGCACCCGGCGGCGTCTTCCTCTGCTCCGGCATCATCGACGACCGGGCGGAGGAGGTGGCGGGCAAGCTGCGCGCCGCCGGCCTGAAACTCCTGGAAAGCCGTGAATCCGAGGGCTGGTTCGCCTACACCTGCTGCTGATTTTCCCGCCGGACACAAATTTTCAGGAAATGGAGCGTTTTCTTTGAAGTACTTATATCGGATGGATCAGCTTACCTCCCGGCATATGCCCGCCACCATCCTCCTCTGTGCTGCGGTTGGTATCGCTCTCCCCCGGGTATTCAGCCCCTTAGGCGCACTGGTCCCCGCCCTCTTCTTTCTCGTGACCTTTTCCAACAGCCTCAGCGCCGGCTTTCGGGAAATGGGCCAGGTGATCCTGCATCCCCTGCCGGTGCTGGTGGTCTTTTTCATCCTGCACGTGCTGATGCCGGTGCTGGCCTTTGGAACCGGCAGCCTGCTGTTTCCCGACGAGCCGTATTTTATCACCGGACTGGTCCTGGAATTCGCAGTGCCCACCGGCGTGCTGGCTCTGGTCTGGATTGGGCTCTGCCGGGGCAACACGCCCATGGCCCTTTCCATCATCCTGCTGGACACCCTTCTGGCGCCCCTGGTAATTCCCACAACACTGCGGCTTCTTCTCGGCTCTGTGGTGGAAATCGACGCTGCCGGCATGATCCGGGATCTTCTGTACATGATTGCCATTCCCGCGCTGATCGGCATGGCGCTCTATCAGGCGACGGGCGGGAAGATTTCCAAAACGCTGAAGCCGCGCCTGTCTCCATTTTCCAAGATCTGCATGCTGATTATTTTTGTGTGCAATGCGGCGGATTGTTCCAAGTTCCTTTATGAGATTGACCGATCACTGATTCTGTTGATTTTCTCCGTCTTTGGCCTTTGCGTTTTGAGCTTTTTCATCAGCTTTTGCGCCGCCCGGTTCCTGAAGCTGGATTTTCCCTCTATCCAGACAATGACCCTGGCCGGAGGCATGCGCAATATCAGCGCGGGCTCGGTGCTGGCCATGCAGTACTTTCCAAGCGAAAGTCTTTTTCCAGTGGCCTTTACACCGATGTTCCTCCATCTGGTGGTATCCCTTGTGGTGCAGACGATGCGCCGTACGGCGCTTGGCCGGGCGGATCAGGCCGCTTACGAGCGGCATTTGGAGGAAACGCCCCTTTCCCCTTGAATACAGCTTTTCAAAATGCGCGGGAAGCCCGCGCATTTTTTGATCGGATCCTTGGTATTCGACCAAATTCCCGGTTCTTTTTCCGCTGTATTCTGTACAATGAAGGGAAATCATGGGAGGTGGTTCCATGGAACCAAAGGAACAGCGGGTGCTGCAGCTGCGGACGGAGGAAATCCGCCCAAACCCCCGGCAGCCTCGGCAAGTCTTTGACAAGGCCGGGCTGCAGGAATTGTCCGATTCTATCCTGCGTCACGGAATCCTGCAGCCGCTCACCGTCCGGCAGACCGGGACAGGCTGGGAGCTGGTGGCCGGAGAGCGGCGGCTGCGGGCTGCAAGGCTGGCAGGACTGGAGACCGTTCCCTGCCTGGAGTCTGCGGCCGATGACCGGGATGCGGCATTGCTGGCACTGGTGGAAAACCTGCAGCGCCGGGATCTGCACTATTTTGAGGAGGCCACGGCCATTGCCGCTTTTCTCCGGGAAACCGGCCAGACACAGGAGGAGACAGCAGCGCAGCTTGGAAAGTCCCCCTCTGCGGTAGCGAACAAATTGCGGCTGCTGCGCCTCTCCCCGGCCTGCCGGGCGCTGCTGACGCAGGAAGGGCTTTCCGAGCGCCACGCCCGTTGCCTGCTCCGTTTGGAAGAGGAGAGCGAGCGGCTTTCCGCCGCCCGGCATATTGCCGCGGCCCATCTCAGCGTTGCCCAGGCGGAGGCATACGTGGAGCGGCGGCTGGCCGCCCTTCAATCCACACTTCCCGCCGGAAGGCGGACCTACATCATCAAAGACGTGCGGCTGTTTTTGAACAGTGTGGACCGGGGCCTGCGGCTGATTCGGGATGCGGGCGTGGATGCAGTCAGCGGTCGGGAGGAGACGGAGGACGCCATTCTTTTGACTATCCGCATTCCAAAGCAGCGGCGGGCACCCCCTGCCAAAGAGGCCTGATGCTTTGTTGTTACGGGATTGTAATCTCTTTTTTGGGAATGTTGTGCTAAAATGTGTACTTAGTAGCATAAGCTGTGTATACACGGCTTGTCCCCATAGATTTCGTAACAACAGGAGGGCTTCATGGAACAGACAGCGAATGAAACCATGGCGCCGAAGAGGCTGAAAGCAGGCGGTAAAAAGCCGCTTGTGATCATTGCAGGAATTGTAATCGTGGTGTTGGCGGCATACCTTGCTCTTTGTGCCTATGCTGCCGATCTACATACCACCTTCCCCGGGATGCGGGTGGAGATGACACCGGTGGGCGGGATGACCGTGGAGGAAATTGAGGCGCTGTTCACCGGAAGGGATTCCACCGACCTTGACCAGACCTTCACTCTGTATCTGACTGAAACGGAAGACACCCAGATGCTGGTGTGCGATCCGTTTGAGTTGTCCTATGCGGATCTCGGCGGCGTGACGGTTGACGCGGCCCGCACCGCCCAGCGGGCCTATGATTACTGCCACGAGAAAAACTTTTTCCAGACTGGCTGGCGGTATCTGGAGTGTCTTTTGGGCAAGGGCGGCGTCTGGACAGTGAATACCGCCCCCCAGCTCTCCGCCTTGGCGCCGGAACTGGCAGAAAAATATTCCCGGGCCGCTATTGATACCTCCTATGCACTGACGGAGGACGGCATTTCTGTGACAGTCGCCCAGGACGGCTATCTCATTGACCCCGGCGTTCTGGCGGATTCCATCCAGGCGCGGCTGGCAGAGGGTGGCTATCCCTTCCACATGGACTGCCCCACCACCGATGTTCCTGCCAAGCCGCTCACCGCCCAGGAGATTTACGACGAGGTGTCCGGCGAGATGAAGAATGCCGGCTACGATGCCGCCACCGGCACCATCATCCCGGAGCAGATGGGCGCGGAGTTTGACGTGGATGCCGCCCAGCAGCTGCTGGACGCCGCGGCGCCGGGAGAGACCATCAGGCTTGACGCCACCATAGAGTACCCCACTGTCACGGCGGAAAAGCTGAAGGGCGTTCTCTTCCGGGACGTGCTGGGTGAATGCACCACCAAGGTGGGCGGCACCGCCGCCCGCATCTCCAATGTAAAGCTGGCCTCCTCCGCAGTCAACGGCACCGTGCTGAACAGCGGAGACGTCTTTTCCTACAACGGCACTACCGGCCAGCGCACCGCCGCCAAGGGATATCAGGCAGCCCCTGCCTATGTCCAGGGGGAGACTGTGGACGAGATTGGCGGCGGCGTCTGCCAGCCCTCTTCCACGCTGTATCTGGCCTGTCTGCGGGCCAACCTGGAGATCACGGAGCGGTACGCCCACCGCTATGTCCCCTCCTACATCACCCCCGGCATGGACGCCACCGTCTCCTGGGGCGGGCCGGACTATAAGTTCACAAACGACACGGACTATCCCATCAAAATCGTGGCCACCTACTCCAAGGGCTATCTCACCATGAAGCTCCTGGGCACCAAAGTGGATGACACCACCGTGAAAATGACCAACGAAAAGCTCTCTACAACACCCTTCAAGGTGGTGGAGCAGGAGGATCCCACACTGGCTCCCGGTACGCAGGAGGTCAAGGTAACGCCCTATACCGGCTATAAGTACAAGACCTACCGCAATCTGTATGATGGAGACGGGAATCTGATCTCCAGCACCTATGAGGCCACCAGCGACTACAAGGTCCGGGACAAGGTCATCCTGAAGGGTCCCGCTCTGCCCGCGGTGACCGTACCGGATGCCCCGGCCTCCGGCACCACAGAAATTCCGGCGGAATCGGGCACGGAGCCCCCGGTGGAAGCACCGCCGGAAACCACACCCTCTGTACCGGATTCCTTACCGGAAACGCCGATTGTTATCCTGCCGGGGGAGTCTGCAGAAGGCTCTGTTTGAAATGTAGGAGAAAAGCGCAGCCGTATATACGGCTGCGCTTTTTGTCCTCTTGCTTTTCCCGGATTCCCTGCTATCATCAGTCTTAGTTTTTAATAACAAAGAGGTGAAACCATGTTCATTGGCTGATTTTTGCTTGAAACCTGCACAGGAAACGTCCCGCGGCTCACGGAGCCGCCGGTTTGTGCTGTGCGGCGGCAAGAAAGTCAGCCCTCTTTTCTGCATCGATAGGCGCTTCCCCGCGCTTTTTTGCGGGCGGATTCGGCGCAGACGCTGACGCAATTTATCACCGGCCTCGGTGCCAACAAGATAACCGTTATGCTGTTGATCAATCTCTTTTTGTTAATTGTCGGCTGTGTCATGGAGGCCTCTGCCGCCATTATGATTCTCTCCCCCTACTGCTTCCCGTGGCAGCCAGCTTCGGCTTTTCCGCCCTGCAGTTCGGCGTCATCCTGGTGGCAAACCTCACCATCGGCGCAATTACGCCGCCAGTGGGCTGCTGTTTGTTCGCGGCAAGTGTCATTGGTGAGCGCCCAGTTGAAAGATCGCCAGGTCTGCTGTCCCTTTTTAATCGCCCTGCTGATTGTTTTAACGCTGGTATGCATCTTCCCATGGATGTCCGAATGGCTTCCCTCTGTCTTCAGTTGAAGACAACAAGCTGATAAAAAGCGGACGCCGCAGGGTGCCGGCTTCTTCAGCTGTCAGGATAGGGCATCTGTGACCACGTCCAGCATCTGAATCGGGCTCAGCTGTCCGCGCGTACACTTTTCTGCAAGCTGAGCGACAAACGCCTTGTCACACGAAATATCCGGGACAACGGCGATGGCCCTCCAACTGTCATCCGCGTATTCTTCTGCAAGGAGGCCATAGGCGGTATATGGACCTGTTTCTTCCAACAGGACCCGTTTCTGAATGGAACGATATCGTATCATGATTTGGCCCTCTTTTCTGCTATTTTCAGAACCTCTCCTCTAAACCCATTTTGCTGTGATGATGGCGGTCCGCAGTGTTTTGTTATACCGGCGTTTTCTGTTTTTCCGGGACAGCCGGATATCTTCTGTGCTTTTGACTGCACACCTTCTTTTGCTCTGCCTTCGCTTAAATACAGGGTACAATGATACGCAGTCAGTGTCCCGGAACCATCGTGCGGATATTGAAAAAAAGATCTTGTAACATACCGCTGTTTTTCAACACACCTGTATTTCCTATGGTACCAATCGCTTTTATCAGTCCGCGCCCCAGTGTTCGGCAGCATGTGTTGGCACATCGGCAAACAGACGGGGCCCGATCTCTCCTCCTTTTTCCGTGGTTCCCTTTCTTAACTGACACAAATTCTGAACAAGTACCCAGCAACCCGTTTTTATATCATAATTATATCATTTAGTTCACTTATGTACTATACATTTGTACAATTTTTTGTTTCCCCTTATAAAAATTTGAAAACTCCCTTTTATATCTGCGGACATGGCCGTCCTTGCCGGCAGAATTTGTTTCCCTTGCATTCATGCACCGGCGGGAAAGAAAGCCGGGCTGCGTCTTTGCAGCCCGGCTTTTATCATTGCCGTTCCTTTTTCAGTTTACGGATGTCCTCCCCAAAAAACGGAAGGATCTGATACTCTCCTTCAATCCGTGAGGCAATCTGCGGCGTATAGCGCCGGGCAATTTCGTTGTTTCGTTCATCGATTTTCAGGTTCGTGCTGAGAATCGTGGCCCGCCGTTCCATCAGGCGGGTGCTGATAATCTGATACAGGGCACTCTGGACAAAGGCGGTGGTCATCTCCGTCCCCAAATCGTCCAGAATCAGCAGATCACAGGAGAGGATCCGGCTGATGTCCGCCTCGTCCCGCTCCTCCCTGCCAAACTTTTGATCCTCAAACCGCTGAAAGATGCGGGTGGCTGTGTCGTACACCACAGAAAATCCCTGGTCGCTGACTTCCCGGGCAATCGCGGCAGAGAGAAAGGTCTTGCCCAGACCCGGTTCCCCAGTCAGCAGCAGATTCCCGCCGCCGGGTGTGAAATTGTCCGCATAGCGGCGGCACTGATGGTAGACCCATTCCATATTCTCCCTGGCGGAAATTCCAAGGGTGGGATTGTATTCCTCTGAATACCAGTTCAGGGAAAACGTTTCAAAGCTCTGGCCGCCCAAATCCAGCATTTGGGAGAGCTCCTTCTTCTGCTCCCGGGCGTAATACTGCCGCAGGCACCGGCACACCTGTCCGTTGCGGTATCCTGTATCTCCGCAGAGAGGGCAGGCGGGTCTTTCCTCCAAACAGTCCTCCTGCAGCCCCATTCTCTCCAGCAGGGCCTTTTTCTCCGCCTGCAGGTTCAGGTTTTCATCCCGCAAAACCTCCACCGCCGGCAATGGATCCGTCCCCCGCCGCAGGGCGGAGGCAATGATGCGGCTGACGGTGGATGTCAGCTCCGCGTCGATCTGGCGCAGCCGGGGCTGGCGGCGATAGATTGTTTCCTGCCGGGACTGGAAGGCGGCCTCCCGCTCCCGTTTGTCCTCCTCAAATTTCTGCAGCGCCCGGCGCAGGATTTTCCCGTCATAGGCCATCCGATCACACCCCCTTGTTTCGCTGTTCGATGTACTTCTTCATCCAGGCCACACCCTCGGTCTCCTTGGCAGGCGGCGCTGTCTGGCGGCTTCCGGCCGGTCGGTCCCCCGCCTGAATTTCCTCCGGCGTGTGAAGGCCCGCCTCGTGCCAGCGCTTCAAAATTCCATTGCAATAGGCCCACTTCAGCTCATGGCACTTCAGCACGGTCTTGTCATAGGCCAGGGCCACCGCCTCCGGAGAAAAGCCCATCTCCTGCCAGGCGGCCAAATACTTCTCCTCCGATGGGGCGGGCATCCGGTCCCCCAGCTGCAGGGCATACATGTACCGGGGCAGCATCCCCTGCCGCTCCGCATATCTCTTTAAGTACGCCGCGGCCTCCGCCTGGGTGTCGATCCCCATCCGGGCCCAAGCATAGCCCTCCTTCTCAATCTGCTTCATACCGGGGCGGCGGCCCTCGCCGTACCGCCGCTGCACCCGCTCCGCGCAATGGCACACCAGAAGATAGATCACGTCGGCGGGCAGGCCCAGATAGTCGTTCAGGCCCAAGAGAATCCCAATGTCCGGCGTGGTGAGGCGCTTGCCCAGCTTCCGCTCCACTTCGGCGGTCAAGCTGCGGAAATCTGCGCTTTTCTCCAGCCGGTCCGCTACATCGGCGCGCTGATAGGCAGGCCGATCATCCGCCGGGGCCGGAGGCACCTCCGCAGCCGCCGGGGCCAGAAGCCCCAGCTCCCGAAGGGTTTTCTCCGCCTCCTCAATCCGCAGCCGCTCCCACCGAAGTTCCCCGGCCAGGGACCGGGGCTGTACGGTGCCGTGGTGCCGGAGAAGTGCCAGATACAAAAGCGCCGCGTCCCCGTCGCCCCGCTCCAGCAGCCGCTTTGCCGCCTGAGCGGTGACGGTAACGCTCTCGTCCCCGGAGTATACCAGTACGCTTGCCATCGGACACCCTCCTTTTCTCGTATACGGTCGCTATTATTCTACACGAAATTCCCCGGCAGAACAAGACCCGGCATAAAACTTCACGCGCCATCCGCTTTGCCTGTTATCGTGGTGCACGCCATGGCGCATGAAGTTTCACACATGTGGGCCGTCCCACGGCCCACGCGCTGAAATTTCGGGCGCGCCGCCGTAGACGGCACATGGCCATTTTGCTATGCTTTTGCATAGCAAAATGGCACGGGCATCTTTTCCTCCGGATGGCATTAGGCAGAGGAACGTTTCTTAAAAAACGCCGCTGTATTTTGTGAATTTTTTTAAAACCTCCCGTTTTCTTCTGGCACTGGTTTGCGCAGTATGGTATACTGTACGCTATGATAATAGGCGGCATTTGCCCTGCCGCCGGAAATCACCAAAGAGGAGGCCTTTTTTATGGCAAACCGTGTGGTCGTGAGCATCTGCGGAGAGGAGTATACCTTTGTGGCGGAGGAGTCCGCAGCCTATATGCAGAAAGTCGGCTCCTATGTCAGCGAGAAGATGGAAGAGGTACTGGGCGGCACCAAGGTAGGCCGTACGGACGCCGCTGTCCTGACCGCCGCCAACATTACCGACGAGCTGTTCAAGGCCCAGGCCGCGGCGGAGCAGCTGCGAAGCCAAATCAAGGGATATCTGGACGAGGCGGGTAAGGCCCAGAGTGAAGTCAGCGAGCTGAAGCGGGAGGTCTTCCGCCTGCAGCAGCGGCTGGACAGCCGGGGCAAGTGATGAAGCCGGAGCTTCTCTCTCCCGCCGGCTCCCCGGAGGCGCTGCGTGCCGCCGTGCAGAACGGGGCGGATGCGGTCTATCTGGGCTGGGGTGAGTTCAACGCCCGCCGCAGCGCCAAAAACTTTTCGGACGAGGACTTTGCCGCTGCCCTGACATACTGCCACGAGAGGGGCGTGCGGGTCTTTCTGACCCTGAATACCCTGGTGACGGACCGGGAGCTGCCCAAGGCGCTGGAAACCGCCGCCGCGGCCTGCGAAATGGGCGTGGACGCCATTTTGGTGCAGGACTGGGGTCTTTTTGATCTGATGCGCAAGGTCCTGCCGGATCAGCCGCTTCACGCCAGCACTCAGATGAGCGTGTTCACCTCCGGTGGCGCCCGGGAGTTGGCCGCAGACGGGTGCGAGCGGGTGGTCATCGCCCGGGAGTGCTCCGCAGAGGACACCGCGGAAATCTGCAGAGCCTGCCCCGCAGAGGTGGAGATTTTTACCCACGGCGCCCTTTGTATGTGCTACTCGGGCCAGTGTGCCATGAGCGCCATGGTGGGCGGCCGCTCCGGCAACCGCGGCCGGTGCGCCCAGCCCTGCCGGCTGCCCTACGGCTTTGACGCGCCTGCCAAAAACAGCTTTCCCCTGAGCTTAAAGGACAGCTGCCTGGCAGGCAATCTGCAGGAAATGGCGGACATGGGCGTGGACTGCCTGAAGCTGGAAGGACGGATGAAGCGGCCGGAGTATGTGGCCGTGGTCACCCGGATTTACGCCCGGCTGCTGGCGGAAAACCGCGGCCCCACCGCCGGCGAGGCCGCCGAGCTGGAGCAGGCCTTTTCCCGGGACGGCTTTACGGACTGGTATTGGCGCGGGACCCACGGTACGGGCATGTTCGGCACCCGCCCGGAGAGCGCGCCGGAGCCGAAGGACCTGTTCGATAAGGCCCGCCGCGCCTATGAGGCCGGCAATTTACGCACGGTTCCCGTGCGCTTTTCCTGTGTCATTCGGTGCGGGCTCCCCTGCACGCTGACGGCATCCGATGACTTCGGCCGCTCCGTCACCGTCTCCGGCCCCATTCCGGAGGCTGCCCGAAACCGTCCCCTAACGGCGGCGGAGCTGGAGCTCCGCCTGCAGAAAACCGGCGGAACCGCTTACCGCTGTGAGGCCGTCACCGTGACGCTGGATGACGGGCTCTCTCTGCCTGCCAGCGCCGTCAACGCCCTGCGGCGGGATGCGCTGGCCGCCCTCTCCGCCGTCCGTACCGCCGTTCCTCCCCGCCGCATGCTTCCGGTGCCGCCCCTGTCGGATGCGGACTGCTCCGCCGCGGCGCCGCAGTTTACGGTTTCCGTGGCATCCCTTGAGCAGATTACTCCCCCGCTCCTCCGCCAGTGCCCCGCCCGGATCTATGTCCCTCTGGAACAGCTTTCCGGATGTCCGACTTTGCCCTCCGGGGATACAGAATGGTGTGCCGTACTGCCCAGAGTCTGGCGGGACCGGGATGAGGTGAATCTGATCCGGCAAATCCGGCACGTTCGGAAGCTGGGCGTCACGGGGCTTTTGCTGGGCAATATCGGCCACTTCTCTCTGGCGCGGGACAGCGGCCTCCAGCTCTACGGTGATTTCGGCCTGAATGTATTCAACAGTCGTTCCCTGGCCTACCTGCGGGAAAAGGGGCTAAGCTCTGCCTGCGTGTCCTTTGAGCTGCGCTTTGCCCAAATCCGGGATTTGCAGAAGTGCCTGCCCGCGGAGGCAATCATCTATGGGCGCCTGCCCCTGATGATCACGGAGAACTGCCTGGTGCAGAACCATGACGGCTGTTCCTGCGATCGGGCCGGTCCGGCAGTGCCTGAAAACGGCCCCTGCGGAAAGCAGACCCATGTCCTGCGGGACCGCACCGACGCCGCCTTCCCCCTGCTGCCCCTGTTCGGACACCGGACGGAAGTGGAAAACAGCCGGGTGCTGTGGCTGGCCGACCGGCCGGACTACCGGCAGCTGGGTCTCTCCTTCGCCCGCCTGCGGTTTACCACGGAATCCCCGGAAACGTGTGCGCAGGTCCTGGCGCTTTACCACGCCGGTGCGCCGGCAACCGGAGAATTTACCCGGGGTCTTTATGATCGGGGCGTGGAATAACAATTCCCTTTTGTATTTTTTGTTCATTTTTATACTAATGGTATTTATTTAGAGGTTTTATATGGAAGAAATTCAGGTAAAATATTATACAGACGCAGTGGATGAGCTGTGCTATGTGGCAGGCAAATCCGATTGGATTGATCTCCATGCGGCGGAAGCGGTCACGCTGAAGGCCGGTGAATTTCGGCTGATCCCTCTTGGGGTTGCCATTGCCCTGCCGGAGGGCTATGAGGCCCACATCGTGCCCCGCAGCTCCACATTTAAAAACTACGGTATTCTGCAGACCAACTCCATGGGCGTGGTGGACTACACCTACCGGGGGGATGGAGACCAGTGGTATATGCCTGTCTACGCCACCCGGGACGTGACCATCGAGCAGAACGCCCGCATCTGCCAGTTCCGTATTGTACGAAACCAGCCCCAGCTGACGTTTACCCGGGTAGAGCACCTGGACAGCCCAGACCGGGGCGGCTTCGGCTCCACCGGGAAATAAACGCTTTCCGCCGCAGGCGGCAGAATCAGATGAAAGAAGGGCCTTCCCCATATGGAACACATCGTATTGGCCTCCGGCTCCCCCCGCAGGCAGGAGCTGCTTGTCCGCATCGGCATTACGGACTTTGACATCCGGGTGCCGGAGACGGAGGAATCCTATCCCGCCGGTCTCTCTCCCCGGGAGATCGTGGAATATATCTCCCGGGAAAAGGCGGATGCAGCCGCAAAGCTCTGTACGCCCGCTGAAATTGTCATTACCGCCGACACCATGGTGTTTCTGGATGACCAGCGCCTGGGCAAGCCGGCGGATGAAGAAGAGGCTCTGCGGATGCTGACGGCCCTTCAGGGTCGGCATCATACCGTCTGCACCGGCGTGACGGTGCGGCAGGGGCTGCGCGTGCTGACAGAAAGCGAATCCACCGAGGTCTACTTCCGCTCCGCCTCCGAGGCGGAGCTGCGCAGCTATATTGCCACCGGGGAGCCCATGGATAAGGCCGGGGCTTACGGCGTTCAGGGAAAGGGTGCGCTGCTGGTGGAAAAGCTGGACGGCGACTTCTTCAACGTCATGGGTCTGCCGGTGCTGCGCCTGTCCCGGATGCTGGCCCAGTTCGGCGTCCATTTGCTGTAAATGCGTTATCCCCGCCGCAAAGGCGGCCGGTGTTCTTCCCATCCATGATTCAGATTTTCCTGCTTCGGTTCAAAAGGAGTCGGTTCTTTGAAGAATTTCCTGAAACATCACGGACTTTGGGTCCTGTTTGCCGCGGCGGTCATCGCCGTGGTGATGGCCGTCATGTCCGTTTTCAGCAACACCTCCTCTCCCCTGGCCAATTTAACGGGGATTCTTGCATCCCCGTTTCGTTCGGCCTATACCTCCATTGCCACCTGGTTCAACGACAAGCAGAACTATTACCAGGACAACCTCTCCCTGAAGGAGGAGAATGCCGCCCTGCGCAAGCAGATTGCGGAGATGGAGGCGGAAATCCGCCAGGCCCGGCTGGACAGCGAAGAGAACTCCCGGCTCAAGGGGCTTTTGAATCTGCGGGACGAACGGCAGGATTTGAGCGACTTTGAAGCCGCCACCATCACGGAGCACACCGTGACCAACTGGACCTCCTCCCTGACTCTGGATCGCGGCACCGCCCATGGAGTTGAAGTGCAGGACTGCGTCATCGATGAGACCGGCGCTCTGGTTGGCGTAATCAGCGAGGTGGGCTATAACTGGTGTACGGTGCTGACCATTGTGGACACAGACACCTCTCTGGGTGCCCAGGTATTTCGCACCCGGGACCTGGGCCTTGCCAACGGTGACTTCTCCCTGATGGGGGAGAACCGCCTGCGCCTGGACTATCTGCCCGCGGACAGCCAGCTGCTGAGCGGAGATCTGGTGGTCACCTCCGGGCTTGGCGGCTATTACCCCTCCGGCCTTGTCATCGGCACCATCGAGGAGGTGCAGAAGGACGACTCCGGCGCCGCGGCCTATGCGGTTCTGGCGCCCCGGGTGGACTTTGACCAGCTGACGGAGGTCTTTATCATCAAGTCCTTTGAACTGGTGTCCTGATGGGCCCTGTTCAATTGGCGGCTTTGCCGCTTTTCCTCATCCGGAAAGGAGGTCCCGCCGGTGCGGAGCAGAAATGAAACGATTTTTAAATGGACCCTGTATTTTGCTGCCACGGCACTGTGTTCGTTTGTTCAGAGCTTTTTGCTGCAGCGCTTGTCCCTCTGGGGCGTCATCCCGTTTGTCTATCCGGTGGTGGCAGCGGTCGTGGCCTCCTATGAGGGGCCAGTCCCCGGCACCATTTACACACTGGTCCTGGGCGTCTTTTGCGATCTGCTGCTGCCCGGCCCCCTCCCCTGCTTCTATACGCTGATCTTCCCGGTGGTGGGGTTGTGCGCCTCCCTGATTTCCCAGGGTCTGTTGTCTGCGGGATTTGTCTGCTCCCTGGCCTCCTCCGCCCTGGCCTTTTTGCTGACAGACGGGTTCCACTGTCTGGTGCTGTGGGCCTCCGGCAAAGGTGCCTGGGCGGCCGGCGGATGGGTGCTGGTACGGGAGTTTTGCGTCACCGCGCCGCTGGTCCTCCCGGTAACCCTGCTGTTCCAGGCGGTGTTTCGCCGGACCCATCTGGACGACTGATAAGGAGAACCCATGGAACACAGAGAAAAAAGCAATCTCCGCCTATACGTGCTGGCAGGTTTTTTGCTGGCAGTGCTGGCGGTCTATATCGGCGTCCTATTCGACACCCAGGTGAACCGGCACCAGGACTATCTGGAAAAGTCCATCCGCACGATTACCCAGGAAGAGAAGGTGGAGGCCTCCCGGGGGGGCATCACGGATCGAAACGGCCGGGCGCTGGTGTCCAGCCGCTCCTCCTATAATCTGACCTTTGACGCCAGCCTGCTGGGAGATGAGGTCGATGAAAACCAGGCCATTCTGCGCCTGCTGGAGCTGTGTGAAGTCCAGGGCGTCGCCTGGACGGACAACCTCCCCATTTCTACAACGGCCCCCTTTTTCTACACATTGGATCAGCTCCCGACGGACTCTACCCAGCGCAGCCGCTTTGCCACCTTCCTTCAGAAGGAGATGAAGTTGATGTCTACGAACGTCAAAGCGGAAAATGTTACCGCCGAGCTGCTGTCCAATCTGGATCTGGATGCCGACACGCTTCTGGATACCATGCGGGAAACCTATGAAATTCCAGCCGACTTTTCCCCCCGCCAAGCCCGCCTGGTGCTGGGCGTGCGGTATGAGCTGGCTATTCGGAACTTGATCCACACCACCGCTTATGTGCTGGCGGAGGACATCGACGCAACGATGATCTCTCTTCTCAATGACGGTGGTTATGCGGGGGCCAAAATCACCACCGCCTCTGTCCGGGAGTATAAGACGGACTATGCCGCGCATATTCTGGGCCCTATGGGGAAAATCAGCGATATGTCCGAGGTGGAGGAGCTGCCCGGCAAATACAGCCTGGACGACTGGGTTGGCAAGGGCGGCGTGGAGCTGGCCTTCGAGGAGTATCTGAAGGGAACAAACGGCACCCGGATTGTCTCTGCCAACAGTGACGGCAAGATTACCGGCGAGTATTATTATGAGGTTCCAAAGCCCGGCAGCACCGTGGAGCTGACCATTGATCTGTCCCTCCAGGCGGCGGTGGAGGACGCCTTGGCAGAAACAGTCTCCAGGATGAATAAGGAGGATGGCAAGACCACCCGGGGCGCCAGCGCCGTGGTGACGGCGGTTGGCACCGGCGAGGTACTGGCCTTGGCCTCCTACCCCACCTTCCATCTGGCCACCTACCTGCAGGACTACAGCAGCCTGTCCAATTTGGAGCTGAATCCCGGCAACCCCTTGTGGAACCGGGCCACACAGGGCACCTATGCCCCTGGCTCCACCTTCAAGCCTCTGACTGCCATTGCCGCCCTGCAGGAGAGCGTCATCACTCCCTACCAGAAGCTTGCCACCAAGGGCCACTGGACCTACCCCGGTGCGCCCTCCAGTTACGCCAACTGCTGGCTTTACAACTCCACCCACGGCAATCACGGAAAAATCAACGTCTCTCAGGCTATCACCGTCTCCTGCAACTATTTCTTTGCCGAGATGGGCTACCGGCTGGGAATGGACACTTTAAACGAATACGCAAGCGCGTTCGGCCTGGGTGAGAGCACCGGGATTGAAATTGGTGACCGGGCCGGCAACCTGGTGGAAAACAAGGTAGGCGAGAACCTGGCCCCCTGGGCCGCTTTCGGGCAGGCCTCCTACCTTTTCACACCGCTGCAGCTGTCCAACTACATTGCCACCCTGGTCTCCGGCGGCAAGCATTGCCAGGCCCATTTGCTCAAAGCGGTGAAATCTTATGACAACACCGCTGTTTTGGCCGTCGGAAACACGGAGCCCCTGAATACCCTTGATATTTCCGACGCAAATCTGGAGGCGGTGAAGGAGGGCATGCTTGCCCTGACAACCACCGGCAGTCTCTCCTCCTATTTCAAAAACTGCGTAGTGAAGGCCGGCGCCAAAACCGGTACCGCCCAGATTAACGCCAAAACCAAGAACACCGGCGTTTTTGTCTGCTTCGCCCCGTATGAGGATCCGGAAATCGCCATCTCTATCCTGATTGAGGAGGGCGGCTCCGGCGCTGCCCTGGCCAACACGGCAGTGAGCATTCTGAACGCCTATTTCACCGCCGACGAGATCGGAACCTCCATCATCGGTGAAAATCAGCTGCTGCGATAACACAGGCGTCCCAGCGGCCGGAGCACATCCGGCCCCTGCGCTTATCTCGGATTGAGGAGCCTTTTCATGAGTGAGCCCTTTGTTTTTGACCCCCGCTGCAGCGTCTGCAAGTCCCCCTTCGGCGCTGTCCCCTGTGGGCAATCCATTGTGTTCCACTGCCGCCCTCTGTCCTCAGAGGGGTTTTCCCACTGCGCCCTGGTGCTGCATCATGAATTTTCAGACCGGTGGGAGGAGCATGCGCTTTTCTGTGATGGCCCGGAGGCAGAGCGGGTGCGCTTTTCCCTTGTCCTCACGGCCCCTGCGGATCCTGAGCTGGTGTGGTATCACTTCCGCTTCTGGCGGGATGACGGCACCGGCTGCGATCTGGACAAAACCGGTTACCGCAGCGACGGCTTGACCGCGGACTGGCAGCTGACAGTTTATCGGGAAAGCGCCGTACCAGACTGGTTCGGTCCTGGCGTGACATACCAAATTTTTCCAGACCGTTTTTGTCGTCTGGCTACGGACGCTGCAAAACCGGGGGGATTGGTCGGAAACCGGTGGCTGCACAGCCGCTGGTCTGATCTGCCGGAATGGCGCCCGGACGAAGACGGCGAGATCCGCAGCCGGGACTTTTTTGGCGGAACCCTGCCTGGGATTGCATCCAAGCTTCCTTATCTGGCGAAGCTGGGTGTCACTACACTGTATCTAAACCCCATTTTTGAGTCTGCCTCCAACCACCGGTACAACACCGCGGATTACCGCCATATTGACCCCATGCTGGGGACTGAAGAGGACTTCCGCGCCCTGTGCGAACAGGCCCACTGTCTTGGAATGCGGATCATTCTGGACGGTGTGTTTAATCATACCGGATCTCAAAGCCTCTATTTTAATGCCGATGGGTTTTACCCCACCGTGGGCGCTGCCCAGAGTCAAAATTCCCCTTATTACGATTGGTACAGCTTTCACCCCTGGCCGGAAGATTATGACGCCTGGTGGGGGATCCGCACGCTTCCCGCCGTCCGAGAGGACTGCCCCGGCTATGTGACGTATATGGTGGACGGTCCGGATTCCGTTATCCGCCATTGGCTTCGGGCCGGGGCTGACGGCTGGCGTCTGGACGTGGCGGATGAGCTGCCGGACTGGTTTATTGCGAAGATCCGCACCGCCATGGAGGAGACCAAGCCCGGATCCCTTCTCATCGGGGAGGTCTGGGAAGATGCCAGCAGCAAAATTGCCTATTCCCTCCGGCGGCGGTATCTCCTGGGCAGCGAACTCCACGGGGTGATGAACTACCCCTTCCGCTCCGCCCTGCTGGCCTATCTCCAGGGCGGCGATGCAAACCTCTTCCGGGAGGCCATGGAAACACTGCGGGAAAATTATCCCCCCGCCGCTTATTTCTCTGCCATGAATTTTCTGGGCACTCATGATACACCCCGTATCCTGACGGTGCTGGGCACGGATCATGTGCCGGAATCCAAGGAAGGCCGGGCCGCCTACCGCCTCTCTCCTGATCAGCGGCAGCGAGGTGTTGCCCGGCTGAAGCTGGCGGCTCTTGTGCTTTTTTCCTTCCCGGGCTCCCCCACGGTCTATTACGGTGACGAGGTGGGGATGGAGGGGTTTGAGGATCCCCTGAACCGGGGCACCTATCCCTGGGGTACTGGATCTCATGACCTGCTGCCTTGGTTCCGCTCTCTGGGCTGTTTGCGGCGGGAACGCCCTTCTCTTCAGCGGGGCGGCATTCGCTATTTGAATACAGCCGGTCCTATTTTGATTTTTGCCCGGGAGACGGAGGAAGAGCGCACAGTCACCGCCGTGAACGCCGGAACAGAGGCCCGGACCCTGGAACTGCCCTGGCCCGAAGCTGCCGCCAGGGATCTTTTGACCGGGCAGGTCTTCCCGGTCGTAAACGGTATCCTCTCCCTTCCCCTGCCGCCCTGCTTCGGCTATCTGCTGGCCTGACGGCCGCCCTGCTTGTTTCACGTGAAACAATACTGCGTCATGCCCTCCTCTTGCCGTCTGCCTCTGCGGCTTTTTCTTTCAAATTCCACTGTTCCCTGCATTTTTTATTCCGGAAAACCCCTTGGTTTTCCGGAATATTTTATTTAGGGCTCCTTTCAGCTTCTGTTTTTCCGAAATTTTGCCCTTCCCCCATGCTTCATCAAAATCAGGTCAGCTTCTTCTCGTTTTTTTCTCTTTTTCCTTGCAACTGCACCGGCGCCTTGCTATAATGAATTCGTATGTAAAATGCATATCTGTGTTGGGATATTTCCTGGTAGAAAGTAGGTGCCCTTTTGGCAAAAACCATCGCAATTGTCAACCAGAAAGGCGGTGTCGGAAAGACCACCACCTGTGTGAACCTAGCCGCCGCCTTGACAGAGGCTGGCTGCCGGATTCTCCTGTGTGACTTTGACCCCCAGGCCAACTCTACCTCTGGTATGGGTGTAGACAAAACTGTCTCCAAGGGGGTCTATGAGGTTCTCGTTAGCGAGATGCCCACGGCTGACGCTCTGGTACATACCAAATACGGGGATGTACTTCCCTCCAACAAGGCGTTGGCAGGGGCCGGTATTGAGCTGATTGGCATGGATCGTCGGGAGTTTCTCCTGAAAGACGCGCTGCTGCAGGTAGAGGCGCAGTATGACTTCATTTTGATTGACTGCCCGCCCTCTCTGGAGCTGCTGACGCTCAACGCCCTGTGTGCCGCCGACTCCATCCTGGTGCCGGTACAGGGAGAGTATTTCGCGCTGGAGGGTCTCTCCGACCTGATGAATACCGTGCGCATTGTCCGCCGCTCCCTAAATCCACAGTTGGCTTTGGAGGGTGTTTTGCTGACCATGTTCGACGGACGCACCAATCTGGCGCTTCAGGTGGCCGAGGAAGTAAAGCATTACTTCCCCGGAAAGGTCTACGCAACGGTCATTCCGCGGAATGTCCGTTTGTCCGAAGCCCCCAGTCACGGCAAGCCCATCACTGCCTATGACCGTACCTCCCGGGGTGCGGAGGCGTATACCGCATTTGCCGCGGAGTTTTTAAAAAAGCAATCCGCCTGAAAGGAGATTCTACTATGGCGTCCAAAAAACCCTCCGGCTTGGGCCGGGGTCTCGGAGCCCTGCTGGGTGACGATGTATTGAAAACAGAAACCACGGGCAGCCTGTATCTGCCGATTTCCCAGGTGGAGAGCTGCTCCTCCCAGCCCCGCAAATCCTTTGACGAGGCATCCCTTGCCGAACTGGCCGACTCCATCCGGGAGCACGGCATTATTCAGCCTTTGACAGTTCGAAAGCTCTCCTCCGGCTATTATCAGATTATTGCCGGCGAACGCCGCTGGCGGGCGGCCCGGATTGCCGGGCTGCAGGAAGTCCCCGTCATTGTAATGGAGGCGGATGACCGCAAGGCGGCTGAGCTGGCCATGATTGAAAACCTTCAGCGGGAGGATTTGAATCCCATGGAGGAAGCCGCCGGATACCAATCCTTAATTGACAACTACCATATGACCCAGGAGGAAGCCGCCTCCCGGGTGGGCAAGTCCCGCAGTGCCGTGGCCAATGCGCTGCGGCTGCTGGGTTTGACGCCCGCTGTCCGCAAGCTGGTTGAGGCGGGAACCCTCTCTGCCGGGCATGCCCGCGCCCTGCTTCCTCTCTCCCCCAATCTGCAGGAGAGCGCAGCTGGAGCCGTTGTCTCAGGCGGTCTCTCAGTCCGGCAAACGGAGGCTCTGGCAAAGAAGCTGGCCGCTGATCAGAAAGAGCCCAAAAAGCCAGCGGCCAAAGGAGTGGATTATGCCGCGGAGGCACAAAAGGAGTTGTCCTCAAAGCTGGGCCGCGGTGTCAAAATTGTTTCCGGCCGCAAAAAGGGCCGCATTGAACTGGAGTATTATGGTCTCGACGACTTGAATGATCTGTTGGAGGCCCTGTCCCTTCTGCAGAGCAAATAAAAATTTAAGCCATGATCCGAAAGGGTTTTCTTATGAAATTGGAAAAACGCAGCAGCGGCGAGACGGAGGAAGCGCCTGTTCAGGAGCCTGCCTCCCGGAAAAAGCCCGTCGTTGTCTATATTATGATTCTCTTCATCGCCGCCTTTTTGTTGATGGCCCTGTCCTTCTTCATGCACCAGCGCAGCAATACCCAAGCACTTGGCGAGCTGCAGCATTCTGTTTCCGCCCTGCAGGAAGTTCAGGCCACTCAGGATAAAAACATTCAGCTTCAGGAGGAACTTGCCGCGGTCAACGACGAACTGGAAGCATTGAAAGGGCAGCTGACCCAAGCCCAAAATGATACGTTGGACGCCCAACAGGGAACGGATGCCATGGTGGCGCTGTACACGCTGCAGCAGCAATATGCCGCTGCTGATTACGACGCCTGCCGCATTACGCTCCAAAGTATGGAGGATCAAAATTTGGTAGGACAGCTTCCTACATCAGCAGATGCCGGCGTCACCGCACCTTCTCTGCGGTACCAGCAGCTGAAGGAGGCGGTTCTCAACCAACCCGCAGACTAAGGGAAACTGTTTCACGTGAAACATCGTCGCCGCAAGCTCCACATCCCTTGTTTCCGCCTGCGGCAAAAACGCGCTCGTTCCGCTGCGGCTCCTCTTTCCCGAAAATCTTCGGATTTTTCGGGACCCCTGATAAATGCAAGCTCCACATCCCTTGTTTCTGCCTGCGGCAAAAACGCGCTTGCTTGCTGTTCCTTCTCATCCCCCACGCATCTTTTTCCTACGATTACGCAGTCTCTTCTGCTGTGCAGCCTGCGCAGCTCCCCAGTATATAAATAAGGAGATTAAAACACCATGCTGGATATTAAGTTTATCCGGGAAAATCCCGAGGCCGTTAAAGAAAACATTAAAAAAAAATTTCAGGATTTCAAACTTCCTCTGGTGGACGAGGTCATCGATCTGGACACCAAGCGCCGGGCTGCCATTGCCGAAGCCGACCAGCTCCGCTCCAACCGCAACAGCCTTTCCAAACAGATTGGCATGCTGATGGGACAGGCAAAAAAGGATCCTTCCAAGCTGGCGGAAGCGGAAGCCGTCAAGCAGCAGGTCAAGAAACAGGCGGATCGCCTGGCCGAGCTGGAGCAGCAGGAGACCGTGCTGGAGGAGGAGCTCCGCAAGCGGATGCTGGTGATTCCCCAGATGATTGACGATTCCGTGCCTCTGGGCCCGGATGACTCCTGCAACGTCGAGGTCCAGCGTTTTGGCGAGGCCAGAGCCGCGGAATTTGAAATTCCCTATCACACCGAAATTATGGAGTCCTTCAACGGCATCGATTTGGACGCCGCCGGACGGGTTTCGGGATCCGGCTTTTACTATCTGCTGGGCGACATCGCCCGGCTCCACGAGGCCGTGCTGGCCTATGGCCGGGACTTTATGATTGACAAGGGCTTTACCTACTGCATTCCTCCCTTCATGATTCACGGCAATGTGGTGGAGGGCGTCATGAGCCAGACGGATATGGACGGCATGATGTACAAGATCGAGGGCGAGGACCTCTATCTGATCGGCACCAGCGAGCACTCCATGATCGGCCGGTTCATCGATCAGGTTCTCCCGGTGGAGAGCCTGCCCCAGACCCTGACCTCCTACTCCCCCTGCTTCCGCAAGGAGAAGGGCGCCCACGGTATCGAGGAGCGCGGCATCTACCGCATTCACCAGTTTGAAAAGCAGGAGATGATTGTGGTCTGCAAGCCTGAGGAATCCAAGGACTGGTACGAGCGGCTGTGGCGGCTGTCTGTAGAGCTGTTCCGCAGTATGGATATCCCCGTCCGGCAGCTGGAGTGCTGCTCCGGTGATTTGGCCGATTTGAAGTGCAAGTCCTGCGACATCGAGGCCTGGTCTCCCCGCCAGCAGAAATTCTTTGAGGTCTGCTCCTGCTCCAACCTGGGCGACGCCCAGGCCCGCCGCCTGCGCATCCGCTACAAGGACGAAAACGGCAAGATGCAGCTGTGCCACACACTGAACAACACCTGCGTGGCGCCACCCCGGATGCTCATTGCCTTCCTGGAGAACAATCTCCAGGCCGACGGCACCGTGCGGATTCCCGAGGTGCTCCGCCCCTACATGGGCGGAAAGGACAAGCTGGTACCCAAGCAGTAAATTCCCCGAATCTTGTCTGGATGGTGCCGTACTGTCCAAATCCCGCATATTTTCCAAATACTGGAACCGAATGGGGCGGATAGAAGCTGCCTTACCCCACCCTTTCTTCATTTGGACAGCTTTTATCGTCTCCATTCCGGTCTGCCTCTGGAACACCTTGGGGCGCAGTGGATTCAGCCATGCCGTTGAAAACGGCGGCAGGCCCGTCGGCAGATCTGGGCGAAAAACGCTTTTCTTTTCTCAAGCACGGAAGTTGTCCTGAAAAAATTTTGCAGGCCCTACGGCAAGGGTACCTGCTGAACCGGAGGTATCGTTTATGAAACGAGTGGTTCCCCTGTTCCTGTCGGTGCTGCTGCTCTTCCTCCTCTGCCTCCCCGCTGCAGCCGCGGAGCTGGATCTGCCCGCAGTCCGGACGTATACCGGCTTTTCCGATGTGCCCAAGGGTGCCTGGTATGAGTCAGCGTTGAAGCTGTGCTATGAAACCGGTGTGCTGAACGGCACCACGGACACCACCTTTTCTCCCCAGGAGCCCCTGACCGTGGCCCAGCTGGAGGTGCTGACCGCCCGGTTCCACTGGAGGCTGCAGGGCAACGAGGGGGATCCCCCCACCGCTCCGGCGGGTACGGGCCAGGTGACCATCACGCGATCCAATGGCACCGCCTATGACGCCGCGGGCTTTGCCCGCGTAGATGACAGCGGGCTGAAGGACAAGACGCTGCCCAAGGGCGACTATATCCTCACCATCGGCGGCAACTATGCCGACGAAGGCTATCCCTATATGACCATTCAGGTGGACAACGTCAAAAGTTTCCGGGCGGATTTAGACAAACGAAACAGCTATGATCCCCTGTTTTATATGTTCCGCTACCACATCAGCGAGGCGGAGTATGGGCAATACGATCCCATGGTCCGCATCAACACCTACGCCCAGAGCGACGGCGCCAGTGTGGACGCTTGGTACTGGGGTGCGGATCAGTATCTCCGGAGCCTGGAGGGCGCCATGGACTCAGCGCTGCCGACCTGCCTGGTGGACAAAGCTACCCGTTATGACGCGGCGGCGGTCATGTCCCTGATCGCCCCGGAAAACATGCTCCCCGCCCTCCGCCAGGACGCCCCACCGGACACCGACCGCTCCGACGTGCTGCGGCTCTATCAGGCGGGCGTGATCACCGGCACCGACGAAGCGGGCACCTTTCACGGCGAAAATCCCCTGACCCGTGCGCAGTTTGCCGTGCTGCTGGCCCGGCTGATCCAACCGGAGCTCCGGATTTCTCCCGAAAACTAATAGCATTTTGTATTTTTCACTCAACAAAATACAGGAGGTATTCAAAGTATGACAAAAGATACTGGCTTTTTTGCAGAGTTTAAGCAGTTTATCGCACGCGGAAATGTGATGGACATGGCCGTTGGCGTGATTATCGGCGGCGCTTTCGGTAAAATTTCCACTTCTTTGGTGAACGACATCATCATGCCCCTGGTCTCCATGCTCACAGGCGGCGTGGACTTCAGCCAGTGGAAGTGGGTTTTGAAGGAAGCGGTACTTAATGCCGCCGGAGAGGTGGAGACCGCGGCTGTGTCCGTGAACTTCGGCACCTTCCTGGCTACCATTTTGGATTTTATTATCATTGCCTTTGCGGTGTTCTGCATGATCAAGACCATCAACCGGATGCATCGGAAAAAGGAAGAGGCCCCCGCGGCGCCTCCCGCACCACCTGAGCCCTCCAAGGAAGAGATCCTGCTGACCGAGATCCGGGATCTGCTGAAGGAACAGCACTGATGGAACAGCTCCTGCGCAGCGGTCTTTCTACCCTGGGCCTGCCTGCCGACGGTGTTCCTGCCCTGCTCCGGTATGCAGATCTGCTGGTGGAGAAGAACAAAGTAATGAACCTGACCGCCATTACGGATCCGGCGGACATTGCTGCCCTCCACTTTTTGGACAGCGCCGCACTGCTGAAAGCGGCGGATTTCCGGAACAAAACCGTGGCAGATGTAGGCACCGGCGCTGGCTTTCCGGGCCTGCCCCTCCGGATTGTAGAGCCCACCATCCGCCTGACACTGTTGGACTCCCTCAACAAGCGGATCGACTTTCTCAAAGAGGTCTGCGCCGACTTGGAACTCAGTGACGTGACCTGTGTGCATGGCCGGGCTGAAGAATTTGCCGCAGGACACCGGGGCAGTTTTGACATCGTCACCTCCCGGGCCGTAGCAAACCTGCAGATGCTCTCGGAGCTGTGCCTGCCGCTGGTAAAGCCTGGCGGATACTTCCTGGCCATGAAGTCCGTGGACTCCGATGAGGAGATTGCAGCCGCCAAAAACGCGGTGAAACTTCTGGGCGGAGCCGTGGAGGAAACCCGGGATTACGCCATACCGGGGACAAGTGTCCGCCACCGCTTGGTTTTTGTGAAAAAAATAAAGGAAACTCCCAAAAAATATCCCAGAGCATTTGCAAAAATCAAAAAGAATCCGTTATAATAGATGCATCCATTTTCACGCCCGCACATTTCAAATTTACGAGGAACAGGAGGTCCGCCCATGGCGTCTCAGGGACAATGCATTGCCGTCGTATCCGGAAAGGGCGGCACCGGAAAGACCTCCTTTACGGCGGGCGTTGGATCTGCTCTGGCCCTGAGCGGGCGGAGCGTCCTTTGTTTGGACTGTGATATCGGCCTGCGGAATCTGGATCTGGCGCTGGGCCTTTCCGATCGGGCCCTGATGGACTTTTCAGATGTGGCCCAGGGCCGCTGTGATTTGGATTCCGCCGTGGTGGAACACGCCAAGATTCCAGGACTGTATTTGTTGACGGCCCCTGCCCGAATCCGGGGCCGCCCGGTCAGCGAAACCCAGATGGCGGATCTGCTCTGCGAGGTCCGCAAGCGATTTGACTACTGCCTGCTGGATGCTCCGGCGGGTCTGGGTACGGGCTTCCTGCTGGCCACCTGCCGCGCAGATCGCTGCGTGGTGGTCACCACGGCGGATGCCTCCTCCCTGCGGGACGCCCAGCACACGGTGATGGAGCTGAGCCGCTTTCCCGCCGGCAGGCTTCACCTGGTGGTGAACCGGGTGCGGAAGAAGATGCTCCGCAACATGCACGCTACCATTGACGACGCCATTGACAAGGCAGGCCTGCCCCTGCTGGGCGTGGTTCCGGAGGATGACGCCCTGCCCCTGTGCCTGAACCGTGGTGTGCCGCTTCTGCTGGCGGACGGACAGATGGCCGCTGCAGCCTATCGAAATATTGCCAAACGCATTCAGGGCGGCAAAGCCTCCCTGCTGCGGATCAAATAGAAGAAAGGAGCTGTATTACTTGAACATTGCGCTCATGTCTCACGACAATAAAAAGGATCTGATGGTACAGTTTTGTACTGCCTATGCCGGGATCCTCTCCCAACACCATATCTATGCCACCAACACCACCGGACACATGGTGGCAGATGCCACGGGTCTGAAGGTCCACTGCTTTTTGTCCTATGCCCATGGAGGCAGCCAGCAGATCGGCGCCCGCATTGCCTACAATGAATTCGACCTGGTTCTGTTCTTCAACGATCCCAGCAGTGAAAACATGGCCGGCGACATCTCCTATATCTCCCGTCTGTGCGACCAGAACAACATCCCCTTTGCCAGCAACATCGCCACGGCGGAAATGCTGGTGCTGGGTCTGGCCAGGGGCGATTTGGACTGGCGCTGCATTGTGAATCCCTCCACCCGCCCCATCGCCTGACGTCCTTCAAAAAAAGTTTATACGGATTTTGCGTGAAATCACGCATACCGCGCGGATGCCGCAGCAGTATTCCGTCAACCGGCTTTACAGAGAGGGGCGCACCCGCTGAGAGCGTTCCGGCAGGCATGGAAGAAGGACAGCGGCGGAGCGGGGGCGGAAACGCCCACGGCTCCCTCCCCGTACCAGGAGGCCAAAGGGGGCAGTCTGTCCCGAATTTGGGTGGCACCACGAAGCAGATTTGCTCTCGTCCCAAAATCTTGGGACGAGAGCATTCTTTTTCAGATGACGCCGCGCTTTTTCCCGGAGCCCCCTGTTTATCCGGAGCCCGCTTTGATTGAATCAAACCGGGCAGGCACGTCCCTTTCAGCACGCTTTCCGGCACTGCGCCTTCCCTGCGGCGGTGCACGCCGGCAGTCCAAATTTCAAAAAGGAGCTTTGCACCATGGCTAAAATGACACCCCGTACCCTCTCCGGTTTTATGGAGCTACTGCCCCCTGCCCAGCAGCAGATGGAGCGCATGATGGAAATTCTGCGCAAGACATACGCCCTGTATGGCTTCACCCCCCTGGACACCCCGGTCATTGAATCCAGCGACGTGCTGCTGGCCAAGGGCGGTGGTGAAACGGAAAAGCAGATCTACCGCTTCCAGAAGGGCGATGCGGATCTTTCCCTCCGGTTTGATCTGACCGTGCCGCTGGCCAAGTATGTGGCCCTGCACTATAACGACCTGACCTTCCCCTTCCGCCGCTATCAAATCGGTAAGGTTTACCGGGGAGAGCGGGCTCAGCGGGGCCGCTTCCGGGAATTCTACCAGGCGGACATCGACATCATCGGAGACGGCAAGCTGTCCATTACCAACGAGGCGGAGATCCCCGCCATCATCTACAAGACCTTTTCCGCCCTGGGCCTCCGGCGGTTCCAAATCCGGGTAAATAACCGGAAGATTCTCAACGGCTTTTATGAAATGCTGGGACTGAGCGAGCAGTCCGGCGATGTGATGCGCACGGTAGATAAGCTGGACAAAATCGGCCCGGAAAAGGTAAAGGCCATTTTGGTGGAGGACTTTGCCATCCCCGGGGAAAAGGCAGACGAAATCCTGAAATTCATCGCCATCTCCGGCGGCAACGATGCGGTGCTCTCCGCACTGGAGAGCTATCGGATCCGGAACGAGCGCTTTGATCAGGGCCTGGACGAGCTGAAGACCGTGGTGAAATACCTCTCTGCCTTCGGCGTGCCCGCTGAAAACTTTGCCGTGGATCTCACCATCGCCCGGGGCCTAGACTATTACACCGGCACCGTGTACGAAACCACCCTGCTGGACCACCCGGAGATTGGCTCCGTCTGCTCCGGCGGCCGGTATGACAACCTGGCGGAGTATTATACCGACCGCCAGCTCCCCGGCGTGGGTATTTCCATCGGCCTGACCCGCCTGTTTTATGTCCTGGGAGAACAGGGCATGCTGAATCCCGACCTGTCCACCGCCCCCGCCGACGTCCTGATTCTGCCCATGACCGACGATCTCTCCGCCGCGATTGCCTTTGCCACACAGCTGCGGGAAAACGGCATCCGCGCCCAAATCCACGGGGAGGAGAAAAAGTTCAAGCAGAAGATCAGCTACGCGGATAAACTGGCCATCCCCTATGTCATCTTCCTGGGGGAGGACGAAATCAACGCCGGCGTGGTGGCCTGCAAGGATATGGCCACCGGCGAGCAGACCAAGCTGGAGCCCGCCGCCACTGTCTACCGCATCAAGGCGGGCCTTGCGGAAAAGGAGCGGGGCAGCGTCATTCTGGAAAAATAAGCGGCGCCTGCCGCCATCGGGAGGGAGTACCATGCATCTTGGAAGCAGGCTGCGGCGCATCCTGGCCCTGGTGGCGCTGGCCGTCCTGCTGGGCGGCATGCTTTGGTATACCCGCCCAGTGGATCTCTACACCATAGCGCCGGATTTGGAACCGCAATATCTTGACCTGATGCTGATGCGCCACACAGGAGACGCCGCCGATCTCCCCGTCCGTTACCTGGATCTGACCGCGGAGGACGGCGCGGCGTATGACACCGTTCTCACCCAACTGGAATCCCTGCGCTTTCGCCGGCTGCCTCTGGGATCCCTGCTTTCCTTTCTCCGGGATCTGCAGAGCCGCACCATCCACCCAGGGGATTTCGAGAGCTGGATCGGTCTCAGCGATGGAACGGACAGCCTGGGTCTGAACTGCCGCGTGGGCTGGTGGGAGCTGGTCACCTATCCGGACAGCGGCCCCAGCTTCCAGGCAGTCCTTTTATGCGGCGGCGGGGAGGTGGGAACGGACTTCCATGAATTTTTGTGGGACATTGCCTCAGAAAGCGAATTCAATTCGTAAATTGTCGCCTGAATAATACACTTTGTATTGAATTTGGAGGTGTGACATGCAGAAAAAAGGTGTTCTTTCGCTGCTTTTCGCACTGGTGCTGGCCATATCCATCCTTCCGGTCTCCGCAGCGGCTGCCACCAGCCAGACCGCTCCGGTGGGAGAGCGATGGCTGATTCCCAAGGTCCGGGACTACGCCGCTTTCACCGACACGGCGGGCACCATTGCAGAGCAGGCTGCCGCCACCTGCTGTCAGGCGGGGCTGATGGACGGCGTGGACGGGAAACACTTTCTGCCCTCCGCGGGGCTGACCCATGCCCAGATCATCGTGGTCTCCGCCCGGCTCCACCGCCTGCTCTCCGGCGGCAGCCTCACCTATTTTGAGCCCATCTCCCTCACCGGCACCCTCTGGTGGACGCCCTACGATGGGTATCTGACAGAGCAGATTCCCGCCCTGGCGGACACGGAGTGGTACCCCGCCATGAAGGAGACTGTCACCGCCAGCTGCACGCGGGAGATCTTCTTCCGGCTGCTGGCCGCCGTGCTGGACGATACCGGCACCACTCTGCCGGAGATCAACGACGTGGACGCCGTACCGGATTGCTGCGACCAGACGCTGATGCAGTTCTACCGCTTGGGCGTGTTGGGGGGCAAGGACGCCTACGGCACGCTGGAGGGCAGCGCCTGGCTGACCCGAGGGGCGGCCGCCGCCATGCTGGCCCGACTCATTGACCCCACTCAGCGGCTGACGCTGGATCTGGAGCCGCTGGAGCTCTGTCAGCAGCTGCTGGGGGTCGATCCGGACACCGTGCTGATGACCCTGGACGGTCAGGACGTCACTGCCGGGGAATTTATGCCCACGCTGGTGTCCACCGTGTCGGGATACAACCATGAACATTTCGGCTCCATGATTCTGGAGCAAAGCGGCCGCACCTCAGTGGACGCTGCGGTGGAGGAGCTGCAAATGCTGGTTTTATGCGAAACGCTGGCGGAAGAGCTGGGTCTGGACGTGCCGCCCTCCGACACGCTGTATTTTGCAGGCTATCAGGGCCTCACTGCGCAGGGGCAGGCCTGGCAGGCACACCACAGCCGCCTGCGCGCCGCTGTCGTAAACCAGCTGGGGGCAGAGTCCTTTCCCATGGATCGGCTGCCCACGGTAACCTATGCCGCTGTTTGGGACACCCTGCCCTTCTCCGATTTTTCCTGGCGGCTCTATGACATCCCCGTCTGGGGCGGACATTTTTAAAATATGGATGCAAAACAGAAGAGAGGATTTGATTGATGATGAAACACACACGCCCTCTGACCCTGCTGCTGACGCTGATCCTTACCCTGTCTCTGACCGCCCCCGCAGCTGCCTACAACAGCGGCTGCCTGGTTCCCCAGAAGAAGACCTACTCCACCGCCTTTGCAGATACAAAGGGTGCCTGGTGTGAGGCCGCGGTAAAGACCGTCTACGAGGCGGGCCTTATGGACGGCAAGTCCGCCTCTGCCTTTGACCCAAGCGGTTCTTTGACCTATGCGCAGATTCTGGTGATCACCGCCCGGCTCCATGCGCTGCTCCACGGCGGCGACGGCGTATTGCCCGCCGCTGCGGCGGGTCAGGCCTGGTACCAGCCCGCCGTGGACTATCTCACCGCTCAGGTGACCCAGGACACGGAGGCCGCCTACTATCTGCAGTCCATGCTGGAAGACGGCGACTATCTCGCCTTCATGGCTGCAGAGCCCTGCGACCGGTATGACTTCGTATGGTGTTTGGCGGCCGTGCTGCCGGAGAGCGCCCTGACCCCCATCAACGCCATCACCCAGCTACCGGACACCGGAGATACGGACATTCTGCGGTTTTATAACGCCGGAATCCTCACCGGCAGCGATCAGTACGGCACCTTCAGCGGCTTTGATTTCCTGAACCGTGGTCAGGCCGCCGCCATGCTGGCCCGGATTGTGGATCCCGCCCAGCGGGTGAAGTTCACGCCGGAGGTGCTGGTGATGTCCCAGGCCGTTCTGGGCCTGGCGCCGGAGACGCCCATGCTGACCGTGGGGGACTTTACCGTGAATGCGGAGCTGTACACCTACGCCCTTACCAGCAGCATCGGCAACATGGAAATGGATCACTATTTCTCCTACTACGACGAATACCCCGACTATTTTGAGGCCTATTTGGCGGATGAGGCCTTCGAGGGCTTGTTTGCCGAGTATCTTCTGGAAAAATACGGCATTGACGTGGAGGCTTCCATTGACTGGAACACCCCGGACAAGGGCGGCATGAGCCCAGCCCAGAAGGTCCGGGAGGACACGCTGGCCTCCCTCAAGCAGTTTGCGGAGCTGTTCAACCACCAGGCCGCCTATCCCCTCACCGCCGCCCAGAGGGCGGAGCTCCAGGAGTCGCTGCCCTATTGGCAGGAGTACGGCTATTCCGCCGCCCTGGCGGAGCAGGAGCTCACCTCCCTCTATCTGCTGGAAAACCTCACCGCCAAGCACACCATGTCCGCCTCGGATCTGAACCGGTACCTGACGGAGCAGGGCTATGTGTACGGCCTGTATGTGGTGCTCTACCGGGGAGACTACCGCTCCTATGAATACAGCGACGACGCTGCCGCCAAGGCGGCAGCGGAGAAGGCCCGCCAGCAGATTTCCGCCCACCTGGACGATACGGAATATATCGAGTACCTCATTTGGAAATACAGCGAGGACTACAGCTCCTCTCCGGATCTGATTCCCTTGGAGGGCTTTTCCGAGGCGAATCAAGCTGCTCTGAAAAATCTGCGGGTGGGTCAGGTCTCCCAGGTGCTGACAGAGGAGGACCGCTATGCGGTGGTGCTGAAGCTGGACCCTTCGGACAACACCTATGTCAGTGAACTGGCGGCCTCCATTCCCGCCATGGCCCAGCTGACGGAATGGGCGGAAAGCAGCAAGGTGACCACTGCGGCAGCCTATGATGCGGTGGATGTGGCTTCCGCCGCCGCGGCCTATGACGCCCTGATGGGCTGAGTTCAGGCGGCACACCCTATTGTCAATTTCTCATTTTCATATACAGAAAGGAACCTTCAACCATGATGCAGAATCGTACCCATACCTGCGGAGAGCTGCGCCTTGCCGACGCCGGCAAGCAGGTGAAAATCGTCGGCTGGCTGGAAAACGTCCGGGAGGTGGGCAGCGAGCTGGCCTTTGCCGTTGTCCGGGACTTTTACGGCACCACTCAGGTGGTGGCGGAGACGCCGGAGATGGTCAAGCAGCTCCATGCCATCACCAAGGAATCCACCATCTCTGTGGAGGGCACCGTCCGGGAGCGGGCCAGCAAGACCAGCAAAATGGCCACCGGCGAGATTGAGGTGGTCCCCGCCAAGGTGGAAATTCTGGGCCGCTGCCGCTATAATGAGCTGCCCTTCCCCATTCTCCGCAGCCGGGAGGCCGACGAGCTGACCAGGCTCAAGTACCGCTATCTGGATCTGCGGAATCCGGAGGTCAAGAAGAACATTGTCCTGCGGTGCAATGTGGTGGCCGCCCTGCGCCAGTCCATGACGGAGCACGGCTTCCTGGAGATTACCACGCCCATTCTGACCGCCTCCTCCCCCGAGGGCGCCCGGGATTACCTGGTACCCGCCCGGAACCATCCCGGCAAGTTTTACGCCCTGCCCCAGGCGCCCCAGCAGTTCAAGCAGCTGCTAATGACCTCCGGCTTTGACCGCTATTTCCAGATCGCGCCCTGCTTCCGGGATGAGGATGCCCGGGCGGACCGCTCCCCCGGCGAGTTCTACCAGCTGGACATGGAGATGGCCTTTGCCTCCCAGGAGGACGTGTTCGCCGTGCTGGAGGACGTGCTGCCCCCCATCTTCGCGAAATACGGCACCTACAATCGCGCCTCCGGCGCCCCCTTCACCCGCATCCCCTACCGGGAGGCCATGGAGAAATACGGCTCCGACAAGCCCGACCTGCGGATTGATCTGACCGTGCAGGATGCCACCAAGGCGCTGGGCGGCTGCGGCTTCGGCCCCTTCGAGGGGAACGTGGTGAAGGCCGTGGTGGTCTCTGACTTCAAGGAGACCCGCAAGTTTATCGACAAGACTCTGGCCGACGTGGAGGTGGTCTCCGGCGGCAAGCCCTATTGGTTCCGCCTGGATGAAAACGGCGAGATCGTGGGCGGCATTGCCAAGTTTGTCAGCCCCATCAAGGACGCCGTGGTGTCCGCCCTGGGTCTGAAGCCGGGCGATTTTGTGGCGCTGTCCGCCGGCAAGCTGAGCCAGGCCCAGAAAACCGCAGGCGTGCTGGTAAAGACCCTGGGGGCCGCCGTCCCCGGCCACATGGACCGGGAGCAGTACAGCTTCTGCTGGATTGTGGATTTCCCCATGTACGAAATCGGCGAGGAGTCCGGTGAGCTGGAGTTCTGCCACAATCCCTTCTCCATGCCCTCCGGCGGCCTGGAGGTGCTGCTGAAGGCAGAAGCGGGTGAGCTGGACCCACTCTCCATCACCGCAGACCAGTACGACCTGGTGTGCAACGGCGTGGAGCTCTCCTCCGGCGCGGTCCGGAACCACGACCCGGAGATTATGATCAAGGCCTTCGAACTGGTACGTCTCGGCGAGGAAGATGTAAAGGCCAAATTCCCCGCCATGTACAACGCGTTCTGCTATGGTGCGCCCCCCCATGCGGGCATCGCTCCCGGCGTGGACCGGATGGTCATGCTGCTGGCGGGCGAGGATTCCATCCGGGAAATCATTCCCTTCCCCATGAATAAAAACGCTCAGGACGTGATGATGGACGCCCCCGGCGAAGTCACACAAAAGCAGTTGGACGAGCTGCACATCGCCCTGGTCAAGCCGGAGGCTTAACCGTCTGTTTCGAAAAGGGCGCCGCTCCTCTTTTAAAAAATGCGCCGTGGGAAATCCCACGGCGCATTTTGCAGTTTATCAGGGAACCCGGAACCGGCATCCGTCGAGATGGGGCAAAAGGGCTGCGGTGCTTTTTAAAAAGCACCGCAGCCCCAATGGGATTCCGTATTCCCTTAAGGAATTTTATCCAGAATAGCTTCCCGAAGATGAACCGGCGACAGCTGGTAGCGGCGAAAGGTTTCGGCCAGCCGTCCGGCAAGCCTTCGGTCTGTGGTCACATCATGAACCCATTCTATCCATTCCCAGCCTTGAACCGTTTTTTTGCTGGCCCGAATTCCATATGTAACATACCAACCCAGCTCCGGCCTGTACTGAACCTCCTGAACGGCCTGATAGTTCCAGAAAATATCCATTAAATCCCCCCCCCTGCTCTGCCCCATCGAGCGCAGCTTTTAGATAGGAGGTGATTTTTCCAACCATATTGATGCTCGGATTTGCCTTGCCATGCTCAATCAAACGCAAATAGGACTGACTGATAAACAGATCATTCGCTACCTTTTCCTGCGTATAGCCGCATTGCTTGCGCATCTCCTTGATCTGGAACCCCACTCTTTCGCTTTCGGTCATGACTATCCCTCCCTAAAAATTATACGGGATAATTTACCTCTCGCTCCAGTCAATATATTGGCGGTTTATGGGGTTTTTATTGTTTTTTAATGGAATTTTATTGGTTTATTGAGAAGAAATAAATCTCCCGGCAAGCTTATCTGTTTTCTTCGTCGCAATATTCCTCTTTCAGCAATTCCTCAATGCTGATTTTCATACCCTTTGAGACTTTTTCCATCGTATCAATGGATGCCGCGGCATCCCCACGCTCAAGCTTTCCCCAATATCTGGGGCTCAAATCACAGATCTCGGCGGCGGTTTCCTGTGTCCATCTGCGCTTTTCCCGCTGATACTTTATATTTCTGGCAAATCTTTCTCTCAGCACCATTGTTCCCTCCGATAGAAATTATCCTACCGGAATTATCACTTTTGGTACAGGAATGATGATTCCTTCTTTCATCATTTTGTTGCTTAACATATATTTTTTTTCTGTTTTACAGCTGGTTTTTATTTCAAATATACACTCTCATGGTTTCGTTGTCTGCATCCATTCAGGCCAGCTCCTTTCCAAAAAGAAAGCCGCTGCAAAAGCAGTGGCCCTCTTTTCAACATGTCTGAATCCCCATCAAAACCAGCGAGCTGCCCGTACGGCTGAATGCCGCAGGCGGTTGCCAGCCCGGGAATCCATCCTATTTGTGATATGCAGAATACCAAATAGATTCATTCATTTCCACCTAAACCGGTAACAAAAATATGTTGGCCCCTTCCAAACCACCCTGCTCTCTTTTCTTTTTCTCTTCGATATGATAGACTGATGACAATCCATCCGTCCGTTTTTTCATGAGGTGCTTATGAAACACGTCTTCACTGCGCTGCTTTCTCTCTGCTTCCTGCTGTCCCTGGCCGCCTGCAGCGGAACGCGCCCGTCCTCCCCACCGGAATCTCCTTCTGCTGAAAACGGGGCACTGGCGGATTCCGCCCTTCCGGAAGAAGCCGATCCGGAACCGCTGGACCCAAACGCGATTCCGTCCGGCATTCAAAAATTTTTGGATGTCATGACTTTGGAGGAAAAGGCGGGCCAGCTGTTCTTTGTCCGCTGTCCGGCGGAAAACGCCGTCTCGGATGTGGAGACCTATCATCTGGGCGGCTACCTGCTCTTCGGCCGGGATTTTCAGGACAAAACCGCCAATGACGTCATTCAAACTGTGGCTGCCTATCAGAATGCCGCCGCCATCCCCCTGCTCATCGGCGTGGACGAGGAGGGCGGTACCGTGGTGCGGGTCAGTTCCAATCCGAACCTCCGCTCCTCTAAATTCAAGTCGCCCCAAAAAATCCTTGCGGTGGGCGGCCTGGACGCCCTCCGGCAGGACACCCGGGAAAAGGACCGGCTGCTGGATGCGCTGGGCATCAATGTGAACTTTTCTCCAGTGTGTGATGTGTCCACCAATCCCGAAGACTTCATTTATGCCCGCTCCTTCGGCCAGGATGCCGCCGCCACAGCGGAAGATGTCTCCGCAATGGTCACACAAATGTCCGCTGACAACATGGGCAGCGTTTTAAAGCACTTCCCTGGCTATGGAAACAACGCCGACACCCATACCGGCATCGCCGTGGACAGCCGCCCCCTGGAGACCTTTCAATCCTCGGATTTCCTTCCCTTTTACAGCTTTGCAGCGGGAGGTGGCAAGACCGCCGTGCTGGTGTCCCACAACATCGTCCAGTGTATGGATGCGAACCTGCCCGCCTCCCTATCTCCTGCCGTCCACGACGTTCTGCGTCAGGAGCTGGGCTTTGACGGCGTGGTGATGACCGACGATTTGGCCATGGAGGCTGTGGCGGCCTATTCGAAAGACGGCGCGGTGGCGGTGATGGCCCTGCAGGCCGGGAACGACATGGTGGTCACCACCGACTACCGCACCCAGATTCCAGGTGTCATCGCCGCGGTGGAGAGCGGTACGCTGGAGGAGGAGACCATTGACCGGGCCTGCGCAAGGGTGCTGCAGTGGAAGGCGGCCCTGGGCCTGCTGGTCACAGAATCGGACGCATCATGATAGGGAAGGCCCCGTTCTGCCGGATCCGCGAAACCTCGGGACAGTTTTTCCGTCTTTTTCCACAGAAGCTGAAAAGGAGGGGTTCCCCATGAAACGCATGCTGCGCATATGGTCTCTGGTCTGTCTCGCAATTGCGGTCCTGACCGTCTCTGCCTTGGCTGACTCGGGTCCCAAGCCTCAGCTGGTGGTGCGGGTGGAAAACGCCCCGGAGGAGGCGTACTATCTGGATCTTTTGGCCGAGGGCGCTTACAAGGGCTACACTTACGGCATCGGTGCTTCGGCTTACAGCGGCCTGGACTGGGGCTACTCGGAAGAGGAGCTGGCCGCGCTGGACCAGCCGCTGCTGGACGCGCTCCGGACCGCCGTGCCGGAGGGCTGGCATGCCTGCACCGCCGAGGGCACGGACGGCGCCCCCATGTGGGGGCAGCTCTACGCCGAATCCGCCGACGCCGCCGGAAACCCGCTCCACACCTTTGGCTATGTGGGCGTGCCGGACACCTACCGCATTTTGATGGTCACCCAGTCCGGGGAGGTTTTTTGCTCCGATGTCTGCACCCGTCTGGCCCTTCAGTCCTCCGCCACTGTGGACTGGGCCGCCAAAACCGTGACCATTCCTCCCGCCTGGGTGGGATACGCCCTGCAATTTCTCTCCACCCTGCTTCCCACACTGGCCGTGGAATGTCTGCTGCTGCCGCTGTTCGGCTTTTCCTGGAAGCGGAACTGGAAGCCCTTTTTGCTGGTGAATCTTGTGACACAGGGGGCACTGTCCCTGTATTTCAGCATCCATGCCGTACAGGGCGGCGTGAGCTTCTGGTACTTCTTTCTCCTTCTCCCCGCGGAGATTTTGATTGCCCTGGCAGAGGGCGGCCTGTACACCCGGCTGCTCACCGGGCGCTCCCGCCTTCGCGCCTTTGCCTACGGCGTCACCGCCAACACCGCCTCCGCCCTGCTGGGTCTTTTACTGATGGAGCCCGTGTGGCGGTTTGTCGTCTCCATCTCCTGACCAATTTTGAACCGAAAGGAAGATCTCCCCATGGAAACGGAAAAGCTCTATTACGAGGACCCCTATCTCCAGGAATTCACCGCCCGGGTTCTCTCCTGTGAACCGGTCAAGGCCGGATACGCCGTTACCCTGGACCGCACCGCCTTCTACCCAGAGGGCGGCGGCCAACCTGCGGACCACGGCACCCTGGGTGGCGCCGCGGTGCTGGACGTCCATGAAAAAGATGGCGTGGTTTTCCACATTTGTGAGAACTCTGTGGAAATTGGGGAGGTTTCCGGTGCCATTGACTGGGCCCGCCGGTTTGACCACATGCAGCAGCACTCCGGCGAGCACATTCTCTCCGGCATTCTCTGCCGGGACCATCACTGCGACAACGTGGGCTTCCACCTGGGAGCTGACACGGTGACCATCGACTACAATACGGACATCTCCTGGGAGCAGGCGCTGGCCGCGGAGCAGAAGGCCAACGCCGTCATCTGGACGGACGCGCCTGTGGAAATCACCTATCCCTCCCGGGAGGAACTGGCCGCCCTTGCCTACCGCAGCAAAAAGGAGCTGACGGGGCAGGTGCGCATTGTCACCTTCCCGGAGGCGGACTGCTGCGCCTGCTGCGGCACCCACATCCGCCGGGCAGGGCAGGTGGGATTGATCAAGGTGCTCTCCGTCCAGAAGTTCCGGGAGGGCGTCCGGATGGAAATTCTCTGCGGCGGCAGGGCCCTGCGGTATCTGGGGCAGACCTATGACCAGGCCCGCGCCATCGGCCGGCAGCTCAGCGTGAAGCCTCAGGATACGCTTTTTGCAGTGGAGCGGATGGCAGCGGAGCTGGCCGCCGTCAAGCAGCGGGAAGCCCAGCTGGAGGAGCAGGTGTTTTTCCACATTGCGGAGGAATCTGCGGAAAAAGGTGACGTGCTGCTGTTCCAGTCCCCTATGCGGCCAGACGGTGTTCGGAAGCTGGCGGATACGGTTGCCCGCCGCTGCGGCGGACTGGCCGCGGTGTTCGCCGGGGAGGAACCCGCCTATGCCTATGCCCTGGTACAGTCGGGCGGCGCCGACATCTCCCCCCTGGTAAAGTCCCTGAACGCTGCGCTCCATGGCCGGGGCGGCGGACGGAATGGCTTTGCCCAGGGCAGCGTCCAGGCCCGGCGGGAGGAGATTGCGTCCTTCTTCCGCACGCGGCAAAGCAAATAACCACGTTTTTTGCACACATCAAAACAGCAAAGGAGCGCCTTTTATGACATACGTATTGGTGACACACCTGATCCACGAAGAGGATGATCCCAGCGAGGTCTATTCCGAGCTGGATGAAAACCGCATGGAAGTCCGGCGGCTGGAATTTTATCAAAATGGGATTCACTTTCAATACGGCGAGGAAAACGGAAACTGCGAGGCCCTTGCAAAGGAGCCCTTTCCCGAGGATCCCGGCACGCTGAACCGCCCTGGAGAGATGGCGGCCCAGGTCATTTCCGCCAGAACCTTCTGGGACGTCTGGAACCAGGCGCTGGAAAGCCCCTCCGGCTTCATGGGTATTTTTCTGTGAAAGGAGCGGATTCCTTGAAAACCATCTATCTGGCCGGCGGCTGCTTCTGGGGGATGGAGCGGCTGTACCGGACTTTGCCGGGCGTAACGGAGGTGACCGCCGGCTATGCCAACGGCAGCGATTCCGCCCGCGCCAACTATCCGGCGGTCTGCACCGGCACCACCGGTTTCCGGGAGGCCATCCGGGTGGACTATGACCCGTCACGTATCTCTCTGGAACATCTGCTGTTTGCTTTTTTTGCAGTCATTGATCCGGAGACGCCGGAGCAGCAGGGCCCGGATATCGGCAGTCAATATCAAACCGGCATCTACTGGACAGATCCCGCTGACGAGCCGGTGATCCGCAGCCTCTCCGATTTGGAGGCCGCCCCGCTCTCTTACTTCGCTGTAGAGACAGAGCCGCTGAAAAGCTTTTATCCTGCGGAGGAATACCACCAGCGGTATCTGGAAAAGAACCCCCGGGGATACTGCCACATCGGCACCCGGCGAATTGCCGCCGTGTCCCGCTATCCCTTTTCCAAGGAGCAGTACACCAGCCCCGCCAGACCCCTGCTGCAACGCTGGATGGAGGAACATGAAATTTAGCGTCCGCTTTATAAAAAGGCCGCTGCCGATGATGGCAGCGGCCTTTTTCAGCAGATCTCCTTGTGCGGGGTGATCTCCTCCGGCGGAGGCCTCCACGGCCGCTCCATCTCTCAGTGGGTCAGGAAGAAGGTCAGCGTAAACAGCACGCAGATCACCCAAGTGGCGGGCTTGATCTCCCTGGCTCTTCCGGTAAAAATGGCAATGAATGCGTAAGAGATCAGGCCAAAGGCAATGCCGAAGGAAATACTGTAGGTAAGGGGCATCATGGCCACCGTCAAAAAGGCGGGCACCGCAATTTCAGCAGAGGTCCACTCAATATCCCGCACGCAGTTCATCATCAGCACGCCCACGTAAATCAAGGCTGCTGCGGTGGCGCAGCCTGGGATGAGCTGGGCCACCGGAGAGAGAAACATTGCGATGAAAAAGCACACGGCAGTGGCCATGGAGGCAAGGCCCGTCCGCCCGCCCTCCCCCACGCCGGCGGAGGATTCCACAAAGGTCGTGACGGTGGAAGTACCACAGACGGATCCGGCAGTGGTGGCAATGGCATCTGCCAGCATGGCCTTGTCCATATGGGGCACCTCTCCCTCCGGAGTCAGCAAGCCGCCCCGGGCGCAGGCGCCGTACAGCGTACCCAAGGTATCAAACATATCCACCATACAGAACGCCAGCGCCGTTGTGATGAACATGACGGCAAAGCCGCCCACACCGTTGGCCGCAAGATAGGCGCTGAAGTCAAACCCCTCGGTGAACACCTTGCCGAAGGACAGCTCTGCAAACTCGCCAAAGGCCGCAAGGGGATGGAAGGACAGGCTCTGGGCAAACCCGTCATAGAATCCGGGCACCGTCAGGCCCAGGAGATAGTAGGACGCCGCGCCCCCCAGAATACCGAAAAGCACACTCCCCCTGACGCCGCGCTGACTCATGGCTGCAATCGCCAGGACAGTAAAAAACGTCACCAGCATGGGCATGATTTCTCCCCAGGTAACACCGCCGGAGTAGACGTTAAAGGAGGCCAGCGCCACCTTTGTAGAGGCGTTCCCAACAATCAGCCCCGCATTCTGCAGCCCCAGAAACGCAATGAACAGGCCGATGCCCGCAGGGATGGCCATCCGGACGGCTCCGGGAATGGCGTCAAAAATCTTTTTTCGCAGCCCGGTGACGGTGAGGACAATGAAAATCAGTCCGTCCGTCAGAACCAGCACCAAAGCGTTGGCATAGCTGAGGCCAAGGCCAAAACACACGGTGTACACAAAATAGGCGTTCAATCCCATGCCGGAGGCCTGCGCCAGCGGCAGATTGCTGAGCAGGCCAATCAGAACCGTACCGATCACGGCGGAAATTGCCGTGGCAATATAAACAGCGTTGTAGGTGACCTGACCCTCCAGCTCGGCAAACATTCCGGCGTTGACCATCAGAATATAGGCCATGGCCATAAAGGTGGTGAAGCCCGCCATGATCTCCGTGCGGACCGTGGTTCCGTGCTCCTTCAGGTGAAAAAATTGTTCCATCATATTCCCTCTTCCTTTCTTTTTTACTGTGCAAAAGCATAGCAGCATGGCCATGTGCCATCGAAGGCGGCACGGCCCGAACTTTCAGTGCGTGGACCGGGGACAGCCCACATGCGCGAAACTTCATGCGTCATCGGCTTTGCCTGTTATCGTGGCGCACATCATTGCGCATGAAGCTTTCTGATCAATATTCCCAAAACAGGCAATTGAAACACAGCTCCAGCTGTAAAAAGCCGCCTGTCACAATGGGGCAGGCGGCTTCCTCATTTTTTCCGGTGAAAGAAAACAAGAACGAATCTTTTCTCAGTACGCCAGCTTCTCCCGCAGGTAGTTTTTCAGCTCGCTGATAGGCATCCGCACCTGCTCCATGGTGTCACGGTCACGGACGGTGACACAGTTGTCGCCGGCCTTTTCCGTATCGCCCACCGTGTCGAAGTCCACGGTAACGCAGTATGGCGTGCCGATCTCATCCTCCCGGCGGTAGCGCTTGCCAATGGATCCGGTTTCATCAAAGTCCACCATCCACTCCTTGCTGAGCTCCGCCTGAATCTCCCGTGCCTTCTCGCTGAGCTTTTTGGAAAGGGGCAGCACGGCAACCTTGAAAGGCGCCAGGGCGGGATGGAAGTGCATCACCACACGGACGTCATTTTTGGCCTCGTCCACAACCTCCTCGTCATAGGCCTCCACCAGGAAGGCCAGAACCACACGATCCGCACCCAGGGAGGGCTCCACTACATAGGGGATATAGTGCTCGTTGGTCTCCTGGTCAAAGTAGGTCATATCCACACCGGAGGTCTTCTGATGCTGGGTCAGGTCGTAGTCGGTGCGGTCCGCCACACCCCAAAGCTCGCCCCAGCCGAAGGGGAACATGAACTCAAAGTCGGTGGTGGCCTTGGAGTAGAAGCACAGCTCTTCCGGATCATGGTCCCGGAGACGCAGGTTCTCGTCCTTCATGTTCAGATCCAGCAGCCACTGGTGGCAGAAGTTTCTCCAGTACTGAAACCACTCCAAATCGGTGCCGGGCTTGCAGAAGAACTCCAGCTCCATCTGCTCGAATTCACGGGTGCGGAAGGTGAAGTTGCCCGGCGTGATCTCATTGCGGAAGGACTTGCCGATTTGGCAGACGCCGAAGGGCAGCTTCCGACGGGTGGTACGCTGGACGTTGTTGAAGTTGACAAAAATGCCCTGGGCCGTTTCAGGACGCAGATAGACGGTATTTTTCGCATCCTCCGTAACGCCCTGAAAAGTCTTGAACATCAGGTTGAACTGCCGGATATCGGTCCAGTTGTGCTTGCCGCAGGAGGGGCAGGGAATTTGATGTTCCGCCACAAAGCCGGCCATTTCCTGCTGGGAAAAGGCGTCGATGGGCTTTGGCAGCGTAAAGCTGTTGGCCTCGCACCAGTCCTCGATGACCTTGTCGGCGCGGAAGCGCTCCTTGCACTCCTTGCAGTCCATCAGAGGATCGGAGAAGCCGCCCAGGTGGCCGGAGGCCACCCAGGTTTGTGGGTTCATGAGAATTGCTGCGTCCTGACCCACGTTGTAGGGGTTCTCCTGGACAAATTTTTTCCACCAGGCCTTCTTCACGTTGTTTTTCAGCTCCACACCCAGAGGGCCATAGTCCCAGGTGTTGGCCAATCCGCCGTAGATCTCGCTGCCCGCGAAGATAAAGCCGCGGTTTTTGCACAGCGCCACGACTTTTTCCATCGTCTTCTGCTTGTTATCCATGTTGTTGACTCCTTTTTATCGTTCATTCTGTGAAAACAAAATAAAAAACGCCCCGAGCCTTCTGGCTCAGGGCGAACTTGATAAAGTCCGTGGTTCCACCTGAATTTCCCCGGTAGGGGACACTCTGCCCGGTAACGGCGGGTTCCGGCAGCGCATTTCCGCGCTGCAGCTCCAAGGCGCCTTCTCCCACTCTCCCGTAAGGGCTCGCACCGGCCGCCCCCTCTCTTGTCCGGGAAAAACAGGATACTCCTCCCTGTCATTGCACTTTTGGATATCGTGTGAACTTTATCACGTTTTCCACAGGATGTCAAGATCACAGTGGAGAAAACCATTCAAAACGGATTTTTCCATCATTACCGCAGACAACCAATAATCAATGAAAAGATGGAAAATACTGGCTTGCATTTTAAAAACATTTTGCGGCTTGGCTTATGTCCGCTGTTTTTCAGGCATTATTATTGATTATCTGCGGTAATAACGGAACTTCAAGCAGCTTTATTTGTCATGGCACAGGAAACTTAACATGGGTGATAGCAGTTTATTGCGGAGGGCACAGCATAGAAGACGGCATTGTCTTCCATGCTGCACCTTCCTCCTTCAAAAACCAAAAATTGCACAGCGCTTATCAGAGAACACACGTCAAAAGCATCCTACACACATGCATCATTTTAGCTATTAGCCTTTATTTCTGTGCATTGGCGATTGCGTTAATCAAATCATCGCCGTTCTCTTGAGCGTACTTGTCATATACGCTCTGAGCAGCCTCTTTAAAGGCCAAACGCTCCTCAACAGACAATTCAATGCACTCCACTGTGCCAATATCCAGAATCTTCTGCTTGTAGGCATTGTTTTGCTCCAAAGACCACTGCCACTCATCCATCGTGATTTTTTTGGCCTCGTCAACCAGAATTTGTTGGTATTCCTCCGGAAGGGAATCATACGCCTGTTTGGACACCAGCAGAGGAACCACATCAAATACGTGTGCCGTCTCTGTGATGTACTTTTGTACCTCGTGATATCCCATGGTATAAATATTGCAGTATGGATTTTCCTGTCCATCGATGGCTCCCTGCTGCAGGGCAGTGAATACCTCAGAAAACGCCATCGGAACAGCGTTGGCACCCAGCGCGTTAAAGTGCGCCATATGCCACTCACTCTCCATGGTTCTGATTTTCAGCCCCTTCATATCAGCAGGCGTTGTAACACGCCGATTGGTGGTGGTCAGGTTCCGGTTTCCCATATACCAGCCGGACAGCCACTTAAAACCGGCCTCCTCCAACTCTCCATAAATCTGGCTGAGCACATCGGAGTTATACACGGCATCTGCACCATCCAGTGAAGAGACGTCATCAATTAGGTAGGGCAATTCCATTACGGAAACACTGGGCGCATACCCTCCCAGGTAAGCAAAATTTGGAATGTTCATTTCAATGGTGCCAAACTGCATTCCCTCCAGCGTTTCACGGTTTCCGCCCAGCTGAGAGTTTGGAAAAACCTCAATTACAAAGTTCCCGTCTGTCGCAGCAGCAATATTCTCAGCCATTTTAACGGCAGCTACATGTAAGGAAATATCCTCTGTACAAGTATGTGCGAGTTTCCAGGAAATTTTTTCCACGCCATCATTGTTAGACGCAGCGCCTTCGGTTGAGGGATTGTCCACAGGTGTTTTCTCTGCATCGCTGCTGCCGCAGGCAGTGATAGACAAAACCAATAAACCCGCTAACAGTACACAAACTAAGTTTTTCCATCTTTTCATGCAAAATTCCTCTCCTTTTTGTTAAAATATCTGCTTCCTATGGTAAAATGCGCCAGCATGTGTGCACGCAGATGACACGTTGCTTCATTCGAACTTTTAAGAACCTTCCTTCATCAGCTATCCAGCAGGTTTCCAGCAGAGTCAAAGCGCATGGTTTCAAATCCGCTGCATAATTTCACATCCGGACGATTGCATACACTTTCCCAGTAGCTGCGGCTTACTTGGATATCCGTCATATGCTGTGTATTTCGGATACGAACAATTTTTGCTTGATTGATATCTGCAAGATTCAGCGTTCTCAATGCAATCATCAAAGCGTCATAGTCGTTGTTCATGTATAACGGCATACCGGCGTCTTTAATCATGGTTGCGTTAATCATATTTGTCCATGTGGCATCCCAGTCCACATCACGGACACACCGAAGCGTTGTCACGTCCGCCAACGCCAGTCCAGTCCCATTATGATGACTCTCTTTACTCAGTCCCCGAATAAAAATTCTCTTCACGTCCAAAACCTCGGTTCCAAATCCCGGAAGTCCGCTGCAATGCCTTCCGGTTATATTTGGATCGTGGCCGGCTCCGCTGATATTTTTTCCAATTTCATCAATGATCAGTACATCCATCTGCCGGCCCTTAAAGGTCGCAATTCTCCGCTTTGCAATTTTCAGCAACTCTGCTTCTCTTGTTAAAATATTTTCCGGGAGAATCACCTCCAGCTCGCTGATTTCATCATAAGCGTTTTGAACCACTCCAACGCCAAACATACATTTCCCAGCTTTTAGAAATATCTTGGCAATCTGTAAAATTCGATCACCAAAGCCATCAAACCCCAAAAAATGGACTTCCGAAGCGCCAACGTGGTTTCCAAGACCAATTGCAATCATTTTAACTAAGCCGCTTTCATGGGGAGCCCGGAACTCGCTGTGGGGTTTAATTTTATTAAGGACAACAACCCCGTCGCTCTCAAATGCGTACTTATCACAATAGCACCGTGTCCCATCCGCCAATGTGCCGTACTGTACGACTTCCATGCCAGATAAAACCGGAACGCCTATCTCCTCCTCGGTAATACCCATGTCACGCAGAAATGCGGCCTGTCTTTCTGCAGAACCGTTGCAATGGCTTCCCATGGCAGGAACAATAAAGGGCTTTGCACGCCAGTTTTTCAGTTTGTCACAGATCGTTCGCGCAATCAGCGGCAAATGTGGAATGCCACGACTTCCGACTGTAATAGCGATTCTTTTTCCTGCAAATATAGCGGGATTTGTAATGACAGTTTCCATCTGGGATATAACATGTTCCCTTATATCCGCAATGCTGTCATTTTCATACGTTTGCTGCATATGCGCCATTTTTGGAATTGAAATTCCATCAATCCCCTTTACAACTACTCGATTTTCAGGAAATTCAACAAACACCGAACCGTCTCCTTTCTTTGCAGCCTATTTCCAAAAGCCCGCTTGCAAATGGGCCTTGTTTTCATTATCCATAGTTTAAAACTATGGATAATGAAATAAAAATTAATATTGCATATCATAAAATTAAATGCTATCTTTTTTAATATAAAAAGTTCTCTGCCAAAGATACAAAGCATCTGGTAAATTGCTCTCGAATTTTTTATATTGCAATGTTCATATTAACCTATTTTTAGAACTGTACATCGATATATTTTATTTAAATTTCATGTATTGACTGTAGTGTAGCACAGGAAACTCCTTTTGAAAAATAGTACTTTTCGTAGTTATATCTATAGTTTTATACTATGTAAAAAATGGTGTGGAGGGGATGTTATGACGTTGCAGCAACTGCGATACGTTGAAGAAATTTGCAAATGCGGATCCATTTCTGCAGCTGCGCAAAAGCTCTATATTGCACAGCCAAGCCTCAGTAAGGCAATTCATGAGCTGGAGAATGAACTTCATATTACAATTTTTGATCGTGGCCGCAGGGGAGCCGCCCTCACTTCAGACGGACTTGAATTTTTGGACTACGTAAAAGTAATCCTCCGGCAAACAGAAAATGTGAAAGCCCGTTTTGCAAATAAAAAAGAGCCTTTACGGCTCTCCATCTCTGTGCAGCATTACATTGTTGCAGTTGACGCTATTATTGAGTTTATTAATCACAAATTGGAAAGCACGCCGGACTTTTCCATAAAAATTCGCGATGGCAATGCTTCTCAGGTTATTGATGACGTCGTGTCCGGTTACAGTGAAATTGGCATTATCTGCATTTCAAATCTCAACCGTCACCTGATGAACCGCCTTTTTCAAACCAACGACCTTGTATTCCATTCATTTGGAAAATTCGCGCCGCATGTTTATCTGCGGTGCGGCCATCCGCTTACCGCACATCAGATCCTGACATATGATCTTCTCAAGCCGTATCCTTATATCGTTTATGAGCACGGGGACAACCCACTGAATGTACCGGAGGAATCGGTGATATTGGAAGATAGAAGCAACATGAAATGTATTTGTGTAACCGACCGCTCTACGTCTCTCAGTATCATCCGCAATACAAATGCTTATAATATTGGATCAGGATGCCTGCTGCCGAATATTGTGGGATCCAACATCTGTACCATTCCATTAAAAACCACTTCAGAAAGCATGCAGTTTGGCTGGATAAAGCTAAAAAACATGATGCTGCAGAAGGAAATGATAGAATATATCCACTTAATGGAGCAGACCATTTGTAAATTTTCCAATGTACAAAAAGAATTTTCCTGAATCATACGATCCTTTTAAAGCTGTAAAAAAGCCGTCCGGGAAGTTCCTGGACGGCTTTTCTGCAATTGTTACTTTTTTTCCCGATCGTAAGACACGATCACCCGCCGGTTTGGATCCGTGCCGGTGGAATAGGTGGTGACATTGGGAACGTCCTGCAGCGCCGTGTGAATCACATGGCGTTCATAGGCGTTCATAGGCTCCAGTGTCACGCTGCGATGATATTTTACAACCTTGTTGGCAACCTTTCTGGCCAAATGCTGAAGGCTCTGCTCCCGCTTTTCGCGATAGTTCTCCGCATCCAACTGCACGCGGATGCGGCCGCTTCCGCTGCGGTTTACCGCATAGCTGGTCAACTGCTGGATGGCATCCAGTGTCTCCCCGCGGCGGCCAATCAGCGCACCCAGGTTCTTTCCCTCCAAAATCACCTTATACCGGCCTTTTTCCGGCAGATACACATGGATTTCAGCGGGATTTCCCATCTGTTCCAGCAAACCGGAGAGAAAGGTCTTAATGGCCTGTGCCTTTTCGTCATCCACTTCTTCTCCGCAGGCCACAGGAGCAGGGTTTTCCACAGACTGTGAAACCGAATCCTGCCGGGGCATGGGCTCCAACTTTTTTTCCGGCTTCCGCTCTTCTTTCCGCTCCGGCTTTTTTTCCAGCGCGGGGGTCTCCTTTTTCACAGCCTTGAAAACCGGATCCTGTTTGGGAATGCTCTCCTCTTTTTCTTCACCATGGTAAACGCGAACCTTTGCAGGGCTGCTGCCAAGCCCCAGGAAACCGGACTTGGCGCGTTCCAAAATTTCAACGGACACGTCGTCTCTTTCGAGGCCCAGCTGATCCAGCGCCTTTGCAATGGCCTCATCCTCGTTCTTGCCCGTTACATCAATATACTCTCTCATGCGTAACAAGCTCCTTATTTCGTCTCGTTGTCATCATAGCGGTCCTCTTTGAAGGAACGGCCCCTGGCATAGGGACGGTCTCCCACGCGGCCCGCTTCCGTGGTACTGAATGCCGCCTTTTTTGCCTTGGCGGCCTTAGCAGCCTCTGCGGCTTTCCGCTTGTCCCGCAGGCTCTGCTTTTGGGAGGCCTGCTGGCGCTGCTGCTCCTGCAGGATTTTTGCTTCCTCCATCCGCTTTTGGCGGTCCGCCTGCCTGGCCTGCTCACGGGCGTCTTCCTCAGCCTGCAGCTTCTCATTATAAAACTTGCCCAAAATCAATTCCTGAATAATGGAAAACGCGCTCTGGGCAATCCAGTAAATACCCAATGCGGCGGGCAGAATGAAGCCGATGTAAACAGACATCAGCGGCATCATCCACATCATCATTTTCATTTGTGCGCCGCCGGCGGTATTCTGGGTGCCGCTCTGGTTCATGGAAATTTTGCTGAGCAGAAGGCTCAGGGCGCCGGAGATAATGGGAATCAGAATCAGGCCAATCAAAACCAGGGAAAAACCTTCCTTCAAAGCACTGAAGGCACTGGTGGGCATGGCAGTCAAGTCAATACCCAGGAAGTGATAATCCACATTGACCCAGCCGGCATGCTCCGCGGCAAACTCCGGAAATTTGCTGTTGATGATATTGGAAATTTCAATCTGTTCATAAACGCTGTTGGAGCTGAGGGTAATACCTGCATTTTGAATCAGCGTTCTGGCAGCCTCCAGCACTTCCCGGCCAGCCTCCCGGCCGCCGAAGTTCATGAAATAGACGATGGGCTCCCGGATAATGTAGTACAGTGCCAGAAGGATGGGCATGGGCAAAAAGCTCCACAGACAGCCGCTCATGGGATTGATGCCTTCCTCCTGGTAGAACCGCTGCATCTCCTCTTGCATCTTCAACTGGTTGTTGGCATATTTCTTCTGAATCTCCTGCATTTTGCCGGACATCCGACTCATGCGGATCATGCTCTTCTTGGATTTCATCTGGAAGGGCAGAAGAATCAGCTTAATCACCAAGGTAAAAAGAATCAGGGACATGCCATAGGATCCTGTCAGATTATAAAACAGGCGCAGGATCGCTGCGAAGGGGATACAAATCCAGTATCCAATGGTTGAAAACATAATTGCGTTTCCTCCGATATTTATAATGGGAGTTCACAGAATCTGCGTCAAGGGACCGGGTCGTACCCGCCCTTGTGAAACGGATTGCAGCGCAGGATGCGCTTAAAAGACAGCCAGCCGCCCTTGAGGGCGCCGTATTTTTCGATGGCCTCCAGGGCGTACTGAGAGCAGGTGGGGATATAGTTGCAGCAGCGTGGCCGATAGGGAGAGATTGCCGCCCGGTAAAATTTTACCATGGCAATGAAAACATGTTTCATAGCGCTTTCACCAAATCCAGCTTTCTGCAAAGGCGCAGAAAGGTATCATTCAAATCCGTCCAGGAAGCGGTCAGCGTCCGTCCACGGGCCACCAAAATGATGTCATAGCCGCATTTCAGCTTCTCCCGGTTCAGACGATATACCTCCCGCAGACGGCGGCGGGCCCGGTTGCGGACCACGGCGTGGCCCAATTTCACCGACACCGTAATTCCCAGCCGGTTCCGGCCAAGCCTGTTTTTCCGGCAGTAAATCACCATGCCGCCTCCCACTGCGGAGGCGCCTTTCTGATAAAGCCGCCGGAATTCATAATTTTCCTTCAGTGTATCTGCCCGCTTCATGCTCTACCCCGCCTTGCTTGTCCAAACAGAAACTCAACGAGGGACGGAGGAATCTCAAAAATTCCCGCCGTCCCTGAAGACGTCTGTTCAAGTGTCTCCCGCGCGTTCCGTTTCGATTAGTGGGTCAGACGCGCGCGGCCCTTGGCGCGGCGACGGGCCAGAACCTTGCGGCCGTCAGCAGTAGCCATTCTCTTGCGGAAGCCGTGGACCTTGGAACGATGCAGCTTCTTGGGCTGATAGGTACGTTTCGTTGCCATGTTGAGACACCTCCTGTCAGTATTCCGGCTACCCTTTCGGGCAGCACTTACTCGACGCCGCACCCATTGGGTGTGACGCAGTAAACCTTATATCAGCGTTCTTGTGACGCACCGAATAGTATACAGACTTTTTTAAAATGTGTCAAGAATAACTTGTATTTTCCAGAAAAGCGGGCATTTTGCTCCCATTTCCGGACAGTTTTCAAAATCTTGTGGAATTTAAAATAAAATAGCCCCATATTTAGTTTCACGCCTCCTTTGAATTTTTGTTCTTTATAATTAGAATATGTATTGTGTTTTCATAGTCTTTTTGCTATAATATCATTGTATTATTTTGTCCATTTTCAACTAGAGAGAGGTGTTTCTTTTTGAATTCCGTCGCTGACGTGTGGGACAATGTCCTGCAACAGCTGAAGAAGGAGCTCTCGGAAACCACTATCGCCACCTGGTTCGACGAGCTGGAGGCTGTGGATATCCGCGGCAATACCTTCATTCTGCACTGCTCCAACGACTTCAAGAAGGGCTACATCGAGTCCCTTTTTGTGAAAAATATCAAGGCCTCCCTGCGGGATCTGTTTTCTACGGATTTTGAAGTCCAGATTCTGGATGACCTGGCCTATGCCGAGCTGAACGGCACCGGCGCGAAAAAAAACAACGACCGGTTTACCTATGCGGAGTTTACCTTTGAAACGTTTGTGGTGGGCCCCTCCAACAAGCTGGCCTATGCCGCTTCGGTCTCCGTGGCGGAGCATCCTGCACAAAATTACAACCCCCTTTTAATCTACGGGGACTCCGGCCTCGGCAAAACCCATTTGATCTATGCCATAGCCAACGTGATCCGGCAAAACGACCCCCACGCGAAAATCGCCTATGTAAAGGGCGACGATCTGACCAATGAGCTGGTCGATGCCATCCGGGAGGGTAAAACAGCCGAGATGCGGGAGAAATACCGCCAGGCAGACCTGCTGCTGGTGGATGACGTCCAGTTCATCGCCGGCAAAAAACAGACCCAGGAGGAATTCTTCCATACCTTCAACACCCTGTATGAATCTGGCCGTCAGATTGTACTGACCTCCGACCGTCCCCCATCTGAGATGACGCAGCTGGAGGATCGGCTCCGTACCCGGTTTGAGTGGGGCCTTTTGGTAGACGTGGCCCCTCCGGATTTTGAGACCCGCTTGGCGATTGTCAAAAACAAGGCGGCGCTTTTGGGCATGGAGCTGCCGGACAAGATCTCCGCCTATATCGCGGAAAACGTCACCGCCAACGTCCGGCAGCTGGAGGGCACCATCAATAAAATTCTTGCTTACAAAGATCTCCTTGGAAACGATGCCGATGAGGAGACCGTCACCCGGGCCATGCAGGATATCCTCAAGCGCAGCAACGAATACATCCCAACTCCCGAGGTCATTTTGGAATATATCAGCAAGTATTACAGCCTGGAGGAATCCGTCATCCGTGGCCAGCAGCGGATTCGGGACGCCGTTTCCGCCCGCCAAATTGCCATGTACCTGATCCGCAGTATGACGAACCTCTCCCTGGACGACATCGGAAAGCAGTTTGACAACCGGGATCATTCCACTGTGCTCTATTCCATCAAGCAGGTAGAAAAGCAGATGAAAAAGGATCCGGCCTTTGCAGAAACCGTGAAGGAAATCAAAACCAATATCAACTCCAAGCGCTGATTTTTTTCCACGATCATTGTGGAAAAGAAAAACTTTTCTGTGGAAAACGATCTTTTCAAAACTTCTGTGGAAAAGATGCACGGTTCCTCCACATTCCCTGTGGAGCGTCAAATTCCGACAGCCCAAGGCATTCCTTCCTTTTTCCACAACTTTTTCTTCTATGACTGCTTTTTCTAAAAAAGATGATTTCTTTTCTTTTAATAACAATACATCGACCAACTATCCCAATTGAGAGAGGAAGTTCCAATGATGAAATTTTCCTGTGAAAAAGCGCTGCTGCAAAGCGCCATCGCCGTTACCAGCCGTGCAGTTGCCCAGAAAAGCTCGATTCCGGCACTGGAGGGCCTGCTGCTTCACGCAGATACCCTTTTGACGGTTTCCGGCTACAACATGCAGACCGGTATCCGCACCCGGGTTTCCGCAGATGTGACAGAGGGTGGAGACATTGTACTGAACGCACGCCTCTTCGGCGACATTATCCGCCGGATGCCGGATGACGTGGTCACTCTGACTGCGGATGAAAAGCAGATGGTCCATCTGCACTGCGGTGACGCAGATTTTGACATTCTGGGCCTTTCTGCCGCGGATTACCCTGACCTTCCCGAGGTAGAGGACGAGTATGCCATCTCCATTCAACAGAAAGTTCTGAAGGCCATGATTGAGGAGACAGCCTTTGCTGTGTCCACCAACGAGAGCCGTCCGGTCCATACGGGCGCCCTGTTTGAAATCAGTGAAAAGGGGCTTGCCATGGTAGCGGTGGACGGATTCCGTCTGGCTGTCCGGCGGGAGCCGCTGGAAAAGATTGAAGGCGGCGCCTTTTCCTTTGTCACGCCCGGATCTGCCCTGAACGAGGTGAAGGGTATCTGCGGCGACGTGGAGGATCTGGCCGCTGTGACGCTGGGAAAGCGCCACATCTTATTTGAAGTGGGAGATACCGAGCTGATCTGCCGCCGGCTGGAGGGTGAGTTCCTGGATTATAAAAATGCCATTCCCAGGAAGAACCCCACCACGGTGATTGCTGATACCAAGGCCCTGATTGAGAGCATTGACCGGGTGTCTGTCGTAATTTCTGACAAGCTGAAAAGCCCGGTACGCTGCATTTTCGATCATGACCGGGTGCGATTGTCCGCAAAGACCGGAAACGGTGAGGCAAAAGATGTCTGCCGGGTCTCCGGTGACGGGGGCGGTCTGGAGATTGGCTTCAACAACCGCTATTTGATGGAGGCACTGCGGTACGCTCCTGCGGACACCGTGAAGATTGAGCTGAACACCGGCGTCTCTCCGGCCATCATCGTTCCCACTGAGGGAGAGGAGAACTTCCTCTATATGGTGCTGCCGGTGCGGCTGAAGAGCGCGGAATAAGCGGCTGGCGGTCGAAAGAATAAGGAGTTTTATGAAAACCATTACAATTTCCACTGAATTTATCAAGCTGCAGGATCTTTTGAAATTCGCCAATCTGGTGGAGTCCGGCGGCGAGGCCAAGGAGCTGATCCAGGACGGACAGGTCCAGGTGGGCGGTGCGGTCTGCACCATGCGGGGCAAAAAAATCCGCCCCGGCGATGATGTGTGCTTCGAAGGCGAACATTATACCGTGTCCTATGCGGATTGACAGCCTGGCACTCCAGTCTTTTCGGAACTACCGGGAGCAGACGGCGGTGTTTGATCCGGTGTGCAATGTGATCTTCGGAGAGAATGCACAGGGGAAAACCAATCTGTTGGAGGCGATTGTCTATCTCTCCTGCGGCAAATCCCCCCGGGCCAGATCGGATAAGGAGATGATTGGCTTTGACGCGGGATCCGCCCTGCTGGAGGCCGTCGTTTTTTCCAGGGACCGGAGCTTCCGGGTACGGGCAGAGCTGTTCCGGGACAGGCGGCGAAAGCTGTCGGTCAATCAGGTTCCCGCCAAAAACAGCGCTGCCCTCAGCGAGGTTTCTCACACGGTGTTCTTCTGTCCGGATGACCTGTATTTGATCCGGGATGGGGCAGCTGCCAGGCGGAGGTTTTTGGATACGGCCCTGTGTCAGCTTCGTCCCCGCTATGCGGCGGCGCTGGCAGAGTATAACCGGACCTATGAGCACAAAGTCCGCATTTTGCGGGATGCGGAAGAGCGGCCGGATCTTCTGGCCACCCTGCCGGATTTCAACGAGCGGCTGGTCCGGTTCGGCGCAGTGCTGGTTCATTACCGGGCACAATTTGCCGCCAGGCTCACGGAATGCGCCGCTGTGCACCACAGTCAGTGCTCCGGCGGAAAGGAGCGGCTGGAGATTCAATATCAAACCGTTTCGACAATTGAGGATCCGCTGGCGGATCCAGCGGTTCTTTTGGAGCAGCTGCGATCCCATATGGCAGCCCACCAGCTGGCAGAACGGTCCTCCCGGCTGTGCCTCTCCGGCCCCCATAAGGATGACCTCCTGGTGACTATTGACGGGCGGGACGCCCGGCAGTATGCCTCTCAGGGCCAGACCCGAACGGCAGCGCTGTCCATGAAGCTGGCGGAACGGGAGATCTACAAAAACGCCACCGGAGAGTATCCGATATTGCTGCTGGACGATGTTTTAAGCGAGCTGGATCCCCGCCGTCAGGAATTCGTTTTGAACCGCATCGCAGGCGGGCAGGTGTTCATCACCTGCTGTGAGGATGACCGGCTGCCCCAGATGCTGGGCGGTAGAGTGCTGCATGTGCATGGCGGAGAGCTGATGTAGGCAGGTGATGAACACGCGACCAAGCGGAGCGATGGGAGCCGCACGACAGTGCGTTTTTAATCGCCGCGCCGCAACGCGGCGCATCACCTGCTGTGAGGATGACCGGCTGCCCCAGATGCTGGGCGGCAGGGTGTTGCATGTGCATGGCGGAGAGCTGATGTAGGCAGGTGATGAACACGCGACCAAGCGGAGCGATGGGAGCCGCACGACAGTGCGTTTTTAATCGCCGCGCCGCAACGCGGCGCATCACCTGCTGTGAGGATGACTGGCTGCCCCAGATGCTGGGTGGTAGGGTGCTGCATGTACATGGCGGAGAGCTGGCATGAGCGGAAAGGAAGGGTATGAAGCGTAGACAAATGGGTGCTCTCGGTGCGATACTCAGCGCACTGGTGCTGTCTTTGGAGCTGTTTGGGCTGAAGCTGGTGCAGACCGGCGAAATGGCATCGGGCGCATGGTGCTCAAACCCGCTTTCCTATTTAGCGGAAGAGCCGGTCTGTGGATTGGCCGTGGCCATCAAAGGGCTGGTATTTTGTATTTCTGTAATTTTTATGGTGTGCAGGGATCAGTAGGAGATACTGGAACGCTTTGATTTTATGGCAGAGCGCCATATTCGGAAAAGGAGGCTGGGCGGATGTTTCATGTTCTGTTGGTGCTGCCGGTGATGGCGGCTTTTGGCGCGGCGGCTGGCGCAGTGCTGGTGATTATGGTTGCCCTGCTGTGCGGAGCCTTCCTTTTGGAGCTGCTGCTGGGCCTCTTTTGCAGGACGATCCGCTGGCTTCTGTGGCTGCCGGTGCTCTTTGGCAGTTTGGGTCTGCTGCTTTGTCTGACGGCCGGGGCCTTTCCACTGACCCTGGCGGTCATTCTGGGGTTCTGGGGCCTGTTCGGCTTCATGCTGCTGTGCGGATGGCTGGCAGCCTGGGTGCTGAAGAAAATTTACTTCTGGATCCGCGGTTGATCCCAAAGACGGCTTTGGAAAGGATGGTTCCATGTACCTTCATTTAGGCCAGAACGAAATTGTGTCGGAGCGCCGTATCATCGGCATCTTCGACCTGGACAAATGCAGCTATGGCAAGCGCACCCGGGACTATCTGGCTGCCGCGGAAAAAGAAGGCGTGGTGCTGGACATCTCCGGTGACATTCCAAAGTCCTTTGTGGTCTGTGACCACCCCTATCACCCCCAGATTGTCTATCTCTCCCAGCTGAATTCCACCACGCTGCAGAAACGGGCGGAGAGCCGGAAGCTGGAGCTGTAAAAGGAGGAGTCCTTCATGCAGTTTGCGATCCAGGAGCTTTGGGAAGTTGGCCTGATCCAGGCGATACATTGGCCATCAAGTCCATTGTTTTTTATTTTCTGGTGTTTGTTTGCCCTTGGCGTTTTGATTCAGTGGCTTTTGCTGAAAAAGGCGAAGCGCCTCTGGGTCCGGTGTTCTTTTGCGGCACTGCTGCTGATCGGCCTGGTGGCTGGGGAGATCGGCGTGCAGATGATCACCGGCTTTGAACGGTTGGCACCAGTGTTTTTGTATTGGTTTTGTCTGGCCCTGCTGTTGGGTGCAGCCCTCAGTTGGCTGCTGCACCGTTTTTTTCAGGGCCGCGAAAAATAGTCACCTTATGTAATAAATCTCAGGGCAAGGAGAAACGGGCCGGAAATGGCTCCGGCCCGGCTCTTCTTGCCTTGCAATCGGAAAGGAGTACCTTCATGGCAGAAAATGAAATCCTGAATTCCACCGCCGTCGGCGCGGAAAATGAGTACGACGCCTCGGAAATCCAGGTGCTGGAGGGATTGGAGGCCGTTCGGAAGAGGCCTGGTATGTATATCGGATCCACCTCTACCTCTGGTCTGCACCATCTGGTGTATGAGATTGTGGACAACGCCATCGACGAGGCCCTGGCGGGCTACTGCACGGACATTCTGGTGCAGATTAATCCGGACAACACCATCACCGTAGTGGACAACGGCCGCGGCATTCCCGTGGACATCCAGGCTCAGACCGGTAAGCCTGCACTGGAGGTTGTTTTTACAATTCTGCATGCCGGCGGAAAGTTCGGCGGCGGAGGCTATAAGGTCTCCGGCGGCCTCCACGGCGTTGGCGCTTCCGTGGTCAACGCCCTGAGCGAGTGGCTGGTGGTGCAGGTCCACAAGGATGGAAAAGTCTATGAGATGAAATTTTCCAGGGGTCATATCACCCAGGAGATGACCATCGTCGGCACTACGGACCACACCGGAACCACAGTAACCTTCAAACCGGATCCTGAGATGTTTGAGGACACGGTTTACAACTACGATACCCTCCACACCCGGATGCGGGAGGAGGCCTTCTTGAACGCGGGCCTCCGTATCCGCACTGTAGACACCCGTCCCGGTCAGGAGCAGGAAGACAACATGTGCTTCGAGGGCGGCATCCGGGAGTTTGTCGCCTGGCTGAACCGGAACAAAGAAGCCCTGCATTCGGACGTCATCTACATGTCCGGCATGAAGGGAGACTCTATGGCGGAGGTGGCTCTGCAGTACAACGACGGCTATAATGAGACGATTCTCTCCTTTGCCAACAACGTCCACACGCCGGAGGGCGGCATGCATGAGGAGGGCTTTAAGCGGGCCCTCACTACGGTGCTGAACAATTACGGCAGAAAAGTCAAGATGCTCAAGGACGATGAGAAGGTCTCCGGAGAGGACTGCCGGGAGGGCCTCACCTGCGTCATCTCCGTAAAGCTGACAGACGCCCAGTTTGAGGGCCAGACGAAGGCCAAACTGGGCAACAGCGAAATCCGGACCCTGGTGAATACCATTGTCTCCGATAAGCTGGAGATTTTCCTGGAGGAAAATCCCCAGGTGGGACGGATGATCCTGGACAAGGCCCTGACAGCCAATCGCGCCCGGGAGGCCGCCAAACGGGCAAGGGAGTCCATCCGCCGCAAGACTGCCCTGGGCGGCGCGGCCATGCCCGACAAACTGCGGGACTGCAATGAAAATAACCCTGAGCTCACTGAAATCTACATCGTCGAGGGTGACTCCGCAGGCGGATCCGCCACCCAGGGCCGGGATTCCCGGTTCCAGGCGATTCTGCCCCTGTGGGGAAAGATGCTGAACGTGGAGAAGGCCCGGGCGGACAAGGTCTACGGCAACGATAAGCTCCAGCCGGTTATCACCGCCCTGGGCGCCGGGATTGGCGAGGAGTTCGACCCCGCCAAGCTGCGCTACCACAAGGTGGTCATCATGGCCGATGCCGATGTGGACGGCGCCCATATCCGCACGCTTCTTTTGACGTTCTTCTTCCGGTTTATGCGGCCTTTGATTGAGCAGGGGTATGTGTACTCCGCTGTGCCGCCCCTGTACAAGCTGTCCCGGGGCAAAACCACCCGGGTGGCCTTCTCCGATGAAGAGCGGGATGCCATCTCCGCCGAGATGCGGGGCGGCAACCCTAACGTAAAAATTGACATCAGCCGGTTTAAGGGCCTGGGCGAGATGAATCCCCATGAGCTGTGGGAGACCACCATGGACCCGGAAAAGCGGACGCTGCGGCGCATCACCCTGGATGACGCGGTAAAGGCAGATGAGACCTTTACCATCCTGATGGGCGAGAAGGTGGAGCCCCGGAAGGAATTCATCGAACGAAACGCCAAATACGCCGTGAATCTGGACTATTGAGGAAGAAGGAACGGTCATACTATGAGAAAAATGGGATATGTTGTCCTTTCTGTCCTTTTCTGCCTGACGCTGGCCGCCTGTGGAAGGGCGCCGGCCGAAGAGAGTCCGGAGCAGCCCCCTTCCACAGCCCCCGAGGCCCCTGCGCAGGTCCCTTCTGATACACCTGATACGAAGTCTCCGCAGATGTCCATGCTGACGGAGGAAAACGCCGCTGCCCGGGCAGTTTATACCGACGCACTGAAAAAGCTGCTGGACACCAATGTTCTGCCGGACGGGACCAGTGATTCCAGCGGCTATATCGGAAGTGTTGAGGATAGAAAACGCATGGCGGAAAATCAATTTGCCGTCTGCGATGTGGACAAGGACGGCCGTGAGGAACTGGTGCTGCTGTATACGACGGCCTCCATGGCGGGAATGGCAGGCTTTGTGTACGACTGCGACACGGAGACAGGAACCTTACGAAACCAACTGACGGAATTTCCGGCCCTGACATTTTATGAAAATGGCGCCGTAAAGGCAGACTGGTCCCATAACCAGGGCAAGGCCGGAGATTTCTGGCCTTACAACCTCTACACCTATGATGCGGATACCGACAGCTATCAGCAGGTCGGCTCGGTGGACGCCTGGGATAAGGCGCTTGTTCCGGAGGATTATCCAAGCTGGATTGATATCAGCGGCAGCGGATTCGTCTACTATCTCTATCAGGATCTGGCCTCCCAATGGGATACGCTTGATCCGGTGGACGAGGCAGACTATCTGGCATGGCTTGACACGTATCTCCAGGACGCCGCGGAAATGGCGCTTCCATGGGAGGATCTGACAGCGGAACATATCCATGCCATGCAGACACCGGGCTGATAAACCACGCCCATATAAATGCTTTTGAAAAAGAAAGGCTGTTTTTGAATGAGTAAAAAACCACAGTACGATCCGGAGGAGATCCGGTACCCCGATCAAAAAATCGAGGTATCCCCTCTGGTTCCCGAGATGGAGAAATCCTATATTGAATACGCCATGAGCGTCATCGTGGGCCGGGCTCTGCCGGATGTGCGGGACGGATTGAAGCCGGTACACCGCCGGATTCTCTACGCCATGTACGAGGATAATCTGACCGCTGACCGGCCCTATAAAAAATCCGCTACCTGCGTGGGCGACGTGCTGGGCCGGTACCATCCACACGGCGACGCATCGGTGTACGATGCCCTGGTCCGTCTGGCCCAGGACTTCTCCATGCGCTATCCTCTGGTGGACGGCCACGGCAACTTCGGATCCGTGGATGGCGATCCCCCCGCTGCCTACCGGTACACGGAGGCAAGAATGTCCCGTCTGTCCGATGAGATGCTGCGGGAGATTGAAAAGGATACCGTGGACTGGGACCCCAACTTTGATGAGACCCGGAAGGAGCCCCGGGTGCTTCCTTCCCGATTCCCCAACCTGCTGGTAAACGGCTCTTCCGGCATTGCCGTGGGCATGGCCACCAACATCCCGCCCCACAACCTGCGGGAGGTCATCGGTGCGTGCATCTGCGTGCTGGACAATCCGGAGGCCCAGCTCTCCGACCTGATGCAGTACGTGAAGGGGCCGGATTTCCCAACAAAGGGCATCATCATGGGCCGCAGCGGTATCCGGGCAGCCTACGCCACCGGCCGCGGCCGGCTGGTGATCCGCGCCCGGCACGAGTTTGAGGAGTTCGGCAAGGACCGCATCCGCATCATTATCACGGAAATCCCCTATCAGGTGAATAAGCGGATGCTGATCAAGAATATGGCAGAACAGGTGGAGGACAAGCGGCTGGAGGGGATCTCCGACATCCGGGACGAATCCGACCGCAACGGCATGCGCATTGTCATCGAGCTGAAGCGGGACGCAAACCCCCAGGTGGTGTTGAACCGCCTGTTTGCCCAGACCCAGCTGCAGACCACCTTTGCCATCAACATGCTGGCCCTGGTGCAGAACCAGTCCCAGCCCAAGATCCTCTCCCTGCGGCACATCATTGATGAATACCTCGCCTTCCAGGAGGAGGTCATCATCCGCCGGACGAAGTACGACCGCCGCAAGGCCATGGAGAGGGCCCACCTGCTGGAGGGACTGCTGGTGGCCCAGGACAACATTGACGAGGTCATCAAAATTATTCGCTCCAGCTATGATAACGCCAAGGAGCGCCTGTGCGAGCGGTTCGGGCTGGATGACATTCAGGCCCAGGCCATTCTGGATATGCGATTGAAGGCGCTGCAGGGGCTGGACCGGGAGAAGCTGGAGGCAGAGTACAAGGAGCTGGAGGAGAAAATCGCTTACTTCGACAAGCTGCTGGCGGACGATCAGCTGCTCCGGCAGGTACTGAAGGAGGAGCTGCAGGCCATTGCCGACAAGTACGGCGATGACCGGGTGACAGAGATTCAGGATGTGGAGGACGAGATTGACATCGAGGACCTCATCGAAGAGGAGGAGTGCGTATTCACCCTGACCCAGGCCGGCTACATCAAGCGGACGCCGGTCAGCGAGTATTCGGCCCAGTCCAAGGGCGGAATGGGAAAGAAGGGCATCACCACCCGGGAAGAGGATGTGGTGGCTGACGTGTTCACCGCCTCCACCCATGACTATATCCTCTTCTTCACGGATACGGGCAAGGTCTACCGGAAGAAGGGCTATCAGATTCCCGAGTCCGGCAAGGCGGCCAAGGGCACCAATATCATCAATATTCTGCAGGTGGAGCCCGGTGAACGGGTGCAGGCGATGATTCACACCCGGAATATTGAGGATGAAGAAAACCGGTTTTTGTTCATGGTCACCCGGAACGGTACGGTGAAGCGGCTGCCGGTGGGGACACTGAAGAATTTGCGGAACAACGGCATCCGGGCCCTGCGGATGGATGAAGGAGACCAGCTGATGACTGTCCGGGAGACGGATGGCTGCCAGAGGATTCTGATCGCCACCCATGACGGCATGGCAGTGTGCTTTGAGGAAACCGATGTCCGGCCCATGGGCCGGGACGCCATGGGCGTCCGGGGCATCCGCCTGCGCCAGGGCGACTATGTAGTCGGCGCTGCCCGCGCCCAGGAGGGAAAGACGGTCCTTTCCATTACAGAGCGGGGCTACGGCAAACGTACCCCCGTGGAGGAGTACCGTATTACCAACAGGGGCGGCTTGGGCATCAAGAACTACATGGTCACGGAGAAGACCGGCCCGGTGGTCGGCATCAAGGTAGTGGACGGCAGCGAGGATTTGCTGCTGGTCACCCAGGCAGGCATTTTGATCCGCACGGCTGTGGAAAACATCCGGATTGCCGGCCGCTCCACCCAGGGTGTCATTGTCATGCGCTTCAAGGAGGAGGGCGATCAGGTGATCTCAATGGCCCTCACCGACAGGGACGAGGCAGAGGAGACGGAAACCAGTGTGGAACCGGAGGCATAAGGAGGAACTATGCCCAGAAAAAAAATAACCTACCGGCCCAGTAAGACCCAGGGTGCCTTCGGCATTGTCTGGGGCGGCATCTTTGTGGTCATCGGCCTGGTTGTGGTCATTCCGAACTTCGGCGCCTTTGGAATTCTCTGGACGCTGATGGCCATTGGCATCACGGGGTACAATGCCTACTGTGCCTTTGGAAAAGGCTATGCCGGTCCGGAGATTCATATCGAGGAGGACGGCGGGCCGCTTTTCCCGGAGGGGACCTCCGCTGAGGCCCGCCTGCAGGAGCTGCGGAATCTCTATGACCGCAGCCTGATTACCCAGGAGGAATATGAGGCCAAGCGGCAGGAGATTTTGAAGGAGCTGTAAAAAAACAAGGGAGCGGCGCAAAGCCGCTCCCCTGCTTTCCGTGGAGGAACTGTATGAAAACTGTGACCATTTATACCGACGGCGCCTGCAGCGGCAATCCCGGTCCCGGGGGCTGGGGAGCCATTTTGATATACGGCGCCCACAAAAAGGAGCTCTCCGGCGGCGAGGCCACCACCACCAATAACCGCATGGAGCTCACCGCCGTCATTCGCGCGCTGTCCCTTTTGAAAGAACCCTGTACCGTGGATCTGTGGTCCGACTCCAGGTATGTAATTGACGGCCTGGAAAAGGGCTGGGCCAGAGGCTGGCAGAAGCGGGGCTGGATCAAAAGCGACAGGAAACCTGCCCTGAATCCGGATCTTTGGGAGCAGCTGCTGGCACTGACGGAGATCCATACCCTCCGCTACCACTGGGTCAAGGGTCACGCGGAGAATGAATTCAACAACCGCTGTGACGAGTTGGCAGTGGCGGAAAGTCAGAAGTACAAATAAGGCGTAAAAAGTAGGAGTAGATTTGTCAAGGGGTCTTTTTGCGAATCGCAACACTTTCTTGTTCGGGCGGTTTTGGCATGCTTTCAGAGTGGAAAACTGAGCCGAAAAGGGATACCACACCGTCCCCAGATTGGTGTATTGTATTTGCCTCTCGGAGAGCGCACAACTGCCGTTAGGCAGTATCACCGCCGTCCCTTTGGCCGTGGTGAATAAGTGCACTCTTCGTACATAGGGAACAGGAAACCACAGAATTGCTTTTTTGAATGCCAGAGGTATAATTTAGGCGGATAAACAAACTGGCAGTTGGGAGGATAACAGTAATGATTGAGTATAGAAAAATTGATGTAAGGGAAAAGCAAGAATTAACGGAGTTAATGAATATTATAATCGCCGGTTTGGAGAATAAGGATTTTTTTCTGCCTTTTACAGCAGAGGAAATTGACGCAATGTTTGATGAAAACAATGCTGTCACCTATGGTGCTTATAACGATGGAAAATTGGTTGCTACTTCTCAACTATACCTCGGCGACGAGTTTGTAGATGAGATAAAAGTTGCTTTGGGAATAGAAAATGTAAAGGCGGCAGAGTTCGGCGGTGTCATGGTTTTGAAGGAATGTAGGAATAAGGGTATTATGAAGCACTTTTCGTCAATATTGGTTGAAGAAGCGAGAAAACGCGGCTATGACTACATAGTAGCTTGTGCTCATTCAGAGAATATTCCCTCTAATTCTGCAATTATGGCAATAGGTGCAAAATTGATGAAAACGGGAGATTTAATTGGGCATTGCAATAGGAATATGTATCTGTTCAACTTGAAGAACGCACAAAAGGACTGACAATATAAGAGGTGCGGCAGGGTTCTAAGCTGTCGCACCTCTTGATTACCCGCCAGCAGAACGGGCGGCGTTGGTCAAGGTCGGGCACAAGCCCGTTCATTTCAGTCTTGACGAGCGTTGCCCGCTCTGCTACTCATCATCGGCAAGCTGGGTTTCATTTACCAAAAATGAGCTATCAGCCTTTCTGTATTAGGTAGCAAAAACCACCATTTACATATTACATCTCAGCATTTTATGCTGTTTTTTACACACATATGCCGGCTTCGACAGAGCACGCTGAAATTTGATACCCGTGATCCGTACAACGAATCACATAGACCCTTTTTATTTTCAGGCTGTGATCCAAAATAAAAAAATCATTTACAATTTGTTCACGGGAAAAACATCATTCCGTCATAATTATTGGGTATCTTAATAATCAAGCAAAGGGTCCTCCCAAACCCGATGCGTTTTCTCCCTCCTAAAAACACACACAGCAAGAAGGACCGCCATTTGGCGGTCCTTCTTGTGCGTTTTGATGCCAGATTCTTGTAAAACAGGGCAAGCCGGTGTATATTAAACTTGTATCGAAATTTCCAACGGAGGTTTTGTCATATGAAGGATGGTTTTATTTCCGTGGCCTGCGGGAGCCCAAAGCTGCGGCTGGCAGACTGCGACTACAATGCGGAACAGACCTTTACCATGATGCGCCAGGCGGAAAAGGCAGGCGTGAAGGTGCTGGTGCTGCCGGAGCTGGGTCTTACAGGCTATACCTGCGGCGACTTGTTTTATCAGGACACGCTGCTGCGGGGCGCGGAGCAGGCCCTTGCCACCGTGCTGGAGGCCACACGAAACCTGGAGGTGGTCACTGCCGTGGGGCTGCCGGTGCGGTACGATGGCAAATTGTATAATTGTGCTGCGATTATACAAAAAGGAATCATTTTAGGAGTAGTCCCTAAGACCCATTTGCCTAATTACGGTGAATTTTACGAGAAACGCCAGTTTGCCCCGGCTCCGGAGGCACGCGGCAGGTATCTCTCCCTCTGCGGGCAGAAGGACGAAGTTTTGTTTCAGTCCGGGCAGATTTTCCGCTGCGAGAACATTCCGGAGCTGACGCTGGGCTTTGAGATCTGCGAGGATCTGTGGACACCGGATTCCCCCTCTGTACAGATGGCCCAGGCAGGGGCCACGATCATTGGAAACCTCTCCGCCAGCAACGATTTGATCGGCAAGGACGCCTACCGACGTCAGCTGGTGACCATGCAGAGCGCGAAGCTCCTGTGCGGCTATGTCTATTCCAGCGCCGGCGAGGGGGAGTCCACCTCCGACATGGTGTTTGGCGCCCATCAGCTGATTGCGGAAAATGGGGCGCTGCTGGGCGAAAAGCGGTTTGAAAATGGTCTTTTGATCTCTGAAATCGACGTGCAGAAGCTCTGTTATGAGCGCCGCCGGACCCAGGTGATGGAACCTGCATCCGCCCCCGGCGGGATAGGGTTTTCCCTGACCGTCTCCCCCACCAAGATCACCCGCTATGTGGCGCCCATGCCCTTTGTCCCGGAGGGAAAAGAGGACCGGGATGCCCGCTGCCGGGAGATTTTGCTGATTGCCTCTTTGGGATTGAAGCAGCGGCTGGAGCACACCGGGGCGAAAACTGCGGTGATAGGCCTGTCGGGCGGACTGGACTCCACACTCGCAGTACTGATTACGGGCCTTGCCATGAACATGCTGGATCGGCCCATGACGGATATCGTGGCTGTCACCATGCCCTGCTTCGGCACCACGGACCGGACAAGAAACAATGCAGTCATTCTGGCGGAAAAGCTGGGTGCCACCCTCAGAACGGTGGATATCTCCTCCAGCGTCCGCAGCCACTTTAAGGACATCGGCCACGATATGGCCGATCACTCTGTCACCTTTGAAAACGGCCAGGCCCGGGAGCGGACCCAGGTGCTCATGGACATTGCCAACCAGAGCGGCGGCATTGTCATCGGTACCGGCGATCTCAGTGAGCTGGCCCTGGGCTGGTGCACTTACAACGGCGACCACATGAGCATGTACGGTGTAAACGCCTCCATTCCCAAGACGCTGGTACGGCACCTGGTGGGGTATCTTGCCCGGGACAACGCCGAGAGCGACGAGGCGCTCCATGATGTGTTGGAGGACATTTTGGACACGCCTGTGTCCCCGGAACTGCTGCCTGCCGTCAAGGGGGAGATCAGCCAGCGGACAGAGGATCTGGTAGGCCCCTATGAACTGCACGATTTCTTTTTGTACTATGTCCTTCGCTGGGGCTTCTCCCCCAGGAAGGTATACCGCCTTGCCCAGTATGCCCTGGGCAAGCAGTACAGCCGGGAAGTGATATTGAAGTGGCTGAAGACATTTTACCGCCGCTTCTTCTCCCAGCAGTTTAAGCGCAGCTGTCTGCCGGACGGCCCCAAGGTGGGCTCTGTGGCTCTCTCCCCCCGGGGCGACTGGCGGATGCCCAGCGACGCGAAAATGAATCTGTGGCAGTCGGAACTGGACGCGCTGGAATAACAGGCACGGTTTTCCCGCCAGCCGCCAGGGCCAGGGTCCCCGCTGCAAACCAGCGATGAGAAGATAAATCTGTGGCAGTCGGAATGGACACGCTGGCGCAGAAAACCATAAATCCCCCAGGACAAATTTGTTCCTGGGGGATTTTCCGGTTGAGTCACTCTGTAAACTCCACCACATCGTTTGCCGTGCAGCCGATGATGCGGCACAGTTTGTCCAGTGTGTGCATCGTAATGTTCCTGTTCTTTTTCAGGGAATCCAAGGTCTTATTATCAATACCGGATTGCAGTAAATGGTATTGTGAAATTTCCCGTTTCTTCATGGTTTCCAACAAAGGATGGCAGCGATACGTCTCTACCACCATTTCCCTGCACTTTATGGGTCAATTATATGGAGAATTCAAAGAAATAAGTATTGTGGATATAATCACAGTATAATATCAAACACATGCAGATTGCAAAATGGCAGCAATGCGGGATACCGCCTGGGGAGGGGCGTGAAATTGTGGAGCGGAATGATTGTCAGCAGCGTTTGGAAATGGAGCTGCAAAAACTGAGGAAAGAGAATCGACAAATCCGGCAAAACACGGTTACCTGCGAGGTATACAGGCAGATGATGGCATACCGGGATGCGGGGATTGTCAGGCTGAAGGTGGAGCGGGACAAAGCCGAAGCCGAGAGAACCGCCCTTCTGGAAAAACTGCAGGAATTGGAGCGTTGGGGTATTCTGCGGAATAGCAGCCCATAAAATGCACCCCTGCATTTATCAACAGAGGCATGATGAAGAAAAGAGATGGAGCATTGCTCCATCTCTTTTGCTCTGAAAGCAAATCTTAATAAAGGATGACAGGCTGAGAAACAAAACAGGCCGCAGCACAGGGTTGACAATGGTATGAAATCGTACTAAAATAATAGTCCGGAATCGTACCAAGGAGGAAGACCATGCATATCCGTCAACAGATGGAGATTATAAATACCTGCAACTGCCGGATTACGGAGTTATATGGTGAATGGGCCAAGCAGCACGGCATGAGCTATCACGCGATGATTACGCTGTACGCCCTGAATCAGGACCGGAAATGCACGCAGAAGCAGATTGCGGAGGAGTGGCTGATTCCCAAGCAGACCGTCAACACGGTGGTAAAGGATTTGGAACGACGGGGATATCTCTGCTTTGAGCCGGGCCGGGACCAGAAGGAAAAGCTGGTTTGCTTCACCCCACAGGGGAAGCTTTATGCAGCGGAAGTGCTGGAGGAGCTGTATCAGATGGAGGACCGGGTGATGGAGCGAATGGGCGCCGCCCTCTGCCAGGCGCTGGTGGACAGCAATGCAGCCTTTGCGCAGGCGCTGGCCGACGAGGTGTCCCATGGAGCATAATCCCCTGGCGCGGCAGTTCACTGCCGCTTCCCTGCTGCGCTTTGCGCTGCCCAACATTGCCATGATGGTGTTCCTTTCCCTCTACACAATTGTGGACGGCATCTGCATCTCCCGATTTGTTGGAACGCTGGCCCTGTCCGCCATCAACATGTCCTATCCGCTGAACTGCCTGGAACTGGCGGCCGGCATCATGCTGGGCACCGGCGGCAGCGCCATCATCGCCCGGGAATTGGGAGAGGGCAAGCCGGAGCTGGCCAGCCGGGACTTTACCTGCGTGGTGGCGGCGGCCGCCGTAGTAGGGCTGGTGTTTATGACGGTGGGAAACCTGTTTCTGGATCCGATTCTGAACCTGCTGGGCACCAGCGAGGCGCAGTTCGGTCTGTGCCGGGACTATACCCGCATTCTGCTGTACTTTTCTCCGGCAATGTTTTTACAGACGGTTTACCAGATGCTGTTTGTCACGGCGGGAAAGCCGGGATTTGGGCTGGGGATTACCGTGGCGGGCGGGCTTTCCAATGTGGTGCTGGATCTGCTGCTGATGGGGCCGCTTGACATGGGGGTTTCCGGTGCAGCCATTGCCACGGGGATTGGGTACTGCATTCCTGCCGTAATTGGAACGGCCTATTTTGGGGCCGTGCGGAAGGGAACTCTGTATTTTACCCGGTTCCGCCCCCGGGGGAGAATGCTGCTGCAGACCTGCGGCAACGGCTCCTCGGAGATGGTCAGCAACATTGCCAATGCGGCAACCACCTTTTTGTTCAATATTCTCTTTCTCTGCTTCTGGGGAGAGGACGGCGTGGCTGCCATCACCATTGCGATGTATTTTCAATTTGTGTTCAGCGCTGTGGATCTTGGATTTTCCATGGGCGTGGCACCGGTCATCAGCTACCAGTACGGCGCCCAGGATCTGCCGCAGCTGCGGCATACCTTCCGGGTGTCCATGCGGTTTGTGATGCTCTGCTCCGCGGGGATGTGGCTGCTGTCCTGGCTGACCATCGGCTTTTGCATGTCGGTGTTTACGGATGTGGGCAGCTCCGTCTACCTCATCACGGTCAGGGGCTTCCCGATTTACGCCGTGTCCTTCCTGCTGATGGGCGTCAGCATTTTCGCCTCCTCCCTGTTTACGGCCTTGTCCAACGGCGTTGTCTCTGCTGTCATTTCCTTTGCCCGGACCTGTCTGTTCCTGGTGGGAATGCTGCTGCTTCTGCCGGGCCTGCTGGGAGAGACGGGCATCTGGCTGGCAGTTCCGGCGGCAGAGCTGCTGGGTCTGGCGGTGTCCGTCGGCTTTCTGGTGTGGGGCCGGAAAAAATATCGGTATTAACAAAAAAACGGACCGTGTGGAAAACTCCGCACGGTCCGTTCCTTTCAAAGAGACGTTTTATCAAATTTCAGGAAAAAAAGCGCTGTTTACCGGAATTCCTCCACATGCAGGCACCGGGTGGCGTTTAAGATGGCCAGGAAGGCAACACCCACGTCGGCGAACACTGCCTCCCACATGGTGGCCGCGCCGAAGGCGCCCAGCACCAGCACAGCGGCCTTCACCCCCAGGGCAAACCAGATGTTCTGCTTTACAATCCGCAGCGTCTTCCGGGAGACGCGCATGGCGGTGGCAATTTTAGAGGGCTTGTCATCCATCAGCACAATGTCGGCCGCCTCGATGGCAGCATCGGAACCCATGGCGCCCATGGCAATGCCGATGTCTGCCCGGGTGAGAACCGGAGCGTCGTTGATGCCGTCGCCCACAAAGGCCAGCTTTCCCCTGGCGCTTCGCGCCGCCAGGAGGGTTTCCGTCCACGCCACCTTGTCGGCGGGCAGAAGTTCCGCGTGAAACTCATCAACGCCCAGCTCTGCGGCAACGGTTTTTGCAACGGCCTCCGCGTCCCCGGTGAGCATCACGGTTTTCTTCACACCGCTGGCCTTCAAATCGGCGATGGCAGCCTTGGCGTCGTCCTTGGGCAGGTCCGAAATGACGATATGCCCGGCGTAAAATCCGTCAATCGTCACATGGACGATGGTCCCCGGCAGCTCGCAGGGCAGCCAGCTGACCTTCTGCCGTTCCATCAGGCGGCTGTTGCCCACGGCCACGGGATGGCCGTCCACCTTGGCCTGTATACCGTGGCCTGCAATCTCCTCCACATCGGAAAGCCGCGACGCATCTGGATCCGTCCTGCAGGCTGCCTTCAGGGAGAGGGAGATGGGGTGGTTGGAGTAATGCTCCGCCAGCGCTGCATACTCCAGCAGCTGCTCCTGCGTGTACCCGCTCTCCGGATGAACGGCAGTGACGGAAAAGGTGCCCCTTGTCAGCGTGCCGGTTTTGTCAAAAACAACGGTCTCCGTCTGGGCCAGGGCCTCCAGGAAGTTGCTGCCCTTGACCAGGATTCCGCACTTGCTGGCGCCGCCGATACCGCCGAAGAAGCTCAAAGGCACGGAGATGACCAGGGCGCAGGGGCAGGAGATAACCAGAAAGATGAGGGCCCGGTGGAGCCAGTTGCTCCAAACCGTCCCTGCCAGAAAGCTCGGCAAAGACGCCGGATTCAGCAGGGCCAGCAGCACGGAGGGAACGGCAAACAGCAGCGCTGCCGCCAGAACTACGCAGGGGGTATAGTACCGGGCAAAGCGGGTGATGAAGTGCTCGCTGGCTGACTTCTTCTCGCTGGCGTTTTCCACCAGATCCAAAATTTTGGAGACGGTGGATTCGCTGCAGGGCTTTGTCACCTGAATGCGGAGCAGCCCTGTCTGGTTGACGCAGCCGCTGATGACTGCGTCTCCGGGCAGCACGTCCCGGGGAACCGATTCACCGGTGAGGGCGGCGGTATCCAGGGCGGAACTGCCGGCAACCACCCGGCCGTCCAGGGGGATGCGCTCGCCGGGCTTCACCACAATCACCGTGCCCACGGCCACCTCCTCCGGATCCACCTGTACCAGTTCACCGTCCTGCTCGATGTTGGCATAGTCCGGACGGATGTCCATCAGTGCGGCGATGGACTGCCGGGACTTGCCGACGGCGTAGTCCTGGAACAGCTCTCCCACCTGGTAGAAGAGCATGACAAACACGGCCTCGGCATATTCCCCGGTGCCGAAGGCGCCTACAGTGGCCAGGGCCATCAAAAAGTTTTCGTCAAAGACCTGGCCATGGACGATGTTGCGGACGGCCCGCCAGAGAACGTCCCAGCCGATGACGGCGTAGGGCACGAGATAGCACAGCGCTGCCATCCAGCCCTCCGCGGGCAGCAGCTTTATGGCAATCAGCAGCGCAGCCGCCAGAAGAATGCGCCAAAGCATTTTTTTCTGTTTTTTCGAAAGGTTCCGCATAAAAGACTCTCCTTTTTCGGGCGGATAGATGGAACGCGCCGGTAAGGCGCGCCCACAGAAATCACAGGTGGATGATGCAGTCCGGCTCCACCTTGCGGCACACCGCCACGACCTCTTTCATAATGTCGTCAAACCGGGCGTCGTCGGCATCGATGGTCAGCTTCTGGGTCAGAAAGCTGACGGTGGCGTCCTTCACGCCGTCCAGCTTTTTGATGGCCGTCTCCATTTTGGCAGCGCAGTTGGCACAGTCCAGGTCTGTCAGGTTATAACGCTTTTTCATCGTGAGTTCCTCCTAATCAATTCAAGCATCAAAAACTTTACTCGCTCACATGCTCCAGACCCTGGTCGATAATGGTCTTCACATGGTCATCGGCAAGGGAATAAAACACGGTCTTCCCCTCCCGGCGGGATTTGACCAGCCTGGCGTTTTTCAGCGCCCGCAGCTGGTGGGAGATGGCGGACTGGGTCATGCCCAGAAGCTCCGCAATGTCGCACACGCACACCTCCGCTTCAAACAGGACGTACAGAATCCGAATCCGGGTGGAATCACCGAAAATCCGGAACAGCTCCGTCAGATCGTACAGGGTGTCCTCGTCCGGCAGATCCTGCTGGACTTTTTGGATAATATCGTCATGGATACAGCTGGCGTCACAGCACTCCACATTGTAACGGTCTTCCAAGGTGTTTCCTCCTTCATATGAATGATTGCTCATATGTTCAGTATATGCAATCAACAAGATTTGTCAACCCCTTTTTCAAAACTTTGCGGAAAAAACAGGTAGAAAAATGAAGGCTGCCGTGATACACTGATTGCAATTCGACCAAAGGAGCATGGTATGGACAAGCTGGAAGAGCAGACAAAAGAACGCCTGCAGCGCAACGCCTTCATGATTCACAACCATATTGAGCTGGAATCCGTGGAGCCGGATCGGGCGGCGTTTCGGCTGAACATTCAGCCGGACAGTAAAAATCCCTATGGCCTGGTTCATGGCGGCGCCATTTATACGCTGGCGGACAACGCCACCGGATCGGCCGTCCACACGGACGGACGGTTCTATGTGACCCAGACCAGCGCCCTGCATTTTCTCCGCAACCAGTCGGAGGGGGCTGTCCGGGCGGAAGCCCATGTCCGCCACCGTGGAAAATCCACAAGCCTTGTGGCGGTGGACATCACCGGCGAGGGTGGAAAGCTGATTGCCACAGGGGAGTTCACCTTTTTCTGTGTGGACAAGGCAATCATGGATCAAAAGGCGCCGAAGGCATAAAACTTCATGCGCCGTGCCGTCGAAGACGGCACATGGCCATTTTGCCATGCGTTTGCATCGCAAAAAGACGGAGGGGCTGCATATGCAGCCCCTCCGTCTTTTTCTCGTCTTTTGATAAACGCTTATGCCGGCCCGCCCGCCTCCGGAGAGGGTTCCGCTCCCGGCGTAATGGGAAAGCGCACCACGGCGGTAAAGAGATCCGCCACCGTCTCCACATGGAACTCGCCGCCGCAGGCCTCTGTGAAAGAGCTGGCAATGGACAGGCCCAGGCCGCTGCCGCCGTCGGTGCGGCTCTCATCTCCCCGGACAAAGCGGGCGGTGAAGTCCACGCCGTCTGGCAGTTCCGTGCGTGAGGTGTTGCGCAGGGCCGCTTCGGCTCTTCCGCCGCAGACCGTCAGGGTGAGATAGACACGGCTGCCCTCCAGGGCGTACTGCAGGGCGTTTTGAATCAGATTCTGGAACACCCGGTACAGCCGCTTTCCATCCGCCGTGATCAAAACCGGGGACTCCGGCAGGTCCACTTTCAAGGTCAGGCGGCTTTTTTGAATCGGCTCGTCCATGTCCGCCAGGGTCTGCCGCAGCAGCTTTGCAAAGTCCAGCGTCTCCAGCTGCACCGGCAGCTGGTCTGCGGCCGCCTTGCTGACCTCAAACACATCCTGCACCATGGACTTGAGCCGCTGGGCCTTCTCGTCGATGATGCGGGCGTAATCCGCGGCCGCGCTCTCCAGCGGCTCCTGCCGCAGAAGCTCCGCATAGGAGAGGATGGATGTCAGCGGCGTTTTCAAATCGTGGGATACATTGGAGATCAGCTCCACCTTCATCCGCTCGCTGCGGGTCTGCTCCAAAAGGGCCTTGTGCATTCCCGCCTGAATGTCGTTCAGGTGCTCCGCCGTTTGGCGCAGATCGGCGTCGAGAGGCAGCTCCAGCGGTGTTTCCAGATCCCCATCCCGGATCGCCTCCACCTGATCCGCCAGAAGGCCGATGTCCCGGATCGGGGCGATGTTTCTCCGCAGGATCATGACCAGCAAGGCGGTATACAGACAAAGCGGCACCATAGTGATCCAAAACAGGGAATCATAGGCAGACACGCCCATGGATCGCGTCAGTACCAGAAGCCAAACGAGGGCCGGGAACCCAGACAACACGAGTCCTATACAGATCCAACGATAGAGCCGCCTCTGTACCGGCAGCTTCAGCTCCCTGGCACGGAGACCGCCGGAAAACCGCCGCCACAGGCTCCGGCGCTCCGATTTGAGATGGTGTTTATGGTCGTTGCGGAGCAGCCACAAAAGCCAAATGAGTCCCAGCAGGGCGGGAAGATTGGACAGCGGCAGCCCCAGCAGCAGGCCCAGCGCCGCCTCCAGCCCGTCCGGCCAGGCGGAGGATGTGTTCAGCAGCTGTGTGACATTGCTGATGTAAACCCATCGGGAGGTGTTTCCAAACAGCAGATAGAGCACCAGTCCCGCCGCTGCCAGAAAGCGGACTTCCGTCCAGATGTGAGCGGTCAGGGCGGCAATTGCTTTGTCCGCCGGAGCACGCTCCTTCCGCAGGGCAATCCACACGCCCAGCAAAAACAGCCCCGCACAGAAGATGACGGCGGCGGTATGGTAAAACGCCCGGCTCTGCTGGAGATCCTGGTAAAGCCAGTACATGGGGATTCCGGAGGTGCCTCCGCCCGCGTAGTCCCCCTGCATGTACCGGACGGGAATCTCCCGGACCGCCAGATAGACCTCCACCCCGCTCACACCGTCGCCCGCGGGAAAGTTTTCGTACCCGGGTACATACCAAAGGCTTGCCTCGTCATAAATTCCGTCGCCGTAGACGTCCAGCTCCACGCCGTCCTTCCAGATGCGCGCCTTGCCGTCCTGAAATACCAGAAGAAAGTTGTAGCCGTCCGGCAGAGACTGATAATCCCGGTTGGTTTTCAGCTTTTTACAGGCAAGGGGCAAAAGGCTGTCCTCTGCATTGGTGTACCAGCCGTTTTCCAGATCGGATGCGGGCCGGCCCTGCCGGTGAATGCAGTAGAGTACATTTTTGTCGCTTTCATAGTAGTAGTCCGGATTTCCCACCGCCGGGTCCTGATAGGCGGGGGCTTCCGAGGCCGTGTCAGCCGACAGGGGAGCGTCCGCAGAGGAAAAAATCCAGCTACCGCCCCGTTCGTATGCGTCTGCCGCCCCGTATTCCGCGTCGTACCACTTCAGCAAATGCCCGGCGCCCAGGGTCAAAAAGGCCTCCAGATATTGGCTGACTTGCCGCCGGAAGACTGCGGTCTCCTGCCAGTCGCTGTTTTGCCAGGCCGCCGTGTCCTCCTGCCAGACCCATCGGCCCGCTGCGCTTCCGATGCTGCCCACCGTCAAGCTGATCCCCAGAAAAAAGGCCAGGAAGGACAAGATAGCCCGTCTCCGCGTCTTTCCCGGACTGACGTAGTATTCCGGCTCCCAGCCGGGCGCGCCCTCCGGCAGTTCCGGACCGGCTGCTTCCTGCTTCAGGGCCTTTGCCGGGATCTTATCCGTGCTGTTCCAATTTGTATCCAATGCCCCACACCACCTTGATATAGTCTGGCTCTTTGGGATTGAGTTCAATTTTTTCCCGAATGCGGCGGATGTGGACCATCACGGTGTTCTCGCAGGAATAGGCGTCTTCATTCCACACCCGGCGATAGATCTCCTCCGCCGGAAAGATGCGGCCGGGATTGCGCAGAAAGAGATCCACGATTTTGGTCTCCGTGGCTGTCAGCTTAACGGGCTCCCCATCGGCGGTCAGCGTCAAACGCTCCGGGTCATAGGCAAGACGCCCGTTGACGATGACATTCCCCCGTCCCTCCGCGTGAATATCCCCCAGCAGGGTGTACCGCCGCAGCTGGCTCCGCACCCGGGCGGCCAGTTCCTGGGGATTGAAGGGCTTGGTCACATAGTCGTCAGCGCCCATGGAAAGGCCCAGGATCTTGTCGGTATCCTCGCTTTTGGCGGACAGGACAATGATGGGCAGATTCCGCTTTTCCCGGATGCGGATCAGGGCGGACAGGCCATCCAGCTTCGGCATCATCACGTCGATGAGAATCAGGCGCACCGCCGGATCCAGCGCATGCTCCAGCGCCTCCATACCGTTGTAGGCCCGCAGGCACCGGTAGCCCTCCCGCTCCAAAGTGATGGCGATGGCGCCCACAATTTCCGGGTCGTCATCCACCACCAAAATGCATTCGTTCATCTCATTCCCTCCTTGAGCTGTGTTCAGAGTACCGGAGAATTCTGAAAAATCCACCGGGGTATTTCTTACGGATTTCTTACAAAAGCGAAAAGGGCCGATGGAGCATCGGCCCTTCCCTATTTTTTCAAAGGCATGGTAAAGAGAAACCGGGTGGAGGCGGCGTCGCTCTCCGCCCGCAGAGACCCCTTGTGCTCCCCGGCGATGGCGGAGGCAATGCTGAGACCAAGGCCAAAGCCGCTCTTCTCCCCCCGGGAGGCGTCCGCCCGGTAAAACCGCTCAAAAAGGTGCTTCAGCTGTTCTGGCGGAATCGGATCCCCGGGATTGGCCACGGTCAGCTTCGCCTGTCGATCCGTCTTCTGAAGCATCAGCGTAATGGTGCCGCCTGCCGCGCCGTATTTGATGGCGTTGTCCAGCAGAATGGAAATCACCTGCTTCAGCTTGTCCGGATCCCCCAGCACCATGACCTCCTCCGCAATCTGATAGTCCAGGGTTTTTCCTGCCTCAAAGGCCACCGGCTCAAAGGCCAGGGCACAGTCCGCCGCCGCATCGGAGAGGGAGACCTCCGTCATGACCGCGGTACGCACGGCATTGTCTGCCCGGGCCAGGGTCAGCATTTCCTCCACCAGGTTTTTCATCTGCCCTGCCTCGGATCGGATGTTATCCGCCCAGCGGGCGGGCCGCTCCTCCAGAGGCGCGGCCTCCAGCAGCTCCGCGTTGGAGAGAATGACGGTCAGGGGAGTCTTCAGCTCGTGGGAGGCATCGGATAAAAACTGGCGCTGCTGCTGCCAGGCCCTTTCTACCGGGGCGGTGGCCCAGTGGGAGAGCAGGATGGACACCCCCAGCAGCAGGAAGAAAGCCGCCGCCGCAATCTGCAGGTGGGAGCCCACCATCTCCTGCAGGGTGGCCTGCTCCATGGACATGTCCACAAAGGCCAGCTTCTGGTAAATGCCGTCGTCCTGGCGCAGATACCGCAGGTTATAATCGCTGATGGTGCCCTCCGGTGTCTTTTCGCTGAGGCAGTCGGAGATGATATCCGCTAAAATGTCCGTGTCCTCCAGATTGGCATAGGTACCGCCGGTGACATAGGCGGTATGGCCGCCCCTGCCCGTCCAGACCTCCACCGTGAAATAAGGCAGCAGGACCTCCTCCGGATTCAGGCCAAACGCGGGCGGTGAGGGACCAGTACCATCGGCGGAGGGGGTTTCCCGAATGACCCGCTGCAAAACCTGCGTGCTGATGAACTCAATGTTCTGCTTGGCAGAGAGAAAGGCGGAGACAATGATGACGGCCAGGACGGAGGTCACCATAGCCATACAAACGACGACAAATTTTAGACGCAGCTTGCGGATCATGGGAGAAGAGCCCCCTTTTTGTCGAAAACTTTGTGGAAAACGTGGAAAATTACGTGGAAAAACCGACATCCTGTCAATTTTCAGGAAGTTCCAGGCAGTATCCTACCATCCGAATGGTTTTGATTTTTACCCGGGAGTGGAGATGCTCCAGCTTTTTGCGGAGAAAGGAGATGTAGACTTCCACATTATTGTCCTCTGCATCGGACTCATATCCCCAGATTTTCAAAAGCAGGTTCTCTTTGGTGAGCACCTGCTTTTGATTCAAAATCAAAAGCTCCATCATGTCGTATTCCTTCCGGCTGAGGCGCACGGTCCGCTCCCCGCAGGAGAGGGTAAAGGTAGCTTTCTCCAACGTCAGATCGCCGCAGACTAGATTGTCCATATTCCGCAGTTCCGGCTGCCGCCGGGTCAGGGCCCGGACGCAGGCCAGCAGCTCCTTTGGTTCAAAGGGCTTTGTAAGATAGTAGTCTGCGCCGGAGTCCAGGCCCTGGACTTTGTCGCGCACTTCGGATCGGGCGGTCAGCATCAAAACCGGCGTGGTGTTGCCGACTGCCCGCAGCCGCCGCAGCACGGTGAATCCGTCCAGCTTGGGCAGCATCACATCCAGGAGAATCACATCATAGATGGCGGAAAGGGCATTGTCCAGCCCCGCTTCGCCGTCATGACAAACGTCGGCAGTATAGCCATTCAGCTCCAGAAGATCCTGCAGCGTGGCGGCCAGACGCACCTCATCCTCTACAACCAATACGCGCATATGTGTTTCCCTCCCTCGTAACATACAGGGGGAGCCAAAAGGGCTCCCCCTGATCATAGCACAGATTCCGCCAGCGGCGCAACTGCTTACTCCAGCCCCGACTCCGCCAGGGCCAGGAGCTTTTCGATCCGGTTGTTGTTAATCCGGTAAATGGTGGTGTCACCGTCAATCCGGGCGTAATAATCCCCGTCGGCATCGTCGCCGGGCAGCGCCCCGCCGATGGTGAGGGTAAAGGTCTGTTCCGCAGTGCCGTCACCCAGGTATTTAGCAGTCAGGACGGCGGTAGGGGCGTCAAAGCCGCAGATGGAAACCGCTTCCTCCGTGGGCTTAAAGTCCACGCAGCCGAGAAGTTCCACCTGACTCAGCTCGTCCAGAAAAGCAGTCACCGTGGGGTCATCCGTGACATTGGCTCCGCCGGAGCGCCAGGTGACGGCGCTTTCGTCTGTCGTGCCCTCCTCTGTTCCATCAGCAGAGGAGGCCCCCTTGTCCGGTGACTCCGGCCGCTGGGCGGTCAGCACCGTGGACGCCGTGCCCTCCACCGTGACGGAAACCAGGTTGTCCGCAGTCAGGACCGGCAGTTCCGGCAGCTTCATCATATCATAAATGGGAACGATCAAGCGCTGGGACAGCGCATCGGCAATGATATAGACGGTGCTCTCGTCATCATTCATCATCATATAATAGCTCTTGCCGTCGGTGGTGGTTTTGCCCAGAGCGATGCGCAGGGTGCTGCCGTCCTCGGCGGAGGTGGCCGTGAGCGTCATGGAGGGCTGATCCAGACCGTAGGCCTCCAGCGTGTCCCCGTCTGTGATGGTCTGCTGGGGCTTGATACTGGAGATGAGATCCACAATCACGCCGACGTTCATATCATCCAGCGGAAAGTCCGGGTCGTCGGCCCAGATCCAGTTTCCGTCCTCGCCCAGGGTAAAGGATAAGGTTGCGGATCCGTTGTTGTAAGTCAGAGAGGAGTATGGGCGCACCTCCGTGATGGAAGTGCTTTCTTCTGCGGCTTCCTCCTGCTTGGCTTTTTTGCTTTTTATGCCCACAACAAGCAACAGCACAGCAAGCAGCAGCACAACTGCGCCCGCCAGGTACAACAGCAGTTTTTTTTGTTTTCGGTTCATAGCGACCTCCTCTTAGAGCTTGCGGCGGCGCATCCAGCGGACAAAGCCGAAGATCAGCAAGGCCCCCGGAATGGCGAAAATGAACAGCAGCGCCCAGATGCCGCCGGTGGAAATGGTGTTGGTGGGTGTGGTGAGGCTGACAGCCTCGATATTGATGTTGGTCAGTCCCTCCATCCCCGCTGTGGCGGCAGACATAAAGAGGTTCACGTTATCAATGTTGGCAAAGCTGCCGGTGATCTCCGAGTCAATGAGAGAATCCGCACCGAACACCGTCAGGCGGGCAGTGATGTTGTCGTCAATTTCCTCTGTGGCAACGGCGCCCACTGCATAGGTGCCCTGGGAGCTGTTTGCGTCATCCACAATGGAATACCCGTCGGTGGATGTGGTGAGGAAGGACTTGACGGTAATGCTGTCCCGGGCGGGATCCGTCAGGGTGAACCCGCGGGAGGCGAAGAACAAAACCGTCGCATCTTCCGAGAAGCCGGCGGCCGCGTCCACAGAGTTGTCCACCATGGGGAAGAACAGATAGGGGTTGTTTTGATAATACCGGCTGGTATCGGCAATCATGCCGTCCGCCAGGGACATGCCGTAGGTAGAGAGCAGCGTCTCAAAATTCGGCATGGGGTCCAGCTGGCCCGGCAGGTTGAAGATGACCCGCCCGCCTTGGGAGAGATAGGTGAGGATCATATCCAGCTCATCATTGGCCAGATCCCGTATCGGTTCGTTGATGATCAGCATGGTGCAGTCGTCGGGAATTCCGCCGTCTGTCAGCAGGTTCACGGACTCCACAGACATATGGAGCTTGTTGAACAGCTCTTCCATCCGGGAGGGAAGGCTGGTTTCGTTGTGGCCGGAAGTCTGATAGACCAGCCAGGAGTTGTCTGTCAGCACGCCGTCCACGGCGGAGGTCAGCAGACCCTCAGCGTCAAAATCCGTCTCCACGTAGTTGTTGTAGTAATAATACTGCATCACGTCAAAGCCAATGATATCGTCAATGGAAACCGTTTCCTGCCGTCCTGTGGCGGCACAGGTCACCACAATGGTGTCCGTGTCCACACCGTACTGGGAGAGGACGGAAGGATAGACCGTGGGATTGACGTATTCCACAGACAGACGGTCGCTCAGCTCCTCATACTTGGAAAGAAAGCGGACAATCCGGGAATCCATGGCCTCCTTGTCAGCCAGCACGTGAATTTCCACATCTTCCTGGAGGTTCTCCATGTATGTCCGGGAGGTGTCGGTGATGTTATAAATGCCGGTCTCCGTCATATCGAACTGGGTATAATCCTGGGGAACCTGGGCGAGAATGAGATTAAACACCAGCACAGCCGCCACCACCAGGGCAGTGGCTCCGGCGGAAAAGGCTCCGTGGCGGGATGCATGGCGTCCTGCGGTGTCCCGCACGGAATCCTTCAAATTTTTTGTTTCCATGTCAGAGCACCTCCCCTTAGTTCCAGCGGCGCTTCTGGATAACCTGAACCGTCAGGAAAACCAGCAGCGCAATCAAAGATAAATACAGCAGCGTACCGGACAAATCAAACACATGGTCCTGGGCAAAGCTGTTGAACGCCGCCAGGAGGGAAAACTTTCCCAGGACATTCGGCAGCAGGCTGACAAACTTTGCCGAGGCCTTCAGATAGCTTACGGCGAGAACGGCCGAGCCAATCACCAGGACGGCGCCCGTGATTTTCCAGTTGTCCGACAGGGCGTTTATCAGGAAGCACACCAGCAGCAAAATGACCATCAGCCCAATCAGGGAACCGGAGGGCGAGGCGGGCAGGTAGGTCAAAAGCCCGTCCCAGAGATACAGCACCAGCAGCAAGCCGAAGGTTCCAACAGAGGCGATGATCTGGCTCTCTGTCAAGGAGGAAATGAAAAGGCCCACGGCAATTTCCACGGCGCCCAGCAGGAAAAAGGCCAGCAGCGTGGCGTAGTCCGCTTTCAAAAAGGCTGTGCCGTTGATCTTGATAATCAGCGGACAGAGCGCGCTGATGGCCATGGGGACGGCAAAGACCGTCAGCATGGCAAAATATTTTCCAAGCACGATGCCCGCCACAGGGACAGGAGCGGTCAAAAGCAGCTGGTCCGTTTTGCTGCGTCGGTCTTCTGCCATAGAGCGCATGGTCAAAATGGGAATCAGCACCATCAGGACATACAGGGTTGAGCCAAGTGCGCTGGAAAAGTAGGGATACCCCGAAAACAGGTTGTATACCATAAAGTAAATCCCGATAAAAGCTGTCATGGCGGCAATAAAAATCCAGCCGGTCATGGAGTTGAAATAGGAGCTGACCTCCCGCTTATAAATGGCTTTCATCACAAGAGCCCTCCTCTTCCTGTGTTTCGTCCTGCCTGCCGGTGAGCAGCGCCGCCGCCTTGGCGGCGATCAAATCGTCATCATCCGTTAAGTCCAGGAAGACCTCCTCCAGCGTTGCCATCCGGGGCTTCAGCTCCAAAATGGGACATTTCGCGTCGGCGAAGGCATAGAACAGCGTCTCCCGGATGTCCCGGTCCGTTTTCACGGACAGCCGGGCGAGGCCGCTGCTCTCCTCCAAAACCGTGTGGCCGGTGATGCCGGCCACGGTTTCCAAAAGGGCTTCCGCCTGTTGGGCGGTCCCGCGGATCTCCATTTCCAGCTCTCCCGCGGCGGAGAGCTTTTCCTCCAGGGCCTCCGGCGTGTCGGACACCACAAACGTCCCCTTGCGGATGATGAGCACGTGGTCGCACACTGCCCGGATTTCGGAGAGGATGTGGCTGCTGAGAATCACCGTGTGATCCTTGGCCAGGTGCCGGATCAGCTCCCGGATTTCCACCACCTGCTTGGGATCCAAGCCCACGGTGGGCTCGTCCAGGATGATGATCTTCGGAAAGCCCAAAATGGCCTGGGCAAGACCCACCCGCTGGCGGTAGCCCTTGGAGAGGTTGCGGATCAAACGGGGCTCCATCTCTTCCAGATGGGTCAAAGACAAGGCCTTCTGCAGCTGCTCTGCCTGATCCCCCTTTGGGATGCGCTTCAGCTCTGCCGCAAACCGCAGATACTCTCCCACCGTCATGTCAGGATACAGGGGCGGCAGCTCCGGCAAATAACCAATGCACTGCTTGGCGGCCTCGGGCTCCTCCAGAATGTTATGGCCATCAATCAGAACTTCCCCGCTGGTAGCAGCGAGATATCCTGTCATAATATTCATGGTGGTGGATTTGCCGGCGCCGTTGGGTCCCAAAAAGCCGAAGACCTGCCCGTCCTCCACCGTAAAGCTCAGGTGATCCACTGCGTTGTGATCCCCGTAGCGCTTGACCAGGTTTTTGATCTCGATCACGGAAAAAACCTCCTTCAGTTCAGGAAGGCGGCATAGGGCCCTCCCTGCATACATTTTTACTATAGGAAACAAATCTGAAACCTAACTGAAAAGACAGACTTTACAAAGAGTTCAAAACTTCTCCAAAAATAATTCTTATTTTTTGGGTATACTAAACGCATCCTCACAAGAGGATACCACACTCCTCTCTTTTTTCCCAGCATTTCTTTTTTTAATTCTCCCCAAAACAGCGGAGCACATCCGGACAGGACGGATGCGCCCCGTTGTTTTTTCACTCCAGCCGGAAAGCGGGCAGCGGCTTCTTGGTGACAAAATGAATAAAATTTGACAGAAAAATGCGAAAATATGATTTTTTAGGAATTTTTCCGGTTTTTTTACTTGCAAACGCACAGTGGCTCTTATATAATAGTCAAGCAAATCACAAAGTCGCCCGGTCGGAATGCGACTGCCTGGCGAAAGATGGAGGAAAAACGATGCGAGGAGTCCATAGCGCGGTGGATGATATCCGCCGCAACGTATTCACAGAAGTAGCTCGTCTTGCGTATGAGGGTGGAGACTACAGCCGTGTGGATATGATCCCCTATAAGATTGCCCCCGGCGAGGTTGCCCATGTGCGGCAGAATGTGTTTCAGGAGCGGGCCATTGTCCAGGAGCGCGTCCGTTTGGCGCTGGGCATGCCGCAGCAGAGCGCCGGTATGCAGACGCCCGTCAGCGCGCAGATGCAGGCCGTGGCGGCTGCGGATGACAAATTTTTTGAAGAGCCGCTGGTGAATATCATCTCCTTTGCGTGCAATGCCTGCCCGCCGAAGCAGATCCGGATTACGGACAGCTGCCAGGGCTGCATCTCTCACCCCTGCATGAATGTGTGCCCGAAG
>NZ_FOXE01000028.1 GCF_900115635.1 Oscillibacter sp. PC13 | reverse complement strand
CCACATTCTGGACTTCTGGGGCGATGTGGGCACGGAGCTGGCCATCCGGCTGTTCGGCGACGAGAGCCTGTTTTTGGGCTATGAGAACGTCCGCTTCACGGCTCCCGTCTACGCCGGCGACTTCATGGAGTACACCGGCTGGATTGAAAAGGTGGGCAACACCTCTCTGACCTGCAAGTTTGAGGCATACAAGTACATCACCCTGCCCCGCGACCCTGCTCTGGCGGACTCCGCCGCGGACGTCCTCCCCGAGCCCGTCCTCTGCGGCGAGGCTGTCGGCACCCTGGTCGTGAAGAAGCCCTTCCAGCGCATTGACCACGCTGACCCCAAGTTCCAGGTTCGCTGAAATATATAGTTCTTTCATACTTTCTCCCTTATCTTCATGGACGATCGACCACGGCAAGATGTCAAAAAGGGCACCCGTTTTACAAAACGGGTGCCCTTTTTATCTGTCAGGTTTTTTATCTGCCCTTCAGAGTATTGCGGTGATAGAAAAAACCGCGTTGTTCACGCGGTTTTTCCTGACTATTATTATTTCAAAAGGGAGCGGGAAACCACCAGCTTCAGAATATCGGTTGTGCCATCATAAATTCTTGCCGCATGTGCATCCCTGTAAATACGCTCTGCCACACAATCTGTTGTGCAGCCGTAGCCGCCGTGCATCTGGAGGCCGCGATCTGCGCAGAACTGTGCGGCTTCCGTTGCTTCTACCTTGGCCATGGAGGCGAAGTCACCCGCTTCGGGGCTGCCTGCGTCAATCATAGCAGCGGCCTTATATACCAGCGCTCTTGCAGACTCCAGCTTGCACTTCATCTCTGCCAACTGCCAGGACAGGCCCTGGTTATTGCCAATAGGCTGTTTGAACTGTACCCTGGTTTTGGCATAGGAGATGGCCTCCTCCAGCGCATGCTGTGCAATACCGATGGAACAAGCGGCGGCATTAATGCGGCCACCGGCAATGCCGCCCATCGCATACTTAAAGCCCTTGCCCTCTTCACCCAGCATATTCTTTGCAGGGATCCGGCAGTTCTTGAACTCAATTTCCGCAACCTCGGCGCCGCGCAGGCACATCATCTTTTGAACCCTTGTCTCCACACCGGGGGTGCCCTTCTCGACGATAAATGCAGACATGCCCTTGGAGGCCGGTACATCCGGGTTGGTAATGGCCCACACGTTCCAAACGTCTGCGCTTGCACCGTTGACCGTTAATGTTTTCTTGCCGTTCAGCACATACTCATCGCCGTCACGTACAGCCGTGGTGGCCACAGAGGCTACATCAGAACCCGCGCCGGGCTCCGTCAGGCAGAATGCCGGCAGAATCTTACCAGCAACCCAAGGCAGATAATATTTCTGCTTTTGCTCCTCCGTCGCATATGCCGGATACAGTCCCATGCCGCCCACCAGATAGCTCAACGCCGTGGAGGGGCAAACCCGGCTGATCTCCTCCAGAATGATGCAGCGGCCAACAGTTGCCACACCTTCTCCGCCGTCAGCCTTGCTCTGGGGCGCGCCCACCAAACCGGAATCCATCACCTTTTGATAATGAGCCCGATCAAAACCATTTTCATCAAGCTCTCTTGCCTTGGGTGCCAACACTTCCTCGGCAAATTTTCTGGCCCGCGCCTTCAGGTTTTCCTGTTCTTCAGTAAAAAACGGATTCATTCCTTCACGCACCTTTCAAAAATTCAGCAAATTTTGCCGACTACTTTTGCCACGTTTGACGAGGTGCTATAAATAATAAATATAGCCAGTCTGCACCGGACACAGATAGCCATCTTCCCGTCATATCATAGGCAAAGCTAAATCAGCAGAGGTTTTCGAAATATATGTTATCACCTTGTATAGAAAAATGGAAATTGACAATTTGCATGGCTTGTTATAACATTTATTTATGGCGTTTTGACGATTTTTTTGGAGGTGACAGGCTGATGACCTTACAACAGCTGCGTTACATCGTAGAACTTTCCAAGCACGATTCCATCAGTCGGGCTGCATCAGCCCTGTTTGTCACGCAGCCAAGCATCAGCAAAGCAGTCCGGGATCTGGAAGCAGAACTGCAAATTCAGATTCTCAGCCGCACGAATAAGGGAATTCTATTTACTAACGCCGGCAACGAGCTGCTGTTTTATGCGAAGGTTCTTTTGGAACAGTCCGAATCCGTCAAGTACCATTTCAATCCTCAAAATTCCAATCGCCTGACGAAACTCTCAATTTCCTCTCAGCACCACGGTTATGTGATTGCCGCGCTGAACCGCCTTCTGACAGTTCTAGACTCCAGGAAATATGAATTGATTATCCGTGAGGGGAGAACATCGGATGTGATTGATGACGTATCCGTCGGAAAAAGCATCATTGGGATTCTCTCCTATAACGATTTGGCCAAGAGCTTTTTTGAGCGTTCTTTTATGACAAAGGATCTGGACTTTACTCCCTTATTTTCCTTTCATCAACACATCTATATCCGTAAAGGCCATCCACTTGCCGCCTGTTCCTCTGTAACCTATGAGCAGTTAACCCGCTTTCCCTTTGTCACCTATCAGCAGGATGATGTGCCTCTTTATTTTTCGGAGTCTGATATTGTCAGCAATGATATTTCACAGCGCATCTATGTAAAAGACCGCGGTACCATGAATGAAATTCTGGCCTATACAGACTGCTACAATGTGGGAACAGGCTGTATCACCCCGCATTATATGCATCCCAATATCATCTCCATTCCCATTCAGGATGGGCACCGGATCCAGATCGGCTACCTCCGACAGCATGAAGTCTCTCTTCCGGAAGATGTCCGGCTTTATCTCGATTATTTGGAGGACACTCTGCGAAACAGCTTTCCACGCTAGTACAGCAGTATCTCCCGCAGCCTTTTGGTTGCGGGAGATACTGCTGTTCACTCTGTAATTTGCAGAATGTTCCGAATGATACGGGCCGTCAGGCCCCAGATGATGTGGCCATTGTACTGCCAGATTGGAACTTCTACCCGTCCGCCCCGGAACGCATATCCACTCGGGAAGCCAATCTCCTCATAGGGGAAATCTATCTGAGGGAGAGGCCGCAGATCGTAATGGTAAAGATGTGGCGCATGCTCCCGAAAAAAAGAAAGCGGCACTAAAAAAGTCTCCTCCACCTCCGTCCAGGAAGGCCGAAGCTCCGTCAGACCTTCCGGCAGGATCTTCCCCGCCACAGGCTGCATCCAGGCGTTGGAGGCATCCACAATAAAATCCGTCCTGCCCCAAAGCTCTATATGCTCCGGCGCAATGTGCAGTTCCTCCCCAGTCTCTCTCAGCGCGCAGGCCTCCGGGCTCTCTCCTGTCTCCATTCGTCCCCCCGGAAAGCAAACCTCTCCTGGCTGACGGCGCAGAGTCGCTGCCCGAACCTCAAAGAGCAGATACAATCCGTCCTGGCGCTCCACAAAGGGGCAGAGCATGGCGTACCGGTTCCGGCTGCACATCAGCCCCGGCGTATGGGCCGCCAAACGGCGGCTCAGCTCCCCCGGCCCGTTCACAGCAGCATTGTCAGGGCACCCTGACGGTTCACGATGTCCACTGCCGGGACACTGGGCGCATATTCGCCATCCAGGGACCACGGCAGTTCTTCTTTTGTCTCCACCCGGACACTGGAAACGTGGCGGAATATCAGTCCCTCACTGTCGTAGTGCTGGTTCAACAGAGCAAAAATCAAATTCTGGAGACCAATGGGCGTTTTCGGATTCGGCACCAGCAGCATTTCAAACTTTCCATCATCCAGCACTACCCGCTCCGGATCCAGCTTCATCAGCCCGCCGATGGAGGTGGAGTTGCACACGGCTCCGAACAAATATTCCCCATCCAGTCTCTCGCTGTCAGCGGTCAATTGAACCCGATAGGGCCGCAGCGTATTCAAATCCATCATTCCCTCCAGAATATAGGCAAAGTGTCCCAGTGCGTTTTTCGCCGCCTGGGGCGCAGAATAGGAGCTCTTGGTGAATGCTCCAAAGGACGCCACATATGCAAAGTAGCGCTGGTTCCATTGACCGACGTCCAGCACCCGAGGATGGTTATGCACAATCGCCTGAGCCGCCGTCACCGGATGAGCAGAGATATGCAGACTGGCGGCGAAATCATTGGTGCTGCCCTGGGGAATGTATCCGAGCAGGGGCGGCTTTTCCAGCTGCATCAAACCAGAGATTGCCTCGTTCAGCGTACCATCTCCGCCCGCAGCCACCACCAGATCATATTCCGTTCCCTCCTGCACGACCGTCTTCGTGGCATCTCCCGGTGCGCTGGTCTCGTGCACAGAGATCAGATAGCCGGCTTCTGAAAGCTTGGAAACCGCATCAAACACAGGGCCGCGGGACTTATTTCTCCCCGCCCGCGGATTAAAGAGAAGCAGTAGTTTTTTCTGCGTCATAAAACATGTTCCCCCCGCGCCAAACGCGCAAAATCTTCTGCTAAAATTGTGTGAAAGACAGTATATCACGGTAAAATGAGGATTGCAATTCCAAGGTTGCCCGTGTAGAATGGAATCTATAAGGACGGTGGAAGATGAAACGACAAAGCCGCTATTTTAAATGTGGTCTGACGGTCTTTTTGACAGTCAGCGCTATTTTGCTGCTTTATGACACGTTCTTTGGCAGTAAGGCTGCCCTTTCCTTTGGAGCCAAGCTTCTTTCCGCCATACAGCCCATTCTCTATGGCGCTCTGATCGCCTATTTGTTGGCCCCTGTCGTCAACTTTTTTGAGCGGGAGCTTTTTGTAAAAAAGGATGGGCAACTGCGTCTGGCTGGAAAAAAAGCGCACCGTGGAGTCAGGGCGGTCAGCCTGTTGCTGACGTGGCTGCTTGTCTGCATGCTGGGATATCTTCTGGCCTCCTTTTTGCTGCCGGAGCTGTACAGCAGCATTCTGCAGCTGATTAGCAATGTGGAGAACTACTATAATACCATCAACGGATGGGTACAGCGTCTGCTGGAGTCCAATCCCAAGCTGGAAAGCTGGGTAGCACAGCAAATGGATATCTATTTTAAGGACATCCAGAAATGGCTGACAACGGAGCTTCTCCCCCAGGCCACCGTTCTGATGGGAGCCGTCTCCGGCGGGGTTGTGAGTGCGCTTTTATTCTTGAAAGATTTGTTGGTTGGTATCATTGTGTCCGTCTACCTGCTGGCCACCAAAGAGCAGTGCGCCGCCTATGCCAGGAAGGTTATTTTTGGCTTGGTCTCCCCGCGCTATGTCCACTGGGTTCTGCGCGGTATCCGGAAAACAGATCATATCTTTTCCGGCTTTGTGCGCGGAAAACTGCTGGATTCCCTCATTATCGGCATCATCTGCTTTTTCGGCTGTTCCCTGCTTCATTTTCCCTATACGCCGCTGGTATCGGTAATCGTGGGTGTCACCAATGTGATTCCCTTCTTCGGTCCTTTCCTTGGCGCAATTCCCAGCATCTTCTTGATTTTGCTGGTATCTCCTATCCAAGCGCTGTACTTTGCCCTTTTCGTTCTGGCTCTGCAGCAGCTGGATGGCAACATCATTGGCCCTCTGATCCTGGGGGACAAAACAGGCCTCTCCAGCCTTTGGGTGATCATCGCCATTTTGGTGGGCGGCAGCTTTTTTGGCGTGGCCGGCATGTTTTTCGGCGTACCGGTCTGTGCCTGCCTGTACTGTGCGCTTACCTTCTTTGTGGATATGCGCCTGCGGAAAAAGGATCTTCCCATCGAGATCGATGCTTACCGCACAGGCGCTCCCAATCACTTTCATCCACCGGAAGCAGATTCGCCCAGCAGCAAGCCGGGCACGGACCGATGAGGTTTCATTTTTTATCAAACCCTCTTGCAATCCTGATATTCATCGTGTACAATACAGCCTCGTAGGGTGTTTATATCGTCATGAAAATAACGGTATGACCCTATGCGGCTCTAAAAACAATTGAATATGGAGCCGAATGATTTTGTCAGGGCGGGCAATTTCCGTCCAACACTGACCCAAAGCGGCAGTGATGAAAAGGAGAAATCGACATGAAGAAGAGAATCCTGGCACTCCTTCTTCTGGTCAGCCTCCTGGGCACCGTACTCAGCGGATGCGGAGACGGCAGCACAGAACAGGCGCCGGAGAACGGACAGACAAACGGCTCTACTGATGCAGGCACACAGGGAAATGCGATTACTGTGGGCATTGCGCAAGACCTGGACGACAGTCTTGACCCCCACAAAGCGGTGGCGGCAGGAACCAAGGAAGTCATGTTTAACGTATTTGAGGGCCTGATGAAGCCCACTTCTGAAGGAGATTTAACCCCCGCTATCGCCGAAAGCTATGAGGTCTCCCCCGACCGGCTGACTTACACCTTCACTCTGCGGGAAGGCGTAAAGTTCCACAATGGGGACACGGTGACAGCAGAGGACGTGGTATATTCCATCAATCGCTGCGCCGAAGCCTCGGAGACCGGAGTTCTCCAGGTGGAGGCGTTTTCTGTTATCCAGTCGGTAGAGGCCACAGACGACCACACGGTGGTCATCACCATTGCAGAACCCAGCAACGAGTTCATCTCTTATATGACGACAGCCATCCTTCCGGCGGATTATGACCAGCAGGACACTGCCCCCGTTGGCACCGGTCCTTTCAAATTTGTCTCTCGCACTGCCCAGGACTCCATTGTGATGGAGAAGTTTTCCGACTATTGGGGCACCCCGGCCCAGCTGGATAAAGTTACCTTTAAGATCATCGAAAATGCTGACAGCATTCTGATGAGCCTCCAGAGCGGCGCTGTAGATCTGTTTGCTCATCTCACCAGCACGCAGGTGGCTCAGTTGGGCAGTGATTTCAACGTGGTGGAGAGCACCATGAACCTGGTGCAGGCTATGTACCTGAACAACAAGGCGGCTCCCTTTGACAATGAAAAGGTCCGGCAGGCGCTGTGCTATGCCATCGATAAGCAGGAGATCATCGATTTGGCCTTTGATGGATACGGCAGCCCCATCGGTTCCAGCATGTATCCTGCCTTCGGCAAATATTTTGATGACGAGTTGTCCAATTATTACACCCGTGACGTGGAAAGGGCCAAGGCATTGCTGGCAGAGGCCGGCTATCCCGACGGCTTCTCCATGACCATTACCGTACCCTCCAACTACCAGCCTCACATCGACACCGCCCAGGTGCTGGTGGAGCAGCTGAAGGCCGTGGGCATCACTGCAGAAATTCAGCCCGTGGAGTGGGGGACCTGGCTCTCTGACGTATATGCCGGCCGGCAGTACCAGTCCACTGTGGTGGGTGTGGACGCCTCCAACATGACTGCCCGTGCCTTGTTGGAGCGCTTTACCTCTCAGGCGGACAACAACTTCATCAATTACGAGAATGACGACTATGATGCGCTGTTTGCCCAGGCACAGGCCTGCTATGACGACGCGGAGCAGACGGAGATCTACAAGCAGATGGAGCGAAACCTGACGGAGCATGCCGCCAATGTCTACATCCAGGATCTGGCGGATTTGGTGGCTGTCCGCAACACACTGGATGGCCTGCAGACCTATCCCATTTACGTGCTGGACCTCTCCACGGTCCACTACGTGCAGTAATATGCCAGGCGGCCGTTTTCCAGCCGCTTGCCCGGAAGGGAGATGACATCCATGAAGTTCGCAGCGAAACGACTTGCCATGCTGCTGGTCACCATGGTTGTCGTCTCCTTTCTGACGTTTGCAGCGTTTTCCGTCATCTCCGGCGATGCGGCGGCAGCGAAGCTGGGTACCGAGATTACGCCGGAGCGGCTGGCGGCGCTGCAGGCTGAAATGGGGCTGGATCGCCCGCTGATGGTGCGATACGGCGAATGGCTGGCCGGTTTTTTTTCCGGTAATTTGGGCACCTCGTACAGCTATCAGCAGCCGGTGGCGGATTTGATTGCCCCCAAGGTTTTGGTAACCCTGTGCCTGAGTTTTTTAAGTTTTCTTTTGATCGCCGCGGTGTCCATTCCGCTTGGCGTCTGGTCCATCCGCTATGAGGGCCGCACCGGCTGGTTCTGGCGGTTTTGGGATATTGTCCGTACGGTTTTCAACCAGCTTTGCATGGCGATTCCCCCGTTTTTTACCGGCATCCTGCTCTCCTGGCTGTTTGGAATTTTGTTGAAGTGGTTTGTCCCCGGCCAATTTCCAGAGCTGACCGAACATCCCGGCGGCGCGCTGAGATATCTGTTCTTCGCTGCCGTCTCCATTGCCATTCCCCGCGTTGCTATGACGGTGCGTATGCTGCGCAGCACCATCATCAGTGAAATGCGGAAGGACTATGTCCGTACTGTAATCTCCCGGGGTAACGACCGGGGTTCCGTTCTATACCGTCATGTGCTGAAGAATTCTCTGGTGCCGGTGGTCACCTTCCTGGCCCAGACCATGGCGGAGATTGTGGCAGCCAGCATTGTCGTGGAGCAGGTGTTCGGTATCCCCGGTCTTGGCCGGATGCTGGTGGCCTCCATCTCCAACCGGGATTACCCGGTGGTGCAGGTCATTGTGGTGATTCTTGCTTTCTGGGTGGTGCTGGCAAGCACTTTGGCGGATCTGGTAAATCAGCAAATCGACCCGCGGCTGCGTCTGGGGGGTGCCAAATGAAGCAAAACAACTACTTGCGGACGGGCCTTTTCCTGACGGGTGTTCTGGCAGTTCTCATTTGTCTTGGATTTTTCTGGACGCCCTATTCTCCTACCGCCATGAACGGCAGCGAGAAGTTTCTCGGCCCCTCCCTGCGCCATCTGATGGGTACTGACAACTTCGGCCGGGACATTTTCAGCCGGGTGCTGAAAGGCGCCGGAACAACTGCCGGCATTGCCTTTTGCACCGTGGCCATCGGTGCTGTATGCGGTACGGCAGTAGGCGCCCTCACCGGGTACTTCGGCGGCATTGTGGATGAGGCCCTGATGCGTTTCAATGACGTAATGACCGCCTTTCCCAGCATTCTTCTGGCATTGGTGTTCATCAGCGTGCTGGGGCCAGGCAGTAAATACAATGTCATTCTGGCGCTGGGTGTGGTGTTTATTCCCAGCTTTGCCCGGGTCACCCGCACGGCCTTTGCCTCTTTGCGGGATGTAAATTATGTAAAAAGCGTCCGGCTGATGGGGGCGGGTAAGGCCCGTATTTTGTTGGTGCATATGCTGCCCAACACTGCACAAATCCTGCTCCCCGCCATTACCATCGGCTTCAACAACGCGGTTTTGGCAGAGGCCTCCATGAGCTACCTGGGCATTGGCGTCACCCCGCCAGACGCCTCTCTTGGCTATATGCTCTCCGAGGCTCAGGGGATGTTCTCCGCCGCGCCATGGTACGCCCTTGGCACGGGCTTTACCATTGTCCTGCTGGTATTCAGCGTCGGGCTGATTGGTGAGGGCCTGCAGCGCCGTGGCAAGGAGGTAGCCTGATGCTGGAAATTCAGAACCTACATGTGAAATTCCACACCCGCAGCCGGGAGGCCGTAGCCGGCGTGTCCCTGTCCATTCGCGACGGTGAAATTTTGGGCCTTGTGGGCGAGTCCGGATCCGGAAAATCCGTTACCGCCATGAGCGTGGCAGGGCTGCTGCCCCGCCGCCAGTGCGACTACTCCGGCCAAATTCTGCTGGATGGTATGGAACTGCTTCATGCGGACCGGACGGTGCTCCGGAAGATCCAGGGCCGGGATATCGGAGTGGTGTTCCAGGAGCCAATGAGCGCCATGGATCCCCTGATGCGAATTGGCAATCAAGTGGAGGAAACGCTCCGCATTCACACCAAGCTCTCCCGTGAAGAACGCAGGCAGCGGACGCTGGAGGCCCTGGAGGCAGTAGAGCTTCCAGACCCCGTCACCATCTATGAAAAATATCCCCACGAGCTTTCCGGCGGGATGCTGCAGCGGGCGATGATTGCCGCTGCCATTATCTCCCGGCCCAAACTGCTGCTGCTGGACGAGCCCACCACCGCCCTGGACGTTACCATCCAAGCCCAGATTTTGGAGCTTTTAAAAAGGCTGAATGGGGAATTTGGTATCTCCATGCTGTTTATCTCGCATAACCTCAACGTCGTGCGGAAGCTCTGTGCGCGGGTGGCTGTCATGCAGCGCGGACTTTTAGTGGAGGAGGGCGCCACGGAGGATGTGTTTCACACTCCTCAGCAGGACTATACCAAACGGCTCATTGCTGCCATTCCCACCCGTCAGCGAAAGGAGGCACCGTAAAAATGGAGGAGCTTGTTCTCTCCGTCCAGCATGTTACCAGCGGCTATTACAGCGGTGGCTTCCTGCGCCGGGGCACCTATCAGGAGGTTCTGCACGACGTGACATTTGAAGTCCGCCATGGGGAAATTCTGGGCCTTGTGGGCGAATCCGGAACCGGAAAGTCCACCCTGGCCAAAACCATCCTCGGGATGGTGAAGCCAGACAAAGGGCAGGTAATCCACTATACCAAGCGTCCTCAGATGGTCTTTCAGGATCCATACAGCTCCTTAAATCCCGCCTATACCGTGGGGTGGATTCTGGAGGAGCCCCTGCGGATTTTCGGCAAATATTCCGCTCCGGAGCGGAAGCGCCGGGTCCGGGAAATGCTGGATCGGGTAGAGCTCCCGGAGGAGTGCCTGTCCGCCAGGCCGGAAGAGCTCTCCGGTGGACAGCGGCAGCGGGTTTCCATTGCCACGGCGCTCATCCAGCGTCCAAGATTCCTCATCGCCGATGAACCGGTCAGTGCACTGGATGTAACCATTCAGGCCCAGATATTAAAACTGCTGAAAACCCTGCGGAATGAGTTGGATTTAAGCTATCTCTTTATCTCCCATGATTTGAACGTCGTCTATCAGCTGTGCGACCGGGTTCTGGTGATGAAATCCGGCCGGATTGTAGAGCAGGGCCCTGTGGAACAGATTTTTGATCACCCCCAGGCCGAGTATACCCGACATCTTCTGGCAGCAGCGGAGTAGCGCATTTTTCCGGTCCGTTTATTGGATTCGAATATCCCACAGTGCCGTAGGTTCACCCTGATACCGCATACAACATATGGCCTAAAAATAATTTTTATGATTTTGGATACATCTATGAAGAAGACTCCTTTAAAGGCATTTTTTCTGCGTCATCGAACGCTGCATCTCTGGCTGCTGGCGGACGTCTGTCTGCTGGCAGCCTTCTGGATTTGCCAGAGAATTCCTCCCATTATCTGTGCTTTGGCAGATGGCTCTGCGGCCGTGCGCCAGGCGGTTGGGCGGGTGTGTTATCTGGTTTCCTTCTCTGTGGCAGAGCTGTTTTGTGTCCTGCTGGTTATCTTTGCAGCAGGTTATCTGGTGTGGAATGCCGCTGCCGTAACGTGCTCAAGAGGCCGCCGCGGACAGCAGGTCTACCGCGCCGTACTGGGTGCCGTGTGTGTCGGCCTTACCATCTATGTGGGCTTTTGCTATCTCTGGGGCGTCCATTACTACACCGAAAGTTTTCAGGACCGCTCCGGCATCTATGCCCAGCCCGTGGCGGAAGAGGACCTTCTGACCGTTACGCAGTATTTCGCAGACCGCCTGACTGAAGCGGCAGATCTAGTGCCGCGGGATAAATCCTCTCTGTTCTCTGTTTCCAAGGCGGAGATTCTGGCGGACAGCGTCCATGCCTACGACGTACTGGAACAGGAGTTTCCCTTCCTGGCCCTTGACGATCCCGGCGTGAAGCCCGTATACTTTTCCCGCATGATGAGCGCTCTGGATTTTACCGGTATTTATTGCCCCTATACGGGGGAGGCCAACGTCAATATGGACAGTCCCGCCTGCCTGCTTCCCGCCACTGCGGCCCACGAGCTGGCCCACCTGCGGAGCGTCGCTCTGGAGCAGGAGTGCAATTTTCTCTCCATCCTGGCCTGCACTACCTGTGGAAACGATGCCTATGCATACTCCGGCTGGCTGCTGGGATATATTCATTTGGGAAACGCCCTGTACAAGGTCAACCCCGATGCCTATCGCTCCATTCGGGATCATCTGCCGGCGTCAGTCCGGGCGGATTTAACGGATAACAATACCTACTGGGCACAGTTTCAGGACACCACCGCCCAAAAGGTGTCCAATCAGATTTACGAGGGATTTTTAAAAAGCTACGGGGAAACACATGGACTGCAGTCCTATGGCATGGTGGTGGATTTGCTGGTTGTCTATTACCGGGATGCCGCTTTCGCATCCTGATACAGGAACGGAGAGAGGCGATGAACATTTTGGTAACGTTGGATCGCAATTATCTGCGTCCCTTGCGTGTGATGCTGGGATCGCTGTTTTTCAACAACCCCGGCGCCGCCTTTCACATCTATCTGATTGGTGACAGCCTGACACAGGTAGATCTCGCGGATCTCTCCGCCCTTTGCGGCACCCGGCACACCCTGCATCCATTAACGGTCCCGGAAACGCTGTTTAAAGAGGCGCCGGTGGTCCGTTATTACTCCCGGGCTATGTATTACCGGCTTTTGGCAGCTCAGCTGCTGCCAAAGGATTTGGACCGGATTCTCTACCTGGATCCGGATATTCTGGTCATCAACCCAGTACAGCCCCTGTATGAGACGAATCTTGGCAGTTTCCTGATGGCGGCTGCCACCCACAGCGGGCTCTTCTCCGGCATTTCGGATCAAGTAAACCGGATGCGGCTGGACAACTATGAGGCGGAGGCCTATTTTAACTCCGGTGTGTTGGTCATGAACCTTGCGGCCATGCGCCATGCCGTGCGGGCGGAGGATATTTATGCCTATGCCCGGGAGCATGCCGACCTTTTGATTTTACCGGACCAGGATATTCTCAATGGCCTTTACGGGGCCAGGATCCTGGAGGTGGATGACAGCCTGTGGAATTATGACGCCCGGAAGTATGAGCGTTACTGGATGACCAGCCAGGGAGAGCGGGATATGGACTGGGTGATGGAGCATACGTCCATTCTCCACTTCTGCGGAAAGAACAAGCCCTGGAGCCAAGGCTATATGGGATACTTTGCGGCGCTGTATAAACACTATCAGCACCTGTTGGAGCGACAATAAGGAACGCGGGGAGCTGGCCGGCTCCCCGCGTTTTATATGATTCATACAAATTTCTTCCGGATGTCCAACTCCCGAAAAAATTCTGTCATCTGGCGGACGTCCTCCCCTCGCAGAATCCCCCGCGGTACGCTGACAAGCAGTTTTCCATGCCTCCGCAGGCACAGTACCGGCTGGTGGGCATTCTGCCGCGCAGATACCGGATTCCGCAGGCGGAACTCCACAACTGCTCCGGCATAGGGAATGGATTCCGTTCTCAGCCAGGTATGCACTTCCAAGTGATCCTGGAAGAGCACCAGACAGTATCTACGCCGCCACTGCAGCCAAAGAAAAGCCAACAGCGGAAGTGTCAGAAACCACGCCGATTCCAGCTTCCCGCCCGCCCAGCCGACTGCCAGCAGCACCAGGGCAAAAAAGGCGCTGAGCAGGAGCATTGCGATGGGAAGTGTGCTGTCACCTTTCAGTCTCAGTGGATCCACGCTTCGCTCCTCTCTGAAAAAACGGCCCGGAAATACCGGACCGTTTTTCCTCATTTCATCAGCTCACACACCAGATCCGTATACGCGGAGGGATCCTCCAGCGGCAGTCCCGCAATCAGCAGTGCCTGGTCGTACAGCAGTGTGGCGTATTTTTTTGCCTTCTCCGGTTCGGCGGTAACCGCCCGCTCCAGCGCCTGAAATGCCGGATGATCTGTGTTCAGTTCCAGAATCCGCTCGGCCTTCAGATGGCTGTCGGGCTGGACAATGGCAAAGTACTTCTCCATCTCGAAGCTCAGTCCTTCACCCGCGGCCAGGCACACCGGATGGGATTTCAGGCGGACAGACGCCTTAACTTCTTTGACAGCATTGCCCAGTGCCTCCTTCACAAAGTCAAAGGTGGGCTTGTGGATATCACTGTTCTCCTCCACTTTCCTGCTCTCGTCCCCCTCGAAGCTCTCGTCCAGAATGGATCGGAACTCCTTATCGCGATAGGTTCGCAGGGTCTGGGCCGTGAACTCGTCTACCTGTTCCGTGAAGTACAGAATTTCCGTGCCGCTGTCTTTCAGCATCTCCGTCTGCGGCAGCTTATCAATTTTGTCCAGGCTCTCTCCGGCGGCATAGTAGAGATACTTCTGATCCTCCTTCATCCGGGAGACATATTCCTCCAGAGTGACATACTTTTTCTCCGTAGAGGAGTAGAACATCAAAAGATCCTGCAGCAGCTCCTTGTGAGCACCGAAGTCTGCCACCACGCCATATTTCAGCTGCCGGCCGAAGTTCTTCCAGAATTTATCATAGGATGCCCGCTCATCCTTCAGCATTTTGGCAAGATCCGCCTTAATTTTTTTCTCCAGATTGGCCGCAATCACCTTCAGCTGGCGGTCATGCTGCAGCAGCTCCCTGGAGATATTCAGGCTGAGATCCGGAGAATCCACCACGCCCCGGACAAAACGGAAGTGTTCCGGCAGCAGATCCGGACACTTCTCCATAATGAGCACGCCATTGGAATACAACTGCAGTCCCTTCTCGTACTCCTTGGAGTAAAAGTCAAAGGGAGTTGCCCCGGGGATAAACAGCAGCGCCTTATAGGTCACCGCCCCCTCTGCCGCCACAGCAATTACCCGCTGGGGATCCGCATAGTCATGGAATTTATCCCGGTAGAACTTGTTGTACTCCTCCGGCTTTACGCTGGACTTTCTCCGCTGCCAGATGGGTACCATAGAGTTCAGTGTCTCTTCTTCGCTGTAAGTCTCGTACTCCGGCTGGTCTTCCGGGGTGCCCTCCTTCTTTCTGGTCTTGGAGACCTCCATACGAATGGGGAAGCGGATATAGTCCGAATATTTCCGCACCAACTCCTGCAGCCGCCAGCTCTCCAAAAATTCACTGTATTTGTCGTCGTCCGTATCGGGCTTCAAATGCATGATAATATCAGTGCCGGGTGCGGCTTTTTCGCACTCTGTGATGGTATAGCCGTCAGCCCCGGCAGACTGCCACATCCAAGCGGTATCCGCTCCGTATTTCTTTGTCACCACCGTGATATGATCCGCCACCATAAAGGCGGAGTAGAACCCCACACCGAACTGACCGATCACATCGGTGTCCTTGGCATCATCTCCCACTTCCTGTTTGAATTTATAAGAACCGGAGGAGGCAATGACGCCCAGATTGTTCTCCAGTTCCTCCTTGTCCATGCCAATGCCGTTGTCGGATACAGTAAGCGTTCGCCCATCCTTATCCGCCGTCAGCTGAATCTGAAAGTCCTTGCGGCTCATCCCCACCGTGTCATCTGTAAGGGCTTGATAGCACAGCTTGTCGCAGGCATCGCTGGCGTTGGAGATGATCTCCCGCAGGAAGATCTCCTTATGGGTATAGATGGAATTGATCATCAGATCCAGCAGCCGCTTGGACTCCGCCTTGAATTGTCTCTTTGCCATGGAATGGTGCACTTCCTTTGTATTGAATATTTTTACAATTTTAAAATATACCACATTGAACAAAACAAATAAATGACCAATTTGTAAATTTCGCAGCCAAGCAGTTGTCTGTCTGGCCATTTGCGAGTAAAATGAATCTATATCCAATTCCCGGAGCATTTGTTTCTCCGAAAAAGGAGTTCCTGTTTTATGGGCATTTTTTATAAAATCAAGTCCGCACTGGCCCGGTTCATGTATGGGCGCAACGGAGTGGACCAACTTGGACTGTCCATGGTGTGGGGCTGCTTGCTTCTGCTTCTGGTCTCCTCTCTGGTTACCCGCCGCCAAGCAGTAATCGGAACCGTGCTGTATTGGATTTCTATCGTCTTTTGGGCGGGTGCATTGTTCCGTATTTTCTCCAAAAATCTCTATAAGCGCCGCGAGGAAAACAGCCGATGGTTAAACCGCATCTGGCGGTTCAAAAGCCGTTTTCAGGGAGCCCGGGAGCGTCACGCAGACAAAACGCACAAGTATTATACCTGCAAGGCCTGCAAAACAATTTGCCGGGTTCCGGTCGGAAAGGGAAAGATTGTGATCACCTGTCCAAAATGCGGTGCTCAAATCCATGCAAAAACCTGATCGAAAAACCGGACTGCGGATCTCTGCAGTCCGGTTTTTTCGCACACATCCTCACCAGCCCATTCTTCAATCCGCCGGATTATGTCTCCTCTAATACCCGAAGGCCTGCAATCTCATTCACCGGCAGGGAGAACACCAGGGACTGCGCCTCGCTCTGCATCCCAGCCTTGGTCATCACCGCCTTCATAATCGGCTTTTTATCCTGTTCCCGCACCAGAATGAACAGCATCTCCTTTTCTGCTGCAATGGATACCCCGAAAAATTTACTGGCCAGTTCCATTCCCGTCCCCTTGGCGTGAATCGCCGTGCCGCCGCCGGCCCCGGCCTCCCTGGCGGCCTCCATCACCATATCCGTGCATCCCTGGTTCGTGATTACTACAATCAGCTCGTGGCTCGGGACCTTTTCCATGCTCTCTTCTCCCTCCTGCTCCCGCACCAGATACTCCTTGGTGGCCATACCACCGATGCTGCACACCGGCACCGTCATCAAAACGCCGTTCCCCGGCACATCCAGCCACAGTGCCCGGGCCGCCTCCCGCACCATTCGCGGGGAGTGCGGTGCCACGCAGAACATCACTGCTTTCTCCGATGCCTCCAGCCCAAGAAAATCCAGAATCTCCGCCGTTGCGGTGCCGTGGCCCAGGGCCGTCAGCACCAGGGAAACGCCGTGCTCCTGATACCAAGCCGCAAATTCTCCGCACCGGGTGCGGTCTGTAATGGTAATAATGAGATCGGCTCCATGCATGGGCGCCCCTCCTCTCTCTTGTTCCGTTGTCTCCATGCCGCCGTTCCTCATAGCTCGATGATTTCCTCGTCGGAGACAATCGCTGGCTTTTCCTCCTGAGGCGCACGTTTGAGCTTTTTTTGATACAGCAGACCCAGCATCTGGATGGTCAGAAGCGGCGTCATCGCCACCATAGCCACCACACCAAATGCGTCTGTGATAATATCGCCCCCCAGCGCGTCACAGGCTCCCATAGCGAAGGGCAGCAAAAAGGTCGCTGTCATGGGGCCGGAAGCCACACCACCGGAGTCAAAGGCAATTGCCGTGAATATCCTCGGTACAAAAAAGGACATGGCAATCGCAGCCAGATACCCCGGCATCACAAACCAAAAAATGGAGATCCCAGTAAGAACCCGCACCATGGCAAGGCCGATGGAAATTGCCACGCCTGCGGAAAGGCTGGTACTCATGGCCTTTCCCGGAATTGCTCCGGAGGTAATCTCCTCCACCTGCTTGTTCAGCACATGGACTGCCGGCTCCGCCTGCACAATGAACCAGCCCATCAGCATCCCAATTGGAACTAGAATCCAATTGTAGGAAAGGGATGCAATCTGCTGGCCCAGATAGTTGCCTGCAGGCATAAAGCCCACATTGACTCCCGTCAGAAACAGAACCAGTCCCACATAAGTATATAAGAGACCCACAACAATTTTCAACACTTTTTTCTTCTTTAGTTTTAAAGAGATCACCTGGAACACCGCAAAGAACACCGCAATTGGCGCTAGGCACACCGCAACCTCCTTCAAATATGCAGGGAAGCTCGCCTCAAACAGCGCCCACAAGGCCCTGCTGTCCTTCGCATTCGGCACCTGCACCGGTGTATAAGCGCCAGCAGAGGGATAGATCAACGCCAGCACCATCACTGCCAAAATGGGGCCAATGGAGCATAAGGCCACCAAGCCAAAGCTGTCCTGGGCTGCGTTTTCATCGCTGCGGATAGAGGCAACGCCAACACCCAGTGCCATGATAAAGGGCACTGTCATGGGGCCGGTTGTCACACCGCCAGAATCAAAGGCGATTGCAAGAAAGTCCCCCGGGACAAAGGCAGCCAAGGCAAAGACCACCATATAGAAAACCACCAGCATCCAGTTGAGGGGAATCCGGAACAAAATGCGCAGCAGGGCAATCACCAGAAAAAGTCCGACGCCCACCGCCACAGCGCCAATCAAATACTGGTTGGGAACACCTGGGACCTGGGTGGCCAGCACCTGCAAATCCGGTTCGGACATCGTGACGATCACGCCGATCAAAAAGCCGACACCAATGACCACCCCCAGCTTGCGGGAGCGGGTCATCGCTGCACCCACCCGTTCGCCGATCGGCGTCATAGCCGTGTCAGCTCCCAGGGTAAACAGCCCCATCCCCAGAATCAGAAGGACCGCGCCAATTAAAAATGTCATGAATGTGGCAGTTGGAATGGGTGCGATGGAAAAGCACAGCACCAATACAATGGCGGTAATGGGCAGCACAGAGGCCATTGCCTCCTGCAGCTTTTCCTTCAGCACAGTCCGGTTTTGTCCCAACTGTTCCTGCCATGGATGTCTCTTTTTTCGAAACACTCGCATCCCCCCTGCATCTCATTCTTCCCGTTATTTGATTGTAGCATAACGAGGCTTGTCTTCACAATGCGGATTTTCCACGGTCATTTTCCTTAACATCTTCTTGGCGGGCATCGGCCGTCCTTCTCTCACTTGCTTTTCTTTTCCAGCAGATCGTGCTATACTGATTTCATTCTATTCCGAGCGAGGAGTGACTTTTTGTGAAAACCGGTCTTGTGCTGGAGGGCGGCGCCTTCCGGACCATCTTTTCCTCCGGTGTCTGCGATGCCTTTCTGGATCTCGGCCTGCCCATGCCCGACTACACGATAGGGGTTTCCGCCGGCATTGCATACGGTGTCAGCTATCTCTCCGGACAGAGTCGGCGGAATCTGCAGCTGCTGACCACCTATGCAAACGACAAACGCTATATCGGTCTTGGGAACCTTCTCAATCCCAAGAACCGCTGTTACTTTGGGCTGAAATTTTCCTACGAAACTATTCCAAATGAGCTTCTTCCATTTGATTACGAGGCATTTGCCGCCTACCCCGGCATGGCGGAAGCCGTTGTGACCAATCTGAATACTGGCCGTGCAGAATATCTTCCGGTCCCAAGATACGACGAACATTTTTTGCTGCTGCAGGCCACCTGTGCCATCCCCATCATGTTTCCCGTAATTCACCTGAATGGGCAGCCATACCTGGACGGAGGCTGTGCCGATGCCATTCCCTGGTGCCGCGCTCTGGAAATGGGATGTGACCGCTTGGTGGTCGTTTTGACCCGGGAGCGGGATTACCGCAGAAAGCCAGATAGCATGCTGCCGCTGATTCGCCGCCGTTTTCGGAAATATCCCCGCTTTGTAGAAACCATGGAACACCGTGCGGAGCAGTATAACCAAAACCGTGCCGATCTGTTTGCCTTGGAGCAGGCCGGGCAGGCTTTGATCATTGCGCCAGAGAGCACAGCTGGCTTTTCCCGCACAGAGCGGGATCTGAACAAAATCCGTTCTCTTTGGCAGGCAGGCTATTTTGCCGGTCAGCATGCAGCAGCGGCAGTTCGGGATCTTTGGACCGGCTCTGAGGTGTAATGATTTTTAAAAATGTTCCGCAAATTGCGGAACATTTTTATATCTTGCATAAATTTTATTTGATTACAATTTTCTTTTATACATTTCCTCTAATTATTTGTTCAAACATTGCAAATTTCTCCTTTTCCCCCTTTCCAGTTTGTGCTTTTGCATATATAATAGTAAAGTATCATAAAACATAATTGATACGTAGCTTGCCCCGCGGAAATTGCGGGGCTTCTATTTGGGAAAAAAGGAGTATCTGGTATGGATGTTTTCTCCGTCTTTACTCTCTGCGGGGGGTTGGCCTTCTTCCTCTACGGCATGACCACCATGTCAAAGAGCCTGGAGAAGATGGCCGGCGGCAAACTGGAGCGCCTCTTGAAAAAAATGACCTCCAATCCCTTTAAAAGCCTGCTTCTGGGGGCGGGGATTACCATTGCGATTCAATCTTCTTCCGCCATGACTGTTATGCTGGTGGGTCTTGTAAACTCCGGTGTAATGGAGTTGGGACAGACCATTGGCGTCATTATGGGTTCCAACATCGGTACGACCCTGACTGCCTGGATCTTATCTTTGACGGGAATTCAAAGCGAAAGTGTTTTCGTCAATCTGTTTAAGCCAGAAAACTTCTCTCCCGTGATTGCTTTGATCGGCATCGTCCTGATTATGGGCTCCAAGAAGCAGAAGCGGCGGGATATTGGCCGGATTATGGTTGGCTT
>NZ_FOXE01000036.1 GCF_900115635.1 Oscillibacter sp. PC13 | reverse complement strand
CTGCGCTTCCACCTCTTGCCTATCAACCAGGTAGTCTTCCTGGGCCCTTACCTCATATAGAGTGAGAGATCTCATCTTAGGGGGAGTTTCACGCTTAGATGCTTTCAGCGTTTATCTCGTCCGTACATAGCTACCCAGCTATGCCCTTGGCAGGACAACTGGTGCACCAGAGGTACGTCCATCCCGGTCCTCTCGTACTAAGGACAGCTCCCTTCAAATCTCTTACGCCCGCAACAGATAGGGACCGAACTGTCTCACGACGTTCTGAACCCAGCTCGCGTGCCACTTTAATCGGCGAACAGCCGAACCCTTGGGACCGAATTCAGCCCCAGGATGTGACGAGCCGACATCGAGGTGCCAAACCTCCCCGTCGCTGTGGACGCTTGGGGGAGATCAGCCTGTTATCCCCAGGGTAGCTTTTATCCGTTGAGCGATGGCATTTCCACTCACATACCACCGGATCACTAACTCCAACTTTCGTTACTGCTCGACCCGTCGGTCTCGCAGTTAGGCTGGCTTATACGTTTACACTCACTGCACGATTTCCGTCCGTGCTGAGCCAACCTTTGAGCGCCTCCGTTACATTTTAGGAGGCGACCGCCCCAGTCAAACTGCCCGCCTAACAGTGTCCCCCGACCGGATTCACGGCCGCAGGTTAGAAAATCAGCAATCCAAGAGTGGTATCCCACCGGCGACTCCACCCGAGCTGACGCCCGGGCTTCCAAGTCTCCCACCTATCCTGTACATGAATTACCGATTTCCAGTATTAAGCTGCAGTAAAGCTCCATGGGGTCTTTCCGTCTAGTTGCGGGTAACCGGCATCTTCACCGGTACTACAATTTCGCCGGGCGGGCTGTTGAGACAGTGCCCAAATCATTACGCCTTTCGTGCGGGTCAGAACTTACCTGACAAGGAATTTCGCTACCTTAGGACCGTTATAGTTACGGCCGCCGTTTACCGGGGCTTCAATTCAATGCTTCGGGTTGCCCCTGACATCTCCTCTTAACCTTCCGGCACCGGGCAGGCGTCAGCCCATATACGTCATCTTTCGATTTAGCATAGACCTGTGTTTTTGGTAAACAGTTGCTTGGGCCTATTCACTGCGGCCTCTTTCGAGGCTCCCCTTCTTCCGAAGTTACGGGGTCAACTTGCCGAGTTCCTTAACAACCCTTCTCCCGTTGGCCTTAGGATTCTCTCCTCATCTACCTGTGTCGGTTTGCGGTACGGGCACCTTAGTATACCCCAGAGCTTTTCTCGCCTCAAGGCATCGTCGACTTCGCTACTATATTTCGCTCCCTTTCGCCCGGGTCAACCAACGCCCGGGTTCGACTATCCTCAAGTGTCCCTCTGGTTTAAAGTTCGGTGGCTACGGAATTTCTACCGTATGTGCATCGACTACGCCTTGCGGCCTCGCCTTAGCCCCCGGCTTACCTTGGGCGGACGAACCTTCCCCAAGAAACCTTAGATTTTCGGCCATTATGATTCCCACATAATTCTCGCTACTCATTCCGGCATTCTCACTTCTGTACAGTCCACCGCTGCTTCCGCTACGACTTCACCCCATACAGAACGCTCCCCTACCACTGTCTTTAGACAATCCTAAGCTTCGGTTGTATACTTAGCCCCGTTACATTTTCCGCGCAGAGTCACTCGACCAGTGAGCTATTACGCACTCTTTTAATGTGTGGCTGCTTCTAAGCCAACATCCTGGTTGTTTTCGCAATTCCACATCGTTTTCCACTTAGTATACATTTGGGACCTTAGCTGTAGGTCTGGGCTGTTTCCCTTTTGACAATGAAACTTATCTCACACTGTCTGACTGCTATGCATCAATTATCCGGCATTCAGAGTTTGATAGGCGTTGGTAACCTTATCGGCCCCGCTACCATTCAGTGCTTTACCTCCGGTAATCTAACATAACGCTAGCCCTAAAGCTATTTCGGGGAGAACCAGCTATCTCCGAGTTCGATTGGAATTTCACCGCTACCCACAAGTCATCCGCCACCATTGCAACGGGGGTCGGTTCGGTCCTCCATGGGGTTTCACCCCCACTTCAACCTGCTCATGGGTAGGTCACCCGGTTTCGGGTCTATGGCAACGAACTT
>NZ_FOXE01000013.1 GCF_900115635.1 Oscillibacter sp. PC13 | reverse complement strand
GGTGTCCCAATTCCAGATTTCGTCAGACCGATGCCTCCATCTTAAAGGAAACGAGTAAGGCCGGATAGACCTTACTCGTACATTATGAATTCCAGTTTTATGATTGCGCCGAAGTTTATCCCCAGAACCGACTATGCTTTGGAGACCAACATAAGTGCGAGTGATATTGCGGCGAAAATAAGGTTCATACTCGATTGGTGTGGGGCGGATTATGAGGATGTTTTAATTGGCTATGAGAAAAGAAAACGATCATCTGAAAGAAATACTTTAAAAACAAATATTGCACATGTTACTGATGATAAGACTTGTGCTGTGGAAATCGTCAATAGTGCAGCATTCATGTGTTATTTGCGCGACGAGCTGAAAATGGCCGAGGCAACGTGCAGAAGCTATTCCTCTGCAATTAACAACTGTGAAACATTCGCCAAGGAACACAGCTTTTCACCGTGGAAACTTTATACTGGCGATAAAGCTGCTGCACAGGCAACCATAGCGCAACTTCTTGAAGATGATGACTTCTTAGAGTACAATGCAAAACAGCATAATCGGTTTCGGGCTGCATTGAGCAAGTTTGTGCTTTTTATAGGTGCGGCTCAAATTACTGTGCCATCGAAGCTACCTAAGGGTGCGGAACAGAAAACAGAAGAGAATGCCCAGATTGAGGAATATGCTTCTGTGCTGAAAGAGAACTTTGGAAAAGGATTCCGCATGGAGTCGTCTCTGGAAATTAGAAGGTTCCGGAAATACTATTCAGCAATCAACGGAAAAGAGTTGGAGGATTCTGATGAGTTAATAACTCAAAATATCAGCAAGATCTGTCTTCTATATGACGGGAAAGCGTATTTGCCAGACATCATGTTGCGTGAGAATTTGAAAGAATCACTGTTGCACTATATTGATGAAAGTTTTGTTAGCGGGAAAGAAGCTGTTTACTTTCAAGCGCTTTATAACAAATTCTCCGAGGATTTTCTTGATTCTCACATCCATGATGCAGATATGCTGCGGGCGTATTTGATGCACTTGGGCCTAAAAAATGTCTTCTTCAACAGAAACTTTATTGCCAAAAAAGCGAATGTGGAAATCGACCCATTAACCGAAGTTCGGGATTGTTTGCGAGAACATGCACGACCGATGGCGTATGAAGAAATTTTTTCTGAATTATCTCATCTCCCGGCAAGTAAGATAAAGTTTATTCTTGCAAGCAACAGCGAATTTATCAGCAACGGTCAAGGGACGTATTTCCACGAAAGCGCTGTTAGCCTTTCAGCTGAAGAACTTGAAGATATTGCAGCAATTATCACTTATTCCATCGAGGAAAAAGAGTTCGTCGGCGGCAATGAGTTGTATGATGCAATCGAAGCAAAATACCCATATATCATTGAAAACAATAACTTCTGCTCCGTGTATGGATTCCGTGATGCGCTGAAGTACAAGCTGGGAAATCGTTTCTCATTTAAGGGGAATATCATTAGTCGTACTGGACAAGAGCTCTCCATGGCAGATGTATTTTCCAATTACGCGAAGAAACGCGATAGATTTTCGCTGGGGGAACTTCAGTCTTTGGCAAGTGAACTTGCAACCGTGATTTACTTTGAACAGATATATGAAAATTCCTTACGAATCAGCAAGGAGGAATTTGTTTCGAAGAATCAGGCCCGGTTTTCGATTGCGGAGACGGATGCCGCGCTTGATCGGGTATGCGCAGGTAATTATATTTCCATTCAGGACATTACGAACTTTGGCACATTTCCGTATGCAGGATTTCCGTGGAACAGCTTTTTATTGGAGCATTATGTGGCGGAATACAGTCAAAAATATATGCTTTTACATAGCTCTTACAATGGCACGGAATGTGCAGGCGCGATTGTAAAACGGGGCGCTGGGCTGGAAACATTTGATGATTTTATTGTAGATCTTCTGGCGAACAGCAATATTGAGTTGAATAAGGCATCTGCGCTTCAACTCTTAAGCGATAGAGGATACCTCGCTCGGCGTAGATATTCCAACATTGAATCGCTTCTCATCCAGGCAAACGCACAAAGAAACAGGAAGGACACTGATTGATATGTACTCGTATAGCTGGGATAACGAGACCGGCGGTCTATTGCTGAATAGCTCACCGCTTTCGTTCAGCAAGGAACCGCGTCCGGTATACTATAAAGAGCTTGATATATTGGGGTTTGATCAATATTGGAATTACGAAAAAAACGATGCTTATCCTTATATGTGGGCAGAGGCCAATAACTATTTTTACAGGGGGAGGTTGGTTGCAAAGACGAAGGGTGGGAGCATGTGTACCGCTCCGGAGATTGTGCTTTTTGAAGAACCCGAACCGAATGGAACGCCCCTACGCTTCGTTGACATCCCGGCTATGGTCGAGAAGAATCGTGACCTTCTTGAAAAGCTTGCTGCAGAGACAATTAAGAAGATTTACAACACCTATGTTGAATACATGGCAAAAGTGGATGTGTTCTATGTTGCATTCAGCGGCGGCAAAGATAGCATTGTTACGCTTGATTTAGTCCAACGATCCTTGCCGCACAACAAGTTCAAAGTGCTGTTTGGGGATACCGGCATGGAATTTCCGGACACATATAGGATCGTGGATACTATAGAGCGAGAATGTAACGAAAACAATATCATATTTCTCCGCGCAAAATCCGATTATAACCCGTCACAGACGTGGAAACAATTTGGCCCGCCAGCGACAGTAACAAGATGGTGTTGCAGTGTCCATAAAACGGCCCCGCAGGTGCTAACATTACGGGAATATACGGGACTGCACAATTTTACTGGCATGGCTTTTATTGGCGTCAGGGCGAGCGAAAGCATTTCCCGCAGCGAGTACGATTATGTCAGTCTCGGTGAGAAGCACAAGGGTCAATATAGCTGTAATCCTATATTTAGAGTGGAATTCTGCCATGTCACCTATATTTTTCCAGAGACTTGACATCCAGGTGGAAAAAGAATATACTGTTGTCTGCAAGGGAGTCCTCACAAGAGGGCTGAGAGGAGGGTGTATTCCCTCGACCTCACCTGATTTGGATCATGCCAACGTAGGGATGCAGACCGAATGCAGCGATTTCGGCGGTTTGGCGGAAGATACGGCGATGGCCGTTTTTCCTCCGGTTCGCAATGATACATCGTAAAGCAGGACATCCCGATGGGATGCCCTGCTTTTTGCTTTCCGGTCTCCTGGCTGGAAATAGATTGGAACGGAGGAATACACGATGACCACTTCCCAGCAGCTCTATCAGGCGGCAAAACCCATTTGGAACAATTGTCTTACCCATCCGTTTGTCACCGGAATTGGCGACGGCACGCTGACGGTGGAAAAATTCCAGCACTTCATGCTTCAGGATTACTTATATCTGTTTGACTATGCCCGGGTATTTGCCTTGGGGATAGTGAAAGCCCGGGATCCGGAGCTGATGCGCACCTTTGCGAAAAATGTAGATGCCATTTTGGGCGGAGAGATGAAGATTCACCGGGCCTATATGAAAAGGCTTGGCATCACAGAGGAACAGGTGTTTTCCGTAAAACCCGCCCTGGACAATTTGTCCTATACCCACTATATGCTCTCTGTGGCCGAGGCGGGCGGCCCCATGGAAATTGTAGCCTCCATCCTGGCCTGCTCATGGAGCTATGCAGAGATCGGACAGACACTGGCAAAGATTCCGGGGGCTGCGGAGCACCCCTTTTACGGCGAGTGGATCCAAGGATACGCCTCTGATGACTATGCTGCTACCAACCAAACACTTATTGAGCTGATGGACGGACTGGCAGCGGATGCCACAGCGGAGGAACTGGAGCATCTGACAGATATTTTTGTCAACTGCAGCCGGTATGAGCTTGGCTTTTGGGACATGGCCTGGGAGATGCGGCAATGAGTCTTCTGGAGTTTGACCATGTCTCCTACCAATATCCGGGCGAGAAATTTAATATTGTCGATGACTTGAGCTTCTCTGTGGAGCAGGGCTCCTTCCACTGTATCATCGGAATCAGCGGCTGCGGGAAGAGCACGATTTTCCGCATGACCAACGGGCTTCTGAAACCAAAGTCCGGTTCTATTTATGTGGGTGGACGCAGCATTGTGGAGCAGAAGCATTACTGCGGTTATATGCCGCAGAAGGATTTGCTGTTTCCGTGGCGAACCGTGGGAGAGAATCTGGCCCTTCCACTGGAGATCATGGGCGGCCGTTCCAGGGCAGAGCAGCGGGATCTGATTGACGACGCACTTGCAGACGTTGGACTGGAGGGCTGCCGGGACAAGCGGCCGGAGGAGCTCTCCGGCGGCATGCGCCAGCGGGCGGCCTTTGCCCGGACCATGCTCACAGGCAGCGATCTGCTGCTTTTGGACGAGCCCTTTTCAGCGCTGGATTTTCTGACCCGCATCTCCATGCAGGAGTGGCTGTTGAAACAGTGGGAAAAGCATCAGAAAACCATCCTTTTCATCACCCACGATGTGGAGGAGGCCATCTTTCTCTCCGGCAGTGTGCTGGCAGTTACGAAGACGCCTATCCACACGCTGACCGAGATTCCGGTGCCGGCGGAGTATCCCCGTACCCGGGAGTGCCTGACCCGGCCGGAGATGGTGTCCCTGCGGGAGAACCTTATTGATGTGTTGCGAAAGCAGGTGCAGCCATGAAAAAAGCAAATCGGGGAAACCTGCCGGCGCTGATTTTTCTGTTCCTCCTGCTGTTTTTGTGGCAGCTGGGGGCCATGCGGGTGAACGCCGCCTACATTTTGCCAACGCCTGTCCAAATTCTCCAGCGCCTCTGGGAGCTGCGGGAGCCGTTGTTCACGGTTCACTTACCCGCCACTATGGCTGTTACCGGAATTGGCCTTCTGATTTCCATCGGACTGGGCCTTGCCTTGGCAGTGGCCATGGACTGGAGCCCGCTGCTGCAAAAGTGCTTGTATCCGGTGGTGGTAGCCTCTCAGACCATCCCAACGACTGCGATTGCCCCGCTGTTCGTGCTGTGGTTCGGGTATGGCATCTGGAGCAAGGTGCTGGTGACTGTGCTCATCACATTTTTTCCCATCACCATTACGGTGTGCGACGGCTTTCGCTCTGCCAAGGTGGAGATGAGTGAGCTGCTGGCGACTTACGGTGCCACCAAATGGGACATTTTTTTGAAAATTAAAATTCCATGCGCATTGCCGTACTTTTTCTCCGCCATTAAAATGGCCATCCCCATGAGCATTATCGGCGCCGCAATCGGGGAGTGGTTGGGCTCGCAGAGCGGCCTTGGCTATTTCTCACGCCGGATGATGACCCAGCTGGACGGCGCCGGCGTGTTTGCCCCCATTGTCCTGCTGAGTGCGGCGGCCATGCTGGTGGTGGCACTGGTGGGGCTTTTGGAAAATAAAGTTGTGAAATGGAGAGGCGAGTCCTGACACCTTGTTCCATAGAGTCCACAGAGAGATTTTTAAGAAAAGAATGGAGTTTTATCATGAAAAGATTCACTGCGCTTATGTTATCCGCTCTGCTGATGCTGTCCCTGCTGGCCGGGTGCGGATCCGATGATGCCGCTGCCGGCAGCGATGGAGATAAGGGGGAGGAACTGCGGGAGCTGGATGTGGTGCTGGACTGGTATCCCAATGCTTTGCACGCCTTTTTGTACGAGGCCATCGATAAGGGGTACTTCGCTGAAGAGGGACTGAAGGTCAATATCCGCTTCCCCTCCAACGCCAATGACGCCATTTCGATGGTGGCGGCCGGCAAAGCAGATATCGGCCTGTATTATCAGCAGGATGTCATTCAGGCCCGGGCAGAGCAGAACGTACCTGTGAAGTCCATCGGTGCCGTGGTGCAGGCCCCTCTGAACATTATCCTGTCCCTGAAGGAAAAAAACATTACCTCGCCAGCTGATCTGGTGGGGAAGACCGTGGGGTATGCAGGCACGGAGCTGTCCGAGGCGCTGATTCGCAGCATCATGGACAACGTGGGTGCTGATTACAGCGATGTTACGATGGTGGATGTAGGATTTGACTTGATGAGTTCCATGACCACCGGAAACGTGGACGCCACCATTGGGTGCCTTGTAAACCACGAGGTTCCCCAGATGGAGGAAGAGGGCTTTGCCGTCAACTGGTTCGATCTGGACGATTACGGTGTTCCCACTTATTATGAGGGGGTTTTTCTGGCCAACGACGATGCAATCGAACATGATGCCGACACGCTGAAGTCCTTCCTGCGGGCCTGCGCCAAGGGCTTTGATGATATGCAGGCCAACCCTGAGGAAGCGCTTCAAATTCTGCTGGATAACCAGAATGCAGAGAACTTCCCCTTGTCAGAGACTGTGGAGCGCAAGAGCATGGAAACGCTGCTGCCTCTGATGGAGACCAGTGATGCGGCCTTCCTGTCCCAGACCGATGCCTGCTGGCAGGAAAATATGGAGTGGATGCTGGCCCAGGGGCTGATTGCTGAGGCACCCAGCCTGGATGATGTGCGGGTTAACCTGGAGTTCTGATCGCCCCGCACAGGAAATGGGATGATTTCCGGTTCTGCCGGGTGCCTGTTTTTTTAAGGAAAGCTCCCGGAGTTGATCTTCCGGGAGCTTTCTTTGTGCCAGTGGGAGAAAACGGAGAAACATCTCTTGTATGTTCGCGCTGCTCCGTGGTAAGATAAGCACATCTGGTATCGGAAATTGAGAGCAGCTGCCTGCCGGCACAGGAGGATTTCATGAATCGTCGCCGTTTTCAACTGAATGCCGTGCAAACGCTGGCTGTCAGCTTTGCCGGCCTGATTTTGACAGGGGCGCTGCTGCTGATGCTGCCTGTCTCCTCCAGAAGCGGGTATCCGTTGCCCTTCCTGGATGCACTGTTTACCTCGGCCTCCGCCTCTTGTGTCACAGGCCTGGTGCTGTATGATACCTTTACCCAATTCACCCTGTTCGGTCAGGCGGTTTTGCTGGTGCTGATCCAAATCGGCGGACTCAGCCTGATGACGGTGTCCATTCTGGCCGCCTTTCTGCTGCACCGGCGTATCGGCCTGCACCAGCGCTCCGTTTTGATGGACACGATAGGCGCGCTGCAGGTGGGCGGCGTAGTACGGCTGACCCGCCGGGCGCTGCTGGTCACTGCTGTGTGTGAGGGGGGCGGCGCAGTTTTGCTTTCATTCTGGTTTATCCCGCGGTACGGTGTGCTGCGGGGGATCTGGATGGGGGTGTTTCATGCGGTCTCTGCCTTTTGCAATGCCGGCTTCGATCTGCTGGGAACCGGCGCCTCCCTGACAGGAGCGGCAGGGGAGCCGCTGCTGAATCTGGTGCTGATGGCGCTGATTCTGTCGGGCGGTCTGGGCTTTTTGGTGTGGGATGATGTGATCACGCATGGAGTACGTTTCCGCCGGTACAGACTTCACAGCAAAATTGTTCTGACCGGGACTTGGGCATTGTTTCTCATGGGCACCCTGGCGTTCTACCTGCTGGAAGGAGATTGTGCCTTTGCGGGCCGTTCTGCCGGACAGAAGCTGCTGATGGCGGCCTTCCAGTCCGTGACACCGCGGACGGCAGGATTCAATACGGTGGATTTAACCGCGCTCAGTGAGAGCGGGACCCTTCTGACGATGATTTTGATGTTTATCGGCGCGGGATCCGGCTCCACCGGCGGGGGCATCAAGGTCAATACCTTTGCGGTGGTAGTGCTCTGTGCGGCGGCGCACATCCGGCGGCAGGAGGATATCAATGTATTCCGCCGCCGTCTGGATAACGGCACGGTGCGCAGGGCGTTTACCTCCGTCAGTCTCTATGCCATGGTCTGTATGCTGGGCTATATGGTGCTGTGCCTGCAGGGAATCTCCCTGGATGACGCCCTGTTCGAGGCTATCTCTGCCATCGGTACTGTGGGCCTGACCCGGGGAATTACACCTCAATTGCCGGTGGCCAGCAGGATAGCGGTGATTCTGCTGATGTTTGTGGGCCGGGTGGGCAGTATGTCTGTGGCAGCAGCGGTGACGCCGGATCGGCCGGTGCCAAAGCTACGGAACATTCCGGAGAAGATTTTAATTGGTTAAAGGGGGAGTGTGCGAAATGAAATCTTTTTTGGTCATCGGGCTTGGCCGGTTTGGGCGGCACCTCACCACCCGCCTGATGGAGCTTGGCAATGAGGTGATGGTAGTGGACCGGGAAGAGGAGCGGGTAGCGCCTTTGGCCAGCATTGCCACGGCCGCCTGTGTGGGAGACTGCCAGGACGAACAGATGCTTGCCTCTCTGGGGGTTGGGAATTTCGATGTATGCTTTGTCTGTGTCCGCGACGATTTTCAGTGTTCGCTGGAGGTTACAGCCGCACTGAAGGATCTGGGGGCAAAATGCGTGGTTGCCAGGGCGGATCGGGAAAAACAGATCAAGTTTCTGAAAAAAATTGGAGCGGACCATGTAATTCACACGGAAATGGATATGGCCTTCCGGGTGGCGATGCGCTTTTCCGCCCGCAATGCCTTTGAATACTTTGAATTGACGCCCAAGTATGCGGTGTTTGAGATTGAAACCCCAACAGACTGGGCGGGAAAGACAGCGGCGGAAATCGATGTCCGCCGCCGGTATAACGTCAATATTCTGGGGATCAAGCAGGGGGATGAGATCGAACCGCTGCTGGACCCGGAATACCGTTTTCAGCCGGATACACATTTGATTGTCGCCGGAAACAAGGACGCAGGACTTCGGCTGATGGATCAGGTCTGAGCGCAACGACATCTGCGGAACAGGACGGCGGGAATGCTGCGCCATGCGCGTGCCCTGCCGGAATGGGCTGCACGCGGCTTCTGGCACAGAATCCAGAGATGTGAATTCAGATGAAAGCCGCCGCGCTTCTGCATGATTTGCTCCCGGATCGGCCAGACTGGCATAGGGGTGATTTCTATGCCGAGGGCAAGCAATGACCAGCCCACGCAAACGCCGGTTTTGCGGCTTGAACCGGAAAAACGCCTCTGTCCGGCGTTTGATCCGGTGACCATTGCCACTTTTCCGGTGGCAGCACCGGGAGAGATGGGGTTCCGTGTGCTGGACAATTTTTGTGAGGAGCATATCCAATGAACCAAGTGGCCCGCCTGGGAGAACCCCGGGCGGGCCGTCACTTGCCCGGAACTTCTGTTTGTCATCTGACAAGAAATATGGTAAACTGTGAAAAATACTGCTATCAAAGGAGACTTTCCTGTGAAGCGCTGTTTTATTTTTGCTGCCGGGACCTTTTTCGGTCTGCGGGAGCGCCCCGGCGAACCGGGAGATTTTGTCATTGCCGCTGACGCAGGCTACCGGACCTGCCAGAAAAACAGCATCGTTCCGGATCTTCTGCTGGGTGATTTTGACTCTATGGAGCAGCCGGTGGATTTTTCCAATATCCACCGCTCACCGGTGGAAAAGGATGATACGGATACTATGTTGGCCATCAAGACCGGTCTGGAGCATGGCTGTACAGAGTTTTTCCTTTACGGAGGAACCGGGGGTAAACGGCTGGATCACACTCTGGCAAACCTCCAGTCCCTACTGTACCTCCGGCGCCGGGGCGCAAAGGGCTTTTTGTTTGACGACGATTTCTGCTGGACAGTCATTGAAGACGAATCAATTACTGTAAAGAAAACAGTGGAATGGGGATTGCTGTCTGTGTTTTGCCTGGGAGACCGGGCCGACGGCGTGGAGGAGAGCGGGGTTCAGTATCCGCTGCAGGATGCCGTGCTGACGCCGGAGTTTCCCATTGGGGTCAGCAATCACATTCTGGAGGAGACGGCGCGTGTTGCCGTCCGCTGCGGCGTGCTTGTGGTAGGCTGGGAGCTTCCGCCGTTGGAAAGCAAGAGACCGCTATCTGTCAGATAGAATAGCGAACCGGCCAAAGTACAGTTGCAGCAGGTAGCAAAGTATTGTATAATGAAGCTAAGCGGAAAGGTCGACCTTTCTGGAAAACAACGATTCAAGGCCGTGGGACCGGGAGCGGGCACGGATGTGGAGGAGGAGTTCATCATGTCAACATTCGCCGTAAACGGCGGGACCGTCACTGTTGAACGCAATCAGAAGCTGATCCGTTATCTGCGGGACGAACTGGGCCTCACCAGTGTGAAGGATGGCTGCAGCGAGGGAGCCTGCGGTACCTGTACAGTGTTGATTGACGGGAAGCCGACCCGTGCCTGTATTCCCCAGACCGATAAGCTGGAGGGAAAGCGTATTCTGACCGTGGAGGGGCTGACGGACTTTGAAAAGGACGTCTATACGTATGCCTTCGGCACGGCCGGGGCCGTGCAGTGCGGCTTCTGCATCCCGGGCATGGTCATGTGCGCCAAGGCCCTGCTGGATACGAACCTGCATCCAACCCGGGAGGAGGCGGCCTATGCCATCCGCAACAACATCTGCCGTTGCACCGGGTATGTAAAAATTATTGATGCCATCCTGCTGGCAGCGGAGGTTTTCCGCACCGGCGAGGTGCCTGCGCCGCCCACGGACTGGTCCTTGGGCCAGCGGGTTCCCCGGGTGGACGTCCGGGAGAAGGTGACGGGAGAAGGCCAGTATCCGGATGATATCTACCTGGACGGCATGCTCTATGGAAGCGCCGTCCGATCAGAATATCCCCGCGCCCGGGTGCTGGCTATTCACACCGAGGAGGCCAAAGCACTGCCGGGAGTGGCCTGCGTACTCACTGCCGCCGATATTCCGGGGCAAAATAAGGTGGGACATCTGGCAAAGGACTGGGATACTATGATTGCCGTGGGGGACATTACCCACTATCTGGGGGATGCCATTTGCCTGGTAGCTGCTGAGACGCCGGAGATCTTGGCTCAGGCCAAGAGCCTGGTGAGGGTGGACTATGAGGAGCTCCCTATGGTTCGCAGTCCCCGGGAAGCCATGGCTCCGGATGCCCCGCTGGTACATCGATCCGGCAACCTTCTGGCTCACAAGCACATTCAGCGGGGAAACCCGGCGGAGGCCATTGCCAAATCGGCGCACGTTTTGACCCAGCGCTTTTCAACGCCCTGGACGGAGCATGCTTTCCTGGAGCCGGAGTGTGCCGTGGCCTATCCGGATGGGGACGGCGTGATGGTGCTCTCCACCGATCAGGGGTCCTATGATACGCAGCACGAAATCATGGGGATGCTGGGTCTGCCTGCCGAGCAGGTGAAGGTTCGCAACTGTCTGGTGGGCGGCGGCTTCGGCGGTAAGGAGGACGTGACGGTCCAGCATCACGCTGCTCTGATCGCCTATCTTGTTAAGCGCCCCGTCAAGGTGAAGCTCACCCGGCAGGAGAGTATTTTGATTCACCCCAAGCGTCACCCGATGGAGATGGAATTCTCCCTGGGCTGCGACGAAAACGGCATCATCCAGGGCGTAGCTGCTGAGGTGATTGCAGATACGGGGGCATATGCCTCCCTGGGCGGCCCAGTGTTGGAACGGGCCTGCACCCATGCTGCAGGCCCCTATAACTATCAGAATTTTGAGATTGACGGCTGGGCGTACTATACGAATAATCCCCCCGCGGGAGCATTCCGGGGCTTCGGCGTGACTCAGACCTGTTTCTGTATTGAGAGCCTGCTGAACCAGATGGCGGACATTGTGGGCATTTCCCCATGGGAAATCCGTTACCGCAATGCCATCCGCCCCGGTCAGGAGCTGCCTAACGGCCAGATTGTGGATGAATCCACAGGCCTTGTGGAGACACTGGAGGCAATCAAGCCCTATTATGACGCGGCAAAATACGCCGGCCTTGCCTGCGCCATGAAAAACGCGGGGGTGGGTGTGGGTATTCCGGATACCGGCCGGGTCCGGCTGGTGATTGAAGAGGGTGCCGTCCATATTTTCGCCGGTGCCTCCTGTATCGGACAGGGCCTGGGCACGGTCCTCACGCAGATGGTCTGCGGGGAGACGGGCATTGCCCGGGAAAAGGTGATTTACGAGCGCTCCAACACATATTGCGCACCGGATTCCGGCACTACCTCCGGCTCCCGGCAGACGCTGTTTACGGGTGAGGCCTGCCGCCGGGCCTGTCAGGATTTGAAAAAAGCATTAAAGGGAAAAGACTTGACAGTGCTGAACGGACAAGAGTTTTATGGGGAATACCTTGGAAAAACAGATCCGTTGGGCGCACCGGTGCCAAATCCGGTCAGCCACATCGCCTACGGTTATGCCACACAGCTGTGCATCCTGAATGAAGAGGGGCAAATTGCGCGTATCGTCGCGGCCCATGATGTGGGCAAGGCGGTGAACCCGACCTCCGTCGAGGGGCAGATTGAAGGTGGTGTGGTGATGTCCATGGGCTTTGCCCTGACGGAGCGGTACCCGCTGGAAAATTGTAAACCGACTGCGAAATACGGAACCCTGGGCTTATTCCGAGCCAATCAGATTCCAGAGATTACTCCCGTGATTGTGGAGAAGAAGGGGCTGAACGTGGCCTGCGGAGCCATCGGCATTGGAGAGATCACCTCTATTCCCACCGCCCCTGCCATTGCCGACGCCTATTACCGCTACGACGGAAAATTCCGCACCAGCCTTCCGCTGGAGGGTACGCCCTACACCCGGAAGTGATCTCCCCCATCCAGGGAGAAGCGGCGTAAAACCCGTAGGCGTATTTACAAGCCACTGTGAGTGATGGTGCCAGTTTTCGGACGTCTGAAAGGGTTTTCCCGCACAAAGCAAAAGGCAGCCGCCGCGTCTTCGCGGCAGCCGCCTGCTTATTCCCGCTCTTGCACGGTAACAGCCACCATTTCGCCGGGCTGCTTTCCAATCTTTGCTCGGATGTCCTTCCGCAGCCCTAAAATGTGCCCGGGTGTGCCCATTCGGACCAGACTTCCGTCATAGGGAATGCCGTCAAAGGTAGCATGAACCTTGACCCGACCCTTGCCAAAAACCTCCCGCACATCAAATGGAATTTCTACATAGGCTCCATCAACGTCCGATACCTTTCGGATCCTGGCGTCAAAACGGTAAACCACCGGATTCATGGAGACGTCTCCGCGCACAGTTCTGCCAGAGCTTCCGCGGTGTCCACATCGTGCAGCTCTGCGGCGTCCACCTCCAGTATTGTCAACAGATCTTCGTGCCGCCGGATAACCGTATTGCCACCATGGTCCTCTGTCAGTGCCAGCAGCTCTGGAAACAGACAGGACGGGAATACACAGGGATTCCCCCGCACACCGCCATGACCAAGGGCGGCGATCCGGTCGGGCTGGGACTTCCAGAGCTTTGCCAGTGCCTCCACACTTTTACGCCTTAAAAGCGGCTGATCAGACACCAAAAACATCACTCCGTCGCAGTCGTGCAGTTCAGTCAGCCCCAGTTCGATTGTGTGACTGATTCCATACTCTGGATTGACGTTATGAATAGCTGTAAAGTGAAAATCCTTTGCGAGGTGGATGATTTCTGGATATTGCGTTACAACAGCTACAGCACGAAACTGTTCTGCCGGAACAGCCTCCAGGGTCCGGAGAATCAAAGAGCTGCCATCCAGTTGAGCTGCCAGCTTGTTTTCCCCAAACCGTTTTGCATTCCCGGCGGCCATGATGACGCAGCCTAATTTTAATGCTTGTCTCATGTGAGATCACCTCGTTTTCTATTTACTTAGTATATCCGTTTTCGCCCGTACAAGTCAATGCCGGGCAAAACTTCATATTGATAAGGAGGGAACGCCCTATGAACAAGAGTGTTGGAAAAAGTGTTGTCCGTGTGGATGCCTATGAAAAGGCTACCGGCCGTGCCAAGTACATGGATGACCTGTGCGACCGCAGCACTCTCATCGTAAAAATCTGTCATTCCACCATTGCCCATGGCTATGTAAAAACCATCGACATCTCAGAGGCAGAGAAGATCCCCGGTGTGGTGCGGGTTCTGACCTGTTTTGATGTGCCGGATCTCCCGTTTCCGACGGCCGGCCACCCGTGGTCTACGGATCCCGGCCACCAGGATGTGGCGGACCGTCTGCTGCTGAATCGGCACGTCCGTTATTACGGTGATGAAATTGCAGTCGTCATTGCGGAGGACGAAGTGGCGGCGATGCAGGGTATTCGGGCGTTGAAGGTGGAATATGAGGAGCTCCCGTTTGTTTTGGATGCCCAGAAGGCCATGGAGGACGGTGCACCGCAGCTCCACGAGAAATACAAACATAACATCTTGGCCCATAGTGACATCCGTATGGGCGACTATGAGTCCGCTCGGCAGGAGCCGGGCCTTATCCGGGTGGAGGGGTGGTATGACACCCCCACAGTTCAGCATTGCCACATTGAAAACCATGGCTGCTTTGCCTATATGGAGGCGGGCCGAGTGGTAGTGGTCAGTTCCACGCAGATCCCTCATATTGTCCGCCGGATTGTGGGCCAGGCGTTGGGGATTCCCTGGGGCAAGGTTCGGATCATCAAGCCCTATATCGGCGGCGGCTTTGGGAACAAACAGGATGCGCTGTACGAGCCCCTGTGCGCATGGTGCTCTACCCAGGTGGGGGGCCGGCTGGTGAAAGTGGAGTGCACCAGGGAGGAGACCTTTGTCTCCAACCGCGTCCGCCATGCCATCCGTACCCATATCATCTCTTACGTCCGCCCGGATGGCAAGCTGGTGGCCCGGAAGTTCGAGGCGTTTTCCAACCAGGGGGCCTATGCCTCCCATGGACACGGCGTTGTGGCCAAGGGAATGGGTGCATTCCCGCAGCTCTATCCCTGCGACAATCTGGAGTGCGACTGCTGGACTGTTTTCAGCAACCGCCCTGCTGCCGGCGCCATGCGCGGATATGGCATTCCCCAAGCCATGTTTGCCGGCGAGTGTCATATTGATGACATCTGTGCGGCCATTGGAATGGAGCCGATGGAGTTCCGCCGGAAGAACCTGATGCCTGTGGGGTATGTGGACGGCTTCTCCAAAAACGAACTGTACCACGATACCTTTAATCAGTGCATGGACAAAGGCATGCAGCTCCTTGACTACGCCCGAAAGTTTGAGCAGTATAAAAACCAGACCGGCCCAGTCCGCCGCGGCGTCGGCTTGGCGGTGTTCTGGTACAACACAGCGGTTTGGCCGATTTCACTGGAATCCTCCTCCTGCCGTATGGTTTTGAACCAGGACGGCTCCCTCCAGTTCCAGACGGGAGAAACGGAGATTGGCCAGGGCTGTGATACAGCCTATTCCCAGATGGTTGCAGATGCGGTGGGAATTCCCCTGTGCGATGTGCATGTGGTCTCTTCCCAGGATACAGATGTGACGCCATTCGGCACAGGCGCCTATGCCTCCCGCCAGACCTATATCGGCGGCTTCAGCATCGTGCAGACTGCTGCCGCGCTCCGGGAACGGATTTTGAAAATTGCCCACGACCAGACCCGGATGCCTGTCAGGAATCTGGATTTGGTGGACGGGCAGATTGTCCGGAAGTCTGACGGACGTGTGCTGAAGTCCCTGGGTGACTTGGCAACAGAGGCCCTGTATTCCATGACGGACAGCCAGCATATCACCGCCGAGACCACGGCGCAGATCAAAACCAACGCATTCTCCTTCGGCTGTTCCTTTGCCGAGGTGGAGGTGGACATCCCCATGTGCAGGGTGAAGCTGCTGAATATGGTGAACATCCATGACTGCGGCGTCCTCATCAACCCCGCCTTGGCGGAGGCCCAGGTTCATGGCGGCATGTCCATGGCCATCGGATACGGCCTTTCTGAGGAGCTGAAGTTTGATGAAAAGAGCGGAAAACCCCTGAACAACAACCTGCTGGACTATAAGCTCTCCACCTTTATGGACCATCCTACACTGGAGGCGCGGTTTGTGGAGAACCCGGAGCCCACTTCTCCATACGGCACCAAATCTCTGGGCGAGCCTCCGGCCTGCTCCGGCGCACCGGCAATCCGCAATGCCATCTTAAACGCCACCGGCGTTGCCATCGACTGCTGCCCCATCACCCCTCATGTCCTCTATCGGGAGTTCAAAGAGGCTGGGCTGATTGAAGATTAAAGGAGGGAACCACCATGTATGATATGAAAGCCCTGTATCAGGCAAAAGACGTGGCCGATGCCGTGGCCCTCCGCCTTCAGCACCCGGATGCCCAAATTATTGCGGGCGGATCCGATGTGCTGGTTCAGATGCGGGAGGGGAAACGCGCCGGTGTGGAGCTGATTTCCATTTATGGTCTGAATGAGCTCCGTGGTGTCCGGCTGGAGGCGGATGGTGCGCTGCGCATCGGTTCCCTTACCAGCTTTTCCCACATCACGCGCGATCCGCTGATTCAAAAGCATGTGAATGTTCTGGGAGAGGCCGTGGACCAGGTGGGCGGCCCGCAGATTCGGAACATCGGCACCATCGGCGGCAATACCTGCAATGGCGTCACCTCTGCCGACTCCGCTTCTACGCTCTTTGCCTATGATGCCGTGATCGAACTGACGGGGCCGGACGGAATCCGCAGAGTTCCCATTCAGGAATTTTACATCAGGGCCGGCAAGGTGGATATCCGTCCCGGCGAGATTCAAACGGCGGTCCTGATCGCGAAAGACAGCTATGAGAATACCCATGGCCACTATATCAAGTACGCCATGCGGAACGCCATGGACATCGCAACCCTGGGAACCTCTGTCAACGTCCGTCTCTCCGACGACCGAAGGACAGTGGAGCGGGCCCGCGTGGCCTTCGGCGTGGCGGGGCCAATCCCGCTGCGGGCTGTCCATGCAGAGGAGCTGGCAGCCGGCCAGCCGATCTCTGCGGAACTGGCAGAGTCCTTTGCCCGGGCGGTAAAGGAGGATATCAATCCCCGGGATTCCTGGCGCGCCGCAAAGGATTTCCGGATGCACATTGCGGTGGAGAGCGCACGACGGGCCTTTCTCGAATCGGTGAAACTGGCAGGAGGTGAACTGTGATGGAAAAGCACGTGACGCAGTATCAGACTGTCCACTTTAACCTCAATGGCAGGGATGTGGAGCGCACAGTGGATGTTCGGGCCAGTCTGACGGATATGCTCCGCAATGATTTTCGGATGACCTCGGTAAAAAAGGGCTGTGAGGTAGGGGAATGCGGCGCCTGCAATGTCCTGATTGACGGCGAAGCGTTTAACTCCTGCATCTATCTGGCCGTTTGGGCGGAGGGAAAGCACATCCGTACGCTGGAGGGGCTGTTGGGACCAAACGGTGAACTCAGTGATATTCAGCAGGCTTTCGTGGATGAGGCGGCCATTCAGTGCGGCTTCTGCTCTCCCGGTTTTATCCTGACGGCAGTGGAGATTTTGGAGAGTGGAAAGGAGTATACGGATGAAGAACTCCGTAAGCTTCTCTCTGGCCATCTGTGCCGCTGTACCGGGTATGAAAACATTCTTCGGGCAGTGAAAAAGACCATGTATCGCCGATTGGGCAAACCGATGCCCGAATAAAAAGCACTCAGCCGCCCGGCTATTTGGCCGGGCGGCTTTTGATAACCTGTTTGCAATTCCAGACCGGTCGGGGTATCATAGGAAAGAACAGGGGAGGAGATACCGATGTATTGGAATCGGCTGGATGATATGCTGAAGGCCCGGTATGGAACAAAAGTTTATAAGCTCGCGCTGTCCTCAGGCTGTTCCTGCCCCAACCGGGACGGGACTCTGGGCACCAGAGGCTGCATCTTCTGCGATGGCGCCGGTGCCTTTGCAGAAACCGGCAGCATATCCGTCCAGTTGGAAGCCGCCAGGGAGCGGGTGGCGGCAAAATCCGGACCAAACGCCAGATATATTGCCTATTTCCAGTCCTTCACCAACACATACGGACCGGTAGAGCGGCTGCGGGCGCTCTATACGGCGGCCATGGCGCCGGAGGACGTGGTGGCGCTGTCCGTGGCCACCAGGCCAGACTGCCTCCCACAGCCGGTTTTGGAGCTGCTGCAGGCATGCGCGGCCATCAAACCCGTGTGGGTGGAGCTGGGCCTGCAGACCATCCACTCGCAGACGGCCGCCTATCTCCGCCGGGGATATGGGCTTCCGGTTTATGATTGGGCTGTGGAGCAGCTGAACGCCATTGGTGTGACGGTTGTCACCCATCAGATTCTGGGATTACCGGGTGAGACGGTGGAAATGATGGCGGAGACAGCCCGCTATATTGGCCGATCGGGTGCCGGCGGCATCAAATTCCATCTGCTCCATATCCTGCGGGGGACGGATTTGGCAGCGGACTGGCAGGCGGGGAATGTGCCGGTCATGGATCTGGAGGCGTATATTACAGCGCTGGAAATCTGTGTCCGCAGCATTCCAAGAAGTATGATTATTCACCGCCTTACAGGTGATGGTGCAAAGCGGGATCTTTTGGCACCGGCATGGAGCGGCGATAAAAAACGGGTATTGAATGCCATTCATCACGCATTCCTTCGGGACAATGTAGAGCAGGGCAGCGATTTTTAGAGCGCACCCGAAATATTTGGCTGCACCCATAGGTGGCGATTGTATGCAGAAGATAGACAAAATTTTCACAAGTTTTTGTTTGACGCAGTCCCACTTTCGCGGTATAATAAATTTACCAAAGAGAGGAGGGTTTTCCATGGAAACCATCATCACAATCGGACGGCAGTTCGGCAGCGGCGGTAAGGAAGTCGGCATCCGTGTGGCGAAAGAACTGGGGATCCCGTTTTATGATAAGGAATTGCTGCGGGCTGCGGCAGAGAAAAGCGGCCTGTGCGAAAAGATTTTTGAGAACTTTGACGAGCGGCCCAAGAGCCTGCTGTACTCCATCGCAATGGACTCCTACATGTTCAGCCTCCCCGGCAGCGGAGCCAGCGACTCTCTGGAGCAGCAGGTGTATCTGGCGACCTTCAACACCATCCGCCACATTGCCGATCAGGGGCCCTGTGTCATTATTGGCCGCTGTGCGGATTACGCCCTCGCGGATCGCCCCAACCATCTGAGCCTGTTTATCCATGCGCCGATGGATACGCGGATCGCCCGTGTGGCCAAGCGTCAACACTTGACGGAAGAGAAGGCTAAAGCACTGATTGTCAAGACGGATAAACGCCGTGCGTCCTACTATGAGTACTATTCCTCTCAGAAATGGGGGGCGGTGGAGAGCTACGACTTCTGTTTGGACAGCAGCTACTTAGGCTTGGGCGGAACGGTGGAACTCATCCGCACCATGGTGGAGCACAAGGAGCACCCCGTTTCCAGTCCCACGGAAGTGGATCCAACCCAACCGGAAGTATGAGAACATTCCCAAAAAAGGCAGGCCCGCCGGGCCTGCCTTTTTTGCAATCGCGTGCAGAGATGGAATCTCGCTCAATTTGATCAAATTGTAAGGGCATTCCGGAAACGAGATGGCCTTACAGATAGAAATACTGTGGTGGCTCAGCTGTCGTTTTGAATCATGGCAGATGCAAGAGCCGAAGCACATGGAAAAGCGTTCAGGACTTGTCCAGCGTGTGATAAAAACCAAACATATCACGGAACTTTTCCAGGCTGTAGGCCTCTACATCTGCGCAATATGCCTCATATGCGGCTAGAAGTTGTTCTGCCTGGGGTGTAAGAACCGCGCCGCCGCCATGCTGGCCTCCGATGGTAGAGGAGAGCAGCTTACAGCCAAATACACCCTCCGCCGTGCGGATGATCCGCCAAGCCTTGGAATAGGCCATCCCCATGGAGGCAGCGGCAGCACGCAGAGAATGATGCTCCCGTACCCGGGAGAGCAGTGTGGCGATCCCAGGGCCAAAGCAACGCTGGTTATCATCTGTATAGAGACGAACCGTCAGTTTTAAATGTAATTCCTTTTCCATTTTTTCAATATAACATGTTTCCAAGAGTCCGTCAATATTTGCATCCTGCAAAAATTGTGATACAATACCAAAGATATCAAAAAGGATGCCGAACGGGTTGAAACAGGAAAAGGGAGGAAGAAACATGGAAATGATTCGGCTGGGCTGTACGGAACTGAGGGTAACAAAAACTGCGTTTGGAGCACTGCCCATTCAGCGCATCAGCCACAGCGATGCCGTCAAGCTGATTCGACGGGCCTATGATTCCGGCATCAATTATTTCGACACTGCCAATATGTACACGGACAGCGAGGAAAAACTCGGATCTGCGCTCCATGATGTCCGCCAGAATGTGGTCATCTCCACCAAGAGCGGCGGCCAGGACAAAAAGACAGTCCAGAAGCATATAGAGCAGAGCCTCCGTATGCTGCAGACGGATTACATCGATCTGTTCCAGTTCCATAACCCGGCAGATCTGCCGGATCCCACCGATCCGGACGGCCCCTTTGCCGCTGTGCTGGAGGCTAAACGGAAGGGGTATATCCGCCACATCGGCATCACGAACCACCGCCTGCCTGTGGCTAAGGCGGCTATTGACTCCGGCAATTTTGAAACACTGCAGTTCCCCTTCTGTCATTTGGCAAGTGAGAAGGATTTGGAACTGGTGCGCCAGTGCAAAGAGAAGGATATGGGCTTCATCGCCATGAAAGGCCTCTCCGGCGGCCTTTTGAACAATGCGGAGGCCTGCTATGCCTTTATACAGCAGTATGACAATGTGGTGCCTATCTGGGGAATCCAGCATGAGTGGGAGCTGGATCAGTGGCTGGAGCTGGCAGCCCGGGATGTCCACTTGACTCCGGAACTTGAAAAAGTCATTGCGCAGGATCGAAAAGAACTGGCGGGTGATTTCTGCCGCAGCTGTGGGTACTGTCTGCCTTGCGCTGCCGACATCGACATTCCGCAGTCCGCCCGGATGAGCGCGCTGCTGCGCCGTTCTCCGTACGAAAAATATATGAGCGACGAATGGCATGAGAAAATGCACCGCATTGAAAATTGTATCCACTGCAATGCATGCAAGAGCCGCTGCCCCTATGGATTGGACACCCCGGCCCTGCTGCAGAAGCAGCTGAAGGATTACGACGAATTCTATGCGGTTCACCATAATGATTGACGCCGCAGGCGACTCCACGAGAGGAGAGATGCAGTATGCTTTTTAAAAATGAAGAGGTCAGTCTGAAACTGGAGATATCCAATTATGAATTTCCGGCCGACGGCGGTGATCCCACCAGCGACGACAGAAACTGGCTGGTGCTGCGGGCCATGTATACAGATGATAACGGAATGGTGATTAAAGATTCCAACAGCTGTCTTTTGACCTATGAGCTGAAGGAGATGGCCGCTGGATTGAAGGTACTCTGCGCTGGACTAAAAGAACGCTATGACAGCAGCTTTGCGGAGCCGTATTTTACGCTGTCCGCCCAGACGGATGGAGAGGCTTTTCTGGTGATGGTTTCCTTCGCTTTGCCAAACACCATGGAGGATTTGGATACTGCTGATGTGGAGGTGCGCCTGACAAGGGAAGAGATGCGGGATTTGATCGACGAACTGGATATGCTGTGCGCCAAATTTCCAGAACGGGCTTAAAAAGCGAACTGGCCTTGCGGCAAAAAAGAGGGGGGCTCCTGCTGGGGGCCGCAGAGAAGAGCCCTGCATTGTCTGGAAAAGGAAACGGCGGATGGGGTCTCCTCATGAAAAGTGAACCGATCTCATGTGTGAGAAAAAGCCCGTCGGTTTCGACGGGCTTTTTCACGCCAAGCAGCAGATTGGCATATGCTGTTGGGGGAGGAAAGCCGCATGAAACATTTTTTGGCCGTCGTGATGTCATTTTTTACCGTGTTGGCGCTGACAACTGCGCCTTTTGCACTGGAACCATCACCGTCATCTCCTGTTTATGACGGTGCAGATGTCAGTGTTTTCCAAGGAGAAATTGATTTTGTACAGTTGAGAGAAGCGGTGGAAGTTGTTTATATTCGTGCAGGATTTGGAGAGACCGCTGACAGCCGGTTTGCTGAAAACGCAGCCAAAGCAGCTGCGGCGGATATCCACCGGGGCTTTTACTTCTATGTCACTGCCCGCTCTGAGGCGGAAGCGGAAGCCCAAGCGCATTATTTTGCATCGCTCCTATCAAAAACGCAGTATGACTGCCGACCTGCGATGGATTTTGAGGCCTTTGACGGACTTTCTATCCGGGAGATTCGCACCATTGGATTGACCTTCCTTCGTGCATTGGAAGAGGAGACCGGCAGCGTACCATTGCTGTATGCCGACGCTTGGGCGGCCTCAGCCGTCTGGAATGATACGGATTTTTCCACCTATCCACTGTGGGCTGCGGCTTATGGCGCTGAAGAACCAGAGGTGGAGGGAGAGGTTTGGAGCGGCTGGGCAGGATTCCAGTATACAGACCAGGGAGATTTACCCGGTATCACAGGCCGCGTGGATCTGGATCGTTTTACCGGGACGGTCCTGCTGACGAAAGAGTGGACAGAGGAAAACACTTATACGGTTCAGCCGGGAGATACCCTATGGGGAATTGCCCGTCAGTTTCACACCACAGTTTTTGATCTTGTAAAGGCCAACGATATCCAAAACCCAAATCTGATTTATCCAAGCCAGATTCTCCGCATTCCGGAATCCGGCGGAGGGGAGCCGGCATTTGAACACACCTACCGCATTCAGCCGGGAGATACCCTGTGGGGAATTGCCCGTCAATTTCATACCACGGTTTCCGCCCTCGCAAAAGTCAACGGCATTCAAAACCCGAATCTGATTTATCCAGGGCAGACGATCCGTGTTCCCTGAAAAACATGTGCCCGGCGGGATTCCCACCGGGCATTGTTGTTACTTTTCAAATTTAGGGGCCTTTACATCACCGCCGGCAAAGGCGTTTTTTCCCGGATTGGACAGGGAGAAGTACATTCTTGCCGCTTTGGTGGTACCAAAGTCCTGATTGGATCCGGAGTCCTGCACTTCGTTAAAGGCGTCCCGAAACATCTGATTATGCGCTTCTTCTCGGTTAAGAAGGAAGTCAATTGTCTCCCGTACCTTTTTATCGTCAATCTGGCGGTAAAGGTATTCGTAGACCACTTTGGCCCTCTGCTCGGAGGCAATGTTGCTCAAAAGGTCGGCACATAAATCACCAGTGACGGTCACATAGTCAGCAGTCCAGGAGTAACCGGAGGCGTTGATGAGGCCGGGATTCAACCCCAGAATCACATGACTTTGAATCTCACCGGCCTTTACCTTTTCTGCGTCCACGTCATGACCGTTTAAAAGATTGATGGTTTGGGCGACCATTTCCATGTGGCCCAGCTCCTCAGCCGCAATGTCCAGAAACAGATCCTTAATTGCGGGATCCTTGATGCGAAAACTCTGAGACATATACTGCATGGCAGCTTTCAGCTCGCCGTTGCCCCCTCCAAGCTGCTCTTGGAGCAACGCGGCGTACTGTGGATTGGCCTTCTCCACCCCGACTGGGTGGAACAACATTTTTTCGTGTTTAAACATAAGACAGGACACTCCTTCTGGAAGAATTCTTCTCTAGGTTACCCTGATCTTGGGAATTCATGCATCAGGCCAAGTGCAAAATTCCAACGGCTGAGGGTACTTGCCCCCTGCTCCAAAAGGGTAAGTCAGGCCTTTTCGGCGGAGGAGATTGGGAGGGGATCAAACAGGGACGGGAGATGGCCGCCGGAAACGGCCCTGACCGGCAGCAACCAACTTCGCAGCCACACCAAATCCTATCTGGAACCGTAATGGAAATATAAAAAAGGTTCGCTCCGTGTTAAACGGAGCGAACCTTTTAAAGCATTTGAACAGGCTTGCATCTTACAGGCTGTTAGCCTGTTCCACCACCTGCCGAATGGCCTCTGCGGCATCAGCGGGCAGTTTGTTGAACCCGCCCTCAACGGCGTCCAGCTTTGTCACATAGTCCAGCCGGTCGGCCATCCGGGCCTTCAACTGGGCGACATATTCGTGATCGGTCAGATCCGGCACAAAGCCCTCCCACTCGAAGATCTCAATGTCGGAGAAGGGGCCCCAAGGCTTAAACTGCGCCTTGCCTTCCACAACGGCCTCCAGAACGCCTAGGGTGTCCTCTTTCTGCACCTTCTTGCCCATGAACTCTCCCGTGTTGATGATATAGCAGGCAACGTTCTTCTCGGCCACCAGCTTCTTGAATTTCTCGTAGTCGTTTACCAGCGGATAGGTGCGGAAGGGGTTGGCATAGGGCTCCACCACCAGGGCGTTGGGATCCACACCGGCCTTCAGCCGCTCGGCAGAAGAGCGCTTGGTGGCCAGCGTGGCACCCATGACAGAGGCCAGGGACGCGCCCTTCAGCTTCACAATCGGGGGAATAGTGGGGTCTTTCATAATCCAGAAGATGGCGTTCACCGGAGAGTCAATCTTATCCACCCGGTTGGGGGACCAGAGCTTGCTCTTAATGGCACGACCATTGCCGTTGCGCACATCCTCAGTGACCAGAACCACCTTGCCGTCCTCGTCCAGGGTGGCGGAGCAGTTCTGGGCGGTCAGCAAATACTTGTTGTCCGGGGAGTCCACGGGATAGTCGGCGGTCTTGTCAAAATAGGTGGGCTCCAGGGCAATAGAGGCGCAGGTATCGGAGTTGATGATGAAAGCGTCATCGTGGAGCACTTTGATGGAGGGATACTTGCCGCCGTGCTTGGCGTGGGTCAGGGTGGACTTGCCGGATCCGGACAGGCCGAACACCGCCGCCACGTATTTGCTGCCGTCATCCAGTGTGTACTCCTTCTGACCGCCGTGGCAGGAGGCATAGCCGTTCCGGTTGGCGATAGCCCAAGCCAGGGTCAGCGTGCCCTTCTTGTGCTCACCGAAATAGCGCATGCCAAGGATCGCCGCACAGTTGGTATCTGTGTTGAAATAGCACAGGCACTTGGGGTCACAGACCGCTTCCTGACCCGGCGCACCGGCCCACTGGGGATCAGAGAAGATGTAGATGTCCGGTTCTTTTCCATCTCCTACGGGCTTGGATCGCTTATACATCTTGGTGTACTCGTCGGAGAGATACTGGAAGTTCAGCATCCAGTTATAGAGCAGATTTTCCTCACCCTCCGGAATCAGCAGGTGGGCCTTGACCATAAACTCAGGATCCAGACCGATATAGGTTTCGGCATGGTACATGGTCTTCCAGCGGGTGTCGTATACGGCGTCCATCACAATTTTGTCCAGAGCGGTAGTATCCACACCGGGTTTGCCGGTGATGCGGCGGGCCGGAGCGTAGCGGCCGGTGATGGATCCGTCGTTGAACAGCAGTACCTTAGCGTCCGGCTCCAGGCCGAACTCCTCGCCCCGGTAGACAGGCATATCGGTGACGATGGTACCGGGAGAGTTCTTTGCCAAGTCATAGGCCTCCCGCAGTGAGTTGACCTTCACCACATTGTTGCCGTAAAAAGGTGCCTCGATGATTGAACGGGTCTTGGAAAAACCAACTTTTCCGGGCCCGATTTCAGTTCTGGGATAATAGGCTTTTGTGGACATAATTGCTCCTCCTGTCAGAATCATTTTCAGGGAATTCAAAAAATGTGATTGTTATCAATGATACCGTAGAATCTTCCAAAAATCAAGTACTAAATCGTTTGCTTTTTGTGCCTTTCCAAATAAACGGCCAAATCTGAGAAGTTCTGAAGCGTCAATTTTTCTCCGCGAATATCGGCGGGCAGTCCGCACTCTGCAATGGCCGCCTGAATACACTCCTTGGACATTGCCGGAAGCGCGGCGGCAAGGCTGTTGGCCAGTGTTTTCCGACGCAGCAAAAAGCCGCCCCGCATCACTTTGAAAAAAAACGCCTCATCCTCTACCTCCACGGCGGGCCGGTCCCGCCGCACACAGCGGATGACGGAAGAGGTCACCTTTGGAGGCGGCAGAAACTTTTCAGGCAGTACATCGAAAAGAAGCTCTGTCTCCATATGATATTGCAGAAACAGGGAAAAAGAACCCCCGTCGGAAGAACCCTGGGCTGCACAGAGCCGCCGGGCGACTTCCCGCTGAATCATCACGGTGACAGACTGAAAGCATGGAGTCTCCACCAGCTTTTCCAGCACTGGCGTGGTGATGTTATAGGGCAGATTGGCACAGACAATAGGGGTGAGCCCGCCAAATTTCTCCGCTGCCAGTGCCGCAAGATCCAGCTTCATCACATCGCCCGGCACAATTTCCACGTTTGGGTATGGGGCCATGGTCTCTGCCAAAACGGGCAGCAGAGACTTATCCAGCTCCACCGAGACCACCTTCCCGGCTCTCCGGGACAGCTCCGCCGTCAGCGGGCCGATGCCGGGACCGATCTCCAGCACCCCGCAGTGCTCGTCGGCACAGGAGGCTGCAGCAATATCTGCGGGAACCTGCGGGTCGATGAGGAAGTTTTGCCCCATGGATTTTGAAAAATGAAATCCGTGCCGCCCAAGCAGCTCCCGGATGGTATTGTAATTGCAAAGGTTCATGGCACAGCCGCCTTTCTCTCAGGTGAGAATCAGTATACCAGATTTTCGGTGATTTGAAAAGAAGGGAAGTTCCGGCCTTGCAAAAATCCGTCGGATATGATTCAATAAATTTTAAAATGAAAAGAATCGGAGAGAAGATGGCCAATGATAGAAACTGTTTTTTTGGACCTGGACAATACCATCCTGGACTTTACCCATGCGGAGGCCGTCGCCCTTCGCAGGGCGCTGATGGAGACGGGACTTCCGGCGGAAGACAGTGTCCTGGCCCGGTATCACGCTATCAACCAGCGGCAGTGGGAACTGCTGGAGGCGGGAATTCTCACCCGGGAGCAAGTACTGACCACACGCTTTGAGCTGCTGTTTCAGGAGCTGGGCGTACAGGCGGACCCCAGATCCGTCTGTGACCGCTATGAGGGTTATCTGGCGGAGGGCCACTTTTTGATTCCCGGCGCGCTGGAGCTTCTGCGGGAGCTGGCTCCCCGGTACGACCTGTACCTGGCCTCCAACGGTGCCGCCGCTGTTCAGTACAGCCGCCTGAAGAAAGCGGGAATTGGAGCCTATTTCAAGGGAGTGTTTATTTCGGAAGAGGTGGGGTGCGACAAGCCCGGCAAGGCGTTTTTTGACCGCTGTTTTGCCGCCATCCTCAACTTTCACCGGATGACTGCGCTGATGGTGGGAGATAGTCTGACCTCGGATATTCAAGGCGGGATCAATGCGGAAATCCGTACCTGTTTGTACTGCCCGGAGGGAGAGACGTCCCGCCGGGACATCATCCCGGATTTCGTTATCCGCCGCCTCGGCGAACTTCCGCCCCTGCTGGAGACGCTGTAAAAAGGACGCATCCGCAGAACAGAAGTGCCCTTCTGAAACGAAAAAAGGATCCGTCATGAACATAGAACTCCCCGGCAGGTTTTTACCTGCCGGGGAGTTCTTCATCCCAGAATATACACGGTACAGCTACGCCGTCCGAAGTTGATGCACTGCTGATACGTGTCGTAGTACAAATCAACCTTATTACCCCGTACACCGGTATCTGCAGCCACTGCCTGGCCATAGACCACGCCGTCATTGGTGACGATATACATCCGGGTGCCCAGAGGGATGACGCTCTTGTCCACCGCCACAGTGCCGACCTTGACGAAGGTGCCGGTAGCCGTGGTATAATCCGCACCGCCGTGCCCGGCGGTATAGGCAGTGGCTGTCATGGACTTGACGCCGGAAAAGTCCAGTGTGGTGCCGTCTGCCAGTGTCAGAGTACCACTGCCGTCAGCATTTTTGGATATGCCGGCAATGGGCTGTGCAGCTGCAGAGGCAGACGCTTCCTTGGCAGTGCCGTATTCAATCACCTCGTCCACAGCGGTGCTGTCCAGCTCCTCCACAAATTGGCGGGAGATCATTTCGCCGCCGGACCACACCACTTCGTAGACAGAAGTGCGGACGCCGTCGGCGCCGGCTTGGACAAGCAGCTCCGTGCCCTCCGGCAAGTCAGGATTGGCAACCCGGACCGTCTCATAAGCGGCGGTCTCTGTCACCCGGTCATAGTAAGTCAGCTGATCGCCGACTGTCAGTTCCACGCTGTCGCCGGAGAGATCGACTGCTACCATGTCCAAGGGGCCCGGAATAATATGCATCCGGGTCAGCAGTGCAGAGATGCTCTCTTTTTTAGACTGGGTGGAGATGGTTTGCCCATCATAGCTGATGGTGACATTTTTTCCGGAAGCCAGCGTTACATCAAAGCCGGTACTGCTGGTAGAAAGAAATACCAGTTGAGAGGAAAAATCCTGTACTTGGGCAGATTCGTCCAGTACGATGGCAGAGTCCTCCGCACCCGTCAGAATATACAGGGCGTTGGCCCGGTCCGTGGCAGCGCCGGAAACAACAATAACGGCAAAGAGCATAAACACGGGCAAACCGTGACGCTTCCAGAAATGATGCAGTTTTTGGAGCAAGTATTGTGTGTCCAAAAAACATACCTCCTGTAAGTGGTTTTCCGAGTTCATTTTTCCCGGTTTTTGGAAGAACCATACCAGGGAATCCTCCAAAGAAAAACAACTTGTAACTTTTGTTACCAATCGAAAAACTGGGGTTAGTATACACCATAGCCCCACTTCTGTCAAGTTTTTGGTGAGAAACAGGTGTTATGTCCCCCACTTTCACCGAAATTTGACAAGAAAAAACTGGGAGAATGTGGAATGCTTCAATGAAAAGTAACAAAGTGATAACAAGATATGTACAAAAAAATCAGTCTGTACCCTGAGAAGGAAATACAGACTGATTTTCAAGAAAAAGACACGTTTTACAAACTTCTTACTGAATTTTTGGAGTAAAACCCAAATCGTCCAACTCGTCCATGGCCGTCTTGACGCAGTGCTCGCAGCCGTCGATGGTAACGGTCTTTTCCGGCAGACTGACGGTAAAGTTCAACTCCGCGGCGGAGAGGGCGTTGGTGATGCGCTTTACACAGTTTTCACACATCATATCGGGTACAGAAATGGTTGTCATGTTCAGAATCCTCCTTTTAATTTTCTCATATGCATTGGGTCAATTTACTTCATCATTTTTTGAATGGTGGAGACCAAATCATCTACCACGTCCAGCTTTCCGTTTTGAATATCCTGCACGACACAGGTGCGGATATGACTGCCCAGCAGTTCCCGGGCAAAAGCGTTCAGCGCCGACTGGATGGCGGAGACCTGCACCAGAATATCCGTGCAGTAGGCCTCTTTTTCCACCATGCCGCGGACGCCCCGCACTTGGCCTTCAATGCGGCTGAGTCGCCGCAGCAGGGCGTCTGCCTCCGGCTGCTCCCGGTGCTTATGGCGGCAGCAGTCGGCGCCAATCTCCTGCGGCGTCAGTCCCAGTTGGGTTTGCATGATGGCGAACACGTCTGCACTGCCATCCTGGTTTTTCTCGTGAGATGCCATAAAATCCTCCTTTACAGTTTGGCGTGCCCCAGCCGCAGAGCATTGCCCACCACGCATACGGAACTCAAAGACATGGCAGCGCCGGCAAACATGGGAGAGAGCAGCGGCCCGCCGAAAAGATACAGCAAACCGGCCGCAATGGGAATACCGATGGTGTTGTAGCAGAAGGCCCAGAACAGGTTCTGCTTGATATCCCGCAGTGTCAGGCGGCTTAGGCGGATGGCCCGGCTGACGTCCTCCAAATCGTCCCGCATTAATACGATGTCAGCGGACTCAATGGCGATGTCGCTGCCGCTACCGATGGCACAGCCAACTTCCGCCTGGGTCAGGGCTGGGGCGTCGTTGATGCCGTCACCCACCATCATCACGGTACGGCCTTTCTCTTGTAAGTCCTGAATGACACCGGCTTTCTCCTCGGGCAGCACCTCGGCAATCACCTCGTCCGCACCCACCAGACTGCCGATGTGGCGGGCTGCCGCCTGGTTGTCCCCGGTCAGGAGCACTGTATGAATACCCTGCTCCTTCATCCGGCGGACGGCATCGGCGCTGGTCTCTTTTACCGGATCTGCTATGCTGATAAGCCCCAGCAGCGCGCCTTCCCTTGCAAAGTACATGGGCGTCTGCCCCTCCGCCGCCAGACGATCCGCGTTCAGCAGCAGGGGAGAGACATCCACGCCGTATTCCTCCAAGAGCCTCCGGTTGCCTGCCAGCACGGTCTTCCCATCCAATTGGGCCTTCAGGCCCCGGCCGGACAGGCTTTCAAAGCTCTCCGGGCGCTTGCTGCCGTCAAAGCCATGGGCTTTTGCATAAGCAGAGATGGCGTTTGCCAATGGGTGAGCACTGACGGCCTCCACTGCCGCGGCAGTTTCCAACAGTACACCTTTTTCACACTGGTGGGGAAGAATTTCCGTTACGGCAGGCTCTCCCTTTGTCACCGTACCGGTTTTATCCAGAACCACAGTGTCCACACTGTGGGTGATTTCCAGAATTTCACCGGAGCGAATCAGGATGCCGTGGCGTGCGCCGAGTCCGGTACCCACCATAATGGCGGTGGGAGTCGCCAGACCAAGGGCGCAGGGGCAGGCAATTACCAGCACGGAGGTGAATACCCGCAGCACAAAGGCAAAGGGCTGTCCATCCACTGCCCAGGCGGCGGCGGCCAGCAGGGCAATTGCGATGACCGTGGGAACAAATATCCCGGCCACTTTGTCAGCCGTCTTTGAGATGGGTGCTTTCCGTCCCTGGGCGTCCTCCACGAAGCGGATAATCCGGGCCAGGGTGGTATCCTCGCCAGTGCGGGTCACGGTGACGTACAGGATACCGTTCAGGTTCACGCTCCCGCCGATGACCTCGCTGCCAACCGTTTTTTCCACAGGCAGGCTCTCCCCGGTGAGCATAGCTTCGTTGACGCTGCTCTCCCCCTGGGAAACCGTACCATCGGCGGGAACCCGGGCACCGGGTTTCACCAGCACCACATCGCCGGTTTTCAGGGATTTGGTGGGTACCTCCTTGCCGCTCTCCGCCAAAATGGCAGTGTCCGGAGACAGCTGCATCAGCGCGGTAATAGCCCCCTTGGTTTTTTGCATGTTCCGGCTCTCCAGAAATTTCCCCAGGGATACCAGCGTCAGCACCACGGCGGCGGACTCATAGTAGAGATTGTGGACATAGGCGTGGGGATCGTCGGAGATGAGAAAGGTCATCACCACGCTGTACACAAAGGAACAGGCGGAGCCGATGGCCACCAGGGAGTCCATGTTAGGGTTCCGGTTCGACAGGGCCTTAAAGCCGCCGGTAAAGAAATGCCGCCCGCAGTACAGCACGGGAATGGTCAGAAGCAGCTGTAAAATTGCAAAGTTCACCGGATGGGTGTGCATGGAGAAAATATCCGGCAGAGGCAGGGCGGGCAATCCGAAGGGCAGCATCTGCCCCATGGAGACATACAGCAGTACCAGGGAGAAAGCTCCTGCTGTCACCAGTTCCCATTTTTTTCGCCGCAACTCTGCTTCCGCGGCGTCCTTTGTGTCCGGCACCGCAGCTTCCTGATGCTCCTTATGGAGAACTGCGCCAAAGCCGGCTTTCTCCACCTTGGCCACAATCTGCTCCGGCGTCACCTGGGTTTCATCATAGGTGATGGTCATGATCTCCGTGGTCAGATTGACCTCGCTTCGCTCCACACCCGGCAGCTTCCGGGTAACCTTTTCCACAGATGCGCTGCACGCCGCGCAGTGCATTCCGGAGATGTCGTATGTTTCTTCCCGCATGGGACCTCCTGTTCTCCAGAGGATGATACCCCTGGGGGGTATTTTCTGAACTGTAATATATACCCCTGGGGGGTATTTGTCAAGGGGCTTTTTTATAGTGTTCTCCGGGAAGCGGAAAAATTTCAAAAATCCACGAGGATTCTCATAGGGACAGATGCGGAGCTGTCGCCTGATAAAGAACCAGCCCCGTCCATTTTTTAAATGGACGGGGCTGGTTCTTGATTGCGGACTCCTGAAGGCGGGAGAACCGGGCTTTTTTTCAAAACGAAAGACAAGGCAATCAGGATTCGGGCGCTTCCTCCGCCAGCTCCGCCTGTGCTTCCGCCAGAATTTTTTTCTCTGCCTTGGTGGTTAGCTGGGAGGCGTCGAACTGCGCAAACAGATCCGGACGGCGGACGATGGTGCGCTTATAGCTCTCCTTCTTCCGCCAGGCGGCCACTTTGCCGTGGTCCCCGGAGAGCAGAATCTCCGGCACCTGGCGGCCATGCCATTCCGCAGGGCGGGAGTACTGGGGATACTCCAGCAGGCCGTTCCAGTGGGATTCCTCCTGAAAGCACTCGGCATCCGGCAGAACGCCGGGGACCATGCGGCATACGGCATCCGCCACCGCCATGGCAGGAATTTCTCCGCCGGTGAGAACAAAGTCGCCCATGGAGAGTTCCTCGTCCACACACTCGTCGATAAAGCGCTGGTCGATGCCCTCGTAGTGGCCGCAGACGAGAATCAGATGGTCATACTGTGCCTTCAGCTCCTTCGCCACCTCCTGATTGAAGGTCCGGCCGCAGGGGGACATGAAAATCGTGCGGCCAGGACCATAGGTTTCCACAATGTGCGCCCAGCAGTGGTACAGCGGATCCGCCTGCATGACGGCGCCGCGGCCTCCGCCGTAGGGGTAGTCGTCCACCTGCATCTGCTTGTTGGTGGTGTACTGCCGGATCTGATGGGTGCGGATGGCAATATATCCCCGCTCTTGGGCACGGCCCAGAATGCTGACGTTCAGCATGGCATCCACGGACTCCGGGAACAGCGTCATAATATCAATCTGCATCCGTGGCCATCCCCTCCAGAATATGGACGGTCATGCGGTTCGCGTCCATATCCACAGATTTGATAAACACATCGGGCACGGCAGGAATCAGGTATTCGTGCGTGCCGCGGACAGTATAAACCTGATGGGCCGGATAATTCTCCACTGCCGTCAGCTCCCCCAGTTCCTCGTCGGTTTCCTCGTCGAAAACCCGGAGGCCCAGCAGCTCATCATCAAAGAACTGGCCATCCTCCAGGTTGGCGTCTTCCCGGCGGATATACAGGTCCTTGTCCTTCAGAGCCAGGGCGGTGTTCATATCGTCCACACCGGGGAACTTCATCAGTACCAAGCTCTTGTGAACATGGTTGGCAGTGGGGGTGACAGCCTGGCCGTCCAGCAAAAAGGTTTTGAAGTGGGTGAGAGAGGCCGGATCACCGCCCCGGGGCTGAACCCGGACTTCTCCCCGGATACCGTGGGCGTTGACAATGCGGCCAATTTTAATACGTTCCAGTTTCATGGAGATCGTCTCCTTATCATTTCGTAGTTCGGCGAGGCGGATTCTGCTTAGAAAGGCTGCGGAACAGGGGAAAAATGGAAGCCCAGTCCTCGTGCATGGTAAAATCAGCGGGGTTATCGGCATTGTAGCAGCTGCCGATGGATAGGGAAAACCGGGCGTGCGCTTCGCCATCCAGACCGTCCAGCAGCGCAGCCAGATGATAGACCGCCATAAGACCTTTCAGCGCTGACAGGCGTTCCGGCAGATACGACTGTGTTTCTGCAAACCATTCCAGAAACTCCGGAGTGAAGGAAACTGCCTTGGATTTGCTGTGGACCAGGCGGTTTCGCTCCTGAACCAGTTCCCGGAGCAAATTGATTGCCCGACAGCCGGGATCGATGACAGAACCGGTGATAAGCCGGGGAATCACCAGCCACTTGGAGGTCAGATCCAGCTTGTCCAGATACTTGGAGACATAGCCGTCCCCTAGATTTCGGGCGGCGTAATCATAGATGAATGCCTCCAGTGCCATGGCAGAAAAGCAAATGGAAATGCTGAACTCCTGTTCCGCAGGCATTTCGAGAAGGCTGCGCTGATACATGGCATCCACATCCTCCTGAGAGAAGAGAGGGAGGAGCTTTTGGTAGGCCTCTTCACCGCTCAAGAAATGTTTTACGGCGATTTCGGCAAAGGTGAAACTGTTGGTGAAAAGCCGGGCCATAGAGAGATTCCCCCTGACAACTTTGGCGAGAGCGGTACAAACCACCATAATACTGCGGACATTATAGCGTACTTTGTCCAGAAGGACAAGAGGTGCTTTTTGAGCACAGGTATGGGATTTTGAAGCAAACAGAATGCAAAGAATGGACGCAGCCCTGCGGAGATTAGGCGCATATTCCTATCTCTGGGGCAGATGATTACACCATGAGCCGGGTTGTACTGTGAGCATACTCCGGCTGGGAATATGGATTTTATAGCGGTAGAGTGAGAAAAAGAAGCGGTGCAGCTGCACCGCTTCTTTTTAGTCTACAATATCGACGGAAACCTTTACGCCGGTACGCTGGGCATAGGAGCGGATCACGGTCCGGATCTCCTTTGCGATGCGACCCTGACGGCCGATGACCTTGCCCATGTCGTCGGGGGCGACGCGCAGCTCCAACGTCAGTTCCTGATCGCCCTGCACTTCCGTAACAGAGACGGCGTCGGGATCATCCACGAGGTTTCTGGCGATGTAGAGCAGCAAGTCTTTCATGCTCCGCCCTCCGAATCAGAGGACTTCTACTTTTTTCAGCAGAGCTCTGACCGTATCGGTGGGCTGGGCACCGGACTTGATCCAGGCCTGGGCGCGCTCGGTATCAATTTTGATCTCGGCAGGAGCCACGCAAGGGTTGTAGGTACCAAGCTCCTCGATAAAACGGCCGTCCCGGGGGAAGCGGGAATCGGCAACCACAACGCGATAGAAGGGAGCCTTCTTGGCGCCCATACGGCGCAGTCTGATTTTAACCATGTTTGTTACCTCCAAAAAAATTAAAAAAATCGAATATTTCTATAAATGCCGTGCACTTATATACAAAATTATTTAAACCGCTTTTTCCGTCCAAACCCGGACATGGGGCCGCGGCCACCCATCTGGGGTATCCGTCCCCGGGAGAATTGCTTTGTCAGCTGCTGGATGGCATCAAACTGCTTGAGCAGCCGATTCACATCCACGACCTCCAGACCGCAGCCTGCGGCAATCCGCCGCTTCCGGCTGGCATTCAGAATCTGTGGATTTTCCCGCTCCAGCGGAGTCATGGAGAGGATGATGGCTTCTGTATGGGCCAGCGCCTTTTCATCAATGCTGGCGCCCTGCAGCTGCTTCCCCATGCCGCCGGGCATCATACCCGCCAGCTGGCTTAAATCTCCCATGCCACGAAGCTGCTGAAGCTGCTCATAATAGTCCTGCAGGGAGAGACGGTTTTTCCGCATCTTTTCCTGCAGCTTGGCCGCCTGCTTCTCATCATACGTCTGCTGGGCTTTTTCAATAAAGGACAGCATATCGCCCATACCGAGAATCCGGGAGGCCATGCGGTCTGGATGGAAGGGCTCGATCATATCCAGCTTTTCGCCGGTACCCACAAATTTGATGGGTTTTCCAGTGGAGGCCCGGATGGAGAGGGCGGCGCCGCCGCGGGCGTCACCGTCCAGCTTGGTGAGAATCACGCCGTCAATGCCAAGAGCCTCGTCAAAGGCAGACGCGGCGTTCACCGCATCCTGGCCGGTCATGGCGTCCACCACCAGCAAAATCTCATTGGGATGGACGGCGGCCTTCATCCGCTTCAGCTCGTCCATCAGTGTCTCGTCCACGTGGAGGCGGCCTGCGGTATCCAAGAAGACCATATCGCTGCCGTGATCCTTCGCGTGGCGGAGGGCGTTTTGAGCGATTTCCACCGGATCTCCCTGCCCCTGCTCAAAAACCGGCAGATCCAGCTGGCCGCCCACCACCTTCAGCTGCTCAATCGCGGCGGGGCGGTAGACGTCACAAGCCGCCAGAAGGGGGCGTTTTGTATACTGCTTTCGCATCAGCCCGGCCAGCTTCGCGGTCGTGGTGGTTTTGCCGGCGCCCTGCAGGCCCACCATCATGACCACAGTGGGGCCGTTGTTGGCCATGGAGAGCTTGGCGGTACCGCCGCCCATCAGGCTGGTCAATTCCTCATTGACGATTTTGATGACCTGCTGAGCGGGGGTCAGGCTGTCCAGCACGTCGGTGCCCACGGCACGCTCCGTGACCTTGGACACAAATTCCTTGACCACCTTATAGCCAACGTCCGCTTCCAGAAGGGCGAGACGGACTTCCCGCATGGCCTCCCGAACGTCATTTTCTGTCAGACGGCCCTTGCCCCGGAGCTTTTTGAACGTTGCATTCAGTTTTTCAGTGAGACCTTCAAATGCCATAGATTATTCCTTCAATGCAGCGGTTTCCGCATGGATGAGATCGGCCAACTCACTGAGCCGGGCATCCTCATACTGACGGTAGTTGATGGTTTTGATCTCTGCGGCGGCAGCCTCGATAGCGTCCAGATGGGGACGGAGTGCCTCAAAACGTTTGATGAGGCCGGTTTTGTCCTCCACTTCCTGCATGACACCCTCCGCCCGGACAACGACATCCCGGACACCCTGACGGGAAATCCCTGCGTTTTCCGCAATTTCCGCCAGGGACAGGTCCTCATTATAATAGAGGTCAAAGAACTCTTTCTGCCGCTCTGTCAGGAGTTCTCCGTAAAAATCGAAGAGCATGGTCATGCGGTAAGTCTGATTTTTCATCGAGAAGACTCCTTTCTGTAAAGTTTTATACCTTTACAACGAGGAATAGTTTACAGGAATTTGATGAAAAAGTCAAGGGGAAACTGGGAAGAAATTCAGAAAAAATCAGGTGTGGGCGCTTTTTTATAAGGATTGCTTGCAGAATTGCGGGGAAGCGCATAGGATGGGAGAAATGACAGGGGAACTGGAGGAGAAAACATGGTATTTGACGCGCATTCCGATCTGCTGTACGATGTGGCGCGGCGGCGCCTGGCGGGGGAGAGCCGGGTGCTGGAGAGACGCCATCTGGATCGGCTGCAAAAGGGCGGCCTGGAGGGATTGGTGCTGTCGGTCTGGACCAGTGCAGCAGTGGGGGAGACCTTTTGGAAGGATACGGATTGGTGTGCACCGGAGGCATTTCTCGGACGGACGCACCAGATGCTTTCCTACGCCAGGGATGACCTTGCGGAGTGTGAGCGCATGCGGCTGGTACATAGCTGGACGGAAGCGGCAGCTGCCCGGGGGGAGGGGAAGATCTATGCTTTCCTGGGAATCGAGGGCATGGCGGCCATCGGGACGGAGCTGCGCGGCATCGACTGGTACTATGACGCGGGAGCCAGAACCGGAATGCTGACCTGGAATGAGGAGAATGCCTTCGCCACCGGTGCAGGGGGAGACGCTTACAGCGGCCTGTCGGAGCTGGGACGGCAGGCCGTACGAAGGATGCAGAAAAAGCGGATGCTGGTGGATGTGTCCCATCTGAATGACGGGAGTTTCTGGGATGTGATGAAGCTGACGGCAGCACCGGTGATTGCATCTCATTCCAATTGCCGGCGTTTGTGCGACGTGCGGCGGAATCTGTCGGACGACCAGCTGCGGGCCATTCGGGATGTAGACGGCGTGGTAGGGCTGAATGCTTATCACGGTTTCGTTCACGAGGATCACAGGCAGCAGACCGCCCGGACTTTGGCCCGGCATGCGGCTCATATGGCGGATGTCATCGGCGTGGAACATGTTGGCTGCGGCTTTGATTTTTGCCACTTTATGGGGCCGGGCAACGAGGGCGCGGAAGGGCTGGAGGATGCCGCCCAGATCAAAAATCTGTTCTACTGGCTGGAGCAGCTGGGTATGACAGTGGAAGAGCGTGAAAAAATTGCCCATGGAAATTTCCAGCGGGTGCTGGAGGACGTGCTTGGATAAGAAGGGAAAATAGAATTTGAATTATATGGGAAGATATACTATAATGTTATATCTCGATAAATGATTCAAATTCCGCCGGGGAGCTGCCCCGTGCGGCAGAAGGAGCTGAAACAGTGGAAGGAACCAGAAAAGAAATTGCCGCTGGGGTATACCTGACGTATCTTCCGGCGCAGAAATTTAAAACCAGCCTGCTGTCGGCCCAGTTTGTGACGCCCTTGAGCCAGGAGCGGGTTTCAGCATGTGCGCTGCTGCCGGCAGTGCTGCGGCGGGGCACCGTCAGCTGCCCGGATCTGGGGGCACTGTCAGAGCAGCTGGACCGCCTGTATGGCGCGCGCATCGATTATACCGTCCGAAAAAGGGGCGAAAATCAGTGCGTGGGCTTTGTGGCCAGCCTGATTGACGACAGCTTTGTGCCCGGCGGTGAGAAGCTGCTGGAACCGGTGGCGGATATACTGGGAGAGCTGATCTGCGATCCCGCCACAGAGCGGGGGCGGTTTGTGCCCGCCTATTTCGAAAGCGAGAAGCAGAACCTGGCAGACGCAGTCCGCAGCATCATCAATGATAAGCGGGATTATGCCGATCTGCGGCTGCTGCAGGAGATGTGCACTGGGGAGCCATATGGAATTTCCAGGCTGGGTGACGAAAAGAGCGTGGAAAAACTGCAGCTGCAGAAGTTGTACGCCCAGTACGGAGACCTGATCTCCACTGCCCGCCTGGAGCTGATATACAGCGGCAGCGCGGCGCTGGAGCGTGTGGAGCAGGCGCTGCTTCACGCGCTGGCCACGCTGCCGCGGGATGGCATCCGGGACATTGCCCTGGCAACGCCCCATGTGCTTCGTCCGGAGGTCAAGGTGGTGGAGGACGCCATGGACGTGACACAGGGAAAGCTGGGGATGGGCTTTGCCTGCGGCAGTGAGGATACTGCCGCGCTGCTGATGGGAAATACCATCTTCGGCGGATCCAGCAACTCCAAGCTGTTTTTAAATGTGCGGGAGAAGCTGTCCCTCTGCTATTTCGCCTCCTCGGTCTATCACCGCCAGAAGGGAATGATTACCGTGTCCTCCGGCATTGAGTTCCAGAACTATCAGAAGGCCTACGATGAGATTACGCTGCAGCTGAAGGCTGTGCAGGACGGTGATTTGGAGGACTGGGAGCTGGAGGGCGCCCGCAGCACGCTGCTGAATGCCTATGCTTCCATGGGAGACTCCCAGGGAAAGCTGGAAAACTTCTATCTGGGACAGGCTGCCACCGGACAGGCGGAGACGCCGGATCTGCTGGCAAAGGAAATACAAAACGTCACGGCGGACCGGATTTTTGCCGCCATGCGGACGGTTTCTCTGGATACGGTGTATTTCCTGAAGGGGAAGGAGGCAGCGGAATGAGACAGAGCTTTTACGAGCGGATTGGGGAGTCTGTTTACCGGGAGGTGCTGCCTAACGGTTTGCAGATCTGCGTGGTGCCAAAGCCTGAGCACGCCAAGAGCTACGCTTTTTTTGCCACCCGCTACGGCGGGATGGATACCCGCTTTCAGCTGGATGGCAAATGGCTGGATACCCCGGCGGGCATTGCCCATTACCTGGAACACAAGATGTTTGACACCAAGGAGGGCAACGCCCTGCAGGAACTGGCAAAGAACGGCGCGGAGCCAAACGCCTTCACAGCCAACGCCATGACCGGCTATTACTTTGATTCCACGGCCCACTTTGAAGAAAACTTGGAGATTTTGCTCTCCTTTGTATCTGTGCCCTACTTCACAGATGAGAGTGTGGAGAAGGAACAGGGAATCATCGGGCAGGAGATCCGCATGATTGAGGACAACCCGGACTGGCAGCTGTATACCCGGATGATGAAAGCCCTGTACAGCAACAGTACGGCACGGACCTCGATTGCGGGCACGGTGGAGAGCATCCGGAAGATTACGGCCCGGACGCTGTATGACTGCCATAAGGCCTTTTACACCCCGTCCAACATGATTTTGACAGTGGTTGGAAATGTGGATCCCATTCATGTGGCGGATTTGGCCCGACGGATTTTGCCCCGGGAGGGGGGGGCGGCAGTTCCGCGAGATTATGGCCGGGAGCCAGCGGAAGTGGTGAAAAAGGAGACAAAGATGGCCATGGAGGTTGCCATGCCGCAGTTTTTAACCGGCTATAAGTGCACACCAGTGGAAAATGGAGAGACGTTTCTGCGGACCAACCTCATCGGCGACATGGCCTGCGATCTTCTGCTGGGAGAGTCCAGTCCACTGTATCTCAGGCTGTATGACCAAGGATTGATCAACACCAGTTTCGGCGGTGCTTTTGAAATGATGCCGGGAGTGGCGTACCTCTATGCCGGCGGTGACAGCAAGGATGCACGCCGGGTTGCGGAAGAAATTCAAAAAGAGGCGGAACGGCTGGTATCTGATGGAATTGAGGAGGAATTTTATCAACGGGTGCGCAGGGCTTCTTTTGGTGAGAACCTGCGGGGGCTGAATTCCTTTGAAAATATTGCAGTTTCCCTGACAGAGGGATATTTCCATGGATATGACCCCTTCCGTTTCCCCCAGGTATTTGACACCATTACGAAAGACGATATTACAGCCTTCCTGCGGGACAACCTGACAGCGGACCGGGCAGTCTTGTCCGAGATTGTGCCGCGGGAGTAAGGAACTCCCGGCGAGAAAAGAAAGGAAGAATGTGGTTTGACAGCATTGAAGAACATGCCGATCAGCTTCCCGGGGCTGTTCGGCGACTGGGAGTTTAATCCAGATCCCATTGCCATTCACATTGGGCATGGCATTTATTGGTACGGCATCATTCTGGCTCTGGGAATGCTGGCTGGTTTGCTGCTGTGCATGAAGCAAGCCAAACGTTTTGGCCTGACGGAGGACAACGTGCTGGACATGGTCCTGTGGGCAGTGCCCAGTTGTATTTTGGGATCCCGCATTTACTATGTCATTTTTTATCTGGATTTGTATAAAAATGCCGACGGCTCCTTAAACTGGGGAAAAGTAGTAGCCATTTGGGATGGCGGACTTGCCATTTACGGTACGGTGATTGTTGGCTTTTTGGTGGCATTTATTTACACCCGCGTAAAAAAACTGAAGCTGGGAGCTATGACAGATCTCTGCGTCATGGGTTTGATTCTTGGTCAGTGCATCGGGCGGTGGGCCAACTTCATTAACCGGGAGGCTTTTGGCGGTTTGACAGATCTGCCTTGGCGGATGCGCCTTTGGACCAGTGCCACCCAGTATATTGAGGTGCACCCCACATTTTTCTATGAGAGCCTGTGGAATTTGGTGGGACTGCTGCTGATGCTGTTTGTTGTGACCAAGGGACGGCGTTTTGACGGAGAGAACACATGGTTTTACTTCCTCTGGTACGGCTTGGGCCGCTCTTGGGTGGAGGGCCTGCGCACCGACAGCCTGTATTTATTTGACTGGACATTCATGGGAGAGCCTATCCGGGTGTCGCAGGCATTGAGTATGGTGATGGTGGTGGTTGCCGCCGGGATGCTGTTTTACAATCTTGCGGGCAAAAAGCATTCTGCAGAAGATCTGCTGGTGAATCAGGTGGCGAGAGCAAAGCTGGCAGCAGAGGCGGACGCTTCTTTGACGATGCCCGCGGAGGAAGAGAATGCAGAGTGTCCGGAAGGAGTACCTGCTGAGCAGGCGGAGGCAGATCTGGCGGATCATCAGGAGGAGACGGACAATGGCGACACGCATTGATGGAAAGGCGCTGGCGGCAAAGGTGAAAGCACGGGCAGCGGAGGAGGCAAAGGGCCTTGCTCGAAAGCCGGGCCTTGCGGTCATCCTGGTGGGAGACGATCCGGCATCCCGGGTCTATGTCACAGGCAAGGAAAAAGACTGCGCAGAGTGCGGCTTTTTGAGCTTTGAGCACAAGCTGCCCGCTGAAACCGCACAGGTGGAGCTTTTACAGTTGATTGAACAGCTGAACGGTGACGAGGATGTGGATGGAATTTTGGTTCAGCTGCCACTGCCGGAACAGCTGAATGAGGAACAGGTTCTGAACGCCATCGCCCCGGAAAAGGATGTGGACTGCTTCCACCCCTTTAATGTGGGGCGCCTGGTGATTGGAGATCCGGTGTTTTTGCCCTGCACGCCCGCAGGCGTGATGGAGATGCTGAAGGAATATGACATTCCGGTCCAGGGAAAGCAATGTGTGGTGCTGGGACGCAGCAATATCGTGGGAAAGCCCATGGGAACACTGCTGATGCAGGCGGACGGCACGGTGACTACCTGTCACTCCCGGACACCGAACCTGGCAAAGTACACCCGGGAGGCGGACATTCTGGTGTCTGCTGTGGGCCGGGTGGGTTTGGTGACTGCCGACATGGTGAAGGAAGGCGCGGCAGTCATCGATGTGGCCATGAACCGCAATGCGGAAGGGAAGCTCTGCGGCGATGTGGACTTTGCCGCTGTGGAGCCCAAAGCGGCTTACATCACACCGGTGCCCGGCGGCGTGGGCCCCATGACCCGGGCCATGCTGATGCAGAACATTCTGACTGCTGCGAAACGGCACCAGGGGATGGACTGAATCGGGCATGGTTTGCTATTTTGCAGGAAAGACCGGGTTACAGTCTGAGAACAGTCAAAAAATCCGCCGTGTCAATTGAGACACGGCGGATTTCCATAAAGAAGCGGCACGCATCTGCGTGCCGCTTCTTTATGATTCTATGTAAAACTTACACGTGAATTCCGCCTACAAAATAGGTGTTGTAGTAGCCGCCGGTCAAATCGCTGATAATTACGCCGTTGCTCCGGGAAGAAGAGGAGTGAATAAATTGTCCGTCCCCAACATAAATACCAGCGTGGGAACAGGCCTTACCCGCGTTGCGGCTTGGATCGTTGAAGAATACCAAGTCACCGGGCTGAAGTGCGGAGATAGACCACACCTTGCTTCCGATCCCACTCTGCCACTGGCCTGTGGCGGTATGCGGCAGGGAATAGCCGAATTGACCATATACGTACATGGTAAAACCGGAACAGTCAAACCCGCTGGGGGAGGCACCGCCGTATACATAGCGGGTACCCAAGTGCTGTTTGGCGGTGGATACAATCGATCCTCCAGAGGAAGAACTGGAGGCAGAATCGGTCAAATCCAAAAAGTCACTGCGGATATAGCCTTCTGTGCCATATTCACACGTGACATCGTACCAGCCGTCTTCAAAGCCGTTGACGGTGACGACGGTGCCGGCATCCACAGAGGCAAGAATCTCGCTGTCGGTAGAGGCCGCAGAGCGGACATTGACACCGTCGGAATTCACCTTCCCATAAGAGGAAAAGAGATTATCCTGATCAACGACAAGATAATCAGCGGAGACATAGCCCACATTGCCGGCATAGTTGATTTTATACCAGCCCTCAATGGAGTTGTCCAAAACGGCAACGGCTACGCTTTTATCCAATGTCGTCACGACGGAGGAGGAAGTGGAGGCATCTGCGCGCATTCTCAGGGAGGAACCGGTGGTAGCGCCGACGGCAACAGCCATATCAGCGGCCATGGCGGTGGCTGCAAGCAGCATGGTGAAAATGACAGAGAGAATAAGAACCTTTGCTGCTTTTCCTGCGAAGTGTGTCATGGGTGTTACGCTTCCTTTCGTCTTATATGATATCATTTGTAGGGCAGGGAGTGGAGCCGGGTTTATTTTTCCTTGCCGGAAAGTGCCCGGTCCAGCCAGATAGCGGCGACGTCCATCGCTGCGTACAGGCTGTCCTTTTCACTCTTTTTGAGCACACGGTCCCTGGATTTCAGACTTGGATCCGTCAGCTGCAGCTGAACAGAAACCTTGGTGGCGACATCCAGATCCAGTTCCTTTTTGGTATCCAGAACCTGCATCATAATGATATATTTTTCAGCCATCGTTCCATAGTAGATTAAATTGTCTACACGGCGGAGCGGGTGGCCCTTGTAAATCAGACCTTCCGCTTTTGCGGACTTGCTTTCTGGCATGGGAACACTCCTTTGAAAATATTGTAACCGAATTGTAACAGAATTTATCCGGTTTGTCAATAATAGGGGAGGGACAATTGAAGGGAAAATATCCCAAGCCGGAGGGAAGGCCCGACAAGACATGAAAGAACAGAGGCGGTTTTTTAAAGAATAGAAAATTTCCCTGCAGAAGCGTATTGCTTCTGCAGGGAAATTTTATTCTGTGTATTTTGCCAGATCCCGGTCAATCTGTTTTTGATAGCGGTCTGCCTCAGAAAAGATGCAGCCGCAATATTTCTGCATATAAAAGCCCTTTTCACGGGCCAGCTGGTTCCCGGCGCGAAAATTTGGGCGGAAGTCCCGGTAGAGGAATTGAACGCCGTACTGTTCGGCGAACCGCGCCCCGGCCGCGGCAATCAAATCGTGCTGCTGATAGATGCTGGCCAGGAGCGTGGTGGTAAAAGCGGGGAAGCCATGCTCTGCGGCGTACCGGGCGGTGCCCTCCAGCCGGTGCTCGTAGCAGTAGGTACAGCGGCGGTCGATGTCATCCGCCACATGGCGGACAAACTCCCGCAGGCCGTAGTCCTCCAGGACCCGGATCTCCATTCCGATTGTCGGGGCGTATTCCAGCAGGCAGTCCCGGCGGGCCTGATATTCTTTCCAGGGATGAATATTGGGGTTATACCAAAAAGCCACTGGCTCAATTCCCTCATTCCGCAGCGGATCGATGCAGGAGAGGGAACAGGGAGCGCAGCAGCAGTGCAGCAAAACGGAATCCATGAGACGTACACGTCCTTTCAGCAGGAATGAAAACAAGTATATCACAAAACTCTCGAAAGGCCAAGCACGGAAAGAAACGGAGTTTTTAACAGATTCTTCACAGCCTTTCGGGATTTTGACGATTGCGCATCCAGACGAAAAAGAGTATGATACAAGCTAATGTGATATCTTATGGATACCTGCCATCTGCGACAGCGTAACCGTTTTCCTGAAGGAGGAAAAACCTTGAGAGTGGGCCTTGACGTGGGATCTACCACCATTAAATGCGTGGTGCTGGATGACACGGACAATATAATTTATAGTACATATGAACGGCATTTCAGCCATATCCTGGAAAAATCAGAAGAACTGCTGCGCCGCATGGCAGATTTATATGTTCCGGGCGGAAGAGCAGAATTTGCAGTTTCCGGTTCTGCCGGCATGGGTATGGCTGAGAGTGTGGGAGTCCCTTTTGTACAGGAGGTCTTTGCTACCCGTGTGGCAGCCAATCGGCTGACTCCCGGCACGGATGTGATCATCGAGCTGGGCGGCGAAGATGCAAAGATCCTGTTTTTGACGGGCGGCATGGAGGTGCGGATGAACGGCTCCTGTGCCGGCGGTACAGGAGCATTCATTGACCAAATGGCGACCCTTCTGAAAATGGGAGCCGACGAAATGGACCTTGCCGCCCAGAGGGCGGAAAAGACGTACACAATTGCCTCCAGATGCGGCGTATTTGCCAAAAGCGATATACAGCCCCTGATTAACCAAGGAGCAAAGGCGGAGGATATTGCCGCCAGTATCTATCAGGCGGTGGTGAACCAGACCATTGCAGGCTTGGCCCAGGGACGTCCCATTCATGGGAACATCCTGTATCTGGGCGGACCCCTGACTTTTTCACGCTGCCTGCGGGAGAGTTTTGACAAAACACTGGGAGTAGCTGGCGTCTGCCCGGAGAACAGCCTGCTGTTCGTGGCAATGGGCGCTGCCTTTTACGCAGATCAGAGGTTTGATCTGAACAAAGTGGCGGACCGCTTGCGGGAGAAGGGCGCGGCAGAAACCTACCGCAGCCAGCCGCCCCTGTTTGCGGATCAAGAGGAATATCGGATGTTTCAGGCGCGCCATGCCAAGTCCACGGTGCCGCGGGTGCCCTTTACGGCAGACTACGCCGCTCCGGTGCATATCGGGATTGACTCTGGCTCCACCACCGTGAAGCTGGTGGTGATGGATCAAGAGGCGCGAATCCTCTTTACCGACTACCGGCCGAATCTGGGCAATCCTGTACCGCTGATCCGGGAGGTGCTGCAGACCCTCTATGATGAGCATCCGGCCCTCCATGTGGCCTCCGTCACCACCACGGGATATGGAGAGGATTTGGCAAAGGCTGCCTTCCACGCAGACTACGGTGTGGTGGAGACGGTGGCCCACTTCACAGCCGCCCGGCACTTTTTGCCTAATGTGGACTTCATCATCGATATCGGCGGCCAGGATATGAAATGCTTCAAAATTGAGGATGGGGCCATCAGCAACATCTTTTTAAACGAGGCCTGTTCTTCTGGCTGCGGCAGTTTCCTGCAGACCTTTGCCCAGGCGCTGGGATATGATGTGAGAGAGTTTGCTGGGCTGGGGCTGTTTGCGGACCGGCCTGTGGATCTTGGCAGCCGGTGCACGGTGTTTATGAATTCCAGCGTAAAGCAGGCCCAGAAGGACGGCGCCACCATTGAAAATATCTCTGCGGGCCTCTCCATCTCCGTGGTGAAAAACGCCATCTATAAGGTCATTCGCGCCTCATCTCCGGAGGAACTGGGGCGGAATATCGTTGTCCAGGGCGGTACCTTTTATAATGAAGCAGTGCTCCGGGCCTTTGAGAAGGAGATGGGGGCGGAGGTGATCCGCCCGGATATCGCCGGACTTATGGGCGCCTATGGAGCGGCGCTGTATGGCCGGGGGAAGACGCGGGCCGGCCAGGTCAGCAGCCTGTTGGATCGGGAGGCAATGGCGGGCTTCCGGCAGGAGACCCGCAGCGAGATCTGCGGACGCTGCGGCAACAACTGCCAGCTGACCATCAACACCTTTGCTGACGGCGGCACTTTTATCAGCGGAAACCGCTGCGACCGGCCCATCACCGGAAAGGCGGATACTGGGGAACGGAACCTGTACGAATACAAACGGAAGCTCATTTTAAACTATAAGCCGGTGCCCGGCAGACGCGGCAGGCTTGGAATTCCATTGTGTTTGAATCTATGGGAGCTGTTCCCGTTCTGGCATACCTTTTTCACAAAATTGGGCTTTTCTGTGTATCACAGCCCACTCTCCAGCCGGGATCTGTATTTGAAAGGACAGGGGACGATTCCAAGCGACACCGCCTGCTTCCCGGCGAAACTGGCCCACGGACACATCCGGTTTCTCAGCAAGCTTGGCCTGGACGCCATTTTCTACCCCTGTATGACATACAACATTGACGAAGGGCTGGGAGACAACCACTACAACTGCCCGGTGGTGGCTTATTATCCCGAGGTCATTGCCGGAAACTGTCCGGAAGTAAAGGAGACCCGGTTTATTTATGACTATGTGGGGCTCCACCGGCCCAAGGACTTCAACCGGAAGATCCATGAAATTTTGGGCAGATACTTCCCGGGTATCTCCAAGGCGGAGGTGCGGGAGGCGTCTGATGCGGCCTATGCGGAATATACCAATCACATGGCTCAGATTCGGAAGGAAGGGGCCAGAATCATCGATCAGGCCCGGGCGGAGGGACGCCGCGTCATTGTGCTGTCGGGACGGCCCTACCATGTGGATCCGGAGGTGAACCACGGCATTGACACCCTGATTACACAGTTCGGTGCGGCAGTCGTGACAGAGGACTCCATCTCTGACCGGGTGGAGAAATTCCCCACCACGGTGCTGAACCAGTGGACATATCACTCCCGGCTGTATGCGGCGGCAAAATACTGCTGTACACAGCCTGACATGGACCTGGTGCAGCTGGTGAGCTTCGGATGCGGGGTGGATGCCATTACCACAGATGAGACCAGAGAAATTTTGCAGGCGGGCGGCAAGCTGTACACCCAACTGAAAATCGACGAGATTACGAACCTGGGTGCGGTACGGATCCGGCTGAGAAGCCTTTTTGCCGCACTGGATGAGCAGAATGAAATACGAGAGGAGGCGTGAGCCATGGATCTGTCATTTCAAAACTACCCAAAATTTACTCCGGATATGAAAAAGACTCATAAGATTCTCATTCCAAACATGGCTCCCGTTCAGTTCCGGATTTTGGCGGCGGCCATGGAGCAGGCGGGATATACCTGCGAACTGCTGGAAAACTGCGGAAGCCAGGTTTGCGAGCTGGGACTGAAATATGTCCACAACGACACCTGCTATCCGGCGCTGCTGGTCATCGGCCAGTTCCTGGATGCATTGGGATCCGGGAAATACGACTTGGATCATACGGCCTTGATTATTACCCAGACCGGCGGTGGATGCCGGGCGTCCAACTACATCCATCTGCTGCGGAAGGCCTTGGTAAAGGCAGGTTATCCCCAGGTGCCGGTGGTAAGCCTGAACTTCTCCGGCCTTGAGAAGGACTCCGGCTTTCCCATGACCGTGCCCTTTATGCGCAAGCTGCTGGCGGCTATTTATTACGGTGATCTGCTTGTGGCTTTGAAGGCCCAGACGGAGCCTTATGAACTCCGCAGGGGTACTGCCGTTGCATTGCAGAAACAATGGCTGGACACCATCTGCGGCTGGGTGCGTCAGGATAAGGGCTACTCTCAGAGGGAAATCAAGGCCGCCATGCCCCGAATTGCCGCGGACTTTGCCGCGATTCCCGTACACCGGGTGCCGAAGGTGAAGGTCGGTGTGGTGGGAGAGATCTATGTCAAATACTCCCCATTGGGCAACAACGATTTGGAAAATTTTCTGGCCGATCAAGACTGTGAGGTCAACCTGCCGGGGCTGATGGGCTTCGTGCAGTACTGCGCATACAACCCCTCGGAAACCGCAAGGCTGTATGGAGGCAGTTTTTTGGAAAAACACGTTTCCGATGTGATTTTGAAGTACATTGAACGTATGGAGCACGTTATGATTCAGGTGCTGCAGGACAATGGCTTCCACGCACCGCTACCTTTCCGGGAATTGGTGAAGCTGGCGGACGGCGTGATTTCCACAGGCGACAAGATGGGCGAGGGCTGGCTGCTGACCGCTGAGATGATTGAACTGGTCAGGGCGGGCTATGAGAACATTGTCTGTGCCCAGCCGTTTGGATGCCTGCCCAACCACATCTGCGGCAAGGGAATGATCAACAAGATCCGGGAGTTGTATCCCCAGGCCAACATTACCCCCATTGACTATGATCCCAGTGCCACCCGTGTGAACCAGGAAAACCGTATCAAGCTGATGCTGGCGGTTGCCCGGGAGCGGCTGCCGAAGCAGACACCCTCCCCGGAGCGACAGGAACCAAAGCCTGCTCCCCTGCCGCAAAAGATGATTCGGCCGGCAAAGTCGAAGGGAGCCGCTGTTTTATGAAGGCTCTGATTTTAATGGGCAGTCCCCGCCAGCATGGCAACACAGCCGCCCTGCTGGCTCCCTTTTGCAGAGAACTGCGCGGCGGCGGGATGGAGGTGGAGATGGTTTGCCTCTATGATCGGACAATTCGGCCCTGCTGTGCCTGCCGGAGCTGTCAGAGCTCGTGGGATGTGTTTGGCTGCAGCCAGAAGGATGATGTGCAGGAGATTGCCGACAGCATTTTTTGCAGCGACCTTCTGGTACTGGCAACACCCATCTATTCCTGGTATTGTACACCGCCAATGAAGGCCTTGCTGGATCGGCTGGTGTATGGTATGAACAAGTTCTATGGAGAGAAGAGAGGCCCCTCCCTTTGGAAGGGGAAGGCTATGGCGCTGCTTCTGACCTGCGGTTATCCGCCGGAGAAGGGAGCCGACCTCTTTATCGAGGGGATGCAGCGGTATGCAAAGCATTCCGGGCTTCAATACCTTGGAAGCCACACTGAGCGGCACATGGGTTACGATACGGTCTTCATGGACAGCGGAAAAGAGAACAGAACCCGGGCATTTGCGCGGGAACTGCTGGAACAACGATAACAAAGCGGGAGCGGTAACGACGGCTCCCGCTTTTTGATACATAACGCTCGCGGCGAGACGATTCGAACCGTTTTCAGTGCTGAAGAAAATTTTTGACAGATCGCCAGCGGGATACAATTGACGAACAACTTCCGGAAGAGGTATAATAAACTGATTTACTATGTAACGTTGACATCGGAGGAACAGCTATGTGGATCGCGGATCAATGGCAGGATTATGAACTTTTGGACTGTGGGGGCGGAGAAAAGCTGGAACGCTGGGATAAGCAGCTTCTGGTGCGCCCGGACCCTCAGGCGATCTGGGAGAGCCCAAGAAAAAATCCTGCCTGGAAGCGGGCGGGCGGTCGATACCTCCGGTCTCAGTCCGGCGGAGGCCATTGGGAAAAAAAGGCGCTTCCAGAGAGCTGGAAAATTCATTATGGAGATTTGACCTTTCAGGTAAAGCCCATGAACTTCAAGCATACGGGACTCTTTCCGGAGCAGGCGGTGAACTGGGACTTTGCCATGGAGAAAATCCGACGCGCTGACCGGCCCATCCGGGTATTGAATCTGTTCGCCTACACTGGCGGCGCTACCGTGGCCTGTGCCAAGGCGGGCGCCAGCGTATGCCATGTGGACGCGGCCAAGGGCATGGTGGCCTGGGCCAAGGAGAATGCGAAGCTCTCCGGTCTGGAGGACGCACCCATTCGCTGGATCATTGACGACTGCGGCAAATTTGTGGAGCGGGAGATCCGGCGGGGAAAGACCTATGACGCCATCATCATGGATCCGCCCTCCTACGGGCGGGGACCCGGCGGCGAGGTCTGGAAACTGGAGGACAACCTTTACGATTTTGTCAAGCTATGCGCTGGCGTGCTGTCGGACAAACCCCTGTTTGTACTGATCAATTCCTATACCACTGGCCTGGCCCCCTCTGTGCTGGGGTATTTGCTGCACCTGCTGGTGGCAGAGAAATACGGCGGAAAGTGCACCTGGGACGAGTTGGGCCTTCCGGTGACGGAGACGGGGCTGGCCCTGCCCTGCGGCGCAACAGGGCGTTGGTTTTCAGAGTAATTTGTATTTGAAAGAAACGGCAACTCCAAAACAGCCGGAAAACGATGGAAAGTGAAACAACAATGGCAACCATGATACAAACGGAAAATTTAAAATATGCTTATCCCGCCATGGAGGGGGAAGCGCAGATATTCGCCCTGCAAGATGTGGATCTGGAAATCGAACAGGGGAGTTTTGTGGTGGTACTGGGGCACAACGGCTCCGGTAAGTCCACGCTGGCCAAGACCTTTAACGGCGTTCTGCTGCCGGCAGGAGGCAAGGTCTACGTGGAGGGTATGGATACCGCAGATGAGCACCTGCTGCTGGCAATTCGGCAGCGGGTTGGTATGGTGTTCCAGAACCCGGATAACCAGATTGTGGCCAATGTGGTGGAGGAGGACATCGCCTTCGCCCCGGAAAACCTGGGCGTTCCCAGCGCGGAAATCCGGCGGCGGGTGGACAATGCGCTGGCCGCAGTGGGGATGAGCGAGTTTGTCCGCCATGCGCCCCATCTGCTCTCCGGCGGACAGAAGCAGCGGATTGCCATTGCGGGCGTGATTGCCATGGAGCCGGCTTGTATTGTGCTGGATGAGGCCACTGCCATGCTGGATCCCATCGGGCGGCAGGAAGTGCTGTCTACTATCCACCGCCTGAACCGGGAAAAGGGAATGACTGTGGTGCTGATTACCCATCACATGAATGAGGCAGAGGATGCCGACCGAGTGGTGGTGATGGACAACGGAAAGGTGACCATGGACGGCACCCCACGGCAGGTTTTTACGCGGATTGAAGCGCTGCGAAATATGGGCCTGACCGTGCCGGACACCGTGGATTTGCTGGACAGGCTGCGGAAGGACGGGCTGGACGTACCGTTGGATGCTTTGACGGTGGAGGAGTGTGCAGATGCCATTGCCCACGCCGTTGCCGTAAAATGAATGGCCGCACAGAAGACTGCCCCCGCAGACATTGGGAATCTGCAGCGGCGCGGAAGGAACGAGAAAACTTGGAATCAATTTTACAAATCAAACATCTGACCCACACTTACGGCGTGGGGACTCCCTTCCAGCGCAGTGCGGTGGAGGATATGAGTTTTGATGTGTACAGCGGAGAGTTTCTGGGGATCATCGGACACACCGGCTCCGGCAAGTCCACGCTGATTCAGCATTTGAACGGCCTTTTGAAGCCCACCTCCGGCCAGATTCTGCTGAATGGGAAGGATATTTGGGCGGAACCAAAAAAAATCAGGGATGTCCGATTTCAGGTAGGCCTGGTGTTCCAGTATCCGGAGTACCAGCTCTTTGAGGAGACTGTGTATAAGGATATTGCATTTGGCCCCGCCAATATGGGAAAAACCGGGGAGGAACTGGATCACTGTGTCCGGGAGGCTGCCAGACTGGTGGGTATCCGGGACGATCAGCTGTTCAAGTCCCCATTTGAGCTCTCCGGCGGTCAGAAGCGCCGGGTGGCTCTGGCGGGTGTCATAGCCATGGAGCCGCAGGTGCTGATTCTGGACGAGCCCACCGCCGGACTGGATCCGGCGGGACGGGAAAACCTGCTGGCCAATATCCGGGACTACCACCGGAACAAGAAGCGGACCATCATTCTGGTGAGCCACAGCATGGACGAAATTGCCCAGAATGTGGATCGGATTCTGGTATTGAAATCCGCCCACGTGCTGATGAGCGGTGCGCCCCAAGAGGTCTTTGCCAGGGCGGACGAGCTGATTTCTGCCGGACTGGATGTGCCTCAGGTGACACGCATTGCCATGCGGCTGAAAGAAAAGGGGCTGCCCATCGATCCGGCGGTGTACACCGTGCGGGCACTGGAGCAGGAGCTGCTGGCTGCCCGGAAAGGCGGTGCGGCATGCTGAAGGACATTACCCTTGGACAGTTTTTCCCCGGCGACACCGCGGCCCACAAACTGGACCCCAGAACGAAAATTTTACTGGTGACGCTGTATATCATCGCACTGTTCTGCGCCAAAAGCGTGGTTTCCTACGGCCTTTTGGCGCTGACGCTGGCGGTTTGTGTCCGGATTTCCAGGGTCGGCGTCAAGGCACTGGTGCGGGGACTGAAGCCGGTCCTGTTTATCATTCTCTTTACCGGCCTTCTGAATCTGTTTTTCACCCCCGGCACCCGGTATCTGGTGGAGTGGGGGCCGGTGCATATTTCGGATACCGGACTGCACAACGCCATTTTCATGGTGCTGCGGATTATGCTGCTGATTATGGGTACCTTCCTGATGACCTATACCACCAGTCCCATCAGCCTGACCGACGGACTGGAGCGGCTGCTGAACGGCCTGAAGAAGCTTCATGTCCCGGTTCATGAACTGGCCATGATGATGTCCATCGCTCTGCGGTTTATCCCGACGCTGATTGAGGAGACGGATAAGATCATGTCCGCCCAGAAGGCCCGCGGCGCGGATTTTGAAAGCGGAAACCTGATGCAGAAGGCCAAGGCCCTGATTCCTATTCTGGTGCCGCTATTTATCAGTGCCTTCCGCCGGGCGGACGAGCTGGCGGTGGCCATGGAGTGCCGCTGCTATCACGGCGGTGAGGGGCGGACCAAGCTCCATGTGCTCCAGTACGCCCGGCGGGACTGGATCGCCTTGTTTTTGGGCGGTGCCATCACCGCAGGAGTACTCGTTCTGAGACAGTTTGGGCTGTGAAGCGAAAAGCCTTGTATACTGTTGCTGCGTGCGGCGTATTTTTGCTTTTTCTGGCGGCAGCACTGGACACCCGGCTGCGGATGGTGACGTATGAGATCTCCACGGAGAAGCTAGAGCAGGAGATCCGGCTGGCGGTGCTTGCGGATCTGCACAGCTGTGCTTACGGCGAAGATCAGCGGGAACTGCTGGATGCGGTGAAGGCTCAGTCCCCCGATGCGGTGCTACTGGCAGGGGACATTGTGGACGACATGCTGCCGGAGGAAAACGCCTGGACGGCGATTTCTGCGCTGGCTGCAGATTATCCCTGCTTCTATGTCACCGGCAATCACGAGTGGTGGGCCGGAGAGACGGAGCGAATCTGCCGGACCATGGAGCAATATGGCGTGATTCCGCTGCGGGGGGCTTCTATGTGCTTTTCCACCGCCAATGGGCAGGTTATCCGGATCGGCGGTGTGGACGACCCGGAGTCCGGAGCGCTGGATGCTCAGCTGGCCCAGGTTGGAGAAACGCTGGACGAGAACATGTTTACCATCCTGATGGCCCACCGGCCAGAGGGAATTGAGACTTACCGCCAATACGCGTTTGATCTGATCGTATCCGGCCATGCCCACGGCGGGCAATGGCGGATTCCTGTTTTTTTAAACGGTCTCTACGCTCCAGGACAGGGATTTTTTCCCACATACGCCGGGGGCCGATATGATATGAATGACACGACGCTGGTTGTCAGCCGGGGATTGGCCAGGGAGAGCACGAAGGTCCCCCGCATTTTTAACCGACCGGAGCTGGTTTTGATTCAACTCACACCAATCTCCTGAGAAAAGGGAAAGGAGCGCCTATGAATGAGAATAAACACAGCTGGCTGAAACAGAACTGGATGCAGCTGGCCTCGCTGATTTTGAGCGCGGTGCTGCTGGCGGTGGTCCTGGAACAGCAGAACACCATTGGAAATCTTGAGAGACGGATTCTGGGCCTGAATAACGACCTGGAACGAGTCAACGACTCTGTTTACAGCATCTCCGGCCGGGTGGCCGACGGCATTGAACAGGCCGGACAGCCGGTGGAGACCTCGGATTTGAAGCCCACCGGCCTGGACAGGGAGCAAAAGGCCTTGCTGGCGGAGATGTCCGTGACGCTGAAATCCTGGCAGGAAGACACGAAGGCGGTCCTTGTGGTAAAACTGGGAGAGACGTCTTTCGAGATTCCCATGGCGGCGGCGGGAAATGGAACCTATACTGCGCCGCTCTCGCTGCCCACAGAGGGGCAGCAGGAGCTGACCATGGCGGTTGCGGTAGAGCGGGATGGCGTCTTTACCCGGCAGGAGCTGGGCGGATGGGGATATGTCTCCATGCTGCTGCCGTATCAATCCAACGGCTGGGGCGGCCCGGTCTGGGAGGGATACCAGGACGGCGTGCTGAGGCTGTCCCCGGATACCTGTTTTGACATCTGCGACCGGGAGTATCAGAGTGTTCGGGTGAACGACCCGCAGTTCCGGGTCTACCGCAACGGTGCGCTGGTCTGGGAAGAGACCGCCTATCTGGACCCGAATCTGACACAGGAGTCCTATTATACTTATTATCTGGAAGACACCGCGCATTTCGCGGATGCGACGGCCGAACGGCCGGAGCCGGTGGAAATTGCCTGCGCCCCCGGCGACGAAATTCTGGTGGCCTTTGCCTGCACAGACGACAGCGGCCTGGGTTATGAGTTCACCCACACCCGCCTGACCATTACGGAAACCGGCCCGGAGGAAGCGGCGCCGCTGATGTCCGATGAATCGCCAAGGCTTCATTGGCCGGAGTGAGAGACACGCCTTTGATGAAGGAGAAAGCATGCGCAATATTGCCTTAAAACTGATGTACAACGGCACCGCCTATCACGGGTGGCAGGTGCAGAAAAACGCCGTCTCCGTCTGTGAGACGCTGCAAAAGGCCATTGGGCAGATTACCGGGGAGAAGGTGCATCTCACCGGCTGCGGCCGGACCGACGCCGGTGTTCACGCGGAACACTACATCGCCAATTTCCGCACCGAGTCCCGGATTCCGCTGGACCGTCTGCCCTTTGCCGTCAACACCCATACACCGGAGGACATCGCGGTGAAGGAGGCCTTTGAGGTGGCGGAGGAATTCAATGCCATCGGCTCCTGTGTCAAGAAGGAATATACCTACCGCATTTATAACTCGCGGTTTAAAAATCCGTTTTATGTCAATCGCGCGTACTTTTACCCCAAGCGGCTGGACGAGGACTTTTTGAACCGGGCTGCCCATATGTTTGTGGGGACCCATGATTTCCGGGCGGTGCGCTCCGTGGGGACGGAGACGAAGTCCACCGTCCGCACCATCTACTGGTGTGATGTCACCCGGACCGGAGACCTTTTGGAATTGAAGGTCTGTGCCAACGGTTTTCTGTATAACATGGTACGGGCCATCACCGGTACGGTGCTGTACGCAGCGGAGGGAAAATTCGCACCTGAGGACATCCCCGCCATTCTGGAGCGCGGGGACCGCACCGCCGCCGGCCCCACCGTGCCTCCCGGCGGATTGTACCTGACAAGACTGTGGTATGAGGATGAACGACTCAATGGCTGATACAACAAAGGATATCTGGAATGATGACGACGGAGAGGCGGAGCAGGGCAAAAAGCCCCACCGCTTCCGCCGTTTTCTGATTTTTTTCCTGACGCTGGTGGTGGTGCTGGGCGTGGTGCTGGTGGCAGCCTGGCGGGACGGCACCGGCTTTGACATTTTGAAGCGCTGGTTCTCCTATGGTGGCGCAGAGGAAAGTGGCTATACCTATGACGCATCCTCCAGCAACCGCTTTGCCGCGCTGGAGGATTTTCTGGTGGTGCTCTCCGACACCTCTCTGAAGGTGCTGGACAAAAGCGGGGATGAGGTCTGGTCCGCGGCGGTCAAGATGAAGGCGCCGGCTTTGGATGTGGGAGGCGGCTGCGTGGTGGCTTACGACGTGGGCGGCACGGAGCTGTACGTGGTGAACACCGAGGGGGAGAAGCTGCACCTTACCGCCGCTGAGGAAGAACCCTTCATTGCCGCAAACCTGAACGCAAACGGGTATCTTGCAGTGACGGCGGAGAAACGGAATTACAAGGGCAGCGTTCATGTTTATGATGCGAAGATGAGGGAGATTTTCGAATTCAAATCCTCCCATCGGTTCGTGACGGACGCCTGTGTGACAGATGATGATGCATTCCTGGCGGCGGTGACGCTGGGGCAGGAGAACAGCGTTTTTGTCAGTAATATCGTGATTTATGACCTGACACAAAGAGATCCTGTGGCTGACTATGACATCTCTGACGGGTTGGTTTTGGCCATTGGAGAACAGGATAATAAATTGGTGACGGTGTCCGATACCTGTCTGTCCTTTGCAGACCCGGCAGGGAAGGTGGAGACAACCTATGGCTACGGAAACGAGTACCTGCGGGAGTTTGACTTTGCCGGGGACGGCTTCACCGCGCTGCTGCTGAACCGGTATCAGTCCGGCAGCGTAGGACGGCTGGTGACCGTGGCAAGTGACGGCACGGAGATTGCCTCATTGGACATACATGAGGAGGTGCGCAGCCTGTCTGCAGCGGGACGGTACCTGGCGGTACTGTACATGAACAAGCTGGTGGTGTATAATCAAGATTTACAAGAGTACGCCTCCCTTGCCGACACGGACTATGCCAGGGAGGTCATTATGCGGAAGGACGGATCTGCACTGCTGGTTTCCGCCGACTCGGCCAGTCTATACCTGCCTTAACAGGAAAAAAATGATTGGAAATTCACAGAACGTTTACATGCGGGAAGGTAGGCAACTATGACAGTACCTGTTATAATAGACCTGTTCGCAGCCGCTATTCTGGTGGGGTTTATGATTTACGGTGCCTGCCGGGGGCTGTTTCGGGCCTTTGCGGGACTGCTGGCGGTGGTTGTGGCGCTGATGGGCGCCGGGATGATTGCGAATGCATTGTCCAAGCCGGCAGTCAAAGTGGTGATGCCGCTGATGCAGGCCCATATTGAAAATAAGCTGGACGCTGCCGTGACTGCGCAGGCACCGGAAATACAGATGCCCGAGGAAGCAGTGGAGGAAGGGACCTTTTCTATTGAAGATCTGCTGGCCATGATGGGCTTGGACAGCGACGTGCGGGCCTCTTTGGCGGAACAAGCTCACGAAAAGGTACAGGAGACGGGCGCTTCTCTTGCCATGGCGGTTGTAGAAAGCATTGCACAGTCATTCATTTATGCAGCCTTGTACATTCTGTCCTTTATTGTTTTGCTGCTGTTGCTGAAGCTTGTGCTCCGGGCGCTGGATTTGGTGCTTCGGCTTCCGGGACTGCACTTGCTGAATGCCTTGGGCGGTGGTGTGATTGGGCTTGCCGAGGGGGCGCTGCTGCTGCTTTTGTCCATATGGCTCCTGCGGCGTTTCGGCGTCTCTTTTGATACGGAGGCGGTTGGAGCTACCTATGTTCTGCGGTTTTTTACGACCAATACGCCTTTGAGCGCATTGGCGTTTCTGAAATGACATCCTGAGAAAGAGGCTCAGGGGTCTGATTCTGCATTCCGCCTGCGTGCGGAGCAATGCCGGGTATACCGGCGAAGGTCCCCCGAAAAGGGCGGGCTTCTATTTCATCGAAAGCGCCGAGTGGCGCGTGGAGGTATACACAATGCAGCCGACGTTATGTTCAAGATGCAAAAAGAATGTTGCCGTGGTCTTTATCTCAAAGCTGGAGGGCGACAAAACCGTCAACGAGGGCCTGTGCCTGAAGTGCGCCAAGAAGATGGGATTGCCCCAGGTGGACGATATGATGAAGCGCATGGGCATCTCGGATGATGACCTGGACACCCTAAACAGTGAGATGATGCAGGCACTGAATGGCGTGGAGAATGTGGAGGACTTGCCTGGCGGGGAAGAAGGCGGAGACGACGAGGAAGAGGATGGAAAGACTGCCACTTTCCCGTTTTTGAACCGACTGTTCTCCTCTGGAGATTCCGCTTCTTCCAAAGAGGGAGAGGGAGCAGAAGAGAACACCTCCCGTACCGGCCGCGAAAAAAAGGACACCAAAAACGGCAAACGCAAGTATCTGGAGAATTACTGCATCTCCTTGACCCAGAAAGCTAAGGAGGGCAAGTTGGATCCGGTGATCGGCCGAAAAGAGGAGATTGAGCGGGTGGTGCAGATTCTCAACCGCCGCCAGAAAAACAATCCTTGCCTGATTGGTGAGCCAGGAGTGGGCAAGACTGCCATTGCCGAGGGATTGGCCCAGCGAATCGTAAACGGAGACGTACCCTTTAAGCTGCAGGAGAAGGAGCTGTATCTTCTGGACCTGACGGCTTTGGTGGCGGGTACGCAGTTCCGCGGCCAGTTTGAATCCCGCATGAAGGGCCTGATTGATGAAGTAAAACGCCTGGGCAATATCATTTTGATGATCGACGAAGTCCACAACATCGTGGGAGCCGGTGATGCCGAGGGCAGTATGAACGCCGCCAACATCCTCAAGCCCGCACTCTCCAGAGGGGAGATTCAGGTGATTGGCGCCACCACCTTCAACGAATACCGAAAGTCCATTGAAAAGGACACGGCACTGGAACGCCGCTTCCAGCCGGTAACGGTGACTGAGCCCTCCCTTGAAGACTCAGTCCAGATCCTTAAGGGTCTGGCTCCCAAGTACGAGCAGTTCCACGGTGTGAAGATCTCAGATGGAATTCTGCGCCAGGCGGTGGTACTGTCTGAACGGTACATCACAGACCGCTTTCTGCCGGATAAGGCCATCGACTTAATTGACGAGGCCTGCTCCGATCTGAACTTGAAGGATCCCGACATCTCCCGGCGGATGCAGATTCAGCGGGAGTTGGACGATTATGAAAAAGAGCGGACAATGCTGGAGGAAAAAGCTACGGCAGACGGCGGAGAGCCAGATTACGAGCGGATGGCCTTTCTCAAAAGCCGGGAGCTGCAGCTGAACACCGAGATGACGGCCCTGCAGGAAAAGGGAGATCCGCAGCTATCTATGGAAAATCTGGCCCATGTGATTGAGCTCTGGACAAAAATCCCGGCTGCCAAGATTCGGGAGCAGGAGTTCCAGAGGCTTTCCCAGCTGGAAGAACGCCTGAAACGGCACATCATCGGCCAGGACGAGGCCATCTCCGCCGTATCCGCCGCTGTACGGCGGAACCGGGTGGGAATTTCCCCCAAGCACAAGCCGGTCAGCTTCATCTTCGTCGGCCCCACCGGCGTGGGCAAGACGGAGCTGGTGAAGCAGCTGGCAAGCGACCTGTTCAATACCCCGGACGCCCTGATCCGGCTGGATATGTCCGAGTTTATGGAGAAGCACTCCGTTTCCCGGATTGTCGGTTCCCCTCCCGGATATGTGGGCTATGACGAGGCGGGCCAGCTGACGGAGAAGATCCGCCGCAAGCCTTATGCCGTGGTGCTGTTCGATGAGATTGAAAAGGCACATCCCGATGTGCTGAATGTGCTGCTGCAGATTCTGGACGACGGCGAGATCACCGATGCCCACGGACGAAAGGTCAACTTCGAAAATACCATCATTGTCATGACCTCCAATGCCGGCAGTGCCAGCAAAGAGGGAACCGTGGGTTTTGGCCGTACCGCCAACGAACAGGATGCGGATCGGGCCATGAAGGCCCTGCAGCAGTTTCTGCGGCCGGAGTTTATCAACCGGGTGGACGCGGTGATCACCTTCAACCGTCTCAGCGAGGAAAACTTCCAGGGGATTGCCCGCATCATGCTGGGCGAGCTGGCGGGCTCCCTGAAGGAGAAAGGCATTACCTTCACCTATGATGACGCACTGGTGGCCTGGCTGACCCACAAATCCTTCTCCCGGACATATGGCGCTAGAAACCTGCGGCGTACCATTCAGAAGGAGCTGGAGGATCCCATGGCCACAACGATCATTGACAGCTATGAGACACCGGTGACCCAGGTCAAGGCCACGGTGGAAGAAGACGCGGTGAAGCTGTATACCCTGTAAACACCTGTAAAGGGGATGACCTTTGTATGTTATTCCGGAAGAATATTGATCCGCGCTGTGCGTACTGCCAGCGGGGGCAGCAGATCAATGAGCGGGAAGTTGCCTGTATGAAGCGGGGGATTGTGGCGGTGGAGGATCACTGCCGCGCATTCCGATATGACCCGTTGAAGCGGGTACCCCCAAGGCCGGCATCTCTGGACACGGAAAAATTGAAAGAAGAAGACTTTTCGCTGTGAAGAGACGCAGACACCCCAAAAGGGTGCCTGCGTCTCCTGCACAGCAGCGAGGAAAGAAAGGGAAAGCACCATGGAGATCAGGCGGGTTCTGGCCATTTATTGGAGTCCCACAGGAGGTACCCGGCGTGTTGCGGAGACGCTGGCCGAAGCAGCGGCAATTCAGCTGGGGGCCCTATGGGAGACGGTGGATATCACTTTTCCAAGAGGACGTGAACAGGAATATGCCTTTACAGAGAATGATCTGATATTTTTGGGAATACCAACCTATGCTGGAAAAACACCGAATAAGCTGCTGCCCTATCTCCAGAGCGGCTTTCATGGAAACGGGGCGCTGGCAGTGCCGGTGGTGACCTTCGGCAACCGCGGCTATGACAACTCCCTGGCGGAGCTGTGCGCGGTGCTGGAGGCGGATGGCTTTCACACAGCGGCAGGCGCCGCCTTTGTGTGCCGCCATGCCTTCACCGATGAACTGGCCTATGGCCGGCCCGGCTGGAGCGATCTGTACGAGGCCGGTCAGTTTGCAAAGCGCGTGGCGGCAAAGGTACAGGGATTGACGGAGGTTCCGCCTCCTATTTCCGTTCCTGGAGATGCGGCGGCTCCCTATTATATCCCGAAGGGGACCGACGGCCAGCCGGCAAAATTTTTAAAGGCCAAGCCAAAGACGGATCTCACGAAATGCCACGGCTGCGGTGCCTGCGCCAGGGTGTGCCCCATGGGCGCCATTGACCCCGGCGACATCACCAACGTGCCTGGCACCTGCATCAAGTGCCAAGCCTGCGTACGGAAGTGTACCAGGGGGGCCAAATACTTTGACGATGAGGCGTTTTTGTCCCACGTGGCCATGCTGGAGCAGACGTTCACGGAGCCGAAGGAGAACGAGGTGTTTTTGTGAAAACGGTGAGGCGGGCGCTGCATGTACTGGTAATTTTGCCTGCATGCAGTGTTGTCTGGATTTTCCTGCTTTTTGGGGGCGGATCTCTTAGCTGGGCGGCAGGAATCCTTCTGGCAGCGGCATTTGTGTACATCAATGTGCGGCCGATTCCAAAGGAGGCAGCGCCTACAAGGCGCATCCGCCAGTTGGCGGCAGGCTGTGAATTGCTGCGGCTGTTTTTGATCACCGCTACCATCAATGCAGTGTGGATGGCCCTTTTGCTTCCCTCTGTCATTCGAGATGCCAACAGCGGCTGGTTTTTCGCCGGGCTGTTTCAAGCAATATGGTTCATAACTGCTGTTACCATCGTTTTTGCAGAGGCCGCCCTCTTCTGGAACGGCATGATCCGGGTGTATCTTACCTCCGTGCAGTTGGGGCTCAAGCACCGCGTGCTGGCGGCCCTATGCGGCTGGGTGCCGTTTCTGAACATCTGGTACTTACGAAAGATCATCCGCATTGTATCCGACGAAGTGGAGTTTGAGACGGAGAAGTGGGAGTTGGACGAGACCCGGGCGGAGAGCGAGATCTGCAAGACAAAGTATCCGCTTCTCCTGGTTCACGGCGTATTCTTCCGAGACTTTCGTTATGTCAACTACTGGGGCCGCATTCCAAAGGAACTGAAGCGCAACGGAGCCACTGTTTTTTACGGCCAGCAGCAGTCCGCTGCGTCGGTGGAGGACTCTGGCCGGGAGCTGGCGGAGCGCATCCGGCAGATTCTGGAGGAGACGGGCTGCGAAAAGGTGAACATCATCGCCCACTCCAAGGGCGGACTGGACAGCCGCGCCGCCATCGCCCACGCCGGATGTGCATCCTGCGTGGCGACGCTTACCACCATCAATACCCCCCACCGGGGCTGTATCTTTGCGGAATATCTGTTGGGAAAGGTACCGGAGAGCGCCCGGCAGAAGATTGCAGCCGCTTATAACACGGCTTTGAGACGGCTGGGGGACACAAATCCCGACTTTCTGGCGGCCGTGACAGATTTGACCGAGTCCGCATGCCTTGCGCGAAACGAGACAACACCGGATGCGGAAGGCGTGCTGTATGAGAGTGTTATGTCCTATTGCAAAAAGGCCCAGCATGGAAAATTCCCCCTGAACATGACCTATCCCATTGTGAAGCACTTTGACGGCCTGAACGACGGGCTGGTGTCTGTGGACTCCGCCAGGTGGGGGAGTGCGTTTACACTGCTGGATCCGGTGGGAAAGCGGGGGATTTCCCACGGAGATGTAGTGGATTTGAACCGGGAGAACATCCCCGGTTTTGATGTCCGGGAGTTTTATGTAAATCTGACGGCGTTCCTGAAGGCGCGGGGCTACTGAGAAAAAGAGAACTTGCGGAACGGCTCTCCATACCATAGGGTGGAGAACGGTTTACCAGGAGGTGCGACATGGGAATTTTGATTGCCTCTGATATTCACGGCAGCGCCCTGTACTGCGGCAGGATGCTGGAGCGGATGGAGGCAGAACGGGCGGAACAGCTGGTTTTGCTGGGGGACATTCTCTATCACGGCCCGCGAAACGACCTGCCGGAGGGCTATGCGCCCAAGGAGGTCATTGCGATGCTGAACCGAATAAAGGACCACATCCTCTGCGTGCGGGGAAACTGTGACGCGGAGGTGGATCAAATGGTGCTGGACTTCCCCATCACGGCGGAGTACCGCGTGGAGAATCTCTGCGGCAGACGTCTGTTTTTCACCCACGGCCACCATTATAACCTTCAAAAACAACCAGGGGCCGACTTGCTGCGCGGCGCGGAATATGTGATTTACGGGCACACACATGTGCCGCTGAAGGAGCGGGCAGGGAATGTCTGGTACCTGAATCCGGGCTCTGTCTCCCTTCCAAAGGATGGCAGCAGCCACAGCTGCATCCTGATGACGGAGCACGAAATCCGATGGATGGATCTGGATGGAGAAACGCTGGACGCGCTTGGCCCGTACTGAGAATAAAGGGAATTGCAAAACCGTCGGGGAGCACATTGTGCTCCCCGACGGTTTTTACGATGCGGCAGCCGGATTATTTTTTGAAAAGGAGTATGCAAGTTTTAGCGCCTGCCGGATATCCTGATGGTAACGGCGGACGATTCGGCATTTTACGGCCGCCGATTGCTTATGCAGCCGGGGAGAGTTTCTCTTTGGCTGAGGCAGGAGGATTCTATGGGAAAATTGCGGAATTTGGGACGGGAGCTACTGCTGTTTCTCATCGGCGGAATGGGGTATTTTTGCCTGGAACTGATTTGGCGGGGCTGGAGTCATCCGGCAATGGTTTTGGTGGGAGGCCTGTGCTTTCTCGGTGTGGGCCGCATTAACGAGGTTCTGAACTGGAACATACCGCTGGTGTGGCAGGCGCTTCTGGGGGCAGCTATCATCACCGCCATTGAGTTTATCAGCGGATGCATCCTGAACTTATGGCTGAAGCTTGGAATCTGGGATTACAGCTACATGCCGGGCAATCTCCTGGGACAGATTTGCCCGCTGTATATGGCGTTGTGGTATCTGCTGGCCTTTCCGGTGATTGTGGCCGATGACTATATGCGCTGGAGAATCTGCGGGGAGGAGATCCCGCACTATAAGCTTATTTAACAGATGGAAAGCTGGGGCCCGGAGGCCCGTCCGGATGCCGGGGCGGTTATCCAATTAAAAGAATATGCAGAAAACAAACAGGAGCAGGAACAGTAGAGAGAAGTTGAGGAGACTGAAAACCGCAAGGTATCTGCCACGGTTCGGTGCCGGTGCAGCACTGTACAGGCGGTAGGAGATCAAGCTGGCCAAAGAGGCCACGGGCGTTCCCAGTCCGCCGATATTGACACCCAGCAGCAGCCCGCGCACCTCGGAGGTGAAGGGGGCCAAAAGAACGGCGGCCGGCACATTGGAAATCACTTGGCTGGTCAGCGCACTGACCAGCAGTTCATGCCCGGACAGCGTGCTGGAGAGAAATCCGCTGACAGCCGGGACGGCGGAGAGGTTGCCGACAAAGATGAAAAAGCAGACAAAGGTAGCAAGGAGCAGCCAGTCCACCTGCCTCAGAAGGCCCCGGTCTGTCGCAAGCAGGACCGCTGCTACGGCAGCAAGGCACAGCCAGGAGGAAACCCCATGAAAAACCGTCAGGAGACACAGCAGGAAAAGCCACCCGTATTTGACGGCGCCGCGCCGCTTCAGCGGGCGTGCCTGCGGCATCGAGACTGCGGCTGACACCAGGTGGCCTGGCATCAGCCGGCACAAAAGGAAGACTGCCGCCATGGAACAAGCCGTCAAGGGAAGCGTGATCTGAAAAAATCTTCCGACGGAGAGCCCATAGTGATGATATAAGAACAAGTTTTGCGGATTTCCGACGGGAGTAGCCAGGCTGCCCAGATTGGCTGCCACGGTTTCCAAAATTACAGTCCAAGTGCGCCGCGGTTCCGCCTGCGGAGGAAGCAGAGAAAGCGTCAGCGGAACAAAGGTCAAAAGAGCCACATCGTTGGTCAGCAGCATGGCGGAAAAAAAGCACAGAAACACCAAGGCGGCGGTAAGCTGGCCGGCGGTGTGTATACGCTGCAAAAGCAAGCGGGAAAGACTGTCCAGGACACCCGTGCTGCCCAATCCGGCAACAACCGCCATCAGGCAGAACAACTGGCTTAAAACTGCCATGTCCACGTATTCAAAATAGGATGGAGAGGGGGGAATCAGCAGCATGGAAGCCACCGCTGCCAGTGCCGCTGACACAAATACGGCCTCCCGCCTGCAAAACAACAAAAACTTTTTCAACACATATCACCGCCGGATATTGTACGCCCTTTTCTGTATCTGCGCAAGGAAAATTCCAATCCGGCTGAAGAATGCGGCACTCAGGCAAGACAAAAAAACCAGGAGGGCAATATCAGCCCTCCTGGTTTTCCGGCGGCAAACGCTGACCGGATTCCTGAACAAATTGACAAATTTTACGGAAGGTTTCCTCACTTAAATCGTGCTCTACCTTACATGCGTCCTCTGAAGCAATTTGTGGGGAAACACCAAGCAGAACAAAGAGCTTCGAGATGGTCTTATGGCGGCCGTAAACCCGCTGGGCAATGGCAAGGCCACTTTCATTCAAGGTAATGCTGCCATCGGCATCCATGGAGATGTAGCCGTTTTCCCGCAGCTTTTTCATTGCAATGCTGACGCTTGGCTTCGAATAGCCCAACTCATTGACAATATCGATGGATCGTACCTGGCCGCGCCGTTCCTGCAGAACCAGAATCGATTCCAGATAATCTTCTGCAGATTCGTGGATTACCATGGATGATCACCTCTTTTCCATACACAAAAGGATCATTTCTATGTTAACAATAAACCAGCGAGATTGCAAGGGCATTTTATGAAAGCTGCCAGAAGCATAGAAAACCTTAAAAAGTAAAAACGATTTTGGAGATATTTGAAACAGCCGGAGGTGAAAAGAAAAAATGAAAAAAATAAAAAATGATGTTGACAATTGAAAGATGCTTTGCTATACTAGCAAATGTTCCGAGTTCAAGACATCGGACAAGACAATATGGGGGTATAGCTCAGCTGGGAGAGCGCTTGAATGGCATTCAAGAGGTCAGCGGTTCGATCCCGCTTATCTCCACCAGAAAAACTCGTTTTGGAAACAAAACGAGTTTTTTGTTATATATGGCGCGGGAACTGCTGCTGCACGGAATGGACGCTAACTTGTAGAGGAATGTTTCCGCAGAACACAGAAAACTGAGGAATGGAATGAAAAGATACTTGACAGCGATTCTGCTGTGCTGCCTGCTGCTGACTGGCTGCGGCGGGGATGAGGTACAGCGGCTGGACTCCGCCGATATAGAAGATACCGTTACATTTACAGATGATTTGGGACGGACGGTGTGTGTGGCCAGGCCACAGCGCGTGGCGGCCATGATAGGGAGCTTTGCGGACATCTGGTGTCTGGCGGGAGGTCACAAAACGCTGGCCGCCGCCGCCAACGACGCCTGGACAAGCTTTGCTCTGGATCTTGGAGAAGAGGTTGTCAATTTAGGGGCAATTAAGGAGCCGAATGTAGAGCGCCTGTTTGAATCGGATCCGGATTTGATTCTGGCCAGCAGCAACACTGCGGCAGATGTGGAGCTGCTGGATACCTTTGAGCAGGCCGGGATTCCTGTCGCTTACTTCAAGGTTGCCAGCTTTTCGGAGTATCTGAACATGCTGGAGATCTGCACCAGGCTCACAGGACAGACAGAGCGATTCATGCAATACGGCCGGGCAGTTGAGGAGCAGGTGGAAGCAGCCAGAGCACAGGCAGACGGCTCCTGCCCCCGCGTGCTGTATGTGCGGGCCACTGGTTCCAGCTGCAAGGTGAAAAACAGCAGGGACAGCGTGCTGGGAGAGATGCTGTCGGATCTGGAATGCGTCAATATTGCGGACAGCGAAAACAGCCTTTTGGAGGAACTGAGCCTGGAGACAATCCTCATGCAGGACCCGGATTACATATTCATGGTCCTTCAGGGAGCGGATTCTACAGCCGCGGAACAGGTTTTGCAGCAGACACTTCTGTCCAACCCGGCCTGGCAGACCCTGACGGCTGTCAAGGAGGGGCGCTGCTATATGATGGACGACCACCTATATAATCTGAAACCAAATGCACGATGGGGCGAGGCGTATGAAAAGCTGGCGAACATTCTCTATCCGGACAGCGGGGCGTAGGAGGGCGGTGCTGCCCGTCCTGCTGGTACTGACCTGTCTGGCGGCGTTCTTGAGCATCTCTCTTGGCGCGGTATCCGTGCCGCCGGGGGATCTGTGGAGGGCGCTGACAGGACAGCTTCAAAACACCCCAACGGCACATATCATCCACTATGCCAGGCTGCCGCGCACCTGCGGATGCCTGCTGGCCGGCGCAGCCCTGGCGGTTTCCGGCGTCATTATCCAAAATGTGCTCTCCAACCCGCTGGCAGCGCCCAATATCATCGGCGTCAACTCCGGGGCGGGGCTGATGGTGGCACTGAGCTGTGCCATAGCGCCGACAGCGGCGGCCTATGTGCCGGTGATGGCGTTTTTGGGAGCGCTGGCAGGGGTGCTGCTGGTGCTGCTGATTGCGGAGCGTACAGGAGCGTCCCGTTTTACGCTGGTGCTGGCGGGAGTAGCGGTTTCCAGTATTTTCAGCGCTGGAATTGATGCGGTGGTCACCTTTGTCCCAGAGGCGCTGAACGGGTACTCGGACTTTCGCATCGGTGGCCTTTCCGGACTGACGATGGCAAGACTTTTGCCTGCAGCATGGGTGATTCTCCCTGCGTTGACGGCAGCCCTTTCCATGGCGGATGAGATGGATTTGCTTCTTCTGGGGCGGGATACAGCGCAGAGCCTCGGGCTGTCTGCGAAGAGGTCCCGTCTGGTGCTGCTGACAATTTCCGCCGCACTGGCGGGGGCGGCGGTCAGCTTTTCCGGACTGCTGGGCTTTGTGGGGCTGATTGTGCCCCATATAATGCGGCGGCTGGTGGGGGAGGAGAGCCGTCTGCTGACGGCGGCCTCTGCGCTGGGCGGCGCGGTGCTGCTGACGCTGTGCGACCTTGCCGCCCGCATCCTGTTTCTCCCGTATGAGCTGCCGGTCGGCATTGTGCTTGCGCTGGCAGGCGGCCCCTTTTTTATCTGGCTTCTTCTGTGGCAGAGAGGAGGGCGGATCCTATGATAGAACTGAAGGATCTGCAGGTGGGTTATCCGGGCCGTCTGGTGCTGGAACATGTCAGCCTGACTTTCCGGCCGGGGCAGGTCACGGTGCTGGTTGGCCCAAACGGCAGTGGGAAGAGCACGCTGATCCGAACAGTGCTGGCGCTGCAGCCAAAGCTGGGCGGAGACATCCTGATAGACGGCGCTCCGGTGGAGCAGCTGTCTCCCCGCGCTCTGGCGCAGAAGGCGGCTTATCTGGCCCAGTCCCGCAATGTTCCAAACATCACCGCCTTCCGGATGGTTCTCCACGGGCGGTTTCCGTATTTGCCCTACCCAAGGCGGTACCGCCCGGAGGATCGCCTCCTGGCTGCCCAGGCAATGGAGCAGGCGGATGCGGCGGATTTGGCGGATCGGCCTATGACGGAGCTTTCCGGCGGACAGCGCCAGAAGGTGTATCTGGCAATGGCTCTTGCCCAGGACACTGCGGCGATCTTTCTGGATGAGCCGACAACATATCTGGATGTGGCCCACCAGCTGGCGGTGATGGAAATGGCGCACCGCCTGGCAAAACAGGGAAAGGCGGTCGCACTGGCGCTGCATGATCTCTGCCTGGCCATGGGGACGGCGGATTGTCTGGCGGTTCTGTCGGACGGCATGCTGTGTGCCGCGGACACGCCAGAGGAGATCTATCGCAGCGGTATATTGAACCGGGTCTTTGGAATCACATTGTGCCGGGTAAAGACGGAAAAGGGCTGGCGCTATTATTACGAATAAGGATACAAAACACAGAGGCCGGTCAGACACCGGCCTCTGCTGTTTGTGCGTGTGCTTCTAAAATGGTTTTTATGATGCCGGCGGTAGAAATTTCCGCCGCCACCAGAGGAGAACATCCGGCCTGCCGGAGTGCCTGCGCGGTTACGGGGCCAATGCACACGCAGACGGCCCGTCCCGGGAGACTGCCGTATTGCTGAAGAAACCGCTCCACGCTGCCGGCACTGGAAAAAACCAGATAATCCAGATGAGAGACGGTCTCTGCCCAGGTTTCAGCGGCACCGGGGTCCGACCGAAGGCAGTAGGCAGACAGTTCCCGCACATGGAGTCCCGCAGCCGTCAGCTTCCGGGGAAGCTCCGGAGAGCCATGGGCGGAGCGGAAGAGAAAGATCTCCTCATCCGGATCGGCCGCAGCCAGAAGCGCATCGGCAAGGGCGTGGCTGGTATGGACGGCGGGGCAGATCTCCGGATAGATTCCACGGCGCGTCAGCGCCTCACCGGTGGCCTCGCCGATGACGGCAAAACGGCAGCGAAGGCGCCGCAGATCCACTTGCTGTCTGGCAAGGGAACGGAAAAACAGGTCTACGCCGTTGACGCTGGTAAAAACGACCCAGTGGGAGAGCTCTGTACACAGGGAAAGCAGGTCAAGCTCCACCGGCAGCTCCTGCGGCAGGGCGCGTTCCACCCAGGCTACCCGGGCGCCCAAATCGGCCAGGGAGCGGGAGAGCTTGCCGACAACGGCCTGGGTACCCGTTACACCAATGCGGACGCCCTCCAGAGGACGGCAAATCCGGGAGGAGAGGTCAAGGGCTGCCACCTGTCCCACGACAATGACCGCGGGAGGACAGAGGCCAGCGGCGCATTCCGCAAGATTGGACAGGACGCTTCGGATCGTGGCGGGATGGGAGGCGTTTCCACCGGAGATAACGGCAGCCGGAGTATCCGGGGGACACCCGGCCTCCATCAGCTGGCTGCAGATTTGCCGCAGATGCCGCAGGCCCATCAAAAAGACCAGTGTGCCCTTTGAGCGGGCCAGCCAGGCAACCTGAGCGGGAAGTGCGTCGGGATCGTCGGCGATATGGCCGGTGATGATATGGAGGCTGCGGCTGACGTTCCGATGGGTGACGGGAATCCCGGCCGCCGCCGGGATGGCGATGGCAGCGGAGATACCGGGAACCTCGGCATAGGGAACACCGGCTTTCTGAAGCGCCAGAATTTCTTCCCCACCCCGGCCGAACACAAAGGGATCGCCGCCCTTCAGGCGGACCACCCGACTGCCGGCCTGGGCCAATGCTACCAGCTTGGAGGAGATATCCGCCTGTGCGGCAGAGTGTTTTCCGCACCGCTTTCCCATATAAATCCGTTCTGCAGCGGTGGGAGCCAGATCCAACAGCGCCGGATCAATCAAATCGTCATATACCACCGCGTCGCAGTTTTGCAGCAGGCGCATTCCCCGCAGCGTGATCAAGTCGGCTTCTCCGCAGCCGGCCCCGACCAGATAGACACAGCCATTTTTCATGGGCGCACCTCCCCATCCAATATACAGAACAGCTCCTGCTTATCCAGCGGCCTCCCGGCGGCAAGACAAGCCGAAAACAGCCGGGCGGAGAGGGCTGCCCGCTGAGATGCCTGCGGACAGCGCGCCTTCAACAACGGACGCTGCGATTCCAGCCAGAATAAAATGTCTTCCATCCGCCGGGGCAGCAGGGCATCGATTTCCTCTTTCAGCCAGACTGCGGCCGCGGGGCTGCTTCCGCTGGTGGAAATGCCGACGGACAGGGGGCCTTTCTGAACCAGGGCCGGAAAGAGAAAGGTGCAGGCATTCTTGTCATCCACTACGTTGACGGGAATCCGCCTGGAGCGGCACAGGTTGGAAACCATATGATTGAGCGAAACCTGATCCGTTGCGGCGATGACAAAGAGCGCAGTGTCCAAATCCTGGGCCTGAAACGGGCGCTGCACCAGCGTCAGATTGGGAATAGCCAGCAGCTCAGGCGTGAACTGCGGAGAGACAACGGTGAGAGAAGGACCATATGGCAGCAGCTTCTGGACCTTGCGCAGCGCAACGGCGCCGCCGCCTACCACCAGGCCCGGCTGGCCGGAGAGCTCCATGAAAAATGGAAAGTATCCCATCAGACCACCTCCTAAATGAAAATGGGATGAAAAAGAGATGCGGGGCGGATTCAAAAAACCAGCCGCCTTTAAAAGGCGGCTGGTTAAAAACAGGGAAAACGGACCGGTTTTATGCCAGATAAGGAGCGGCCAGCCGGTCCACACCATCCGGAACCGCCGCCTTCCACGCGGAGAAATCCATTCCGCTGGCGGCGACTTCGCGGCCAAGAGCTATCAAAAAGCCGGGAATATCCCGTTCCAGCAGAACACCCACCTTGCGGCCCATGGCCTCCTGACCCTGGCGGCTTTCGCCGTTGACAAACAGGGCAAAGGCCGCCTGAGGCACACCGTCCACCTGCCTGGACGCGCCGCGGAAGCCGAGAACTCCGGTTTGATGGGTTCCGCAGGAGGAGGGGCAGCCGGAGATGTGGATTTGAGGCAGCGCACCGTCCGGCAGATCCGCCTGGCGGACAGCGGCGATGCACGCGGCCAGAAGCCCCTGAGAGTCCCGGGTGCCAACCTGGCAGGTCACGCCGCCGATGCAGCTGACGGAGGTTTCAAACAGGCTGTGCGCACCGTCTTCCGTCACTGCCAGTATGCGGCGGGCCTCTTCGCCGGTGAGATTCACGATGTAAGCTGTCTCATCCGGAGAAAGACGCAATTCTGCCTCCGGAATTTCCGCCAGTATATCGCTGAGCGTACAAAAGACCTTTGGATCAGGCTGCCCGCCCAGGGGATGCCACACAACCGTATAGAGCCCAGACTGCTTCTGGGGGAGAATGCGGGGACCGTCCGCGGTTGATCCATCCCCATTTTTTTCAACTGTGCGGGGGGAGAGATGCAAATCCAAATCTTCGCCGCTTTTGAAAACCTCTTCCAGCTTTTCGGCATATGCCTTGGCATAGGCCTCCGGCCCGCCCAGTGCCTCCTGCATGTAGCGGGTGCGGGCCTTGCCGCGGTTTTCATAGTTGCCATAGGTACGGAAGGTCAGCCACATGGCCTTGATATAATACAGGATCTTCTCGGGCGGAACTGCCTCCGCGACCTTCACGCCGAAACGGGGATTGTTGCCAAGGCCGCCGGCGCTGTACACATCAAACAGTCCGTCCGGCCGGGCCGCAAAGCCGAGGTCTCGGTAAGTGGCGTGGGGCACATTGTCGGGAGAGTTGGAAAAGCCGACCTTCAGCTTGCGGGGCATTTTTTCCGCTTTGATGAAGGTCATCAAATAGTCGCCGGCGGCTTCCGCCCAAGGGGAGACATCGAAGTACTCGTTCTGTTCCACGCCGGAGAGGGGAGAACACATTACATTGCGGGGAAAGTCACCGCCGCCGCCCATGGTGACAATGCCGTGATCCAGCGCCTGCTCCATAATGGCGCACAGGGGCTCCAACTGCAAATCATGGAGCTGAATGGTCTGGCAGGTGGTGAAATGCATCCGCGGCACCGAATAACTCCGGATGGCACGGGCAACAAATGCCATCTTTTCCTTTGTCACACGGCCTGCCGTCATCCGGAGGCGCAGCATACTGGCCTTTCCGCCCCGCTGGGCATAACTGCCGTACAGACCAGAAAAGCCCTTGTAGGCGGCCTTGTCCACAGTTCCTGCGTAGAAAGCCGCCGCTTTTTCGCGGAAAGCGGGCAGGTCGTCTTTCCAAGATTGAGGATGGATTGTCGTCATAAAATGATTCCAGCTTTCGTCTGATTGTTATCCGGCACTGCCTGTAGCCATGAAGGAATCGGCCGGTGAAGTTGAACGTATTATACCATGCCAAAGGCGGTGTTTACAAGCCTGTACGAAAAAAGAACGGGGAGGGGCGTAAACCTGCTAGGACGGACCAAGGCGGTTCTCAACTTAACCAATCAAGCGCGGATATGCCTGCCGTGGACCGTGATCTGCAGATGGGAGCGGATGGCGGTATCATACCGGGGAAAGCCGCTGCAGTCCGGCGTGACAAATGTGAAAAGCTGTGGTATAATTTTTCGCAAATTGCAAAACACAAGGAGAATCCTATGGAAAACTACTTTGAGACAACGCTGACGGCGGATCAGATCCGCACCATCAGCTCGATTGGCTTGGCCCATCTCGGTGACGCTGTATTTGAGCTTCTGGTACGCACGTGGCTGTGCGCTCACGGAAAGGCCACCGGGAAGGGACTGCACCAGGCTACCATCCGGCTGGTGTGTGCAGAGTCTCAGTCTGAGAAGGCGCAGCGGATTCTGCCGCTTTTGACAGAGGAGGAACTGGCGGTGTTCAAGCGGGGCCGCAATGCCCAGGTCCACTCTGTTCCCGGCCATGCCAGCCGGGCCCAGTATGGAGAGGCAACCGCCCTGGAGGCGCTGCTGGGCTGGCTGTATTTGCAGGGCCGGCGGGAACGCATCAATCAATTGTTTTGCATGATGATGGAGGAATAATGAGATGCCATTGGATGCCGTCTGTTTACAGGCAATCGTGGAGGAGCTGCGCCCCCAGGTATTGGGGCTTCGTATTGACAAAGTGCAGCAGCCTGCAAAGGATCAGGTGATTTTGCTGCTGCGGGGGAAACGGCTGCTGCTGAATGCCGGCGCCAACGCACCCCGCATTCAGTTGACAGAACAGCTTCGGGATAACCCGGCAGAGCCGCCGATGTTCTGCATGCTGTTGCGAAAGCATCTGACCGGCGCAAAGATTGCAGCCCTTCAGCAGCCTTTGCTGGAGCGGATGGTGCGGCTAGAGCTGGAGATCACAGACGACTTCGGCCGTCCGGGAAAGCGTACATTGGTGCTGGAGGCCATGGGGCGGCGCTCCAACTTGATTCTGCTGGATGGAGAGGACAGGGTCATCGACTGCTTACGCCGGGTGGATGCGGAGATGTCGGCGCAGCGCCAGATTCTGCCGGGGCTTTATTACGATCCGCCCGCCCCCACCGGACGGCTGCCAGTGACGGAGGAGACGGAGGAGGGGTTCCGCGCCGCGCTGAAGACGGCAAATCCAGAGCGGCAGCTGGATGCGTTCTTATTGGACACTTATTTTGGCATATCCCCGTTGACGGCACGGGAACTGGCATTCCGATCGGCAGGGGAGACGGATCGCAGAATTTTTGAACTGGATACCGCGGCAGAAAACGCACTCTGGCGGGAATTGGGACAGTATATAACAATTATAAAGGAAAATAACTTTACACCATTCTGCTTGCGGCGGGACGGGAAGCCGGCGGAGTTTTCCTGCCTTCCCATTGCCCAGTACGGCGCCGCCATGGAGCAGGTGGAGTACGAAAGCTTTTCCAAGCTGCTGGATGATTTTTATGAGGCGCGGGAGCAGCAGGAGAGGGTGCGTCAGCGAGGAGCGGATCTGGTGAAAACAGCGGCCGGCAGCCGGGACCGGCTGCGCAGAAAGCTGGCTTTGCAGGAAAAGGACTACGCCGAGACGCAAAACCGGGATCAGCTGCGGATTTGCGGCGATTTGATTACCTCAAACCTCTATCGCATGGAGCGTGGACAGAGCAAGCTGACCTGCGAAAATTTTTATGAGGCGGACTGCCCATCCGTCACGATTGCTTTGGATCCGCTGCTGACACCCCAGCAAAACGCGGCAAAATATTATAAAAGATACACCAAGGCCAAAACGGCGGAGCGTTATCTCAAAGAGCAGATGGAGATTGCCCGGCGGGATCTCACCTATTTTGAGAGTGTGCTGGAAGAGATTGCGGAGGCAGAGACAGAGCAGGATTTCATCGATATTCGCAACGAACTGAAGGACGCCGGGTTCCTGCGGAGGCAGGGAAAAGGGAAAAAGGAGCTGAAGCGCACGGCCAGACCACGGGAGTTTTGTACTTCCACCGGCTTTCGGGTGCTGGTGGGACGGAACAACCGCCAGAATGACAAGCTGACCCTGAAGGATGCCGATCACCGGGATCTCTGGTTCCATACCCAGAAAATCCATGGTTCCCATGTGATTCTCTGCACGGAGGGGCGGACGGTAGACGACGACACGCTGGTGGAGGCGGCCCAAATTGCCGCCTATTACTCCCAAGCCCGGGAGAGCGGTAATGTCCCTGTGGATTACACCCAAGTAAAATATGTAAAAAAACCGGCAGGCGCGCGGCCTGGTATGGTGATTTACCCCACCTATCAAACAGTCAATGTCACCCCGGATGCGGCACTTGTAAAGAAACTTCAAAAAAAATAATTACACGGATCACAGAAGGGCGGGGTGCCGAAACGGCGCCCCGCCCTTCTGGCTTTTGTATGATTAGGCTGTGTGAGGTGCGTGTCCGGTTTCCTCATTGGTGCGGAACAGCAGCGTGATGCACCACAGGCCGGCCAAACCCACCAGAGCATAAATAACCCGGGACAGCACGGCCATCTGGCCGCCGCAGAGAAAGGCCACCGTATCAAAGCCAAAAAGGCCGATACCGCCCCAGTTCAGGGCACCGACGATGGCCAGGATCAGTGCAATCTTGTCAATTACCATGTTCAAACCTCCTATCATGCCGTCAGGCAGGGATTTGGCATTAGTCTGTCCGGTTTTCAAAAAACCATACAGAGAAAAGCAGAAATGATCCGTTTCCCCAAAAAATGTAATTTCAATTGAAAAAAAGTGTGGTGGTATGTATAATAAAAATATTGGACGGAGAATACCCCTGTCCGGTGCTTTTTGCGTTGAAAAGTGCGGAATGTTTTGGTATTATAGCCGTATGAAAAAAGTGGAAACCGCACAAAAATTCCAATGGTAAGGGGAATATGTATGAATATTGTATGTTTGGATATGGAGGGTGTTCTGGTGCCCGAAATCTGGATCGCGTTTGCTGAGGCCAGCGGAATTCCAGAGCTGAAGCGGACAACGCGGGACGAGCCGGATTACGATAAGCTGATGAAGTGGCGCCTTGGCATTTTGAAAGAGCACGGCCTCGGCCTGCGGGAGATTCAGGAGACCATTGCAAAAATCGATCCGCTGCCTGGTGCGAAGGCATTTTTAGACGAGCTCCGTTCCCTCACGCAGGTGATTATTCTCAGCGATACCTTTGAGGAATTTGCCAAGCCCCTGATGCGAAAGCTTGGCTGGCCTACCATCTTCTGCAATTCCCTGGAGGTTGCAGAGAGCGGTGAGATCACCGGCTTTCAGATGCGCTGCCCACAGTCCAAGCTGACCACCGTAAAGGCGCTGCAGTCCATTGGATATGAAACCATCGCCAGCGGCGACAGCTATAATGATCTGGGCATGATCCAGGCCAGCAAGGCCGGCTTCCTTTTTAAGAGCACGGAGAAGATTAAGGCAGATCACCCAGAGCTGCCCGCCTATGAGGAGTTTGACGACCTGTTGGCCGCCATCAAGGCTGCCCTGTAAAAGAGGTGCTGGAAGGGAACTGCTATGTTATATGAAAATGACATGGGTATGTTTGCGGCTTTTTTCAATGAGATATTCGGAAAACCCATTCTGGTGATCTGGATTGTACCTCCATTGATTCTGCTTGCGGCAGTTCTCATATATATTATTGCGAAAACGATCCGGGAATTGAAAAAATGGAAATAAGGAAAGGATGACGCCGTATGAACCCCAAATTTGAAAAGCTCGGTTTTTATCCCGCTGATATCCTGCTGCCCAAGGACGCAGACATGACCCGCTGGGCCGTGGTGGCCTGTGATCAGTTTACCTCTCAGCCGGAGTACTGGGAGGCAGTGGAGCAGACGGTTGGAGAGGCTCCCTCCACGCTGCGGCTGATTCTGCCAGAGGCCAAGCTAAACGATCCGGAGGTTGATGCCCACATTGCGGAAATCAACGCCTCCATGAAGGCTTATCTGGACAGCGGCTTTTTCCGGATGCTTCCGGATTCCCTGCTGTATATTGAGCGGACCCAGTCTGACGGGCTTGTCCGCCACGGACTCATCGGCATGGTGGATCTGGACCAGTATGATTTTACACCCGGCAGCGGCGCACTGATTCGGGCCACGGAAGGCACAGTCCTCTCCCGCATCCCGCCCCGGGTAAAGGTCCGCCAGGATGCGCCCATTGAGCTGCCTCACGTGATGCTGCTGATTGATGACCCCGAGCGGACAGTGATTGAACCCATGACTGCCCAGAGCGGCCGGATGGAGAAGGTCTATGACTTTGACCTGCAGCAGGGCGGCGGTCATCTGACCGGCTGGAAGCTGACGGACGGGCAGGTGGACGCCGCGGCGGATGCGCTGACTGCCCTGTGCAGCGAGGCGGAGATGGAGAAGAAGTACGGCGTTAAGGGCGCGGCACCGCTGCTGTTTGCCGTGGGTGACGGAAACCACTCCCTGGCCACTGCCAAGCAGTGCTATGAAAATCTGAAGAAGGTCACGCCGGAGAGCGAGTGGGCCAGTCTCCCCGCCCGGTACGCTCTGGTGGAGGTAGTGAACAACCACGACAGCGCTCTCCAGTTCGAACCGATTCACCGGGTTGTCTTCGGTGTGGAGCCGGAGAAGATGCTGGAGGCATTCAAGGCCTTCTATCCCGGCGCCTACGAAGGACAGGGCAACGGTCACACCATTGCCTATACCTACGCCGGGCACCAGGGTTTCCTGACGGTGCCGCAGCCCAAGGTGCAGCTGGCGGTGGGAACGCTGCAGGCCTTTATTGACGCCTACCTCAAGGAAAACGGCGGCGAGGTGGACTACATCCACGGCGACGAGGTGACGGATGAGTTGGGCGGAAAGCCGGGCAACATCGGCTTCAAGCTGCCCGCCATGGGCAAGGAACAATTGTTCAAGACTGTGATTGCAGACGGTGTCCTGCCTAGAAAGACCTTCTCCATGGGCCATGCCCAGGATAAGCGCTACTATGTAGAGGCACGAAAAATCAAATAAGACAGTCGTACAGACCCCTGCGTCGAAAAATTTTTTGACGCAGGGGCTTTTCTTTTTGTTCAGAAGGTGTTAAAATTTAACCAAAGGAGGATGGCGAAACTGTGCGGCGCTTGGCAATTATCACCAAGCTTGGAGAAAGGAGCAAATGATGTTTGGAGGATTGCAGAGTGTTTTTGGCGGGAATCCAGTCTTGATTGCGCTGCTGCTCCTGCCGGTTGTGTTCCAATTATCAGTCAGTGTGGTTTATATCATCATGGAAGCCATCCAAAGGAAACGGGGCATTTTTTAGAATGTCCGCTGCAGGAGGCCCCGGGATTTTCCCGGAGCCTCCTGCTTTTCCTTCGATCAAAACTATGGTATAGTGTTTCCTGACAGAATGGGAGGCGATGGCAAATGCATGTTACGGCAGAGAAGGCTCCGGCCAAACTGAATCTGGCGCTGGATATTCTCCGAAAACGGCCGGACGGCTATCACGACCTGCGGATGGTGATGCAGAGCGTCTCTCTCTGCGACACGGTGACTGTTTGGGAGTCGGATGCAGGATTTATGATGGAGGCGGATGGAATTTTGCTTCCGAAGGGAAAAAAGACGATGGAGGAGCAGGCAGCAGAGGCCTTTTTTGCAGAAATCAGCTGCCCCATGCCCGGATTGCGGCTCCATTTGGAGAAACGGATTCCCGCCTATGCTGGGATGGGAGGGGGCAGCGCCGATGTGGCGGCATTGCTGCGGGCGCTGCGGAGGCGGTATGCGCCGGAACTATCTGACGCGGCGTTGGAGAAAATCGGCCTGACGGTAGGCAGCGATGTGCCCTTCTGCATACGTGGCGGAACGGCCATGGCGGAGGGGCGGGGAGAGAGTCTGACAGCTTTGCCGCCGCTGCCGGATTGCCGGATTTTGATTTGCAAGCCAGAATTTGACCTGCCCACGCCGGACCTGTTCAGGCGGGTGCGGGTGGAGACGCTGAAAAACCATCCGGATCTGGATGCCATGGCCTCTGCACTGGAAAAGGGAGCGCTTTCCGCCATTGCCGGAGAACTTGGCAACGTGTTTGAAGAAGTGCTGGCGCCAGAGGAGCGGCAGGAGATTCAATTGATTAAGGATGTGATGCTGCACGGTGGTGCACTGAACGCCGCCATGACCGGATCGGGTCCCACGGTGTTTGGAATTTTTGAGGAGGCTACTTCCGCCAAGCAAGCAGAAGATGTGCTGAAAGGTCGGTATATGCAGGTGTTTCAGGCCAGGCCTTTGAAAAAAATTTGTGAAGGAAACGAATAAAAATGAAAATTTCCGTCCATGATTCCAGAAAAGGCCTTTGCGGCCTACATAGGAAAAAGGACGGAAATGACGATGAAAACTGCAGCAAGGCCATCCAAGGCTTGGAGAACAATTGAAATCATTTTACTGACGGGAGCAGCGGTATTTTTGCTGATCGGCACCATGTCGCTTCGGAGCCAGGCGGAGCTGGCGGACAAGGTGGTGCGGCTCCATGTGCTGGCCAATTCGGATTCCGAGGAGGATCAGGCGCTGAAGCTGCAGGTCCGGGATGTGGTATTGGCAAGAGCAACCGAGATTTTAGAGCAGTCTGCCGACCGGAAGGAAGCAGAGGCACGCCTGCGGGGGCAGCTGCTGGAGCTGGAGCGTATTGCTGCGGAAGAGATTTCGGCTGCCGGATATGACTACTCCGTAACTGCCCAGTTAGCGGACACGGCCTTTCCAACCAAGGAGTACGATGGTTTTACCCTGCCGGCAGGGGACTATCTGGCACTGCGGATTGTCATCGGTAAGGGAGAAGGGCAGAACTGGTGGTGTGTGGTGTTTCCGCCGCTGTGCACTGCGGCGGCGGAGGACGTGCCCACAGCGGCCCTGGCCGCCGGCTTCTCAGAGAATGAGGTGGGACTTATCACCGAGGAGAACGAGGGTTATGTGCTGAAATTCAAAACCATGGAGCTGTGGGGCCAGTTGAAGGAGAGGTTTGAGTGATTGCGGTGGGGCATCGAACATGAAATTGGAGAACACCCTTCTGGCCGTGCGTGATCTGCAGGGATCCCTGGAGTTTTACCGGAACATTTTGGGTCTGGAGGCCATCAATGTCTATGGTGCCAGCGCAGTGCTGAGCGGAGGACTGTCTCTTCAGACGCTGGAGGCTTGGGCGGAATGCTTGGAAAAGCGGCCGGAGGAGATTGCATTTGACGGGAATGCTGATGAGCTCTGTTTTGTGGCAGAGGACTTTGACGCCTTTTTGAAGATTTTGAAAAGCCACCCCGAGGTGGAGCTGGTGCGGCCGCCGATGGAACACCGTTGGGGTCAGCAGGTGGTACGGTTATATGATCCGGACCGACACATCGTGGAGGTAGGAGAGCCGCTCCCGGCGGTGGCAAAGCGTTTCCGTGACGCAGGGCTTACGGAAGAGGGCGTTGCCAAGCGGATGGAGGTGCCGTTGGAGTCGGTACGCCGCTGGCTGAAATAAAATCAAGGTGCCGCCGGGCATTGCCCGGCGGCACCTTTTTTGCATTTAGGTATTTTTAGAGGCAATTGCGTAAACGATGCAGCCTGTGGAGGCTGCCGCAGCGGACAAAATGCAGCCTGCAAGGTCGAGAAAGCACCCGAGAAAGCCGCAGAGCAGAACGATCAAAGCAGACAAAACAGCTTGCTTCATGTTCTCACCTCCTTTTCAGATAGGCCTCGATGTCGAAGTCCAGCAGCCTGGTGTCCCCCTTCAGATAGAGGGGATGGTGGGGCTGGCCGGATTTCAGCAGGGGGCCGGCGGTATACCACCGGGCCCCTGCCGCAGCACCGTCGGCGGCAAAGTCCCGCATGCAGTCCATCAGGTAATCCCGCTTCAAAATAATGTTGCCCCAGGCAGCCCAGACAGATGGAGAATTGGAAAGAGACAGCAGATAACGGAAGGCCTGCCGGTTTTCAGCGTGAAGGGCGGCATTGCAGGATGGCTCCATATCGTCGGGCCGGGTGGCCCGCTGCGCATAGACATTAAACATCAAAAAGCTGTCATATCCATTGGAGCGCGCAATCCGCTCCACGGATTGAAGGGTGGGATCCAGGTCATCCGGTGCGGCGGTGGAGGGATTGATACCTACACAGATTAAAGGCCGCTCTCCTCTGGTGCCCAGAATGTACCGGTACTCAGAATAACGGTTGGGGACATACAGCCAGCGGCTGACGTCATAGTCGGGCGCGGGCTGCAGCGCAGCCTCCAGCGCGGGTTGGAACAATTCCAGCTGCAGGGTTTCGGTTGTTCCCTGGGGGATATGCATGGCGGGAGCCTCCTGTTTTGACATTTTTCTCAGAATAACACACCGGGCGGAAAAAGACAACGGGGCTATGAACAAGGCGAAAATTGTGGTATCATATCAAAAAAACGGTGCAAGGAGGTCCGCCATGCTGACCATTTTAATCGGCCGGGCCAAGACTGGAAAATCGGATTACGTACTCCGCCGGATTGCAGATCTGGGGGACACAGGCAGGCAGATTCTGTTGGTGCCGGAGCACGCTTCCCACCAGGCAGAGGTCGATCTCTGCCGCGTCTGCGGCCCCACGGCCAGCCGTCATGCGGAGGTGCTGAGCTTCCGGCGTCTCAGTGACCGGGTGCTGTCGATTACCGGCGGGATTTCTCAGGTAACGCTGGATGCCGGAGGAAAGCTGCTGACGCTGCAGAAAGCGTTGATGGAGGTGGCGCCGAAGCTGCGGGTTTACCGCAGGCCCTCTCAAAAGGCGGCCTTTCTGCAGCAGATGCTGGATCTGTTTGACGAACTGCGCAGCTATGAGGTAACGCCGGAGAAGCTCTATACCCAGGCCGAGGAAATCCAGGGGGCCACCCGGGAGAAGCTGCTGGATCTGAGCTTGCTGTACGGTGCCTATGAGGCCCGGCTCTGCCGGCCAGGCTTTGACCGGCGGGACCGGATGAGCAAGCTGTGCGATTATCTGGAGGAGTCCGGTTACGCTGTCGGAAAGGATTTCTTTATTGATGGTTTCACCTATTTCAATGCCCAAGAGCGGCGGGCGCTGGAAATTATACTGCGGCAGGCGGCGTCCGTCACAGTGACACTTCTGGGAGAGAAAGACAGTCACGAGGAGATGTTTGAAGCTTCTCTGAAAACAAGGGATCAGCTGGTGCGTCTGGCACAGCAGGCTGGCTGCAGCTGTGAGTGCGTCTATTTGACAGTGCAGGAGCGCAGCGCCCTTGGCCATTTGGAGCAGTACTTTTTTGGGGAGAATCTTTCCTATGAGGGAGATGCCGCGCCCATCCATATCCGGGAGACGGATACCGCCTTTTCCGAGGTGGAACAGACTGCGGCAGATATCCGCCGCCTGGTGGCTGCGGGAAAATGCCGCTATCGGGACATTACGGTGGGAACCTGCCGCATGGGAGACTATGAAAGTCTGATTGAAGTGATTTTCGAGCGGTATGGCATCCCGGTTTATTTAAGCCGCCGCAGCGACATGCTGGAAAAGCCGGTGTGGAGTCTGCTGATAGGCGTGCTGTCATCAATTGAGAACGGATTTGAATACGAGGATATGTTCCGCTGGCTGAAAACAGGTTTGGCGGGCTTGCGTCCAGAAGAGTGCGATGTGCTGGAGAACTATGTTCTGAAATGGGAAATTCATGGTCAGATGTGGCTGAGGGAGACGGATTGGACGGATCACCCCGAGGGATACGGTGCACGTTGGAACGATCGGCAGCAGGCACGGCTGGAGGAAATCAACCTGTTGCGCCGCCGGGTGCAAAAACCGCTTCTGCAGCTGTTTCGTGGCCTGAAGGATGGAAAGACAGCGCTTGATAAAGTGCATGTACTTTACAGCTTTATGGAAGATCTGAAGCTACAGGCAACACTTGAACAGCAGATGCAGGCCCAGGCGGAGAACGGGCAGCTTCAGGAGGCGGAGGAGACGGCGCAGCTGTGGGAAATTCTCTGCGGCATACTAGACCAGTTTGCAGAGATTCTGGGCGATGAACCGATAGAACTGGATGAATTTTTCAGACTGCTGCAGCAGGTGGCGGCCCAATACAGCGTGGGAACAATCCCAGTGTCATTGGATCAGGTCAGCGTTTCGGAAATTACCCGGAATGACCGCCACACCACAAGCTATCTGTTTTTGCTGGGCACCAATGACCATGTGCTGCCAAATGCCGGACAGAGAGGCGGCATTTTGAACGAGGAAGACCGGGACGAACTGGCACAGCGGGGAATCACTCTGGCACCCACCGGTATGGAACAAATGGGGATTGAGCTGCAGAATCTCTATGCGGCCCTGGCACAACCCACGGCCGGTTTAACTGTCAGCTATCCGACGGCAGATGTCTCCGGCACAGAACTGCGTCCTGCCTTTGTGATCGGCCGGATGCAGGCCCTGTTTCCTTCGCTTCGGCTTGAAAGAGATACATCTGAAAAGGAGTATCGCCTATCAGCAGTTGTACCCGCTCTGGAGACGGCTGGTGAAGCACCGGATGGAAGCCTCTGGCGGTATTTTAAGGAGAGAGACTGCTTCCGGGAACGGCTTACGGCCATGGAACGGGCCGCTGGGCTGAAGCGGGGGGCGCTGTCCCCGGCGGCGGTACAGGCCCTGTACGGAAGTCACATCCGGATGACCGCCTCCCGGCTGGAGCGGCTGCGATCCTGCCACTTTGCCTACTTTATGGAATACGGACTGAAGGCGCGGCCCCGGGAGGCCGCCGCCTTTGATGCGCCGCAGATTGGTACCTTCCTCCACTTTTTGCTGGAACATGTGACAAAGGAGGTGCTGGGCAGGGGTGGCTTTGCCCAAGTGGAAGTGGAAGAACTCCACGCCTTGGTGCGGCGCTATATTGACCAGTATGTGGAGCAGGAACTTCACAACTTTCAGAACCGGAATGCCCGGTTCCGCTATCTCTTTGCCCGGCTGCGGAACACTGCCTATGCAGTGGTGGATCAGATTGCACAGGAGATGCGCCATTCGGATTTCATTCCGCTGGAGTTTGAGCTGAGCTTTGGTGACAACGGCCAGTTACCGGCAGTAGTGATTGCAGAGCCAGACGGTGAGATGCGGGTAGGCGGCAAGGTCGACCGGGTGGATGGCTGGGTAAAAGACAACAAGCTGTACCTCCGGGTTGTGGACTACAAATCCGGCCGGAAGGCCTTTGACTTGGCCGCGGTGCGGATGGGCCTGGACATCCAGATGCTTCTGTACCTGTTTGCACTGCAGAAGGAAGGAAAGCAGCGGTTTGGCATGGAAATTGAACCGGCGGGTGTCCTGTATCTGCCGGCCCGGGATGAGATTTTGGCGGCAGAGCGAAACATTTCGCCGGAAAGGCTGCAGATTCAGCGGGAAAAAGAGCTGCGCCGCACGGGGCTGCTGCTGTCCGAACCGGAGGTTTTGCAGGCCATGGAGCATGAAGCCCTGGAGACCCCGCGCTTTCTGCCGCTGCGGGTGAGCCGGGACGGCAATGTGGCGGGGAGTCTGGCTTCAGCTGCCCAGCTGGGCAGGCTGGGGCAGTATGTGGAAAAGCTGCTGCACCAGATTACCCGCGAGGTGCGGGATGGAAACATCGACGCAGATCCCTGCTGCCACAGCGAGGATGACAGCTTCTGCAAATTCTGCGACTGGTCTGGTGCCTGCCATTTCCAGGACGGCCGGGACAGAGACCATCTCAACTACATCCTGCCGGTGAAGGCGGAGGTCTTTTGGCAGATGCTGGAGGAAGAGGAGAAGGGAGGGAAAACCTGACATGGCAAAGCTTGTTTTGACAGCCGCCCAGCAGGCGGCGGTGGAGAATCGGGGCGGAGCGCTGCTGGTTTCTGCCGCCGCAGGATCCGGTAAGACAAAAGTGTTGGTGGAGCGCCTTTTCCGGTATGTGACAGAGGAGCGCTGCAACATCGACGACTTCCTAATCATCACCTATACCAAAGCGGCCGCGGCAGAGCTGCGGAGCAAGATCGCTGCGGAACTGAGTAAGCGTTTGGCAGAGAATCCAGGGGATCTGCTGCTCAAACGGCAGCTGCTGCGGGTATATCAGGCGGATATCAAGACGGTGGACGCCTTCTGTACCGGCCTTTTGCGTGAGAACACCCATCTGCTGGCCATGGAGGGGGAGCGTCATGCCCTGACACCGGATTTCCGAGTGCTGGACGGCAACGAGGCGCAGCTGCTGCGGCAGCGGGTTCTGAATCGGGTGCTGAATGAATTCTACGAGACACTAGATGACGGCAGAGCCCAGCTGGCGGATACGCTTGGCGCGGGACGGGATGACAGAGCCTTGGCAGATCTGGTCCTGGAGCTGTATGAAAAGCTCCAGAGCCACGCGGATCCTGCCGGATGGCTGGCGGAAAACCGGATAGCATGGACGGAGTTGGACGGTGCCTTTGATGATACGCCCTATACCAGAGAGCTTTTGGCGGTGATTCGGCGGAAGACGGGGCACTGTGCAGATCTGCTGCGATCCGCTGCCCAGCGGACAGAGGGGGACGAGGCCCTCTCCCGGGGCTATGGGGAGAAATTTTTGAGTGCGGCTGCTTCCTTTGACGCGCTGGCTTTGGCGAATGATTGGGAAGCCGCGCGGCATGCCGCGGAAGAAGTGGTGTTTCCGCGCCTTGCCACCCCAAAGGGACGAAAGGATGACCCGGATGTAGCCACGCTCAAACAGGTCTGGGAAAACTGCAAGGAGGCGGCAAAAAAGCTGGATGGCCTTTTGAACGTCAGTGGGGATGAGGCAATGGAGGATCTCCGGGCGGTGGCACCCGCCATGACGGCGCTGCTGGCACTGACGGAGCGATTCTCCGAGGACTATCAGAGGGAGAAGCTGAGGCTGAACAGCCTGGACTTTTCCGATCAGGAGCATTTGGCCCTGCGGCTGCTGGTGGACGGGGACGGCAGACAGACCAGTCTGGGAGAACAGGTGGCGGCCAGGTACCGGGAAATTCTGGTAGATGAGTACCAGGACACCAACGAGGTGCAGAATGCCATTTTTCAGGCGGTCTCCAAGAGAGGCCAGAATCTGTTCACTGTGGGCGATGTGAAGCAGAGCATCTATCGTTTCCGATTGGCAGATCCGACCATTTTCCTTGGAAAGTACAACCGGTACCGGTTCTATACGGAGGCAGAGGAGGGAGAGCCGCGGAAGATTCTCCTGTCCCAGAACTTCCGATCCAGGCGGGAGATTCTGGATAGCGCCAACTTTATTTTTGAGAATATTCTCTCTGAAGATATGGGCGAGATGACCTATGGCGAGGATGAGGCGCTGCATTTCGGCGCCGCCTACTACCCGGAGCGCCAGGACTGCGACACGGAGTTCCACCTGATTTCCGTCTGGCAGAAGTCGGCGGAAAATGACCGCCCGGTGAAGAAGCTCACAGCAGAGGCCCGGTTTGTGGCAGCCCGTATCCGGCAGCTTTTGGATGAGCCGTATCCCGTCACAGGGGAGGATGGCATCCTGCGTCCCTGCCGCCCGGAGGACATCGTGATTTTGCTGCGCTCCCCGGGCAACCGGACGGCGGCCTTTGCGGAGGCTCTGGCCGAACAGGAGATCCCCTGTTCCTTCCAGGAGAGCGGAGATTTTTTCCACACCATGGAGATCTCTGTAATGCTCTCGCTGCTGGAGATTCTTGACAATCCACGGCAGGATGTGCCGCTGATTGCTGTTTTGAGCTCACCCCTCTTTGGCTTTACGCCAGATCGCCTGGCATTGATTCGTGGAAAAGAGCCGGATGGAGATTTTTACGATGCGGTGGCTGCCGATGAAGGAGCGGAGTGTACGGCGTTTTTGGAGATGCTGGAAGGTCTGCGGGCTTCCGCACGGAACATGAGCGTTTATCGGCTGATTTGGCATCTCTACAACCGGCTGAATGTGCTGGGGGTATTCGGCGCCATGGACAATGGCGCCGAGCGGAGAGAGAACCTGATTGCCCTGAGCCAGCATGCAGAGAAATTTGAAGCCAACGGCTACAAGGGGCTGTTCGCCTTTGTGACCCAGCTGCGGCGGCTGTTGGAACAGGATCAGGCACCGGCCACCCGCGGCGCAGCAGCCGCGGCAGGTGTGCGTCTTATGAGCATTCACAAATCCAAGGGGTTGGAATTCCCCATTGTAATTCTGGCGGATCTGGATCATGCCTTTTCCCGGCAGGACTTTGATACACCCGTCCTGGTGCATCCATCGATGGGGCTTGGGCCAAAGCGTGTGGATTTGAACAGGAAAATCAAGTATCCCACACTGGCCCGGCTGGCACTGGAGGAGAAGCTCCGGCGGGAGAACCTTTCTGAAGAACAGAGAATTCTTTATGTGGCGGTGACCCGGCCCAAGGAAAAGCTGATTCTGGTAGACGCCCTGTACCATGCCCCGGGGCATTTGCAAAAGCTGGCATCCGAGGCATCCTGCCCGGTGCGGCCGGAGACCGTAGCGGCTGGGAAGAGCTTGGGAGATTGGATTCTGCTTCCACTGCTGTGCCGCCCGGAGGCAGCTCCCCTGCGGGCATTGGCAGGATTGACAGTGGATGCCCTTTATACCGGAGACACCATGCCCTGGAAGATAGTCTGCCATGACGGCGATACTTTCCGGGAGCGCCCTGTCCGACGGTTTCTGCCAGAGGCGGAAAAGGCGGGAGACACGGCGGCATTTGATGCAAGTCTCCTGGAATTCAAGTATCCCTACGAACGGGAAACCTATCTGCCGGCAAAGGTGACGGCCACTCAGCTGAAGGGAAGGAATCTGGATGAGGAAATTGCGGAACGAGCGGCTCACACGCCCTACATCCGGCCGCTGACCCGCCCGAAGTTTTTCCAGGAACGCCAGGGTCTGACCGCAGCGGAGCGCGGGACCGCCACGCATCTGGTTCTGCAGTATCTGGACTTTAGGGATTTTGATGTAGCGGATCAGGTGGATCGGCTGCGGCTGCGCCAGCTGCTGACAGAGGAACAGGCGGCAGCTGTAGATTGCCGGGCGCTGGAGCACTTTCTAACATCACCTCTGGCGGAGGACATCCGAAACGGAAAGAATGTCCTGCGGGAATACCGTTTTACGCTGCTGATGGATGCCAGGGAGTATGACCCTGCCGCTACAGGAGGCGACAGTATCCTGCTGCAGGGTGTGGTGGATTGCTGCTTTGAAACAGAGGCCGGAATCACTGTGGTGGACTTTAAAACCGACTATGTGCGGACAGCGGCAGAGACCGCCCGGCGGGCAGAGCATTACCGCTCCCAATTGGAGGCATATAGCCGGGCACTGGAGCAGGTATTGGAAAAGCGAGTCGTCCGGCGGGTCCTGTATTTTCTGACACCCGGGCAGGCGGCAGAGATTTGAAGAGAGCGTGTTCCCCCTGGACGCATGGCCTCCTCTTGCGGTGACTGCAAAAAATACCCTTTTAAAGAGCTGCAATAAGCGGTCTTAATGCGGACGGCTAAATGGAAACTTGCGGGGGAGCAATGGATATGAAGATACGGCTGCTGAATGAGAACGATGATTTATACGCAGTCAGCAGAATATACAAACAAAGCTGGAATTCATAATGTACGAGTAAGGTCTATCCGGCCTTACTCGTTTCCTTTAAGATGGAGGCATCGGTCTGACGAAATCTGGAATTGGGACACC
>NZ_FOXE01000026.1 GCF_900115635.1 Oscillibacter sp. PC13 | reverse complement strand
TATGCCAACATGAAGTACAAGTACGGGAATTGGCACTTTTGGTGTAGAGGGTACTATGTGAGTACGGTTGGCCGAAACAAGAAGGCAATCGAGCAGTATATCAGGAATCAGCTGCAAGAGGATTATACGGATGACCAGATGAGCATCCAGGAGTATATTGACCCGTTTACGGGTAAGCCAGTAAAAGAAGGCAAATAAAATCAAGCCCCTTTAGGAGCAGCCTGGAAAAGTCGTGCGGTTGGCAGACTTTTCGATGAGCCTATAGGCTCTGCCCAGGGCATGCCCCAAGGGGGCTTGTGCAAACCACCGGCACGGCCGGTGGTTTTGATTACAGGCTGCGGATTTGATTTTGAATCAGCGTACCCACAGTGTCTGCAAACTGGTCCAGAGAGCGGATGCGCGCAAAATTTCGCCCATAGATGGTATGGGCCGCGGGTACGTCTTCGTCATCTCCGGTAAATACACATACCACAGAGATGTCCTGATACAGCAGGGACCGAACCTCTGCGGCCGTATTGCCGATTCCGGCCTCGTCGGCGTACTCTAAAAGGCGGGGACCGTCCACCAGCTTGTTCACGTCATGGGGCTTGGCATCGGAGAGAAGGATAACCAGCTTGTGCTCACAGGGGGCATCCGCCATCTCCCGGCAAAGCGCCCGGATGGCCAGGCCGTCCCGGTTGCAGCCGGTGGTGAAATAGTGGAAAATCCGCTGATTCTGGTCTTTTTCAAAATAATCCCGGTATCGGGTGAGTATGGTGTATCCGCTGAGGGAACAGAAGGAGGACACCCGTACCGGGACGCCGCACCGGGTCAGACTCTCCGCAATCATATAACCCTGGGCGGCAACTGTCTCCTGACGGTCCAGCTGGGAGGTGGAACTGTCCAGCAGCAGGTCCACGCACAGGGTGCCGGGATCCGACTGCATGACACGGGTGAACACTTTGTCATCATCCAGATAAACGCCCCGCCAGATTCGCCCGGCATCCAGCGTGCCGACGGCGGAACGGATCACCGTGGGCTGGAGATAGGCCATCAGAGCGTTGCGGATTCTGGCGGTAAGCCGGAGAATACTGTTGCGGTTGCGGACGCTGTCCGCCTCATAGGCGGCCCTGTTTTTTTCCATCTGCTTCAAGGCCGCCCGCCGCTGGGAGCCGGCATAGCCGCGGACAGTGGGGTCCAGAACGGCGTCGCCTTTGGCATAATACAGATGGCAGCCCTTGTGTCCGTCCACGCAGAGGGCATCCTCCAGGGCTTTCACCTGCCTGGGAGGATACAGGGGGGTGCCGAAATAGGCGGCGATATAGGCCCGCAGCGCCTCCTCGCTCTGGGCCGCCGTCAAATCCGTAATCCGCCGCTGGGGCTGAGAGGCATCCTTGCCGCCGCCCTCGGAGAGTATATGTTCGCCGAAACCGTAGCCAAATCCGCGGACGGCGGGCAAATCCGCACGGTGCCGTTTGCGGAGGGAGAAGACACGCCGCTTCTTTTTTTCCTCCTCCGCTTCCCGGGCCTGGGTCTCCACGGGAACAAAACCAAAATAGGTACGAAGAAACCAAAGCGCCTGCTCCGTCAAGGCCGCGCCGTCCAAATCCCCCGAAAATTCCAAAGCGTCCAGTATCTCCTGGTCCCGGGGACGCAGCGCGGGCGTCTGACCCAGGGCACGTCGGAAGTGTGCCTCCTGCAGCACATCCAGCAGCCGGTCGCTCTCCGCTGCCCGGCTGAGTGCCAGCACCCGCCGGGCATAGCTCCGCCGCAGGGCGGGCAGGGCGGGGCGTCTGGCGGCTTCCCGCTGGTAGACGGCATTTTCCAGCCCCAGCCATACCAGCTGCTCATACAGACTCTCATCCAGACATCCATGGAAGCTGGAAAACAGAGTGTGCAAAGCTGCTTCGCCGCAGATCCGCCGGGCGGCGCCGATGATACTGTTCCAGTAGAGATCGGCCCGGCCGTTTTCGTCGTATGCCTTGAAGTCAGGAGTAAAGCTGTAATCCTCCGCGGCATTCCAAATCAGATTTTGCGCCCGGCGCTTTTCACTGTCCTGAATTTCCATCAGCAAACACATCCTCCGCCGTCAGATGCTCCGGCAGGCGGGTGTGGATGACGTCCTCCACCAGCTGCCGCTCGAAATCGTCAAAGGACTTGTTGACAAGGCCCAGCTCCAGGGCCCGTCCGCCCTCCAGACCCGCGTGCATCAGCTGCACGGCGGCCAACAGTCCCCGTAGATCCAGAGGCTTGGTGGAGAGCTCGCCGCCGTCACACTTTTTCTGGATGTCCTGGAAGAGCCCGGCGAATTGCTGGGCATAGGCATCCCGCAGCGCGGGGAACTCCCGCTTCAGCAGCTTTACCAGCCCCTCTGCGGTGATAGCGGGCATATCAATGACCACAAAACGGGAGGCCAGTGCCTCGTTCAGCTCCCGGGTTCCGGCATAGCCGTAGTTCATAGTGGCGATGAACCGGGTGGCCTCGTTCAGACGGATGCGGTCATAGCCCGGCATATCAATGGTCCGGCGAAAGTCCAGCGTAGCGTGAAGCACGGCCAGAGACTCGTTCTTCGCCATGTTGATTTCGTCCAGAATGCCAAAGCCGCCGCATTCAGCGCACTGGTAGATGGGACCCTTACGCAGGGATACCTCGCCGTCCCGGAAGGTATCGGTGCCAAGCAGTGTGGCGGCGTCAGTGTTGATATAAAAGGAAACATCCCAACTGGGGCGGCCAAAGACTGCGGCTAAATTCTCCGCCAACACGTTCTTACCGGTGGCCTTCGGTCCTACCAGCAGAAGATTCTGCCCGCAGAGAAGGGCCGTGATAGCCTCCTCCCAAATCTCTCTGCCGTAGTAGAGATACCTGGGCTCCGGAACCCTGTGCCGCAGAGTTTCTTCCGCCGGATACCGGGCACGAAAACACTTTACTTCCTCTATGATTTTCGGGCTGACGCCCTCATCCTGCAGAAAATCCAGCATAGGGATCCCTCCTTTTTGATTGCTTCTATCATATCACGTTTCCAGGTATTGACAAGCGCCCGGAGAAAATCTCCGGGCGCTTTTTTGTTAAGACTCCATCTCCGCCAGCGGAAAGGTAACGCTCCAGTGACCTTTTGTCAGGGAGGAGGCAGTGTAAAAATCTCCATACAGGGCGTAATTTTGCAGCTCTAACGGCTCTACGTCAAAGACATACTCTGTATAGTCCACCCGGGTGTCCGTATCTGTTCCGCCCGCAAAGCCCGCGCTGTACACAGCTTCCAAGCGGGTTCCGTCCCCGTCCTCCAGCCACAGGCGGCAGTGATTGTCAAGCTGTGCGGCATTGCCCCGGCAGACCTGGATGTGGAACAGGCCCTCCTTATAGCCGGCGGCGGTGATGGAAAGGCCTTCCGCCGGCTCGGCCAGCGGCGTGCCGGGCAGCAGCATGGGGGAGCGGTCCAGCAGGAATTTCCCCATCTCGCCGCTGTATCCGCCGCCGGTGCGGGCGTAATAGAGGCCCGATGGCCGTGTGTTTCCGGCGGCATCGTCCTCCGCGCCCCAAGCCGGGGCGATTTCTGCCTCCGACGTGCAGGCGGACAAATCGAGATCCACCGCTGCGTTCTCCAGAGTTTCCTTGCCGGAAAGGAAGCACCCTGCGGAGAAGGTCATCTTTCCGCCTGCGGGGATGGGGCTGCCGTCCATTGTCTCCACGGTGCAGAGAAAGGTAACGGTTCGGGTTTCCCCATCCCAGCCCGCCCGCTCACAGTGGCCGATTTGATCAAAGGGCAGATGAAAGGACCAGTTGTCAAAGAGATCCGTAGTTTCATCCACGGTACCGCCGGAGAGCGTGATATAGGCTTGTGCGGTGCTGCCCTCCACCCGGACGGTGGCCACCTCCATGGTGACGCCGCCGTCGGTGCATTGCATCTGCACCGGCTGGAACAGCTGAGCCGCAGCGGGGGAGACGGCATACAGCAGGGCATACCCCATTGGGGTCTGGGCTGCGGCGGGTACCACCAGAGCGGTGAATAACACAGCGGCCAAAATGGCGGCGATCAGCCGTTTCGGCAGGTGGCGGTGCACAGGGGCACGCTGCAGGACCTTTTGGATCAGGGTTTCCTCCGGAACAATCCGGTCATTCATGGTTCGGTATAGGCGTTCATTCATGGTACGATTCTCCCTTCAGCAGATACTCCAGCCTGGCCCGCCCACGGGCCAACTGGGAGCGGACGGTGGCAGGGCAAATACCTAAGATCTGGGCAATTTCACCCGTGGCATAGCCTTCATAGTAGTGGAGATGGATAACAATGCGGTACTTGCCCGGCAGAGACTGCAGTGCGTCCTCCAACTGGGACTCCTCCCGGGAAAGAGCCGGGAGTTCCGCTGGCAGCGGCGCGTCTTTTCTCCAGGGGGACTGCCACACGTTTTTGCAGCAGTTCAGCGTCACTCGGATGAGCCAGGCTTTTGCATGCTCTTCGTTGTCAAAGACCGGGTGGCTGCGGAAATACCGGAAAAACACTTCCTGAAACACATCGTCTGCGTCTGGTTTGGAGCGCAGTCGGGCGTAGGCCAGACGGTAGACGGTCCCGGCGTGGCGCCGCACAAAAGCCTCTGTGTTGTCCAGTGTCCTCACTTCCTTTCTGCATGGAATACCTGGAACGGGAGAAAAATGTTGTATGTACCATGAAAAATTTTGAAATGGCATAAAAGACTATTGCTGACGGCATGCAGTCGCCCCGTGGCCGTGCCTGCGATGTTCGGCGTACCGCGAAGCGGCGCATGCCGTTTTTATGGCTTGCTGCAGGCAAGCGATAAAAAATTCCCCGGATGGCACGCCATCCGGGGAAAGGGAAGCCGGTTTTATCCGATCAAGTAGGCATACTTGTTCAAAACCGTCAAAATAAATACCTCAATATCCGCGGGCAGATCGTTGGGTTGATCCAGATCCACGTTCGTCACCCTGCCGTTCAGCCGCACCAGGACCTTATGTCCGCCAAGCGGCAGGAAGCCGGCGTTCTTCTCGCTCTCAGAGAAGCCGTTGCCGTCCAGGAAGAGGGTGAACTTATCCCGGTAGGGGGCGGAGTCATAGGGGCAGAAGACAGCGCAGTTTCCGCACTCATTGCACATCCGGTCCACATGCAGGATCTGATGCCGTCCGTCCGGCAGCTCGATGACCACATTGGCACGGTTGGGACACACATCGGCGCAGACCTGGCATACCACGTTGCAGGTCAGGCACCGGTCACCTTCGCACTTGGCGGATTCGCAGAGAATGCCCTTCTTGGCGATGGCCTCCTCCCGGGTGGCTGTGGCCCGGACGGGAATGCTGTATGCGTGCGCCTCACCGAGAAGCGCGTTGGCAAAGCCCTGGGCGTCTGCGATGCCTTCCACCACGGTGGCGGGGCCGCGCATGGCGTCGCCGCCCACATAGACGCCGGGAAGATTCGTCTTGAAGTCGGGAATACCCTTGGCGTCCACTTCAATGCCGTTTTGCGTGAAGAGGTCGGAATCCACCCGTTCACCCACGGCGGAAATCACGGTATCGCAGGGAATCTCCACCCGCTCGCCGGTAGGCTCGGGCTTCCGGCGGCCCTTTTCGTCGGGTTCGCCCAGGCGCATCTTCTCACAGACTAGGCGGCCGTCCCTCTGCTCCACGGGGGCTACCAGCTCCAGGAACTGCACGCCGTCGGCGATGGCAAGCTCCAGCTCCTCTGCGTCGGCAGGCATGTATTTCCTTGTCCGGCGGTAGACCAGAGTGGAGGAGGCGGCCCCGGCCCGCAAAGCTGCCCGGGCGGCATCCATGGCGGTATTGCCGCCGCCCACCACGGCCACATGGCCAAGGGAGACGTCCTTGCCGGCCTTCAGATCCTTCAGCCAGCCGATGACGGGCACTACGTTGCCGGGAATATCCAGCTTACCGGCCTTCCAGGCGCCGACAGCGAAGAAGATATGGGTGTAGCCCTGGGCCTTCAGATCGGCTACAGAGGGAGCAGGGGTGTTCAGCTTTACCTCCACGCCCATCTTCCGCATCAGTGCCTCGTCCTTGTCGATGGAGGCATCGGGGATGCGCCAGGCGGGAATCACCTGGCGGACGATGCCGCCCAGGCGGTCGGAGCGCTCAAAAACAGTGACGGGAATGCCGGCCCGGCCCACAAAATAGGCTGCTGCCATGCCGGTGGGGCCGCCGCCGATGATGGCCACGCGGGCATTGGTGTCCGCCGGGGCGGGCTTGGTGAGCTTTCGTATCAGGGCGTCGTAGCCCTGCTCCGCTGCCACCAGCTTGGTGGCGCGAATCTGCACGGACTCGTCATAGTAGTTCCGGGTGCACTTGGTCTGGCACCGGTGGGCGCAGATGGTGCCGGTGATAAAGGGCAGTGGGTTTTTCTCGGTAATCAGTTCCAGCGCGGAGAAATAGGCACCCTTGCGGCACAGCTCGATATACTCGGGAATGTCCTGCTGAATGGGACAGCCGCCCTTGCATGGGGCGGTGAAGCAGTCCACCAGGGGAACCTTTTCATACAGCTTCCGCCGGGGCAGGGGCTTGATGTCCTTCAGATGGTATTTGTCCGTCCGGGCGGAGAGGGCCAGCGCCTCGATGGCGGTGACGTCCACGCCGGTGAAGGGACGGAACGCAAGGCCGTCCAGCTTGTCGCCAATCTGCTTGAACCGCTGGTAGCCGCCGGGCTTCAGCTCGGTGGTGGCCATGGTGATGGGCCAGATGCCGCACGCAAAGAGCTTGTCGATGTTGAACGCGTCGGCGCCGCCGGCGTAGGAAATGCGCAGCTTGCCGCCGAACTCTTTTGCGATGCGGGCCGCCATGGTGCAGGTCAGGGGGAAGAGGCTCTTTCCCGCCATGTACATCTCCTCGCTGGGCAGCTCGCCGGCCTTCACATCCACGGGGAAGGTGTTGGAGAGCTTCAGGCCGAATTCCAGCCCGCAGGATGCCGCCAGGGCCAGCAGGCGGCGGAACATGGGCACTGCATCCTCGTACTGCAGGTCCTCCTTGAAATGGTGGTCGTCAAAGGCGATGTAGTCATAGCCCATGCCGTCCAGAATGGTGCGGGCGGTCTCGTAGCCCAGAATGGTGGGATTGCACTTGACGAAGGTGTGCAGATGCTTTTTTTTAAGGAGGTAGCTGGCAATGCGCTCAATCTCGTCCGGCGGGCAGCCGTGAAGGGTGGAAACCGTCACACTGCCGGAGACGTGGGGCGTGATAGCGTCGATATAGGCGCTCTCCTGGGGGAAAAACTCCTTCAAAACAGCAATGCACTCCTGGAAGATGGGGGTGGCGGAGGCGTCGATCATACCGTTCAGGAAAGCGTCGATTTTCTCCCCCTGGATACCGGCCAGGTCATAGCCCACGGACATGTTGAACACAAACCCATTGGGGTCACCGAGACCATAGACCTTTGCCATAATTTTCAGAGCGCACCAGGCCTTCACATATTCCTCGAAGGCCTGCTGGACGTAAAGCTCCGTGCTCCACTCGCAGTTGTAGCACTCGTCCTCCGCCAGAATGCAGGGGCGGGAAATACAGGCGGCCAGCTCCGCACCGTCCATCTTCTGGACGGTCTTCAGCTCAAAGAACCGGGCGCCGCCGAAATACCCGGCAATGATGTTCTGCGCCAGCTGGGTGTTGGGTCCGGCGGCGGGGCCGAAGGGCGTTTCAATCGTCTCGCCGAAGATGGGCAGCTTCTTCACACCCGCCCGATAGGGTTTGTGAACGCCGAATACAGAGCCGTCCCGCTGATATTCAGTGGTGATCCAGGTCATCAATTCCCGGAAGGGAATGGGGGTCATCAGTTCAGACATCGGATATGTTCCTCCTATTTAATATTCCCGGTGGTTCAGGCGGCCCCACAGCCGCTTGCTGCTTTCCAGGATGTGGGCATTGACGGCCTCTTCGTCAATTTCGGTAAGGACACGGTCCCGCATCAGGATTTTGCCGTTGATCATGGTGGTCTGGCACTGGCGGCCCGTCATGCCGAAGAGCATGTGGCCGTCGATATTGGCATCGGAGAACGGGGTATAGGGCTTGTAGTCCATGACGATGACGTCTGCCGCCGCGCCGGGTTTCAGCACGCCCAGAGTGGGAAAACCGCACCGCTCCGCCATTTTGGCATTGTTTTTGAACAGCATGTCGGTGACCTCGCACCAGCCCACGCCGGGGAGGCACGCATTGTGCCGCTGGGAGCACAGGGCCACTTTGATGGATTCCAGCATGTCGTTGGTGTAGGCGTCGGTGCCCATGCCGATCAAAATGCCCTTTTTGTAGAGCTGCAGCACGGGGGAGATGCCAACGGCGTTGCCCATATTGCTCTCGGGGTTGTTGACGCACATGGTGTTTGTTGCCTTGATGATGTCCATCTCAGCAGTGTTCACATGGATGCAGTGGCCCAGAATGGTTTTTTCGCCCAGAATGCCGTGGTCCTGGAGCCGCTGAACAGGACGGCGGCCGTAGTTCTGGAGGCTGTCATACACGTCGTTCATACCCTCGGATACATGGATGTGGTAGCCGACCCGGCCATTGTTGGCTGCCTGCATCCGGTCAAAGGTCTTGTCGGAAATCGTGAACAGGGCGTGGCCGCCGAACATGGCCTTCAGCATATCGCTGGGATTTTTCTCACAGTAGTCGATAAAGTTCTTGTTTTCCTGGACGGACTGGAGGGACTTCTCCTCGCCGTCCCGGTCACTGACCTCATAGCACAGGCTGGCCCGCATGCCGAATTCCCTTGTCACCTGGGCAATCTGCAGCAAAGAACCGGGAATTTCACAGAAGGAGGCGTGGTGGTCAAAAATGGTGGTGACGCCCTGCTTGATGCTGTCAATGACCAGTGCCTGGGCGGAGGCTTTCGTGGCCTCCAGATCCAGATTCCGGTCGATATACCACCACTGGCCGTCGAGAACCTCATAGAAATTCGTGGGGTTGAAGCCGTCAATGGCAAGGCCCCGGGCCAGGGCGGAATAAATATGGGTGTGTGCGTTGATAAGACCGGGCATGATGATACCGCCCTTGGCGTCCACGAATTCCGCCTGAGGATACTTGGTCCTCAGATCGGCAGTTTTGCCCACCTCCAGAATTTTGCCGCCGTCCGTGACGACGCCGCCATCGGGATAGTAGCCGGTGCCGCCGGGATCCCGGGTGATGAGCTTTCCGTTTGCCAGTAAAATCATCGTAAAACCTCCTTATTTTCCCGCAGATAAGCTGCTTGCTGAATGAAAAAGAAAAGGCGTCTCAAACCGGCTTTGGCTTGAAACACCCATCAAAACGGAATGATAGGTGTCAGCCCGTGCGCGCGGCACTACGTTGCAGCTATCATTCTTTGCTTGTACTTGTATTGTAGCGTGAAACTTGCTAAAATGCAAGTGGAAAATTTGGAAGGGAATTTTGTGCACTCTGTTAAGCTGGCGGGAACTTTTTGGGGTGTATTCCGTCTGGATGGACAGAAAGAATGGGGGGCGGCAGGAATGAAAAAACTTTTGACATGGGTGCTGGCGGTTTTGCTGCTGGCAGGCTGCGGGGCGGAGAGAACAGACCCGCCGGCCGGAGAGTACACCATGCCGGAGAGCGAGATTGGCCAGAGAGAACCGGTCGGGAAATTCACGCTGACCACGGAATGGGAGAGCTACGACCCGTCCATAAATCAAGTATGGTTCCTGCTGACCAACGAGGGCGACGAGGATGCCGAGGTGGGGACAGAGTATGCGCTGGAGACACTGGGGGATAATGGAACGTGGTACCAGGTGCCTTTTGTGGAAAACGCCGCCTGGAACGCTATGGCGCTGGTGATCCCGGCGGGGGAAACCGCCGCGTTTCCCTGCAGCTTTTCCATGTTCGACTATGACTTTTCCAGCGGCGGCACTTACCGAATTGTGAAGGAAGGCACCGCCGGGGAGTTTACCCTCAAAGAGGGGGCTGCCGTCTCTGCAGAACGGCCCTATGGGTTTTCCCGCCTGGAAGAATTGCCGGATGATTACGGTGGTGGCACGGCAACGGAGAACGATGTGGTGTATACCGTGGGCGATGTGGAAAACGGCGGGGCCGTGGCGATATTTTTGGATAAGGTCCGCTTGGGTGTGCCCTGCCAACTGCGCACTGTTCAGGATGACGGCGGAGCGGCGGCCATGGTGACTGACACGATTTTTGAAAATGGCCACCTTCTCTGGCGGATGTGGAACGGTGGTGAGATGACGGAGGCGCGGTTTTCCTACATCGTCACCGACGGCGCGAACCTATATCTTTCCAACGGCGTGGACTGGCCCACGGCGGAACGATACGCCGGCAAGGAACTGGCCTGCCTGGTGCCCGAAGGCACAGCGGCGCCGGAGGCGGTGGACGCCGCCGAACAGATGACGGCGGACCGGATGGCGGGGAATGTTACCCGCTACCGGGTGTGGTCTGCCGACGGGATCTGGGAAGCGGCCTTGACGGACACGCCTACGGAATTTTTAGTCGGCTGGAAAAATCCGGGAGAGGGAGCCTGGGGCAAGACGTATGACCTTCAGAAGTGGGACGGGCTGGAAACCGCCATTTGGGGACTGGAGTGGCAGACGGACGGCAGACTGCTGCTGGTATGTGAGACGGCTGACGGCGGTTCTGCCCGGCTGGCGTTTGACCCGGAGACGGAGCGCCTGACGGCGTGCGAGCCCTGACAGATGCAGGAGAACGGAAGGTGCTGTTGCATAGTTTTACCATGGGCTGCAAAGTGCAAAAGAGAATTGACAAAAGAGAGGGCTTTCTGATATTCTGGTCAGGCCGCTGTTTGCGGGCGGAGAAAAAATCGTTCCTGCAAACAGCGGGGATTTCCATAAGAAAGGAAGTACTTCATGCTGGCAACGCTCATTTCCACCCTGGTGGACTGGCTGTATACCTATATATTGGTCATTTTACTGCTGGGGGCGGGGCTGTATTTCACCCTCCGCACCCGCTTTGTGCAGCTGCGCCTGTTTGGAGAGGCGTTCCGTGTTCTGCGGGAGAAATCCCACGGGGACGGCGTGTCCTCCTTTCAGGCGCTCATGATCTCCACGGCCTCCCGGGTGGGCACCGGCAATATCGCCGGGGTGTCCATCGCCATCTGCCTGGGCGGCGTGGGAGCCGTGTTCTGGATGTGGATGGTGGCGCTGCTGGGCGGCGCATCCGCCTTTATCGAGAGCACGCTGGCCCAGATTTACAAGGTCCACGACGGTGCGGGCGGCAGCCGCGGCGGCCCCGCCTATTATATTGAGCGGGTGCTGGGCAGCCGTGGGCTGGCTGCTGCCTTCTCTGTGTTTTTGATTCTCACGTACCTGGTGGGCTTCAACATGGTGGCGTCCTATAATCTGGTGGACGCCTTCTCCGGCTATGCCTTTTCCGGGCCGAAGCTGCCCGCTGCGGCGGGAGGACTGCTGGCGCTGGCCACGGCGGTGTGCATTTTTGGCGGCGGAAAGCGGCTGTCCAGGATTACCAGCATTCTGGTGCCGGTGATGGGCGGCGCCTATGTGCTGATGGCGCTGGTGATGATTGCGCTTCACATTCGGCTGCTGCCGAAGGTGTTTGCGTCCATCTTTGAAAATGCCTTTGACTTCCAGGCCATCTTCGGAGGCTTTACCGGCTCTGCCATGATGTACGGCATCAAGCGGGGGCTTTTTTCCAACGAGGCCGGCGTGGGATCCGCGCCCAACGCGGCGGCGGCCGCCTCTGTGTCCCACCCCGTGAAGCAGGGGCTGGCCCAGATGCTCTCCGTGTTCATCGACACGCTGCTGATTTGTTCTGCCACGGCGCTGCTGTGTCTGTGTTCCGGCGTGGAGCCGGACGCGGCGCTGAAGGGTGTGCCTTATGTCCAAGCGGCCATGTCCGGCACCTTCGGCCCCTTTGGCCGCTGGTTTATCACCGGCACCATGCTGCTGTTTGCCTTCACCACGATTCTGGGCAATTACTATTACTGTGAGAGCAATCTCCAGTATCTCCTCCGGCGGGACGCCCGCCGCTGGGAGCTGGCGGTGTTCCGCCTGCTTGCGGCGGTGATTGTATTCTTCGGCGCCCAGATGGATTTCTCCCTGGTGTGGGACACGGCCGACGTCACCATGGGCCTGATGGCCCTCATCAACCTGCCGGCCATTTTGCTGCTGGCAAAGCCCGCCCTTCTGGCACTGAAGGACTACCAAACGCAGAAGCGGGCGGGGAGGGACCCGGTGTTCCGCGCGGCGGACATCGGCCTGGCCGGACAGACGGAATTTTGGAACTGAAAAAGAGGATGCTTGGCGTCCTCTTTTTTTGTCGGAAAATTTTCCAGTATCGCCAGCAAAAAAGCACAAAAACTACTTGAAAAGCTAAATGAAATCGTGTAATATAGTTTCTAAAACTATATGATAAAATTACGGAGAAAAACAGGAGACGAGAGCGAATGGAAGCGATGCCGATGACAAGAGAGATGTGCCGGGCCAGGGCCCGGTCTGTACGGCGGGCCCGCACCCGGGCCTTGAACGAGCCGCCGCGTCTGACGGTGGGGGAAGAGGTGTTCAACGCAGTTACCCACGGTGTGGGCGCGCTGCTGGCGGTGGCGGGGATGGTGCTGCTGCTGCAGCGGGCGGAGGGCGGCCTGGCGGTGCTGGCCTCCTGCGTATATGGGATCAGCATGATTGTGATGATGGGCATGAGCTGTGTGTACCACGCCATGAAAAGCGGCTCCACCGCCAAGCGGGTGTGCCGCAGGTTTGACTACATGTCCATCTACCTGTTGATTGGGGGGACCTTCGCCCCGATTTTTCTGGTGTATCAGGGAACCAGGATGGGAATCACGCTGTTTTGCATCCAGTGGGGCGTGATTCTCTTCGGTGTCACGCTGATTGCTGTATTCGGCCCCGGCAGGTGGCGGCCGCTGCACTATACGCTGTATTTCCTCATCGGCTGGAGCGGGTTGATGTTCATCCCTGATTTTTACGTCCACAACCGGCCGCTTTTGTGGTTCATTCTGGTGGGGGGGATTGTCTACACGGTGGGCATGATTCCCTTTGCCCGCAGCCGGAAATACGATCACTGCCTGTGGCACCTGTTTGTGCTGGCTGCGGCGGCGCTTCAGTGGATCGGGGTCTATACGTGCATCTATTAAAAAAGAACCTTCGGAGTTACTCCGAAGGTTCTTTCAGATCAATTTTCCCGTGTTCCTTTTCAAAATCTTCAATACAACGACGAATCAGATGGAGAACTTGACCATTGCCACTCCGGCCTTCATATTCTGCGATATAGTATAACTTATCATGCGTTTCCGGATCAATGCGGAGACCGAGATGCTTTCCCTTTTTAGCTACCACATTCTCACAACCCATATATTATAAAGTATGAGTTGATTTTAAGTACATTTTGAGATATTATGTTTAAAACGTACTCGAAGTAAGTACATAAAATTTGAAGATGAACAGAAACCATCTCTGGAGAAGGAGTGAAGCTGTATGGAGGAATCAAGATATCAGCACATGTATGCGATTTTGTGCGAGGCGGCGTCCAACAGCATTGACCTGCTTGCCGCCGGACGGGCGGACGCTGCGGCAGAGCAGCTGAAAGCGGCGCTGGAAGAAGCGGAAGAGTGCTATATCAGCGCGGAATAAAAAAACCGCCGGACACGTGTCCGGCGGTTTTTGTTATTTTGTTCCGAAAATCCGGTCGCCCGCATCGCCAAGGCCCGGCACGATATAGCCGTTTTCATTCAAATGATCGTCCACCGCGCCGCAATAGATGTCCACATCGGGATGGGTCTCCTGGATGTGCCGGATCCCCTCCGGCGCTGCCAGCAATACCATCAGCTTGATGTTGGTGCAGCCCCGCTTCTTCATCTCGGCAATGGCGGCCTCTGCGCTGCCTCCGGTGGCCAGCATGGGATCCACAATCATAATGTCCCGGTCTGCAATATCCTTGGGCATTTTGCAGAAATAGACATGGGGCTCCAGCGTCTCCTCATCCCGGAACATGCCGATGTGGCCCACCCGTGCGCCGGGTACCATCCGGAGAACACCGTCCACCAGGCCAAGGCCCGCCCGCAGGATAGGCACCACCGCAAATTTCTTGCCCTTCAGAGTGGGGGCGGTGGTTTTGCAGATGGGCGTCTCCACCTCCTTGGTGGTCAGCGGCAGATCCCGGGTGGCCTCATAGGTGATCAGCATGCCGATTTCGGATACGATCTCCCGGAAATCCTTGACACTGGTGTTTTTGTCCCGCAGGATGGTCAGCTTGTGGGCCACCAGGGGATGGTCCATGATGTGTACAGTTCCGCTCATTTCATCTGCTCCTTTTTCAATCGTTCATTTCGCTCCCGCTCTGCCTGGGAAAGACGCAGGTAGACGGGCACAAGTTCCTGTGCTGTCTGCAATTCACCGCTTCGCGCGGCTGTCTCCGCGGCAAAGCCAACGGACGCGGCGCTCTGCATCAAAAGGTGGGGGGGCGCCAGGCGGCAGGGAATGCCCCGCTCCGTCAGATACCGGAAGCACAGGGCGGCACCGTCTCCCACAACGATCTTGGGGGAGATATCGTCTGCCAGCTCGGCGGCCAGATCCTCCAAGGCAATGGCCCGATCGGGAGACCGGCGGACCGGCCGGCCGCTTTCGGCCTCAAATACCGCGTTGTAAATCTGACTGCGCCGCGCGTCCATGGCGCAGAGAATCAGTCCGTCCACATGGGCCACATTCCAGGCCATGGCCTCCAGGGTGGAGACGCCGATTACCGGCTTCCCAGCTGCCATGGCCAGTCCCTTGGCGGCCGCCACGCCGATGCGGATGCCGGTAAAGGAGCCCGGCCCTCTGGCCACGGCGACGGCGTCCATGTCGGAAAGCTGCATATCTGTATTTTTGAAGAGGTGCTCCACAATGGGCATCAGGGTACGGCTGTGGGTGAGGCCGGTGTCCTGATAACCGCTGGCCAGAAGCTTTCCATCCTCCACCACGGCGGCGGACACCGCCTTGGCCGAGGTTTCCAGCGCCAGGATTTTCATGCCGTGCCGCCTCCCTCTATGGTAATGGTTCGCCAGCTGTCACTGTCGGGGTGCCGGGCAATGGTGACCCATACCGTATCCCCCGGCAGGGCGTCCGCTACCCGCTCGCTCCACTCCACGGCGCAGACGCCGTCCCGGTCCAGATAGTCCTCCCAGCCGATATCGAACAGGGCATCGGCGTCCTCCAGGCGGTACATGTCAAAGTGAAACAGAGGGACGCGGCCCTCGTATTCGTTCACGATGGTAAAGGTAGGGCTGGTGACCCGGCCGGAATAGCCAAGCCCCCGGGCAAGCCCGCGGGTAAACGCGGTCTTGCCCATGCCAAGACCACCGCGGTAAGCCAGCACCGTTCCGGGAGGGAGGGACTGCGCAAGGCGCTCGCCGATGGCCTCGGTCTCCGCCTCGCTGTGTGAGAGATATTCCACGAAGCTGCCATCCTTTCTGGTATCTTTCAAAATCGACTCAGTATACCACATTTCCGGCGCGGTGTAAATGTCAAATCTCCGCCCGGTGAACACTCTGGAGAAAAGAGAAATTGAACAGAGTGTAAAATGGCATGGCCGGCGTTTACACCGGGGGCGGTTTGTGGTATACTGCATCTGCTTTCCCTCTGCGGAAACACTGGATTTCAACGACGGACAGAAACGGAGTGCACCCATGCTGAACAGGCTGAAGGGAATATTGGCGGATTTTTTCCAGCAGGCGGATCTGGTCCTGCTGGGGCTTTGCTGCGTGTCCACCATCTATGGCATTGTCATGATTTTCAGCGCCGCCCACTACCGGATCAACACCAGCCGCTATGTCATTGTGCAGACGGCCGCCATGCTGTTGGGCATCTGCATGTATATTTTCTTCTCCATGATGGACGTGGAGCTTTTGATGAAACGGTGGAAGTGGATTGCGGTTTTCAATGTGGTTTTTATCGGGCTGCTGCTGACGCCTTTTGGCGTGGGCGGGGAGGATTACGGAAACAACGCCTGGCTGAAATTTCCCGGCATTCCATTCAGCATCGGTCCGGCGGAGGTGGTAAAGATCACCTTCACCCTGCTGCTGGCCAAACAGCTGGAATGGCTGCGGGAGGATAGGCGGGATCTCCGCTCCTTCCACTCCGCTTTTTTGGTGGCGGGGCACACCCTGGCGCTGATGGGGTGGTATGTGCTCATTTCCAAGGATATGGGCAACGCGCTGGTATTTCTCTTCATCTTTTTGGCAATGGCCTTTGTAGCCGGCTTTGCCCTGCGGTGGTTTGTGCTGCTGCTGGCGGGCGGCAGCGGGGCTTTTGCGGCGGCCTGGGTACTGGATCTGATGCCGCCCTATATGAAGGATCGCTTTATTGTGCTGTTTGACCATACGTATAAGCCGCTGGACACCGGCTGGCAGCAGAGCCGGAGCCTTCTGGCGCTGGGATCCGGCGGCATTTCCGGCCAGGGATATCTGAATGGCACCCAAACCCAGAGCAGCTACAACAGTTCCCTGCCGTACCGGTGGACGGACTTTATCTTTTCCGTCACGGGGGAAGAACTGGGAATGCTGGGCTGCCTTGCGATCATCATATTGCTGACGGCCATTATCATCCGGGTGCTGCTGGTGGCAAAGCGCGCCCAGACGCCGTTTCAGTGCTATGTCTGCGTCGGTATGGCGGCCATGCTGATTTTTCAGACGATTATCAACATCGGCATGTGCCTGTTCGTGATGCCCACCATCGGCATTACGCTGCCCTTTTTCAGTTATGGCGGATCCTCCATTGTGACGCTGTACATGGCCATGGGTGTGGTTTCCGGTATTAAAAAACGATCGCCTTATATGCGGCGGCCCATTCGGGCGCTGCGCTGAATCCTCATTTCAAAAAAGACAGTCGGAAGCACTGCTTCCGGCTGCCTTTTTTGTATAATTCTGACGGACGGGAAAACACTATTCCTGTACTAATTTAAAACAGGAGGTCCGATCGACTTGAAGATTCATTCTATGAAACGCATCTCCGTGCTTGCCCTGTCTGCCGCGCTGCTGCTGACAGTGAGCGCCTCGGCACTGTTCGGCAGCAAAAAGCAGCCTGTCCAGCCGCAGGAGGGAGCCCCCATTGCGCGGGAACTGGAAATTGCCACCTACCGCAACATCCCTTATCAGGCGCAGTTCCTGGCAACTGACAGCGAGGGGGACGATATCACCTTCGCTGTAGCGGACATGCCCAAAAAGGGCACCGTCACCATTGACGGTGTCAACTTCACGTACACCCCCAACGATGGCGTCACCGGCAGCGACAGCTTCACCTATACCGCAACGGACAGCGCGGGCAATGTCTCGCAGCCTGCTGCCGTCACAGTTACCATCTCCAAAGCCAAGTCCGGCGTGACTTACTCTGACACCGATGGCAGCACGGCTGCAGCTGCCGCCCAGCGTCTGGCGGAGGAGGGGATCTTTACCGGTGCAAAAATTGGAGAACAGTACTATTTCGAACCGGATAAGACGGTTTCCCGGAGTGAATTCCTGGCCATGGTGATGGAAACTGCCGGGCGGGATGTGACTGCCGTCACCATGACCGGCTTCTGTGACGACGCGGCCATCCCCACTTGGGCAAAAGCCTATGCCGCCGCCGGTGTGTCCGACGGAATTATCCAGGGGACCTCCACGGCGGAGGGCGTGGCATTCCGCGCGGAAGAGCCCATTACCTTTAACGAAGCGGCCACGGTGCTGAACCGGGTACTGAATCTGGGAGATGTGGACCTGGAAACCTGGTATGCTGACAGGGAGGCCGTGCCCTCCTGGGCCGCCCAGGCCGTGGGCAATATGGAGTCTGTCAGCGTCTTTGCTGCCGGCAGCTTTGGAAGCGCTGCCATGTCAGAGCCGGTTACCAGGGCTGATGCCGCTCGGATGATCTCTGCCTCCAAGACTCTGCTGGATGGTGAGGACACAGGCCTTTTTGACTGGCTTGGCTGATTGCAAAAAACGCTTTGCCAAAAATTCAGCTGGAATCAGGAAAAACATTGGACCACCCGGCGAAAATGCCGGGTGGCCTGTTTTTGCAGTTGTATTCAATATCCGTTTGTGCTAAACTGTGTAAGATTATAATAGAATTAGTATGTAAATGTATATGCAATCTTGTAAAATCGGCCTCCCACGGGAGGGAAGAGAGGACTCTCTATATGAAAATTGTTGTACTGGCGGGCGGTATTTCCACGGAGCGAGAGGTTTCCCTGGTGACGGGTACCAGCGTGTGCCGTGCTCTGCGGGGGAATGGACACCGCGCCATTCTGGTGGATTTGTTTTTAGGACTGGAGGAGGTTCCGGCGGATTTGGAAACGCTGTTTGACGCCCCGGACGGACTATGCCCCAGCGTTGAAATCCGTACAGCGGCCCCGGATCTTGCCGCCGTACGGCGGCAGCGGAAAGATCAGAGTCCAAGCCATATTGGTCCCCATGTGCTGGATCTTTGTGCGCTTTCGGACATTGTGTTTTTGGGCCTTCACGGCCAGGACGGGGAGGACGGCCGTATTCAGGCGGCGTTGGATCTCCTGGATGTCCAGTATACGGGCTCCGGCTATCTGCCCTCCGCCATGGCCATGGACAAGGCAGTCACCAAGCGGATGATGGATACAGCGGGCATTCCGACGCCCAAGTGGCAGCTGCTGCACTATGGCCCCGAAGATGTGGAGACCCTGGCAGAGACACTGCCCATGCCCTGTGTGGTGAAAACTACCGGCGGCGGGTCGTCTTTGGGCGTGTACTTACCGGAGGATCGGGCGGCTTTGCGGATGGCGTTGACGGAGGTCCTGCGTTACGGAGACGAGGTTTTGGTGGAGGAGCGCATTTATGGCCGGGACATGACAGTTGGCGTTCTGGGGGACCGGGCGCTGCCGGCGGTGGAAATTGTTCCAGCCAGCAAAGAATTTGACTATGCAGCCAAGTATCAAAGCGGAGGTGCCCAGGAGCTTTGCCCCGCCCCCATCACAGAGGCGCAGCAGCGGGAGATGGGGGATCTGGCACTGAAGCTTCACCAGACACTGGGGCTTGCCGCCTATTCCAGGACGGATTTTATTTTAGATGCGGCGGGTCGGCCTTGGTGCCTAGAGGTCAACTCCCTCCCCGGCATGACACCCGCCAGCCTGGTTCCCAAGGAAGCCGCTGCGGTTGGAATGCCCTATGGCCAGCTCTGTGAGGAGATTGTCCAGCTCAGTTTGGGCGTAAAGAGGAGAGATTATTGATATGCTGCCTATGACAGTAACGGAAATCGCAGCCGCAGTGGACGGCATCTGGTGGAATCCGCAGGAGGGCGCGGCGGCCGTCACGGCCGTGTGCACCGACAGCAGGAAACTGACGCCGGGCTGCTTGTTTGTCCCTTGGCGGGGAGAGAAGTTTGACGGCCACGATTTTATTGACGCCGCGCTGGACGCCGGTGCCGCCGGCTGTCTTTGCGCGAAGCTGCCGGTCTCCCTCAGGGACGATAAGTTTTATATTAAGGTGGATGATACCCGCCTGGCCCTGAAGGGGCTGGCAGCCTATTATCGGGAGCGGTTTTCCATCCCCGTGATTCAAATCACCGGCAGTGTCGGCAAGACCACCACCAAGGAGATGATTGCCGCCGTTCTGGGGGCAAAGTACCGGGTGCTGAAAACGCCGGAGAATTTTAACAACGATATTGGCACACCCCTGACGCTGCTGCAGCTGGAGCCAGATCATCAAGCGGCTGTGATTGAGACCGGGATGAACCACTTTGGAGAGATTCGCTACCTGGGAGAGATGGTAAAGCCGGACATCGCGGTGATCTCCAACATCGGTGATGCCCATATTGAATTCCTGGGCAGCCGGGAGGGCATTTTAAAGGCCAAGTGTGAGATTTTTGAAAACCTGAAAGAGGGCGGCACTGCTGTTCTCAATGGAGACGATGCACTGCTGAACACTTTGGCTCTTCCTTTTCATATCGTCCGCTGCGGTCAATCGGAGCACTGCGGCGTCCGGATCGGCGATCTGGCTGACCACGGCGTGGAGGGCATCACCTGTACGGTTACCACGGAAAAGGACACCTATCATCTGTCTGTTCCCGCCCCCGGAGAGCACATGGCCTACTCTGCCTCCATGGCCGTGGCCATTGGAGAACAGCTGGGGCTCAGCCATGAGGAGATTGTCCGCGGTGTGGGGCAGTATGAGCCTGCCGGATCCCGGATGCGGATTGTCCGCCTGCCGGAAAACCGCCTGGTTCTGGACGATTGCTACAACGCCAACCCCCAGTCTGTCACAGCGGCGCTGGAGATTTTGGCAAAAACAGAATGCGACCGCAAAATTGCGGTTTTGGGCGATATGGGAGAGCTGGGCGATTTGACGGCCCAGGCTCACTATAATATGGGGGCGCTGGCGGCCATGCTGGGCATCGATTTTGTGGCTGCCATCGGTGGCAAAGCCGCGAAGATTGCCGATGGTGCCACCCAGAGCGGCGGAGACGCTCTGCATTTTTCCACCAAGGAGGAGGCCATCCACGAGCTGGCTCAGCAGCTGGGACCCAATACCGCCATGTTGGTAAAGGCATCCCACGCCATGCACTTCGGCTGGATTGTGGAGCAGCTGCAGCACGCATATGATTGAGATACAGGTCAATGGCCTGGTCAAGTCCTTTGAAGTGGGGCATAATGTCTTGAACGGCCTCACTTTTCAGATCGACCAGGGCGAACGGGTGGGCCTGCTGGGCAAAAACGGTGCCGGCAAAACCACACTTTTTAAAATTTTAACGGGAGAAATGGAGTATGACGAGGGGCAGGTGACCATCGGCCAGGAGCGGCGGCTGGGGCTTATCTCGCAGATCCCCGTCTATCCCGCCGGATATACGGTGGAGGACGTGCTGCGCACGGCCTTTGCCAGACTGCACGCTTTGGCGGAGGAGATGGAGACACTGGCTGCACGCATGGCTGCGGGAGAAAACGACCCGGCCGTTCTGAAGCGTTATGGCGCCATCAGCGAGCGGTTTGAGGTCTTTGGCGGCTATGATACCGATGTGGCCGTCAATAAGGTGGCCAACGGCCTTTCCATCAGCGCTGAGCAGCGGGGCCAATTGTTCGACAGCCTCTCCGGCGGCGAAAAGACCCGGGTCAATCTGGGCCGTCTGATTCTGGAGGACACGGACATTCTGCTGCTGGACGAGCCCACCAACCATTTGGATCTCCACGCAACCGAGTGGCTGGAGTCCTATATCCGCACCTTTCCCGGAACGGTGGTGGCCATTTCACACGATCGGTATTTTTTGGATCGCACGGTCACCCGGGTCATTGAGGTGGTCGACGGCAAGGCTGAGTTTTATAGCGGGAACTACAGCTTTTACGCTGTGGAGAAGGAGCGGCGCTTTCAAGAGCGCATGAAGCAGTACGAAAAAGAACAGGCTAAGATTGAGCAGTTGGAAAAGGCGGCTGAGCAGTTGCGGCTGTGGGCATTCCAGGGAATGGACAAAACCTACCGCCGGGCCATTTCCATGGAGCGGCGCATCGAGCGGATGCGCACAACCTCCAAACCGACCCAGGCCCGGAAGATGGACGCCCGCTTCAATGCCGCAGAGTTCCATGGAGACGAGGTACTCTCTCTGCGGAATGTGGCGAAGTCCTATGGGGACAAGCACCTCTTCGACGGGATCAGTCTGAAGATTGAGGGAGGCGAACGGATTGCCCTCATTGGAGACAACGGCACCGGAAAATCAACCCTGATCAAGATGATGATGGGGGAGCTGTATCCGGACGATGGACGCATCAAAACCGGCCCCCAGGTGCGATCGGCGTATCTGCCTCAGATCATTCACTTTGATCACCCGGACTGGAATCTGGTGGAGAATATGATGGCTGCCAAAAAGGGCCTCTCTGCCCAATCCGCCAGAAACCGGCTGGCAGCCTATGAATTCAGGGGGGAGGATGTATTCAAGCCTGTCTCCGTCCTCTCCGGCGGAGAGCAGAGCCGCCTGCGGCTTTGCATGCTGATGGACGATGAGATTAACTTTTTGATTCTGGACGAGCCCACCAACCATCTGGACATTGCGTCCCGGGAGTGGATTGAGGAGGCGGTGGAGGCCTATGACGGGACGCTGCTGTTCGTCAGCCATGACCGCTACTTTATCAACCGCTTTGCCACCCGCATTTGGGAACTGGCGGACGGCACCATCACCGACTATCCCATGGGCTTCACCCAGTACCGGCAGGTAAAGGCCCAGGAGGAAGCGGAAAAATCCCCGGCACCGAAGATTGTCAGGGAAAAGCCTGCTGCAGAACGGCCGCAGCGCGGCAACAAAGCCCAGCAGGCCGCCCGCCGTCAGCTGACTATTTGTGAGCGGGATATTGCCAGGGCGGAGGAGCATATTGCCGCGCTGGATGCCGACATGGAGGCTGCGGCCTGCGACTATGAGAAGCTGAATGAGCTGATGAAGGAAAAAGAGACGGTCCAATCTGAACTGGATGGACTCTATGAAAAGTGGGAGCAGCTCAGCGAGGAAGCAGGGGACTGATCACCTGCTTCCGAAGCACCCGCGGAGGACGATATGAAAAAGAGAGAAAAAGTCCAATACGCCGTGGCCGCCGCACTGGCTCTGGCGGGCTTCGTTTTGATAACGGTTCGCCTGTGGGGAATGCGGTTTTCCGGTTTTTTGCTGCTGGGCACGGCACTGGCACTGGCTCTGTCCGCGCTGCTGGAACGGCTTGCCGACCGCGGCGGAGGTTGGGCGTTTGTGCGAAAAGGATTCTACTTTTGCATATCCATTGTCCTGACGATTTTGTGCTGTATCGAGATCTTTGTCATCAACCGTGGAAACAGCGACCTCAGGGCCCTTCCGGCGGACGCGGTCATTGTGCTGGGGGCGGGGGTCAATGGTTCCCAGCCGTCCCTCTCCCTGCAAACCCGGCTGGAGACGGCACTGGACTATCTGGAGTATCGCTGTCCGGAGGGGCCGGTGGTGCTCACCGGCGGCCAGGGCTATGGAGAGGAGATCACCGAGGCCCGATGCATGTACAACTGGCTGACGGAGCGGGGGGTGAATCCGGACCGTCTGATTCTGGAGGAGCAGGCCGCCAACACGGCGGAGAACTTTTCCTTTTCCAAGATTCTGCTGGAAGAAGAGGGCATCGACCCGGCGGCGGACCGTGTGGCAGTAGTGACCAACGACTTCCACATCGCCCGGGCGGAGTTGATTGCGGAAGAGAAAACAGGGTACGGGGCTGTGATTGGCATCCCAGCCAAGCTGCCCTGGATCCATCTGACGGTGAACTACTACCTGCGGGAGGCCTTCGCCGTGGTGAAAACGGTGTTGTTTGACTGAAATCCTGATGCGGAGGTATCTATGAACGACATTTTATGTATCTATTATTCCCGGACGGGACATACCAAGAAAGCCATGGAGGAGATTGCGGAAGCGCTTGGCGCGGAAACGGTGAAAATCCGGGACGCGGTGGAGCGTGGCGGCTTCAAGGGTGCCCTTCGCTGCGGCCTGGACGCCATGCGGAAAACCACGCAGCCTCTTTCCCACTACGAGACGGAACAGCCCCTTGGAAAATACCGCCTGGTGATTGTGGGCACGCCCGTGTGGGCGGGACGGTGCAGCAGCGTGGTCCGTACCTTTTTGAAGGAGCACGGCCGGGAGCTGAAAAACGCGGCCTATGTGGTCACCCGCAGCAGTGAGGGCAAGTTTGAAGAGGTCTACGACCAGATGGACCTGTATGTACCGAGAGGGCACCGGACCGCGGTTTCTCTGCGGGCAGACTCCGTGGGATACAGCTTCTGGCAGGAGGAATTTCTCCGCCAGGTGCGGGAGTTCCTGGCGGCAAAGCGGTAGAAACGGCATCTTTTTGTTCAAAAACAGGAGAGGAGATGCCCCATGCTGGAAAAACTAAAGGAGATTGCCCTTCGCTGTGAGGACTTGCAGGCCCAACTGGAGGATCCCTCCATCTACGGCGATGCGGAGAGGTTAAAGGCGGTCAGCCGGGAGCTGAAGGAACTGGAGCCGGTGACTGCGGCCTACCGGGCCTATGTGCGGACAGAGGAGGACCGGGCCGCTGCAGAGGAACTGCTTCATGACCCGGAGTTCCGGGATCTGGCGCAGGAGGAGCTGGCTGCAGCAAAGGAACGGCAGGAGCAGCTTCGGGAGGAACTGAAGCGGCTGCTGCTGCCAAGAGACCCCAATGACAGCCGCAATGTGATTATGGAGATCCGCGGCGGTGTCGGCGGAGAGGAGGGGGCTCTGTTCGCGGCTTCTCTTCTCCGAATGTACACCATGTACGCCGATACCAGGGGCTGGAAACTGGATATGGTGAACCTGAATGAGACGGAGCTTGGAGGCGTGAAGGAGTGCAGTGTCCTCATTGAGGGCGAGGATGCCTTTTCCAGGCTGAAGTTTGAATCTGGCGTCCACCGGGTTCAGCGGGTGCCGGAGACGGAGTCCGGCGGGCGTATCCATACCAGCGCCGCCACGGTAGCAGTGCTGCCGGAGGCAGAGGACGTGGAATGCGAAATCGACCCCAAGGATCTGCAGATTGACACCTATCGGGCCTCCGGTGCCGGCGGACAGCATGTCAACAAGACGGAATCCGCCATCCGCATTACCCACCTGCCCACGGGGCTGGTGGTGGAGTGCCAGGATGAGCGGAGTCAGTATAAGAACAAGGACAAGGCTATGAAGGTGCTTCGCTCCCGCCTCTATGAGATGGAGCAGGCCAGACAGGCGGCCGCCACGGCGGAAATCCGCCGCAGCCAGGTGGGCAGCGGTGACCGCAGCGAGCGCATCCGGACTTATAATTTTCCGCAGGGCCGGGTGACGGACCACCGTATTGGTCTCACGCTCTATAAGATTGACGCGGTGATGAACGGCGATTTGGACGAGCTGATTGATGCACTGACCGCCGCTGACCAAGCAGAAAAACTGAAAAACGGCAGGGAGAATCAGATGTGAGGCGAAAAGAGGCCCAGGCATACTGTGCGTCCTGTCCTGGGCAGCTTTTTGTACGATGAAATAGAATGCAGACGGGCGCTGGCCCGATGAAGAGAGATAGAGGCGAGGTTATGCAGACTTTATATTTTGATTTGCGGGATACCAAGGGCCCTCAGAAAGAGATGGAAGATAAGATCTCCGCCGCAGCAAAAATCCTGCGGGAGGGCGGCCTGGTGGCCATTCCCACGGAGACGGTTTACGGCTTGGGAGCCAACGGCCTGGATGGAAAAGCGGTCAGACGGATTTTTGAGGCCAAGGGCCGGCCAAACGACAACCCCCTGATTCTCCATGTTACCGGTCCTCAGTGGCTGCCCCGGTACTGTTCGGACGTGCCGCCGCTGGCCTACGTGCTGGCCAGAAAATTCTGGCCGGGCCCTTTGACCATGATCTTGAAACGGAAACCCACGATTCCGGACGAGACGACGGCCGGGCTGGATACGGTGGCCATGCGCTGCCCCAACCATCCAGTGACCCTGGCCATTATCCGGGAGGCGGGAATTCCCATTGCCGCCCCCAGCGCCAATATCTCCGGCCGCCCCAGCTGCACTACGGCTCAGGATGTGCTGGAGGACATGGACGGCAAAATTGATGCGGTGGTGGATGGCGGGCCCTGTATGGTAGGCGTGGAGTCCACCATTCTGGATTTGACCTGTGATCCGCCCCGGCTGCTGCGGCCCGGCGGACTGCCTCTGGAGGATTTAGAGAGACTCATCGGACAAATCGAGGTAGATAAGGCAGTTACCAGTCCTCTGCAGGAGGGGGAAAAACCCAAGGCGCCGGGAATGAAGTACCGCCATTATGCGCCGAAAGCGCCGGTGACAGTGGTGACCGGAGCCCCGGAGGAGTCGGCCCAGGAGATCCTGCGGCGGGTAGGGGCGACCTCCGGTGTGGTTTGCTTTGATGAATTCGCCGATCTGTTTCCGGAGCAGGAGGTGCACACCCTTGGCCCCGGAGATGACAAGCTGATCCAGGCCCAACGGGTGTTCGATGCGCTGCGAACCTTCGATACCAGCCCCGTCACGGAAATTTACGCCCAGTGTCCGGATAACCGCGGCCTGGGCCTGGCCATTGGCAACCGCCTGAAAAAGGCGGCGGGCTTCCATGTGGTAGAGGCCTCCGGCGAACGGGTGATTTTGGGACTGACCGGCGGCACCGGCGCCGGCAAGACCAGTGCCCTCCGTGCAGTTGAGTCCCTGGGCGGTACGGTGGTGGACTGTGACGCGGTGTACCATGAGATGCTGGATACCAACCAGGCCATGCGGGAGGATATCCACGCCTGCTTCCCGGGGGTTTTTAACGGGGACGGCGCCCTGGATCGGCAGCGCCTGGGCCAGGAGGTTTTCCGGGACAAGCACCGGCTGGAGCAGCTCAACGACATTGTATTTCGTCACCTGATACCTGAGGTGCGCCGCCGGCTGACGGAGAGTACGGCAAAACTCAGCGCGATTGATGCCATCAATCTGCTGGAAAGCGGGCTGGACGGGCTCTGTGACCGGACGATAGCAGTGACGTCGCCTTTGGAGCTTCGTGTCCGCCGCATCATGGCCCGGGACGGAATCACGGAACAATATGCCCGCCTGCGGATTGCTGCCCAAAAACCGGATGAGTACTACCGCGGCAAATGCGACTATGAATTGAGCAATGCTGCTGAGACTCCGGAGGCATTTGAAGCGCAGGCCAGGGACTTCTTTGAACGGCTGATTGAGTCCGTTAAGGAGGAAAAACAGCATGGGAGTTCACGGGGATGAATTCGCTCGGGTATCTTCCCGGCGGATATCGTGCTGAAGTATCCGGCAATGCTGCTGGCTCTGTGGGATCACGGACGCTTGGGGTATGCCGGTGGATGAGACGGCGGAACTGGAGATTTGGGAAACAAGGGCTATTGCGCCCATAGAAATGAAATAAGGAGGAACCTGAAGATGTCAGAGGAAATCAAAGATCTGAAAAAACAGCTGCTCTCTGGTAAGAAGAACGGCTATGACAAGACGGTTGACGGACACGCAGGCTATGAAGATGCCATGGAGGCGTACTGCAAAGCCTATATGGCCTTTTTGGACGCCGGCAAAACCGAGCGGCTTTGCGCTGCAGAGGTGGTGCGCCTGGCAGAGGAGAAGGGCTACCGGCCCTATGTCCGGGGGCAGGCGGTGAAGACAGGCGATAAGGTCTATCTCTGCAACCGGGGTAAGGCGGTGCTGCTGGCCCACATCGGTGAAAAATCTCTGGCGGAGGGCGTCCAGATTGCCGCTGCCCATATTGACTCTCCCCGGCTGGATCTGAAGCCCAACCCCCTGTATGAAGATGGAGAGCTGGCCTATTTCAAAACCCATTACTACGGCGGCATCCGCAAGTATCAGTGGGTGACCATTCCCATGGAGCTCCACGGTGTGGTGGCCATGAAAAACGGAACGAACGTGACGGTCAATATCGGCGGAGACGAGGGAGATCCCAAGCTGGTCATCACAGATCTGCTGCCCCACTTGGGAATGGAACAGAATAAGAAGCCCCTGGCGGAAGCCGTCCCGGGGGAGACCTTGAATCTCCTGCTGGGCAGCCGCCCTATCGGGGACGAGGATGACACCGGCCGGGTGAAGCTGGCGGTGATGCAGCTGCTGAACCGGAAGTACGGCATTACGGAGGATGATTTTACCTCTGCGGAGCTGGAGGCTGTCCCGGCGGTGAAGGCCACGGACATCGGGCTGGACCGCTCCATGATCGGCTCCTATGGCCATGATGACCGTGTCTGCGCCTATGCGGCACTGAGGGCGCTGCTGGATCTGGAGAAGACGCCCGCCCGGACGGCGGTCTGCGTTCTGGCAGATAAGGAGGAAATCGGATCCGACGGGGTAACGGGGATGCAGTCCGCTGCCTTCGATACCTTTATGGAGGACCTGTGCGCCGCGCAGGATGTGCCGGTGCGGGTGTGCTTTGAAAAATCCTTCTGCCTGTCTGCGGACGTAACTGCGGCTTTTGATCCCAACTTCTCCGAGGTGTTTGAAAAGCGCAATGCCGCCTATTTGAACTACGGCATCGGCCTCTGTAAATACACTGGCGCCCGGGGCAAGTCCGGCGCCTCTGACGCCAACGCCGAGACGGTGGCCTATGTCCGCCGCCTGTTTGACGACGCGGGCGTTGTCTGGCAGATTGCGGAGCTGGGCAAGGTGGACGCCGGCGGCGGCGGCACCGTGGCCATGTATATGGCCAACCGCAACATCACCACGCTGGATGCGGGTGTGCCGGTGCTCAGCATGCACGCGCCCTTTGAAACTGTAGCAAAGCTGGACTGCTATGAGACCTACAAGGGCATGAAGGCTGTCTACGAGGCGAAAGCCTAAAATCAATCAAAACCACCGGCCGTGCCGGTGGTTTGCACAAGCCCCCTTGGGGCATGCCCTGGGCAGAGCCTATAGGCTCATCGAAAAGTCTGCCAACCGCACGACTTTTCCAGGCTGCCCCTAAAGGGGCTTGATTTTATTTGCCTTCTTTTACTGGCTTACCCGTAAACGGGTCAATATACTCCTGGATGCTCATCTGGTCATCCGTATAATC
>NZ_FOXE01000015.1 GCF_900115635.1 Oscillibacter sp. PC13 | reverse complement strand
GGAACTCGAACGGTTTCGTGTGTACTGTTCCATCCTGATTCAGAATTGCTGCAGCGCTTTTTGACTTTGATACATCGATACCGACAGCAAGCATTGGCATTCCTTCTTTCGTTTTTGGTATGCGGTTATCCAGCTCTTTCCAAAGTACGCACATATTCAATCGTGAAACGGGAGCTACGTCCCAACTTGCTGAATCGAGCACTAAACGATGGAGGCTGGCTGACACATTTTACTCCGGGCGTGGTGTCCCAATTCCAGATTTCGTCAGACCGATGCCTCCATCTTAAAGGAAACGAGTAAGGCCGGATAGACCTTACTCGTACATTATGAATTCCAATTTGAGGAGGAAAGAAAATGTTACGGCCAAAAGAAGTAGTATGCAAATGGGTAGATGCTTTTAATAATCACGATGTAGAAGCAATCGTAAGCCTGTACCATGACAATGCAACCAATCATCAGGTGACAAATGCCCCCGTGATTGGGATAGACGCAATCAAAGAAATGTTTACAACAGAATTTGCCACCGCCGATATGGTAGCCATTGTAGAGAATATCTTTGAAGATGGGCAATGGGCAATTTTAGAATGGAAAGATCCATTGGGATTGCGTGGCTGTGGATTTTTCCAAGTTGTAAATGGTAAAATCCTGTTTCAGAGAGGATATTGGGATAAGCTATCTTTTTTGAAGCAACATAATTTGCCGATTGAATAAATGCACAAATCCAAAATTTAAATGGGTGAATATAGATGAAACAAGGAAGAATTGTTATAATTACTGGTTCGCCGGGAACGGGAAAAACCACAATATCAGCTATCGTTGCAAGCGAATCCAGTATGGAAAAATCTGTACATATGCACACAGATGACTTTTATCATTATCTTAGCAAAGGAGGAATTCCACCACATTTGCCCGAATCGAATGAGTAAAATTTTTTTGTGGACTGAATTACCACAGTACGACAGCATTGACTTAAAATCGTATTCTTTACTCACTGACCTTTGTTTTTCGGTCGAAATCTCTCAAAACGGGCAATACAAATACCAACATAGATACTGCAATAATTCCAATCCCGCAGAGTAAGAACCATTTTTCTACTCCAATTTGTTCCGCAAAAATGCCCGAACACAGCAGCCCCATAGGCATGGCAAAGGAAATAACACTGCTCAGCATTGCAAATACTCGCCCCAAATATTCCGGAGCGATTCTCTCCTGAATCAGTGCGTTCTGCACACCGTAGAAAGGGGAGGTTAGCCCCATAGCCACACAGCAGACAGCAAAAGCTGGGAATGCACTGGATGGCAGCAATCCAGAAACCGCAATGCTTACACCCATCACAAGGATAGATAGACCGATGGAGAGAATACGGTTCTTGAAGCCGCCCCAAATGCTAAGCAAAATACCTCCAGCCAACATTCCGCCTGCAAATGCAATTTCCGCAATAGAAGCATGAACGGGTGTGCCGTTAAAATAGCTCATACTCATAAGGGGGAACAATGCTGCAATTGGCATGAAGAAGAACATATAGGCTGTTCCAATCCATAGTAATGCGAACAGGGGCTTATTTTCCTTCAAGACCCGGTATCCGTCATTCATATCCTGTAAAAACCGGGCCTTTCTTTCACTCTTCTGCACCGGGGGATTGGGGATAGGCAGAAGTGCAACGATGCCACAAGCCAAAACCGCTCCCGCAATATCCAACATAATGATATAGCTGAGGGGCCAAACGCTGTAAAGAGCAGCAGCAGCGGCCGGACTGATAAGGGACACGACTGCCGACATAGTCTGAGTATATCCAGCGCATTTTGTAAGTTGCTCCTGTGGAACCATCAGTGGTGTCACCGCACTGGAAGCTGGAGTGTGATAGGCATTTCCGATGCTGCGGATAAAGAGAACCAGCATGATAATCCAGATGGGCGGATCGATAAATACAGCAACCACCGCCAACAGCCCTCCTGCGGCTGCGATCAAAAGGTCTGCACCAATCATCACTTTTTTTCTACTGTGACGGTCAACAAATGCACCGGCAAATGGGCCAAGAATGGCCTGCGGGATAAACCCGACGAAGGTAGCAGCGGATAAGACCATAGCAGAATTAGTTTTTGCGGTCAGATAGAAGATGATTGCCATCTGCAAAATTCCGCTGGTAAGCAGGGAGATGCCCTGTCCTGCCAGAATGGTAAGGTATCTTTTTTTCCAAGTATTCATTTTAATATGACCTCCTGTTTTTTATTGCATAACTTCTTTTCTGCAACAAAAAGCAGGTAAATGCTCCACAACGGGCATTTACCTGCATCACAAAAGGCACGACAAAACAGACGATATGATGGTGTCATCATATCGCAACTGGCTCATGTGTTTATCTGTACGCACGACAAAAAAGCCCCACAATGTGGAACGGGAAACCGACTTTTTGTTGTTTGTTAGCGTACAAAAATTAACACACGTAAGCCTCCTCTCAATTCATATTCCAAATTATTGTACCCGCTTTTTCACCTAATGTCAAGAATCATCCAGCATCGGTATATCTAAAAGTCACGGCATCATTTTGGTGCCGTGATGTTTGGCCCAGTTACCCGCCACTTTCTTTTAAAGGCTCCTTTCTGCGTAAATTTCCACAGATTCGATTTCCGTTTAGGTCACTGTCTAATGAGCACACGCCGAATCAGCCGTCGTTTGTTGTATTTCTGGCCACCACGACCAGAAGTAGGGACAGCCGGGGAACGGCGCGGGGCCGTTCCCCTTGTGTCAGAGCGTCAGGATGGCGGAGAGCTGAGCCAGCAGATCGGACAGAGGCCCCCACAGGTCGGCATAGTCCTTTTGAAGCTGTTTTAGCTCATCCGGGTAAAAGCCGCCGTAGCTGTTGGCGTGGATCGCCGCCTGATTGAGATTGTTTGCACAGCGCCGCTGGAGGGAAACCAGCTCCTTGACCGGGGAAAGGTCAACGTGGAGCACATAACCGCCCAGCGCCATTTTTCGGATATAGGCGCTCATGTTGCGGATGCCCGCCTCCGCCATGCGCTCCTGAATGGTTTCCAGCTCATCGGGGCGCACCCATATATTGATCGGCACATTGCGGACGCGCTTCTTGGTCAACGATCCTCACGCTCCCGGCTCCGCTTGGGGCGGGGCGGCTCCTTTACCTTGTCCAGCGGCTTTTCCCGTTCCGGGGGTTGAATGGGCAGATTGTTGTTCAGGCCGTCAATGTGGTTGTAATTCTGCTCCACAGACAGCTCTGCGTTTTTGGTATGTTCCATGATACCTCCTATCTGTCCCCCTTGTCGGGGACGTTCCTTTTCGAAGCCGTCTGGCCCCGGTCGGCCTCGGCCAGCTTTGCGGCCTCCTGCATCTGCTGGGCAATGGGGCGGGGTGTGACTTCCCGCTGCCCATACAGCCGCTTGTGGTCAGCCACACGGGAATTAAAGTCCAGCTCAGCGGTGGCCTTGTCCGCGTGGTAATGGCCCCAAAAGTAGGAACGGCCCCTGTCCGTGTCATTGAATTGCCATGTCACAAACGGGGCCGGGGCCTTTGGGTTTTCGCCCAGCGCAAAGCCGCTCCCACCCTCAAAGAGAACGGATCGCCGTATGGTATAGCCAGCGTTTTTCTCCACGGTTGTCTCCTTTCAAAATGTTAGCAGTATCGGGCCAAAATGGGGTGGGCCATGAAAACATACGGCCCACCCCAAAAGTGGCCCCGGAAAGCCCTGTAATCACGGGCTTTTTTGAGGGCCAAATGCTCACACATCAGCCCCGGTATTTCCGCATATATCCCCGCTGTTTTTTCAGCCTCGCGGCCTTGGAACAGACCGGAGAGCAATAGCGTGTGCGGCCATCCGGGAGAAAGACCCTGCCGCAGACGGGGCAAATCCGGGTTTCCGGGGCCGGGCCATCCTGCGTCAGAGTGGCCTCCAGCATAGGATCAAGGGGCAGAACGGCCTCCCGGAAGTAGCGGCAAAAGGCCCCCGTCCGGCACTTGCCCAGCATATAGCACTCACTCGTCGTCACAAGCTCCATATCCCTCACTTCCGCCGTTGGCGAAAGTTCGCTCATTTCGCTGTTCCTCCTCTTCCCACGCAAACATTGTTTGCGCGGGAACCCTAAACCAAGCAGGCAGCCGTATTCTTTGTCATAGTTGGCGCACCACTTTGTCACCAGCTTGCGGATCGTGGCCTTTTCCTCGCGGGTCAGCTCCCGGCTCATTCCTCGCCGTCCTCGTCCCAAGGCGGGGTATCGTCCTCGGGATCGGTTTCGTCATAGGCCGCGCCGTCAAAGGCATCGTATTCGCCGCCGTAGTTCTCCTCGGACTCAGCGGCCCTTTGCTTTTTGGGACGATAGATTTTGAAGTACCACCCGGCCCCGCCGCCGATGCCAACCACGGCCAGAGCAAGCAGAAGCATCCCGGCCCCGCCCGTGGCCTTGGGCTGTTCAGGCTCCGGTTCCTCGGTAGGTTCGGGATCGTCCGCAGGTTCAGGATCAGGCGCGGGTGGGGCAGGCTCGGCGGGCATTTCCGCGAGGGCCAGCAGATCGGCCTCGGTGACGGCGTTCAGGAAAAACACATTTTCCGTTTCCCGTTGGCGGTCAATAACCAGATAAAAGACATTCTCGGCGGGGGTCATAATGGTGAAAAACTCCTTGCCATCCTCGTCTGTGGCATTGTCCACCACCGTCCCCGTCCCGGAGGGAGTAAAGGGTTTCGGCTCGGGATCGGGCGTTTCCACTGGCAGCTCCTCGGCAGGGTCAAGTCCCTCCCAAAGCTCTACGCCGCCCGTGTCCTCCATGTACTCGTCACCGCCCCCGGCGTAGGCCGTCACGGAGAAGCCGCACATCAGAACGGCGGTGCAGAGGGTGGCTGCCAGCATCCGAAACTTTCTCATTCTGCCACTCCTTCCTCGGCTACGGACTTCTGGCCACCGTGACCAGAAGCGCCCCGGAGTTGCTGGAGCACCAGCGGCAGCTCCTCCAGAGAAACGCTCATACCGCGCACGATGTCTACGATTTCGCTGTTTTCGGCCTCCAGCTTTTTCTGCTCCAGCTCTTTCAGCCGGGTCTGCTGTTCTGCGATCTTGGCCTTGACCTTTTCGATCTCGGCCTGAATTTTTGCGCTTTTCGTAATTGCCATGTATCAAATCCTCCTTTACGGTAATCGCCCGTAGGCGTACAAATGCGACTGCCAGTAGCTTGTGTTCAGGTTGGCGTACTGGATGGGATCTCCGCAATGGAGCATCCAGCCGTCCCCCACATAGATGCCCACATGAGAAACGCCGGGGGTATCATACGTTCCGGTGAAGAACACCAGATCGCCGGGCAGGGGGCTGTTTGTCCGGGAGCAGATGTTGTAAAGGCTCTGCGCCCCCAGCCGCCCGAAGTCCCAGCCGCATTGGTTGTAGACGTAGCTGACGAACCCGGAGCAGTCAAAGGACGTGCTGGGCTGATAGCCGCCCCACACATAGGGGAACCCGATATACTTCTCAGCCTCCTCCAGAATGGCGGCAAAGGTTTCGTCGGACAGATATGCTTCCGGGACTTCATGCTCCGTGGGGCCGTTTGTGACATACTTGCCCACATAGGGAGAGGACGGGAACAGGTCGGGCCGGTTGCCCAGCGTGGACATATACAGGGCGTACATGGAGAGCTGTTCCTCAGTCATCATGTAGATCGGCACATGGGAGAGATTAAAGTTTTCCAGCGTGACGGTGCAGATGAAATAATCGTAGTACACCCGGTAGCTGTCCGTGTGGGTCACGCCGTCCTCGTCCACCCATGTGTCCGTTTCGATGTAGTACCGCCGCTCCGTCACCACTTCTTCGGTCAGACTGTACTGGCGGTCAAAGAGGTCTTGGAGCGTAAAGCGTACCTCATCCACCGTCCACGCCCCCTCATGGAGCGCGGAGATCATGGAGATCAGCACATAGGGGTCGTGCTCAATGTCATCGAGGTCAAAATGGTATTCGTCGTAATCGTGGGTTTCCTCGTAAGTGTCGAGATAGTCTTGAAGCTCGTCCTCCAGACCGCAATAGGCGGCCTCGGCCCCCAGCATATCCACATCCTCCGCCTTGTAGGTGCTGGCGGCCACCGCACCCACAAGGCCGTTGCCCACCGTCACCATCGAGGACATACACGACTGCATCAGCAGAAGCAGGAGCACACAGCCCAGCGCAAGGAGCGATCCCACGGGATGCCGCTTGGCAAAAGCCACCGTTTGAGCGGCCAGCTTTTCCGTGGTGACTGCCGTTTTTTCGGCAGCCTTGGCGCTCTGCTTGGCGGTTTCCCGCGCCCGCTTCTGATACTCCCGTTTCAGCTTGTGCTTATACCACATCCTGGCGGCGGCGCTTTTAGCGGCCTCGGGCTGTTCCTGTGCAAACTTGCGGGCGTTGTAATCCGCCGTGGCCTTGATATACCGGGACTCGGCGCGGGCGGCAGCCTTGGCCGGGTGCTCCCGGACGGCCTGTTTCACCTTGCGTTTACCATAGTGGAGGGCAGCCTCCCCGGAACGCTCGACAAAGTGACCGCCCTCCACGCCTACGTTGTCATGCTCCTCCTGATAGATTTTCCCATGCACAAAGGCATGGGCCTCGGCCCCGGCCACCCGGCCTGCCCGCTTCACAGGGCCGGGTTTCTTGGGCGGTTTCTGTGCGGCCAGCCGATCACGGGCCTTGCCCAGCTTTTCTTCCCGGTTCTCCATGCGGAGCTTGGATTTGTGGAGCTTGGCCTGTTCGCTGTCCTGATGAAACTTCTGGCCACCGTGACCAGAAGCACCGCCCGGTCTACTCTGCCTGTTTTCCATTGGCGGCGTCCTCCGGCTTGGTGGTCAGCAGATTGTAAATCTCTCCTCGGGGGAAACGGTCTGCAAACGGAATCGTCACGCTCCCATAGAACAGCAGGCCCTCACCGGAATTGGACTGCGTGATATAGGAAAGCTGGTGCTCTGATATGCCGATCTGCTTGGCGAGGATGGCCCGGTCGCTTTGAGCCTGTGACAAGAGGATCATAAAGTCCGTGTTGTCCAGAATGTTCTCGATCTCCCGGCTGGCTAGCAGGTCTTTGACGTTCTGCGTCAGGGCCGACGGCACACAGCCCTTTTTGCGAAGCATCTTCCAGACGGCCACGAAGTAGCTGGCGGTTAGCGGATCGCGCAGAAGAATATGGAACTCGTCGAAGTAGCACCACGTCGAAACGCCGTTTTTGTAGTTGGCATTGACCGCCGAAGTGACAAAATCGTTGGTGATGTGCATGGCGATCTTGCGGAGGTTCTCGCCCATGCCTTTCAACACAAAGCACACCACACGGGAATTGAGGTTGACGTTGGTGGGGTGATTGAACAGGTTGAGGGAGCCTGTACAGTAAAGCTCCAACGCCGTGGCGATCCGCTTGGCCTCGGGTTCGGGCTGTTTCAACAGCTCCTCGTACAAGTCTTGGAGCAGGGGCGGCTTGGCCGTTTCCAGCCCCAGCGCGATCTCCCGGTACACCTGACGCACACAGCGGTCAATCACGGTTTTCTCAATGGGTTGCAAGCCCTCCTTGCCGCCCACGATCAGCTCGCACAGGGACAGCAGGAAGTCAGCTTTCATGGAAAGGGGGCTGTCCTCGTCGTTGACGCTCATTTGCAGATCCATCGGGGAAATGTGGTTCGGGCTGTCCGGGGCAATCTCGATCACCTGACCGCCCAGCCGCCGCACCAGCGGCGCATATTCCCCCATCGGATCTACAACCAAAATTCGATCCTGGGGAATGGTCAGAAACACATTGAGCAGCTCCCGCTTGGCGGCGAAGCTTTTACCACTACCCGTCGAGCCGAGATACAATCCGTTGGCGGATTTCAGCTTTTTGCGGTCAGCCATGATGACATTATGGGAAAGGGCGTTCATGCCGTAGTAGAGGGACGGCCCATCCATGCGAAGCTCCCGCGTCATAAAGGGGATAAAGATGGCCGTGGAACTGGTGGTCATGCCACGCTGGATTTCAACGCCGTTATAGCCCAGCGCCAGCGAGGACATATAGCCCTGCTCCTGCTGCCAGTCCAGCCGCTTCAAAGCACAGTTGTACTTCTGCGCAATGCCGCCCACCGTAAAAATATCGTTTTCCAGCCGCTCCCGCGTGGGGGCGGTGTTGACGATCAGGAACGTCAGGAGGAACATTCGCTCATTGCGGGACTGGAGCTCGGCCAGCAGGTCTGCCGCGTCCTTGGAAAAGGTAACGAGGTCGGGCGGGAGAATATCGGGATCGTACCCGGCGCGGGTGGCCTTGCGCTGTTCCTCCACCTTCATTTTGTCGATGTCGGAGATTTTACCCTTGACCGTCTTAATGGCTTTGACCTGATCTACCGTCTGAATGTGCATGGTGACGGTCAGCTCCGCGTCCAATTCCAAAATCTCCAGCAGGAGCTTGTCCGACATTTCCGACGCCATGATCTGCAAGTAGGACGCCGCGCCCCACGTCTGGCCCACGCGGAACAGCCGTGACTGCCGGAAGTCGAAGCTGTCCGGGACGATAAAATCTTTCGTCCCCAGCCCGGTATGGGCGATGTCGGCCCACTTGAAGCGGAACGGCTCCCGACTGCCGGGGTGAAGCTGGCCGTGGAGCAGGGCCAAACGTTCCCGCCCGTCGAGGGGTTGGGACTGCACCCCCAGCCGCTTAAAGTTGCCCGTGACATCGGCCTCCACACGCTCCAGCCGGGGGCGTGCGGCAGCCACGTTCTCAGCGGGGATACCGAAAGTGATGTACTTGGATCGCTCAATACCGTTGTTGCTCTTGGCAATCTGGTTTTTCAGCATCCCGGTGAACTCGGCCCGGACGCTGTTGTACTCGTCCTCGGCGGGCTGGATATTCACCTTATAGCGGCCCCCGGAGCGGGAGCGGCGATTGATAAAGGAGAGCTGGAACGGCAAGGAGCTGTCAAAGTAGTTGAGGAACGAACTCCAGCCCCCGAAGATAGCCGTCTGATCCTCCGCCGAAGCCACGGAATAATTGATGTCCTCGTATTCCACGGTTTTGGTGAACAGGCCGTTGGGGAGCTGACAAACGCCGTCCGGGAGCATCCGCACATAAGGGACGGTCTGCTGGGCGGATATGGTGGCCGGGCGATTACCGGCCCGGATCAGGCTTTTTCTTTTCTTTGGGCTTCTGGTCAAAAGCATCCTCCTTTCCCGCAAATGGGGCGTAAATGTTCTGCGTCTGATAGGGCCTCACGCCGGGGCGGGTGAACTTGGCCCGGAGGATATTCCGCACCACCTTTTCAAAGGGCAGGCCGTCCCGCTCATACATCGCCATGAAAAAGGCCGGGAGCATGAGCGTGATCATCAGGAACATCGACCCGGTGTTTCCGAGTGTGCTGCGGGTCAGCAGATACACAGGGATGCCCACCACCGCCGCGCCGCCGAAACAGATCAACTGGCGCTTGGTGAGGTTAAAGGCAATTTTCGTCTTGATCTTGGACAAGTCGTTGGGGACGTTCACATACGGCATGACTCGTCCTCCTTTCCGCTATCCTCTGGCCACCGTGACCAGAAGCCGGGAACCGTGGACTCCACCTCGTTGCCCCATACGTCCCATCCGGGCGGGGTCTGCCTTGCGAACAGCTCCACGCGGGGCAGATCGCCCATGAGGGCCACGATCTTGTCACGGGCTTCGTCGGGCTTTTTGCTGTGGGCCTCGATGGGAGAAATAATGAACTGGTGGACATTGGCCGCCTGACGCTTGGGGTGGCCTTTGGTTGCCAGCAGACAGATCTCGGCGTTGCCCCTCGTCCAAAAGCCCAGCCCGTAAAACCAGCTATCCGCTTTGCGGTTTTTCTTCAGCCAGACGAAAGCGACGCTTTTGTAGGTGAAGCCCCACTCGCGGATCAGCCGCAGGGCCTCCGGGAGCTGGGGGAACGTAGCCCATAAAAAGAGTGCGCTGTCCGGGGCCGCAAGCTCGGCCACGGGTAACGCGCACAGATCATCAATTCCCATTGTGGGGTAGTGGTGCTCCGCCGCCCCCTGCAAGCCCTTTTGGGAATACCGCCAAGGGGGATCGGCGTAGATGATGGAATATCTTCCGATGATTATACTCCTTTCTCGCCGCGGGCAACGGCCTCCCGCGCCCGCTGGATGCGTTCAGCCGCCGGGCCGTAAAAGGCAGGGGCGTTCTCAAAACCGATAAAGCGGCGGCCCGTGTTCAGGGCGGCGATGGCCGTTGTGCCGCTCCCAGCGCAAATATCCGCTACTACCTGTCCCTCGCGGGTGTAGGTTTTAATGAGATATTCGCACAGTTCCACGGGCTTTTGCGTGGGATGAACAGTATTCGCCACCGTGGGGAACGCCAGCACATTGCCGGGGAACCGCCGCCCGTCCGACTCGCCGCTGATACGTTCAAAGGCTCCATAGTTGGGACTGTGGCCGCTGCGGTGGTGGATTTTCTTGTACGGCTCCCCCTGTTCAAACTGTGGATAGTAGGCCGGGGACTTCTGATAAAACACCAGAATGTTCTCCGTCTTTTTCAGCGGAGCGCGGCGGGCGTTGAGAAACCCGGTGCATCGGCTCTTGTACCACACCCACTCATAGCGGAGCATGGGAAGATTGGACGCGCCCAGCACCTTGTCATAGGGGCATTGAGCAAATAGGAGCACTGCGCCCTCGGGCTTCACCGCCCAGCGCACCGCCTCCCACAGCTCCGGCAGGGGCAAGGGAACATCCCAATAATTCCGCGTCGTGCCGTAGGGCGGATCGGTCAAAAGCATATCCACAGAATGACGGGGCAAGGAGCGCAGCCCCTCAATCCCGTCCATCAGGTACAGGCCCTCCGGGGTAATGTTCTGGCCTCGTCGCCACAAACTGCGCTCAGCTTCTTCGGCGGCGTTGCCGCCGAAATCCGCCCGCTCCGTTGCGGCTCCTCTCCCAACAAAGTCTGCCGACTTTGCCGGGTTCCCCTTGCCAGAAATGAAGTTGTCTTGCATGGATCACCTGTCCTTTCTCAATGCGCGTTGAATACGCTTTTTGCGATTGTTCCGGTTTTCATCAGGATAAAGCACAGCAGGACGGTATAGCCGATACAGCCCCAAATAGCCCCGATGGGATCGCCGCCTGTGGCAATACCCTGAACGAGCACCGCATAGATGGCCACGCATACAAGGATCAGCATACCTTGAAAGCCAACGGCGAACAGGGAGCGGAGGTAATTCTGGCCCATCTGCCCGGTCTCCCGGTTGGCGAGGGTAGCCACGGGAATCGGGGCCAGACTGGTCAGCAGATAGATCTCCACCATACGGCCATACACGATCACGAAAATAAATATATTCAGGGCAAACATGGTCAGCTTAATGACAAAGGATTGCAGGAACAGCCCCAGCAGGGGGCCAAGCTCCATCGCCTCCAGACTGGCCTCCAGCGTGTCCAGCATATCCGGGGTGACATCGGTACTGCCGCCGATAATGCCCGCCGAGCTTGCGATCACGCTTTGGGAAACGTCAAAAACCGCCATGACAATATTAAAGGTGTTGGAGAGGATGAGGATGGCACAAGTCGTTTTGAATACCCACTTGTAGATATTCGCAACATCGAACTCGTGCATATTGTTCTTTTCCAGTATCATCTGGATCAGCTCGTAGGTTGCGACAAAGGTTAGGATCAGTCCGGCAATCGGCAAAATGACCGTTTCGGAAAGCTGCCGTATCAGGGAGAAAACCCCGGCGTTCCATGCCGCCGGGGTCGTTCCCACCTGTACGGATATTTCCCCGACCCGGGTATTCACCGTGTCAAACAGCCCCTCGAGGTTATCCATGATCCCCGAGATCAACAGCTCTTTGAGCCATTCCGTGATCCATTCGGTGAGAATACCCATAGGCCGCTGCCCTTAAAACAGGGTAGACAGCAGGGGGATCAGGGTCGTACCCAGCACGATGATGCCGCCGCCAGCCATGAGCTGCTTGATGCCCTGGCTCTTGGCCGCTGCGTTATCGGAACCGTAGCCCTCCAGCAAATTGACCACACCCCACACGGCAAGGCCAGCGCCCAGCGCCACAACGAGGGTCTGCAAGGTAGTAACAGCGGAAGTGAAAAAAGCCATATATGCCTCCATTTCTCCGGGGCCATGCCCCGGCCTCGTCGCCGCAAACTTCATGTCGTTCATTTCCGCGCAAGCGCGAAAAATTACTCATTCCGTTGCGGCTCCTCTTCCCACAAAATCTTTGATTTTGCGGGAACCCATAATAATAGCCGCCCAAATGGGCGGCGCGTCATCCTCTGGCCACCATGACCAGAGGTTATACAAAGGTGTCCGGGTCGTCGAGGTCGTCATAGTTGAGGATGTCCTCGTCCTCTTCCATGTGCGCCTCGTCTGGTACGGCCACCTCGTAAACGGTGTAGTGTTCATTGGGATTGAGCTTGTCCATGCGCCGGGTGACAAGGCTGTTGAGATCAAAGGCGTTGCGCTTGTCGGCCTCGGCGGTGTATTTGTAGTTAGGGTGCTGCTTCAAATCGTATTTCTTGGAGTAGAACGGCGGCAGCCCCCGAAGCTGTAAAATGCACCGATCTCCGGGCATGGTAGCCAATTCGCTGGGGGTCATCAGCTCACGGCCCAGCCGCTGGGTGTTCTGGCTGAAACTTTCTGACTGCCCACGGGAGCGGCCCTCGGTCTGCATAGAGATGGTGGCCTTGCCCAACCAGTTTTCGGAAATCTCCTTAATGGTGGTACTTTCCCGGCCACCAAGGAAAATCATGGTGTCCATGTTGCCGAAGATTGTTTCGGCGTTGTCCTTGTAAATGGCCTTGCATTGCGACTGCGCCTGATACAGAAGCGCCAGACTGATCTCGCGTGAGCGGATGACGGCTACTAATTTCTCCAGTTGGGGGACTTGTCCTGTATTGGCCGCCTCGTCCCAAAGCACCCGCACATGATGGGGCAAACGCCCGCCGTGTACGTTGTCGGCCCGTTCACAAAGAAGATTGAACATCTGTGAAAAGGCCAGCGCCACAATGAAGTTATAGGTCTGTGTGGTGTCGGAGATCACGAAAAAGGTTGCCGTCCGTCTATCGCCCATGCGGTCAAGCTCCAGCTCGTCATAGCTCATAATTTCCCGAAGCTGGGGGATGTCAAAGGGGGCCAGACGTGCGCCGCAGGAAATAAGGATCGACTTTGCCGTTTTGCCAGAGACGAAAAGTCAAGGACTTTTTCATCAAATTCAAAAAGAAGTTACATTTTGCGGACTTCCTCACGGAGCAGACGCTTGATTTTGTCCTCCATCGTCTCTTTTGCGGTCTGGCTGAAATGCACACGGACAATATAGGTGGTCTTGCCAATCTGCTTTCTGACAGTCGGGCAAAGGGTATTGTTGGTGCTGCTGGTTGCGGTATTGTTCATTCAAAATCCTCCTGAAATGAAAAATGCCCGGTGACTGTTCATCATCGGGCGGCGTCGGTATGAGGGAACAAGGCAAGGCGGCAACATTTAGGTATCTATAAAAACCTTGCCGTCTTTGCCACGCTTGCCGTGTTCCTGTTGTCAGTCTCGGAGATAGCAGACCCATGCTGTACCGTCTTTCTCGGTCACAAGTCTGTCCCCGATACGGCTCTTTGCCGTTCTCATGGTGCGTGAGGAAATCCCACGCTCATTGACCGTCTTTTCCAGCTCTGCGCTCGGCATACGCTTTCCATCTGCCAGCAGTTCCAGAATGAGCATTTGCGCCTGTGCGGTCTTGCTTTCGGTCTTGGCGGTGTCTGTCCCGGCAAGAAGCTCGTCAGCGGTAATGTCATAAGCTCCTATCCATTCAAAGCCTTTCTCGTCTCCCAGAGAAAAGGCAAGGGACTGTCCGGGCGGCGCAAGGGAACTTTTCTCATGGATAAGCACCCTCGTTGTGGGGCTGTCCTTCAGCTTTCCAATAAACAGCAGACTACGGACTGCCGCCGTAATGTCGATAGACCCTAATCCTCGGTAGGTGCTTTGCGTCCCTGCGGCTTTGTTGAGGTGTCCAATCAGCACGATAGCGCACCCGGTAGCCTGTGCAATGTCTCCCAGACTGCGGAAGATGGGACGGACTTCATTTGCCCGGTTCATATCCACATCCGCGCCCAGAAACGCCTGTACCGGGTCAATGATAACCAGCCTTGCGTTGTTCTCACGGATTGCCCTTGCGATGCGTTCATCAGCAAGGGTCAGCGGCGTGTCTCTATCGTCAATGACAAGCACTCGTTCAAGGTCTGCGTCCGCTTCAATCAGTCGGGGCTTGACGGTATCGCCCAGACCGTCCTCGGCAGTCTGATAGATGATATTGAAAGGCTCAAGTGTCTCCATACCGGGCAAGGGCTTTCGGTTGGTGCAAGCCGCCGCAAGCCGCATGGCAAAGTAGGTCTTGCCCTCGCCGGGATTGCCCTGGATAATCGTCAGCTTTCCAAAGGGAATATACGGAAACCATAGCCAATCCACGCTCGTCAGCTCCACATCTGCCATACGGAGCATGGGGACAGGCTGGGCGGTGGGCAGCTCTCGCAGCGTGATTGTCTCGGCTATGAATTTGCGGCTGGGAATGTCCCCTTGCTGACGGAGAACATCGTTCCAGTCTTTCCTTGCCGGGACAAGGCGAATGACGGCGATCTCGCCGGGAATGTCCTGCACCAGTCGGGAGCAGGCTTCACTTCCTGCGGTGTCGCTGTCAAGGCAGAGGAACACTTTCAAGATGTCCTTGTGTTCAGAGAGAAAACGGTCAAGGGCTTTGCCCGAAACGCCGCCCAGGGCAAGATAGCTCCTTGTCTGCCAGTCCTGCGGATAAAGGCAGATAAAGGACAAAAGGTCAATCGGTGCTTCAAAGACAAAGAGCTGGTTGCCGTTGCCTTCGTAGCGGAATGGATAAGATTTATCGGAGCCGGTAATGTCCTGTCTGAATGGGTCTGCCGTTCCTCGCACATGGGCATATCTCGGTGTGCCGCTTCTGTCTCTGCCGACAAACACAACATTGTGCCGCTTTGCGTCCTCGTAAATATCCCCGGAAAGAAAAAAAGCCTCAACAAGCGTTTTGTTGAGACCTCGGCTTTCGCAAAGATATTGAATTGCTCTGTCGGCTGTTCTGCTGTGCAAAGGCAAGTGGAACTCTGTGGGCGGTGCTGTGCTGGCTTCGGTCTGTCCCTCGCCACTTTCACCGGTCAGGAGCTGGACGGCTTCGGGGAAGGACTTGCCGTAAAACTCCATGACAAAATCAATGGGATAGCCGCCCTTGCTCTGGCTGTGGCGAAACCACTTGTTTCCCCGGACAGTCAGGCTGTCATGTTCTTTCCAGCGGTATTCTCGTCCGCTTTTGATAAGTGTCTCTCCCTGTGTGCGGAGAAAATCTTCCAGACTGACGGCGTTTGCCCGGTCAATCTGTGCTTGGGTGTACTGCATGGGCGTCCTCCTTACTTCTTGAAAACAGCGCATCGTCTGCAAACGCCATGCTCACGCTCGTCCAGCGTATAGGGGCAGTTTGCACATTCCTCGCCATACTGTCTTGTGGTAACGGGAAGATAGCCTAACTCCTGCAACATATCAATCTGGCGGTCGGTGAGGGTGGCTTCAAAGGCAAGGCATTTCCGGGTGTGTTCGTCCAGCTCGATTAAGTCGGAAAGCGGTCTGCCACCGGTCAAAGGTTCACCGCTCAACAGGCGTTTCGCCGTTCTGCGGATGGGGTTGTACTCGTTCTTCCAGTCGTATTTTTTCATCGGGTCATATCCTCCTTTTTGTGTCGTGTTTGGGGTCGATTTTGGAGCATTTGTTCCTCTGTGCGCTCGTTAAATCGGGCGGCGGTATCTACGCATGACTTGACCCTCCAAAGGCGGTGTAAATCGTCTCTGACGGTCTTAAACTCGCCGTAGGTGGTTTTATGCGCCTGTTCCAGAGCGTCATACTCTGCGGACAGCTTTTTCATATCCACCTTGCCGTCCGGGAACTCCTCGGTCAGCTTGCGTCTGGCGGCGTAGAACATTTTCAGCTCGTCGACATGTTCAGCCTTGTACTTGGCTCTCGGCTTCTCAAACTTGATTTTCTGCAAGCCGTCATAGACAGGCTTCAAGCTCTGGAAAGCAGCGGAGTTGTTATAGAGCTGCTTAATCGCTTTCATTCGTGCGGTCTGCCCGTCCAGCGTTTTCTTCAAGCTCTCTGTGGTAGCACTGTGTTCGCTGACACGGTGTTCCAAATCTTCAAGGGTGTAAATGCCGTTTGCCCGGAGATAATTGAAAGTCTCGTTCATCTCCTTTAGGTTGCTGACCTTGCCTTTCTGCGAATAAGCCCCGGCTCTGCGCTGGGTGTAATAGGCGTTCAGCAGAGAAACAAGGTCGGGTGCCTGCGGCTTGGCAAGCTCCGCTTTTGCTTCGGCAATCCAATCAAACAGGAGAGCGATTTTCTTCTTGATGTCCCGGATAACGGCGTTGGTCGCTCTGATCCAGCGGTTGAACTCGCCTTTCTCGGTGCGTATGCCTTTCTTCTCCATTGCCCGGACGGTTGCGCCCTCATGGACGGTGGGAAGAAGCTCCACGCCCTGACGCTCATAGCTTCGGTGGTCAATACGAACGTCAAGCCCCTTTTCCGCAAACTTGGCGTTGCATAGCTCCGCCCATGACTGCCGCCAGTATTCCAGCGTTTCGGGACTGCCCCAGTCGGTAGTGGGAACGGCGTTAAAAATATAGTTTCCGTCTGCGTCCCGGATACGGTTGCCGTCCTCGTCCTGCTCGTACACACGGCGTTGCTTTAGCCCCCATTTGCCATCCTGCTCAATGGGACGGATAGGGCAAAGCACATGGAAGTGTGGGTTTGGTATGCCGCCATCTTCACGGTCTGGCTGGTGTACGGCGAAGTCAACCACCATGCCCCGGCTCACAAAGTTCTCCAATAAAAATTGCCTTGCAAGAGCGATGTTTTCCTCAAGGGAAAATTCATTCTGCAAGGCAATGTCAAAGCTGTATGCAAGCTGTGCGTTCTTTCCACGCTCGGCTTTTTCCACGGCGTTCCATAGGGTCTGGCGGTCTGCGTATTCTGGCGGTGCATGGGACGGCAGGAGAATGTCGGAGCAGATCACGCCGCCCTTGCGTGTGTAGTCGCTGTATTCGCCGTAATACTCGCTATACAATCGCTCCCCGGCTCGGTAGGCGGCAGAAGCAATAGCGGACTGTCCTGCGCTTCGCTTAGTCTGCGTGACGCTCAGATGAAATAGTGCCATCGGATTTCAGCTCCTTTTCTCTGTTGGCTTGGCTGATGTGGGTAATCGCCATGTGACGGACGGCTCGCTGGACTTCGGACAGAGAAAAGATGTGTTCCATCAGCTCTGTCATTTCGGTGCGTGTGAGATCTTTGACCTCCGGGGCAAGGCTCTCAATCGTGCCGCCCAGATTGCAAAGACGGTGGGTGCGCTTGGTGCGTTCGCCTTTCTCCAGATACTTCTTTCGGTTTTTCAGACGCTCCAGCTTGTGCTGTTCCTGTGCAAGCTGCGTCTCCGCTCGTTCCTTTTCGGCTCGGAGCTGGTCAAGAGTTTTCGGTTTTGTCATTGTGATTGACCTCCTTTTTGATTTTGGGGATAAAAAAGACCGCTGACTTTGTGCGCACACGGCGCAGGTCAACGGTCTGATTTTCGGTATTTGGTTTTTTACGGCTCTATACGGCTGCCAATGAAGTCTCGCATTAGGCGAATTGATTCATGTAACTCATCGCCTGTGTAGTGTTGGTTATGCTTGTTCTCTGGATGATGTATTTGATGCCGAATAATCTCACTTAAGATTTTCTGCTCCCGACGTTCTGCACCATTAGGAAGAAGCCGGGTGTACGGCAACACCGGTTTTCCCGCCTTATACTCATTTAACCACTCTTGCTCTTCAATAAATCCATACAGCTCATTATGATATTCTTCAGTTATCTCAGAAAAAGCGAGATAATTAACTTCGTTGAGAGATGGGTACGGCAACTGTCCGGGATCGATAGTCTGAACTTTTTCAATGCCGTCTTCATTGGAAATCAGCCTCAGGTTTTCAAAATCGAGTTCCTTAACGATACTCGCACTATGGGTGGTAATAATGATTTGAGTATTCTCCGACTCTGAGAGCGTCAAGAAGGCGTGAATGAGCTTTCTCTGATTTTCAGTATGCTGAGAAGTTTCTGGTTCTTCAATCGCGTATACAATGCTGGGAGCATTACGTTCTTGTAAGCGCCGTTCCGCTTCTGCTCTGAAAAAATTCAATAAAACTAATCTCTTAACTCCACTGCCGCGCTTATTTATAGGAATATCATTATCTCCTGTAATAGAAACTCCCTTGAACACATCTGTCCATTTGAGATTTGTAGACGACGGTATAACCGGGTTCAAGCTGTTTGCGACATCTGGACTCATTTCCCGCAACTTCTCAAGGGTTCGAGAAGAAACCTCTTTGAGTTTCCGTTCAACTTCATCTGCTACCGAGCGCAATGTAGCTGCTAAAGATTCATCAGCAAGGATTTCTTTCACTGCCTCTTTTAAGGGGTCTTGTACTTCGCTGTCTCCATCAGTATTCTTTCGATCAGCTTGAAATAGAGTATACAATGGCAAATATTTTTGGAGCTTATCCCAAATGGTTTTTGCATCACTTTTCGTAACATCAATGTCGATTGTTTCAAGCTGTAAATCGTCTGAATAGCGTTCCCAAATAGCCTTTCTCATTACAGCATTTCTCGTCTGGTCTTCGCACGCAATCGACTGTGAACTAAGAATTTTACGTAGATCGCTGTCTTTTTTTAGAAGCAGATCAGAGCAGTTGGGGTTCGTTGGATGATATGCACGAATAAAAACTTTTGCGCTCCCAGCATTGGGGTATTTTTTTACAATCTCAAGCTGGCAAGATTCATTAAGCAGATACTCGCTTTCAAGCGTCGTTTCATTCGTCGCATCAATTACTACTGTATCTGGTAGGTTCTCAAAACAAACAGCAATGGAAACCTCATTGTTCCCACGTGAAGCCTCAATCTTATTGATGTCATCTTTATCGAGCTTAATGCAACCTCTTCCATCATTGAAGAAAATATCAAGAGCTTCTAAAATGCTTGATTTTCCAACGTCGTTTTTTCCGACAAATGCTGTGAGATTCTCAAACTCTATTGTTACTGCATTTGAATAACGTCGGAAGTTTTGCAGTGTTAGAGATTTTATTTGCATACTTCTTATCTCCTATATTTTTTCAAACTTGCTGGCGGCGAACGGTTTTCAAACCGTTTGCGGACGGCAAGTCCACAAGGGATAGACGCACAAGCGTCGCAAGGGAATGTAGCTCCCTTGACGGAACGAAGTGACGAAACATTCTCGGTCGGGCAGTTTTTTCTCTGCCGACCGGGAATGAAGCTCCGCAGGACGCACGATACTCTCGACAGGAGAGTATAGAAGTGCGCCCTTTAGTTCCTAAAGGGATTTTTGCTTACTTCGTAAAACCAGAATACGTCGAAAATCCCAGCATATAAATTGCCATTGCAATCGCCAAGTCCCTATTCTCAAGGTTGTTTTCATTTGCAATCGCAATCAATTCCTCCATGACAGTATCATGCGGAACAAGTTCATTGCCGCCCGCTTCGACAACGCGCTGAATTACCTCTGGCAATGTCATACACATTTGATAAAACGCATCTTCTTGTCCCGTCACAAGAGCGTAAAACTGGTCAAGGCTTACTCTGCGGATAAGGCGGTGTCCCATTCTCTGACCGTCAACAGAAGTCTCCCATTTGATATTCTGGGACTTCTTTGCAATAGCTTCGACGAGGAAGCAGGCACAATCATCATCCTTCAAAAGCTGATTCTGCATCTTGATAAAAGTTTTTCCTGATGCAGACGAGTTCATGGTATTATGTTTGTTCTTCATCTCAACATAGACGGTGTGAACAACCGAACCGTCCGGCAATGTAATTCCATCAGGATTCGTGTAAATGACATCCCAGCCGCCTTCTTCACCATTCGGTGGTACATGGCAATTCGTCACATATTGAAAAATCCGCTGGTGAAAATAACCGATGTCATTGTTGTTGGATTTGTCGCGCTGACGGAAAATCTCGTTGCTGATTGTCTCTTCCCACGTTGCGCGATATACAGTCTTATCGAAAATAAGTTTGACCGGATCGACGATGTTGCGGTTAAACCGTTTGAGATCAAACGATTCCAACTTGTCACCGTATTTCTGAATGGTTGCCCGAACATGGTCTGTAAACTCCTGTTCAGAGATAAATGATAGATTCCAACTCATGAGTTTTCCAAAGCCTCCTTGATTTTTGATGCAATTTCATAAGCAAGGTTAACAGGAACAGCGTTTCCTACTTGCTTGTATTGTGAGCTTACACTTCCGCAAAAACACCATTCATCAGGGAAACTCTGGCATCTTGCGTTTTCTCTGATTGTGAAAGGACGCGATTCGATAGGATGGCAACGGTCTGTTTGCTTCTGGCTCGGAGAAGTTAGAACAGTCAAGGACGGCTCGTCAAGGCTCATTCTTCTCAAAATGCCTGTGCGTCCTCCACCCATATTCCAACAACTCTTCATGTATTCCTTTGCAACGTCTTCCGGGATGTCTCGCCAGTAACCGCCCGGGGGGACAAGGTCATAGATTTTTTGCTTGTATTTAGAATAGGGCGTCCCCTCACTTTTAGGACAATCAAGCAAAATATCTCTCAAAACCGGTTTGTAGTCGTGCGGCTTAGGAAACTCAAAATGAATCTTATCAAGCAGGTCATTTCTTATCCCGATGGTGATAAGCCGCTCTCTTTTTTGTGCAACTCCGTAATCCCAAGCGTTTAACACTTTCTTTTGAATGGTATATCCTGCCTGTTCAAATATTGTGGTAATCGTTTTGTACGTTCGCCCTCTGTCATGCGTGAGAAGACCTCGTACATTCTCGAATAAGAACATTTTCGGCTGGAGTTTCTCCAAGAAAGTTGCATAGTGATAAAAAAGTGTCCCTCGTGCATCTTCCAAGCCCAATTTCTTCCCTGCGTAGGAAAATGCTTGACAAGGCGCACCACCCGAAAGCAAGTCAAGCTCACCTTTTTTCAGGGAAAAGTAATTCTCCAAATCAAGGCAAGAAATATTTGCTATATCGTCCTCAATTACACGCCATTGCGGTCTGTTTTTTCTGAGCGTATCGCAAGCATCCTTATCAAACTCAAGGCAAGCTAAAGTGTTGAACCCTGCTTTTTCAATGCCGAGTGCCAGCCCGCCAGCCCCGGCAAATAATTCAATCGTTGAAAACATTTTCATTACTCCGTTCTCTTGTTTCTTTTCTTGAAAAGCACATCACGTCAGAAATATCACACTCTAACCCGTCACAGATTTTCTCAATGCTCTCCATAGACACATACTCGTCCTTGCCTAATTTGGCAAGTGTGGTGCTGCTGATTCCCGCTATTTTTTTCAGATCAACTCGTTTGAGCTTTTTGTCGATTAACAGCTTCCACAGATTTGCATAGCTTACAGACATAGCCCACCTCCAAGAACATTACACTAAATATTATAGCAGGAAGCTGTGAACAAATCAAGCGTTTTCGGATTTTTGGTCCATCAACATGGACCTGATGTTATCTTAAATAAACCATATTTCGTTATGGGTTTGCATTTTTAAGCGGCTTGTGAAACCACAAGCCGCTTGCGCTAAAACTCTTGAATTGAAACCGTTCTTTCGGAAAACAAGTCAATTATTTCTATCCGTATATAGAGGTCTGAATCATCATCCTTGAAAAGAAGAAAATGTGAAATGGCGGCTTCAAAAGTGTGGTAGAAGAACTCTTCAACGGGCTTGCCGTCCTTGCGGATAAACCGCACAATATAACTGTTATCCATGCTGTACCTCCTTAATCATAAATCAGCTCAAACTTCACAATTTCCTCTGCTTGTGCCTTGCAAGCGTTCATCAAGCCTACCCATTTCATAGGGTCTTGGGCTTTGAGAGCTTCTGTCGCGCCCACGCTTGCGGCAAGTCGAGGAATGATAATGTCAAGACGGCTTCTGGCGGCGTCCTCAATCTCTGCGCAATGCTCATAAAGCCGTTCGCTGGCGATAAGTGCGGCGTAGAGGTCGGGACGGTAGCCCTCAAGATAGGCTTTGCGCAAATGCCCATAATGTCCGATATGGGGGCGCTTCTTTTCGGGACTATGGCTGCTGTCGATGATTCTTCTCATGCGGTCTGTACTCCTTTCTTTGGCTCCTTTGCGGGCAACTGTGATACTGGAACGAACACGCCCTTTGCAATATCTTCCGCACGAATGGCGGCTTTCTTAGCTTCAATTTCTGCCTTTCTCTTTTCCTTTATTTTGTTTTCGTATCGCTTCTGCGCTCCGCTGGCTTTCCGCTTCAAGTAGTTCTGATGAAGCCTGTCCTTACGTTCCTCACGCTTGCGGATTTCCTCTAATTCCTCTGGGGTCAGTTCCACTTCGCCAAACGATGGAGGAACGAAACGCCCGACAAAATTGAAGTAAATCTCGACCTCCTGTGTGGTCTGCGTACTGCCTTTGCGGTCACGCTCATGCACAAGGATTTTCTCGACAAACTCATTGAGCATGGCAATCGTCAGCTTGTCAAAGCTCTCGTACTTGTCAATCAGAGCAATAAAATGGTCAACATCTTTCTCATGCTTTTCGTAGCCATCAACTGCCTTTTCCAAAGAAGCAATCTCTGAATTAAGTTCAGACTGTTCTTTTGCGTACTGTGCATCCAGAGTAGCATATCTGCTGTCGGACAGCTTCCCTAAAATGTTGTCCTCATAGATTTTACAGAGAAGAACTTCCAGTTCGGAAACTCTCTGCTTTGCGGCGGCAAGGCGTGTACGATGTTTCCGAACTGCCGCTGTCTGCTGGCTGGACTGTGCTTCTTGCACCACACGAACAAACTCGGCTCGGTCATGTTTGGCGTACTCGGCAATGGCTTTGAGCATATCGGAGATAAGAGACAGTACCACTTCTTCATTGATACGGTGCTGTGTGGCGCAGAGCTTCCCGACCGGGATTTTGCTGTACTGTGAGCAGGTATATTGAGAAATGCGCTTGCCGTTGTTGGTGCGATGGACATACATCTTGCCGCCGCAATCGGCGCAATAAAGCAAGCCCGTGAGGGGAGCTGCTTCGCCCCAGCCGTCCGGGTAGCGTCTGACCTTGCTGCGGATTTTCTGCACAAGGTCAAAGGTCTGCTGGTCAATGATGGCTTCATGGGTATTCTCAAAAATCGTCCATTCGTCCTCCGGGACATAATGGCTTTTCTTGTCCTTGAAGTGCTTTCGGGTCTTGAAATTGATGGTGTGTCCCAGATACTCACGCTTTTCAAGAATGTTGCAGATGGTGGAAGAACCCCAGCCGTACACATCTTTGAAAGTCTTGTTTTTGTTCACGCCCTCGCCGTGTTGGGCAAGGTAAGCGGACGGAATAAGTACCTTTTCTGATTTAAGTTTGCTGGCGATCTGATACGGACCGTAGCCGTCAATCGTCATGGCAAAGATGCGCTTGACCACCTCTGCGGCTTCGGAGTCAACCAACCATTGGTCTCTGGCTTCGTTCCAGAGATAGCCGTAAATGACCGTACCTGTAAGGTGCTTGCCGGACTTGCCTTTGGACTGGAAAGTAGAACGGATTTTACGGCTGGTGTCTCTGGCGTAATACTCGTTCATGATATTGCGGAAAGGGGTAAAATCATCGTCCCCTCTGGCGCTGTCTACGCCGTCATTGATGGCGATAAGGCGAACGCCCCGCTGACGCAGGATTTCCATAATCTGACCGACTTTCAGATAGTCACGACCCATGCGGCTCATGTCCTTTAGGCACAAATATTCCACATTCCCGGCTTCGACCTCTCGCATCAATGCCAGAAAGCCAGGACGGTCAAAGCAGGTGCCGCTAATGCCATCGTCCGTGAAATGGACAATGTTTGTAAAGCCCTGCCGTGCGGCGAACTCCTCCAACATTGCCTTTTGATTGGATATGGAGTTGCTCTCACGCTGTTGGTCATCATCTTTGCCAAAGTCATCACGGCTCAGCCGTTCGTACAAAGCTGTGATTTTCTCGTTTTTTCTCATAGCTTGCGCTCCTTTCTTCGGTTTTAGGTTGTGTGTTCTAAGAGACTTCCCAACCGCTTGATTAAGAAGTCTTTTAGAGCATACAACACCGCTGCTTAATTTGTACTTGCGGTACTGCTTGACGGCGAAACAATCGGGCTTGCGCTTGGCAAGACCGTCAAACATATAATCCACGGCGTTTTTGTAGTTTTCATCGTCCTCTTTGACATCCATCCCGGAGATCATATCAACCAGCGTGTTCATATTCCGATCCTCAGCGGGGCCTTCAAAAATGATGTAGGCAATGAGGGCGCAGTATAACAGCGTTTCCGCTTTCGTCCAAAAGGGATCGCCCTCCTTGCCCTCGCCCTTAGTGTTGGCGATCAGGGTGTCCACGAACTTCAAAATGTCGGCCTCATTTTTGATGTACGCCAGCGGGTTATAGTGCATGGACTTGGAAAAGTCGATGCTGTTGAATACCTTGATTTTGTACCCCCGCTTCTTTTGCAGGAAGTAGCCCACTTGGGAGAGGACGCCGCCCTTGGGATCTACGCAGACGTAGGAGGAATGAGCGGACAGTAGCTGGGGAGTAAGCCAGAAGCGGGTTTTTCCCGATCCGCTTGACCCGATGATACAGGTGTTCAGATTGCGGGCGTTTGCGGGGTTGGCCGGGCGGGTGTTCATGGTCAGCCGCTCTGTGGCGGTCAGAATGATATTATTTTCAAACTTGGGATCGATAAAGGGCTTGATGTCCTTTTCCGTCCCCCAGCGGGCTGTGCCGTACTCCGCATCGTGGCGGAACTTCTTGGCCTTTTTCGTCTTGCAGTAGATTAGGAGCCGAAAGCCCACGGCCCCCACGACACCCACCAGCCAGTCTGCCGGGTTCAGGCCCGGTGCAAAATCTGCAAAGGCCACACCGATGGTCTGCATGATCCCCAGCAGTTTTTGGCCGAAGCCCGCACCAGCGGCCAGACGGTAGGCCGTCCCCACTTTCAGGCAGGCCCAGCCGATGAACAGATACGGGATATTGGGAAGTACATATTTGCGGAGCTTATCTGTCCCCATGCACCGCCTCCTTTTCCAGCTCCCGCTGGGGCTGTTTCCGCACCTGTTCCTCGGCCCGGTTGAGCTGTTCGCGGATCGGGGTGCGCCGGGACTTGGCCCGGTTCAGCTCCTTGCGGGAATACTCAGCAAAACAGCCCGTGATGGCGTCGGCCTGATTTGCCTTGAACAGTAACAGATATTTGCCCTTGTCCACCCGGCGAAAGGCATAGTCAACACCCCATTTCCGGGCCACCCGGTCAAAGTGCCGGGTAGCCCCGGACAGTTCGATACTGCTTGTGGCCCCGCCGTGGCTCATGAGCTTTTTTACGCTCTGCTTGCCGTGGGGGGCTTGGGCCTTGCGGTGCTCCTTGGCAATCTGGCGGCCCACGGCGGCCAGCGCATAGGCAAGGCTCCGGGCCGTCAGCTTGGATGCCTGAACGCTGACGGCGATGGTCTGACGGGAAACTTCGTCACCTACGATCTAAACCACCTCCTCTCGTCGCCACAAACTGCGCTTTGCTCCTTTGGCCGCAAACGGCCAAAATCCGCACACTCCGTTGTGGCTCCTCTCCCCATAAAGTCTGCGACTTTGCGGGGAACCCCATTTGCCGCCTCTGGCCACCGTGACCAGAGGCGGCGCTATCTGTCCTCGCGGCTGACGGGGAGCCGCTGCTTGTCCTCGCTCAGCGCGGAGCGGTCAATGATTTCCTGATAGGCTGCCATCTGCTCCCGGATATTCAGTTTTGGATAGGCGAAAATGCGGTGCTCCGGGGGAATGTCATCCCTGCCGGAGTAGTGCTCAATAAAACGGCTGTTATTGTTAAACACATAGCCGCCGGGGGCGTAGTGGCCGTCCTCGTTGATCCGCATATCCCGCCCGTATGCCTCATAGTCGATATAGTCAATGAGATGCTCCGGGATCTGGATGGAGCCGAAGTCCTGGACGTACATTCGCCCCAGAGCCTCGTCATCGTCAATATCGGGGTAAAATTCAAAGCAATCCAGATTTTGCGTCAGGTTGATTAAGTCTTTGACGCTCCCTGTGTACTCGCCGCTGTCTATGACGGCCTCAAACTTTTCAAGCTCAGAGGTGTCCAACTCGGAGAGCAGATGGGCCAAATGGTTCAGTTCGTCAATGCTTTCGTACTCGCTCAAACAGTCGCAGATACCCAGCACATCGCCGTCAAACGCGGTAATGAAGATTTCCTCATACCGCACACCGTCCACGCCGATTCGCTTCAAAAGCGCCTGTACCTCCTCGGTGGTGGCGGGAAACTTTAGGGTTTCTCCAGCCTCCACGCCATACTCGGCGTATTTCCCAAGGTTGGTAACGTAGGCTTCAATCAGGGCTGACATTAGCGGTGGCCCTGACGCTTGACGGTCAGGATGCCCTCCAGCGTGGTCGAAGTGATACCCAGCCGCTGGGCCACGGCAATATCATTCTTCATGGACTCGGTGACGGTATGACCGCACACCACCAGCACATGAGAGCGGCGGAGCAGATCGCGGCCCATATCGATGCCGCTTTTGTGTTCTTCGGGAACCCCGTCGTTGAGGAACAGGGGCAGATAGAGCGTGGGACAGATTGGGGAAAAGCCCGCGTCATAGACGGCTCGGCAATACTTGGCCGCCTGTTCGGTCATTTCATGGGGATCGCCGCACCATGCGGCGGTGATATAGGCAAGGGGCCTTTTCATAAGGAATACCTCCATTTCAAAGTTAGTTTTACAGGGGACGGTTCAACCTTTTTCCCCCGCCCTTTTCCAGTCTTGGAAAAGGGGGCGGCTCTGGAGGATATACCCCCGCCGCGCCGCTGGATATGGCACAGCTGGGGCAGACCGTAAAGGGCAAGCCGCCCTTGGCGGGGCTACGCCCCCTTGACGGCCAGCTCCCGGATGCGCCCGGTAATGGGCGGCGACGGGGGATATACCCACAGGAGCCTTCGTCGGCACAAACTTCGCTTTGTTCCTTTGGACGCAAGCGCCCAAAATCCACACGCTCCGTTGTGCCTCCTCTCCCCATGAAGTCTGCGACTTCACGGGGCACCCCGTTTGGGGACGAAAAAACCTCTGGTCACGATGGCCAGAGGTGCTTACTTCTCCTTATCCGTCTTTTTCTTGTCGGGCTTGGCAAGCTCGGGCGGCTGCTTCTCTTTCCAGTCGGCCAGCAGGGTCATGATCTGATCCTTCATCTGGCGGGGCGTGGCCTCCTTGCCGAAGAACTTTTCCAATTCAGAGCCGGTAATAATCACGTCACGATCCTCCTTTTTCTTTTCTTCACTCAAAATGCCGTCAATGACATCCGGGGTCAGCTTGTTGTCCTTATCCAGCTCCCGGAGCCTGTTTGCCTGTCCCTTGGAGGGCGAGGACTGCTGGCCCTCAATGGAAACGGCAATATACTTCTGGTGGGTGGGACGGATGCGGGAGATTTCCACGGCGGGGGTAAAGGACAGTTTTCCCGCATCCATTGTCTGCTTCAGCTCGGGAACAAGGTCATTGAGCCAGATATACCGCTGAACGGTTTTCACGCTCATGCCGTTGCGCTGGCCTACGCTTTCCAGCGAGAGCTTACCCGCCGCCGCATCATCCCCACGCGATCCCTGATGCTTGATAGCCTCATACTGCTTTTTCAGGGCAAGGGCCTTTTCGCTGGGTAAGATCGTTTCGCGGTGGCGGAGGTTATCATCCGTCATAGCGAGGATGGCTTCATCGTCCGTCATGTTGCGGACGATACAGGGCATATTCATAAACCCGGCCAATTCGCTGGCCCGCTGGCGGCGGTGGCCCGCGATAATCTCATAGCTGCCATCCTCAAGGGGACGCACCAGCGCGGGCTGGTTCACGCCGCCGGAACGGACGGACTCCACAAGACCCTGCATTTCCGCATCGTCCCGGACACCAAAGGGGTGTTCCTTGAACGGATGCAACTCGGAAAGGTTAATATAGACGATTTCCTCCTTGACGGCGCGGGTAGCGTCGCGGGGAGCGGGAGGAACCTCCGGGGCCGGGGGATCGGCTTTTGCCGCTTCTGCGGGAGCCTTGGCCGGGGCCACCTTGCCCTTTTTCTCCGGGGCGGCCTGATCCTTGGGAGGACGGCCACGGCGGGGCTTGTCAGCCTGCTCTGCTTTCTTGGCCCCCTTATCGGTTGGCGGGGCTTTATCCGCTTTAGGCGGGCGGGCCTGTTTGAGCATTTCCTTGCCAGCCCTGGCATCAGCGGCGGGCGCGGGCTTGTCGGGCTGTTTGTCTGCTTTCGGGGCAGGCGGCTCCACTTTATCAGGCTCGGCGGCCTTGGCCTTGTCCGCACCAGCAGCCCGCACATCGGACAGGTCGATCACCTTACCAGAGGGAGCGGGGCCGCTCTCCATACCGGGGATCGTGGCCTGTTCCTCCACGGCGGGGCCGCCCAGCGTTTCAGGAGCCGGGGCCTCGGGCGTGGTATGCGCCTCCGGGACGGGCGGCTGTTTCTTATCTTCTGCCATTCACTAAATACCTCCTTGTCGTGGTATGAAAAATGCCAGCCTGAAAATGGCTGGCAACGGTGGAGATGAACTCCTCCTTTCGGTGTTCGGTTTTATATAGAAGTACCGCCCATAGTCCCCTCGGGCGGTGCTTGCTTTCATTTATAAAAAAGGGACGCTACCCAAGAAAAATTGAGCGGTGTCCCTTTCATTTTCTGTTTTGTTGGATAAAATCTCTTGTTGACGGTCTGCAAACCATTGGTATTACTGGGTTTTGTCAGATCCTATAATTACACTCCGACCAAAAATCCTCTGGAGTCATTGATTCCAGAGGATTTTTGCTTATTCTTCTGTTTCTCCGGTGTAATTTTTGCACCAAGCATCACCGCCTTGCATGAGCGATTTCTTTTCGGATATCGTCGTAGTGCCGACGCACTGTGCTTCTGTCCACGCCTGCTCCTTTGGCGATCTGGCTCTTGTTGGTGACCTCTGGATGGGCCAGCATATAGTCCCAGACCGCCCGTTTTTTCTTGCTGACACCGTCAGGGATGATTGCTCCGGCATCGCCATCTTTGATGGCCTTGATCTCCGCTTGCATCTCGGCAATCAGCCCTGGCAGTTTGGCTTCAACTTCTTCACGGGTCTTTCCATAGATGTTGCGGCTGTGCTTTTTGCCGTCAGGCCACATGGGCGAGTATCGCCCTTCCCACAGGTGGTCACTGATTTGCGTAATGCACCCCGTCCCCGGTCTGCGTTTCTTCCCGTGGTAGGGGACGAATGGAGTATATGTCTGCTGTTCCGTACTTGCGCTCTGTTCAGGCTGTTCCAACGGCTCCGTCTTGCCGATCCCCCGGTCGATGTGGGCGGCGGCGTTGCGCTGCATATCGTCGGTGATATGGGTGTAGATGTCCAGCGTTGTGGCAGAGGACACATGGCCCAGCAGTGCGGAGAGCGTTTTCACATCCATCCCGGCTTCCAGAGCCATGGTCGAGAACGTGTGACGAAGATCATGAAACCTCACTTGCTTACAACCGGCGTGTTCCAATATGAGATGGAGCCGTCCGCGGACATTGGCCGGGTCCATGGGGATATCCTCTTTTACCGGAGATGGAAACAGCCACCGGGAGTTGACCCTTTCCTTGTACTCCTTCAGTACCTTCAGTAAGGGCGGCGGCAGAATGATGGTGCGGATGGAGGTTTTGGTCTTGGGCGTGGTTACGGTCAGCTTGCCTTTTATGCGTCCGATCTGCTTGTTGATCCTGAGCTCGCCGGTGTCAAAGTTCAGGTCATCCCATTGGAGGGCCATCAGTTCTCCGCGGCGCAGTCCTGTGGACAGTTCCAGAAGGAAAAGTTCGTAATAGCCCTCCGCCTTGGCCTGTATGAGAAACCGCTGCATTTCCTCACGGGTCAGCACTTGCATCTCTCTGGCCTTCTTGGGCGGGAGCTTACAGCCGATGGCCGGATTTACGCGGATGAGGCCGTCCTCCACCGCCTTTTGCAGTCCCGCCCGACAGCTTGCGTGGATGCCACGGATCATGCGGTCTGATAGTCCCTCGCCGTACAGTTCGGTGCGGATCAGCCGCCCCGTGTGCTTGAGGCGGGTGTAATACTGCTGCAGATCATTCTGTGTCAGCTTGTTCAGTGGAATGTGACCGATGTCTGGAATGACGTGGTTATAGATCCGCACTTCATAGGCTGCCTGTGTGGTGGCCTGGATCTTCGGCTTGGAGTAATACTGATACCAGTGGTCCATCCATTCACCGAAGGGCATATCCGGCGCGATTTTCTCGGCTTTAACGCCACCGCCCAGCTTATCCTTGAGCCGCTTCAACTTCTCCAGACATTCTGTCTTGGTTTTTGCCAGCACATTTTTGGTTTTGGGATAGCCGTTTTCATCGTAGCCGACAACGACGCGGCCCTCCCATCGCCCATCCTTTCTCAGGTGGACGCCGCCTTCTCCGGCTTTTCGCTTTCTTGCCACGGTTTCAACTCCTCTCCAAAGATGTCTGTTATGAAGGAACCCACTACCTCGGCAGCTCGCTTCTGCATATCGCCAGTGACATGGGTGTAGGTGTCCAGTGTGAACGATGCGTTGGTGTGACCGAGGATTCCGGACTAAGCTGAAAACGCCGCCGGTTCACAGCGCACCCGACAAGCCCCATAAGAAAGAAATGGAGGTACGATAATGAAAGAGATTCCTGTGTATCAGCATACCGGCACCTATGCCCGTGAGCATGGGGAGCTGGAACAGTTCCGCAATTCCTTCCGGGCGAATATCGCCTGCAAAGAGGCGATTGAGGCGGCCATCAGAGAACACTACCGGAACAACTGCCTTGGCAGCGAAGCGCCGAAGCAGGTGGTGGACCAGTTCGGCTATGACCGCGTTTTCCATGTTCTCGCCAATACGGTCAAGCAGATGGATTGGGACGGACGCATCTCCAATGACAACAAGGCGTGGGCCAAAACCGTCCCCGTTTGTGAAAACAAGGATGGACTTGGCGGCGACCGTAACTGCTACTTTGTCGTGAACAGCCATCCCGGCCTGACGGACCTGTTTCTGACACAGACGCGGAAAGAATTTGCCCTTGCCCAGCAGCAGGAAAAGCCCTCCGTCCGGCAGAAGCTGAAAGCCCCGCCGGAGAGAAATGCGCCGAAAAATTCGGCGCATTTCAAGTCCCAGGAGCGTTGACCATGGCAAAGCGGAAACGGGAGATACAGTTAAAGTTCCGCGTCACGCCCCAAGAGCGGGAGATGATCGAGGCGAAGATGGGCCAGCTCGGCACCTCCAACATGGCCGCTTATCTGCGGAAAATGGCGATTGACGGATATGTGGTGAAGCTGGAACTGCCGGAGCTGCAGGAGCTGGTTTCTCTGCTCCGCTATGCCAGCAACAATCTCAATCAGCTGACCAAGCGCGCCCATGAAACCGGGCGCGTCTATGATGCCGACCTGGAGGACATCCGGCAAAATCAGGAGCGGCTTTGGACGGCTGCGGAAAAGATCGTCGCTGAGCTGGCGGCGCTGAGATGAATGTGAGGGGCGGCACAGGCTGCCGCCCCTCTTTTCTCATATCCTTGCAGAACGCGGCAAGATACGATACGCTTATGTCAGGAAGGAAAGGAGTGTTGAAAATGAAGTCGATTATGAAGTTTGTCGCTGCCCCCATTACCATGGCCCTGTCCCTTTTCATCTGGCTGTGTGCGGGCCTTATCTCTTGTTCCGCTTTTATATTCAAGCTGGCGAGTGTGCTGCTTTCCATTCTGGCCCTGGCCGTCCTGATAACCTACTCCATCCAGAACGGAATCATCCTCCTGGTGTTCGCGTTCCTGGTCAGTCCCATGGGACTTCCGATGGTGGCGGTGTGGGTGCTGGGAAAGCTGCAAGGCGTCAACGCAGCTATGAAAGGATTCATAAGAAGTTAAGGACATCTGAATCAGGATACGCGGTTCGCATCGTTATGCGGGCCGCTTTTCTTTTGGAAAGGAGGAAAAACACAGGTGGCGACCACACGCATCATGCCTCTGCACACCGGCAAGGGCCGCACGGTCGGGCAGGCCATCAGCGACATACTGGACTATTCCAAAAATCCGCAAAAGACGGATAACGGCCAGCTCATCACTAGCTGGCAGTGCGACAGCAGAATCGCAGATGCGGAGTTCCTGTTCACCAAGCGGCAGTATATCCAAAAGACTGGCAGAGTGCGCGGCGAGGACGATGTGATCGCCTATCATCTCCGCCAGTCTTTTCGTCCCGGCGAGATCACCCCGGAAGAAGCAAACCGCCTGGGCTGTGAGTTGGCACGGCGATTCACAAAAGGCAACCATGCCTTTATCGTCTGTACCCACATTGACAAATCCCACATTCACAATCACATCATCTGGAACTCTACTGCCCTCAGTCAGACCCGGAAGTTCCGTAACTTTTGGGGCAGCACCCGCGCCGTGCGGCGGCTCAGCGACACCATCTGTATTGAGAACGGCTACTCCATCGTGGAGGACCCGAAGCGCCACGGAAAGAGCTACAACAAGTGGCTGGGAGATCAGAAAAAGCCCTCTCACCGGGAGCGTATTTGCTTTGCCATTGACGATGCGCTGGCACAGAAGCCGGAATCCCTTGAAGCTCTGCTGACGCTGCTGCGGGAGGCCGGGTATGAAGTCAAGGGAAAGAAAGTGCCGTCCCTTATGGGCGGCGAACAGAAGAAGTTTATTCGTATGGACACCCTTGGCCCCGGCTACACCCCGGCAGATCTTCGCGCAGTCATCGCCGGTGAAATGGAGCATACGCCCCGGCAGCGCCTTGCCGCCAAATCTACACCGGAGAAGCGCAGCGGGAATCTGCTGGTGGACATCCAGGCAAAGCTCCGGGCCGGAAAGGGTGCCGGTTATGCGCGCTGGGCCACGCTGTTCAATCTGAAGCAGATGGCACAGACGGTAGCCTATCTGCAAGAGAACGAGCTGCTGGACTACGACACATTGGCAGAGAAAGCCTCCGCTGCCTCTGCCCGGTATCACGACATATCCGGGAGAATCAAAGCAGCAGAAAAGCGTATGACGGAGATCGCCGTCATGCGGACGCACATCATCAACTACGCCAAGACCCGGGACACCTATGTCGCCTATCGTAAGGCAGGATACTCCAAGAAGTTTCTTTCGGAGCATGAGAGCGACATCACTCTGCATAAAGCCGCCAAGCAGTATTTCGATGCCCAGGGCGTTAAGAAGCTGCCCACCATCAAGAGCCTGAACGCCGAGTACGCCGCGCTGATTGCCGAGAAAAAAGCGGCCTACTCCGAATACCGCAAGGCACGGGAGGACATGAAGGAGCTGCTGACCGCCAAGGCCAATATTGACCGTTTCCTTGGCACGGAAGAAGTCCATGAAGAACCGGATGCCACAAAAGAAAAAGAGGCGGAACAGCGTTGAGCTGACCGCCATAAAGCGATTTGAAAAATCGCGCAGCCGCAGGACTTGTCCTGCGTTTCAGAACACGGAAACCGTGTTCTGCGGGGATTGGGGCGGAGCCTCAACAAGCATGAAACCGTGGGTTTCCGCGAAAGCGGAAATCTACGGTTTTCGCAAAGTGGGTCCCGCTTTGCATTGCTTGCCGCTTTCCCGTACCCTCCGTTTCCGTGTACCGGAGGAAAACAAAAGGACGGCCTGGGTAGGCCGTCATCATTTGCACTTATTCTGCCGGTTCGCTTTCATCTGCAATTCGATATACTCACGGACACTCTCCCGCCCCTTGCGGTCAAGCGTCAGCACATCCGCCAGCAGCTCGTCTGCCGTATACCCGGCGACGATTGGCTTTTGATATTCCTCCAGGCGTACCCGGCAGGCCGTGCGCCCCAGGAGATAGTCCACAGATACCCCATAGAAGTCTGCAAGGGGCACAACATAGTGGATCGGCATTTCATATTTGCCCGTTTCGTACTTGGAATAGTATTGCTGCGAAGTACCGAGAAGATTTGCAACATCGGCCTGGGTCATATCCCGGTCCTCCCGCAGTTCCCGAAGAATCTCACAAAACGATTTCATGCGACGCACCTCCTTCTTAATGATGCGTAAAATATTATACCGTACATCATTTTCGGCTTATTGACGGCAAAATGTATTTGGCTTATAATAATTTTACGCACATCATATTTTGCTTATTCACGAAGGCGGTATTATGGAAGATTTGACTTGTGCATTTACCGGACACAGACCGTCCAGCTACAAATTCGGCTACGATGAAGAACACCCGGACTGCTGTAAACTCAAGGCCCTGATGACGCTTCAGATCGTGTCGCTCATTGAGAACGGCGTAACGACTTTTCTTTCCGGCATGGCGCTGGGTGCGGACATCTGGGGCGCGGAGATCGTTCTTGCCTGCAAGAAAAAGTACCCCCAAAAGAATATCCGCCTGATTGCGGCGCTGCCCTGCGAAAGTCAGGCGGACCGCTGGAGCGTGGAGCAGCGGGAACGCTATTTCAACATTCTGGAGGAGTGTGACGAAACCGTCTATCTCAGTCGCCACTACACACGCGACTGTATGTTCCGACGCAACCGCTGGCTGATCGACCATGCCAATTTCGTCCTTGCCGTCTACAATGGTTCCGCCAAAGGCGGCACGGCCTACACCGTCAACTACGCGCACGAAAAGAAGCGGGCGGTCATCATCATCGACCCGGACACGCTGAGAGTCCTGCCATATACCATCCGCGTGAACAATGATTTGTAAGAGCGCGGGACAATGCCCGCGACTGTTTAGATGGTTGCATGACATCTGCTTCGCAGCACCGCCGTACTGCATAACCCCGACCTGAAAAAAGCCTTTGCAGATCGATTTGTCATGCTCATTGATACTGGCAAAAATCAAGCTCCATTTTTTCTCAAATTGGGGCTTGACTTTATTACGGGTTTACAGCTTTCTTGTGTATGGTGTTCGATCTCTTGAAATTTTGGGCATTTTCCAGTACAATAATGACAAGTATGTAGTGAGCGAGGTGCCTCGCAATGCCTGTCAAGCTGAATACAACGTATATCTCCAGTGCGCTGGCCGATAAGCTGTCCCACATTTCCGAATATCCGGTCACTTCCATCGTGGCCCCGATTGGATACGGGAAAAGCAGAGCCATCCGCTGGTGGGCAGATCATTGCCAAAAGAAGAAATCGGATTCTCTGATCCTGCAGCAGATCATTGTCACAGATTCCCTGACGGATTTCTGGCGAGGCTTTTGCCGGAACCTCCGGGAATGGCCGGAACTGGAAAAGGATATGTCTGCTCTTGGATTTCCCGCAGATCCACAGGCGCGGCAGCTGATGATGGAATTGCTGACCGATGCTCTGGCCGGGAAATCCCACGATATTTTTTACATCATTGATGATCTGCACTTTCTGCCGAATCCCGCGTTTACATCTCTAATCCTGTTTTTAAGCGATCACCTGCCGGAGCGGACCCACATTATTCTGCTTTCCCGCAACGTGATCTTTGACCGGGCGGCACAGATGAAGCTGGGTCCCCGCCTGTGGGAACTGAATGTGGACGATTTGCGGCTCGGCGAAACTGACGTCCGGGAATATGCACGCCGGAGCGGCCAGCTTCTGAACATCCGGGATGTGAATATGCTGGCCAGCAGTACCGAGGGCTGGTTCTCCATGGTCTATCTGAAGCTGCGGGCCTATACGCAGACCGGAAAATGGCCGGAAAACACCACAAATATCTATCCGCTCATAGACGAGGTGCTGTTTCGTCCCCTGACGGCCCGTCAACGGGAATTTCTGGTTCGGCTGGGCGTGCCGGACGATTTCACTGTGGAGGCGGCGGCATATCTCTGGCCGGACGGAGATGCGGCTGCGCTTCTTCACAGCCTGACGGCGCAAAACGCCTTCATCACCTGTACCGACGGTGTGTATCGCTATCACAATATGCTGCGCTCCTGCGCCCGGAAGAAGTACGCACTGCTGCCGGAGGCGGAGCAAAACGCCACGCTTGCCCGCCTGGGAGCGTGGTATGAGCGGACGGGAGAGTGCTGTCTTGCCGCAGAGTGTTATGAAAAGGCCGGCAGGTGGGATGATCTCCTGCGGACAGTGGGACAGGACCGGGGCCTGAGTCTCGGCCCCGAGCGGCTGCCGCTGATGCGCCGCTGGATGGCCAATTGCCCGGAGGAATGTCAGCTGCGCCATCCGCGGGCGCTTCTGGTATTCATGCTGCTGCTCTTTTACGGCCGGGACATCCCGGAAATGCGGCGGTATCACGCACTGTTTCAGCGCAGCATGGCCCTTTGCACCGACCTTTCCCGGCGGGAGCGGGATCAGCTGGAGGGAGAGGCCCTGCTGCGCCTGTCTTTCCTGTGCTTCAACGACATTTCCGCCATGAGCGCCTATCACCGGCAGATCCGCGCCCTGATCCCTGCGGACCGCAACCCATGGACGCAGGGCTCACCTTCCGTTTTGATGCTCTATCACAGCAAGAGCGGCGGCCTTGACCGGGAGAATGCCGAGATGCGGGAATGCATGCCTATTTACAGCCGCGTTGCCAGCGGACATGGCAGCGGCGCGGCGACCATCATGCAGGCCGAAACGGAATTTATGCGAGGGAACCTGACCGACGCCGACATTCTCTGCCGCCAGGCGGAGGAGCAGGCGCTAGAGGTAGGGGAATACAGCATTTATACCGCTGCCGCCTTTCTCTCCGCCAGGCTGGCGCTGTATGAGCAGCCGCTCCGGAGCGGCTTTCCCCTCCTGGACCGTGCGGCGGACACCCTGCGCCGTGCCCATCAGTACCGTTTGCTGACCACCGTGGAGCTGGGCCGGGGATGGCTGAGCGCCCTGCTGGGGCAGCCAGAGCAGCTTCCCGCGTGGCTGACGGCGGAAGGCGCCAGCATGGCACAGGTGTTCCCGCTGATCGAGCCGGTCTTCCAGGTGATCGTGGGCCGCGCGCTGCTGGCGCAGGGCCAGTGGGCACAGGCAGCGGCCCGGATGCCCCGGCTGCTCCGGGCCTGCACCGCTGCCCGGTTTGCCCTGTGCGGCGTCTATGCCCACCTGCAAAACGCCGTGGCGCTGATGCATCTCGAAAAGGAAACGGCCGCACGGCAAGCGCTTTGTGAGGCGTGGTCCCTGGCGCAGCCGGACGGCATCCTGCTGCCCTTCGCCGAGAGCGACCCCTGTCTGGACCGGCTTCTGGACGAGCTGGCAGAGGGGGAAGTCCAGGAGCATCTGCATACCCTCGCTGCCAGGTTCCGCGCCGGACGGGAGGCCACCCAGCAGGAGGATAACCTTTTGGCACGGTACGGTCTGACGGAGCGGGAACTGGAGATCGCCGGTCTGGCGGCTCAGCGCAAGAGCAGCAGGGAGATCGCCGAGATTCTGAACATTTCTGTAAAGTCTGTCAACAACCGCCTGAACGCCGTCTACGAGAAGCTGGGCCTGGGCGGCGAGGGGCGGAACAAGCGTCAGGCACTGGCCAAGCTCATGAAAATCTCATAATGGAATCCGGCAAATTGGGGTAATCATTACCCTGCCCAATTTCAAAACGCCACTGTATACTTTGACTATACAGTGGCGTTTTTTTGCGGAAAGGAGGGCGAAGACCGATGACTGGGCCTCCCATCAAGTCAGTGGCGGCACACAGGGGCTATATTCTGCGGGTGGAATGGCGTAACGGCAGCGCCACGCTGCTGAATATGCGTCCCAAACTGCAAAGCCTGCGCTTCGGCGCGTTACGCGATGAAGCAGTCTGGAAGTCGGTGACTACGGATGGGCGGACCATCCGCTGGATCGATGCTATGGGCTTTCCCTACGAGATGGCGGAGTACGAGGTCAATCAATTCGCCAGCGGGCTGTGAACCCCGCAGAAGGATCCAACTACCAAGGAGGGAACAAAATGGAACATAAATGGATGAGAAAATTCACAGCGTTGATCCTGACGCTGGCACTCTCTCTTCAGTTTGTATCGCCGGCACTTGCCGCCGTTGTTCAGGACCAAAACGGTAATTTTGCCATCCTGGATTCAGACGGCAATGTGATCGAAAGCAAATCCCAGAAAGAGTGGGAAGAAGAGTATCCTTACGGCATTTTTGCCTTTAAGGAAACGCAGGTCAATTTGAAAGAAGGTGCCGACAACGGCGAGGAAAAAGGTACTCTGACCCTGTACCGCCTGGGCGGCACGGAGGGCCGCGCGGAAGCGCTGGTCGTCCTGGTCCCCGCTGCGGCACAGATCGAGGAAGACCGGATGTCCTACGCCAACGCGGCCGGCACACAGGACTATAAGGTGACTGTGGAAGACCCGTGGCCCATTGCCCAGTATCAGCCGTTGGGCGGTGCGGGGGAAATCATCCGTCCCGGCGGGGTCATTACCACAGTGACCAAGACGACAGAACTTCCTGAGGAAGACCCCGTCGTCAAGGATGAGACTCCCGTTGAGGATGTAACTCCCGCCGGGGATGATACGTCCACTGAGGATCAGACTCCCGCCGGGGATGATACGTCCGCTGGGGATCAGACTCCTGCTGAGGATGAAGAGTCCACTGAGGACGTGGAGCAGTTGGCAGCGTCTTTGCTGCTGAACGATTCTCTGACTACCCAGACGCTGGTAGCCCCGGTAGAGGACGCCGACAGCTATCAGTGGCAGATGCAGATCAAGCTCTATAACTCCTATGTGCAGAGATGGTCTGACATCAAGGATGCAACGGACGCGGAGATGGTCATGTCTCCGGAGCTGCTGAAGGCTGTTATGGGCGAGGGCTACACCTATGACTTCCGCTGCTTCTATGAGGTCGATGGGGTCAAGTACTGCTCCGAGAGCTGGCGGGGTGAGGCTTACGAGCCCGAAGTGGATGACATCCCGCCCGTCATGCCCGAGGACTTTGTGGATGACCACACCCGCACCGACTCCCTCATCGAGTTCGACGGCGGTGAATATGACAGCTATCCCTTCCAGGTGGTCTTTGCCGACGGCGAGTGGGAAAAGGAGATCACCTTTGAGGCTCTGGATGACGGCCTGCACGAGTGCGGCGAAGTGGTCAACGCCGTTGTCATGGAATCCCGGGGAGCGGAGGTCTATTCCAACGCCTGTACGGCCTCCATCGCCATTGAGGACGATGAGCCGGAGATCCCCAGCGCCATGGGGTTTGCTGAGACGGAGATCTGGGCGGACAAGTCTGCCGGAACCGTCCGCATCCTGCTGACCCGGGAAAGCGAGGGATTGCAGTATGTGACCGGCGTGGACTATGAGACGGAAAACGGCACCGCTGTGGCCGGGGCCGACTATGCTGCCGCCAATGGGACGGCGCTCTTTCCGTCCGACCTGGATCATACCTATATTGAAATCGACCTGGTGAATGACGGCGTTGCGCTTACCCGGGAGGACAGCGGGCTGTCCTTCACCGTGAAGCTGACCGCCGCCAAGGGCGGCGGCGGGAGCACGCTGTTGGAAGGCCAGGATATTGTTACCGTTCATCTTTACAATTCCGCCGAGGGCACCGGCGAGACAAATCTTGCTACCGCGCTGTACTCCCCGGACGAAGAAGATCTGACCGGCGCTGTGGAGGATACCTCTGCCATTGTTCCGGCGGGCGGCAGTGTTGCGGCCGCTGCCGTGACACCCGGTGAAAACGCCCAGGGCGAATATATCGCGGACGGCGCCGGAGACAGCGGGATCAGCACCTATACTTACACCTATCCCGGCGCGCTGACCTTCCGTGACGCCCACGGCGGCAGCTACTGGACGGACAATGCCGCCCTGGCCAGCGAGGATGTCAGCGGTTTCAGCGGCGCGAAGATCCCCAGCGAGTCCGACGACCTGGAGGGCTATGTGGCCAACGCCAAATCCAAGTGGAGCGGCGGCTACCGTTATGGGTCCACGGGCTGGGCGCTTGCCACGGAGAGGGGCGGCGATATGAAGATGACCGTTCAGGACATGTATGACCGGTACAGCTCCGTGACCGTCAACACCTACACCCGCTCGGAGCGGAGTGCCAAGGGCTGGTATGGTGCCAACGACTGCTCCAACGCGCTGTTCTCCACCAGCGGGGAAAACGGCTTTATCCAGATCCATTCCGACCCCGGCGCGAACACCTGGGAGTTCCATGCCAATACCCTTTCCTCCAGCAGCGCCGACCAGTTGTGGTTCCGGCAGCATTACACCGGCAGTTCGCCCAAGGGCGACGCCCGCTGTACCATCCAGCTGCGGAACGGCTACATGACCCGCCGCACCATCAAAGCGCCCATCGTGCGCATCCACACGGCGGATGACGATTACCTGCAGGCCAACGCCGCCAGCCTCCATGAGTCTATCAAGCCGGAGATCTCTCTGGTCGCCGGAAAGGGCGGCACCACGGCGGACGGCACAAAGCTCTATAACAATTCCCAGGTAACGGTCACCCGGGGCAACAACGCCTCTTCCTATACCTTTGCCACTCAGGCCAACGGGAAGTTGAGCAATGACTCCCTTTTCTTCAGCCAGGAGGACGAGAACAGCAAATATCCCAAGGCAACCTCCAACGTTACCTCCAGCCGCGGCACGCTGACACTGCTGATGCCCGCCGGCAGCGCCACCAGGCAGCAGGGTTATATCAACGTGGTCATGGACCGGGAGCAGACGCTCTCTCTGGAGATTGCTCCCTCTGTGCCCCGGCTCAGCCAGGAGGACAGCACCACCATCGATCCCGAACAGATCGAAGGCACCTGGAACAACCTGTGGGAGAAGTCTGCGCGCAACGGCGGCGTGACCTACACCTACCGAGAGGTCAACTGGGACTTCTCAGACGGGAAAGACGGCTTCAGCGACGAAAAGACCGGCACACTGGCGAAGGATGTTTTCAGCGGAAACAGTAGCCTTTACCAGATCGGCACGAAGCTGAAAAATGTCCGCTCCATCAATTTCCATCTGGACGCGGACGATGTGATCCTGGTCAACGGCATCGCCTACGCGGGCAATGAGGACATCCCCATCCCTGCCAACCAGTATCTCAACAATAATATTACCTTTTATTACTACGATGCGGATTACGTCACCAGCGAGAACACCATGCTGGCCACCATTTCCCGCGTCGAGCGCTACATCGACCTGAACGATGACGGCGTGGTAAACGGCACCATTGCTCCAGTTAGCGGCGAGTTCGTCCCAGCGGACAATGAGTACGCCTGGTCCGAAAGCACCAACACCGGCACCTATTACGTGCTGCCCTCTCTGACGGACAGCGCTTACTCCATCTCCCAGCTGGCCCCCCGGCTGGGTGCGGACGGCCAGTATCACCAGATCGTGCTGAAGGTCTATTACTCTATGCTGCCCCGGAGTCTTGTAGTCCCCGCAGGTGCCAGCAGCAGCGACACTGCGGAGATTATTCCTGCCGTGGTCACGGCGGTCACCTCCGCCTCTGCCCGCAGCTCCATGAGCGACGAACAGTTGGGCTACCGCTATATTGACCATGGCGATACCGGAAGCGGCAAGCCCATGTACGAGGCAAAGGCCTCCGCCATTTCCACCGTGGACATCCCGCTGGGCGGTGATTATAACCCGGCCACGGTGACGGGAGAGAGCATTACGTGGGAACCCCAGTGGAAGGGCAATCCCTATCCCGGCACGGAGTTCACGGATCCCCAGCCCATCTATCTGGACGGCACCGTGCTGGGTGACCGCTATGCCGTGGGTGAAGTGGATGCCAGCGGCGCACTGACCGCCGGGGGCAAAACCAAGGTGGCGGGCTACCTCAGCTCCATGCAGGAAAACGACACCTTTACGCTCTGCGTGCGGGAGACGCCCAAGTCCTCCGGCGGCACGACCTATGGCCTGCGGTCGGAGCCTGTGCAGTATCTTGCCGGTGTGGAATCCTCCCGCCTGGCCAGTACTGCCACCTATCCCTCCTCCATTAGCGCCCGGAATCTGACCGACCCCGATCCGGGCAAGGAAGCGGGCTTTGACTCCTCCAACGCGCACAGCCCCATGAGTGAGTATGACATGACCGGCGACATCAACCTGCCGGAGCTGGAACTGGGCATTACGGACTTCGTCTCCGTCTCCACCAACGGTCAGGAACTGGCCATTTCCGCGGGAGCCAACATCTTTGGCGTAGGCATGGAGAGTGACTTTGAAAACCAGCAGAATAAGTCCTTCGGAGACGCGGAAACCAACGCCCTCAGTGACGCCAATGGAGAAGCGATCGAAACTATCAAGCAGGCCTATAACTCTCTGTTCGGCCAGCGTGACGCGACTACCGGCCGGTCTGAGGGCTATCGGAACGCCATGGAGGACTATGCCGATAAGCTGGACAAGGCGATAGACAGCAAGGGCAACGGCAGCATCACTTCCAAGGGCGTTGAGGCGGGCCTGGCTGTGAACATCACGCTGCTGCTGAAATGGGACCCCATCGAAAACCGCTTCTTCTTCAACCAGCTGATGGTAGTCTTCGCGGCGGAGCTGGAATTCTCCTACACGGTCTATCTCACGCCCTGCCCCATTTTCTATTGCAGTGTCTCCATCGGCTTCGGCCTCGAAGTCGCCGCCGGTTTGGAGGCCAGCCGGGTCAAGGTCATGGCCGCCGCTTCAAACCTGACTGATTCTGATGTCAGCGGAGACGGATGGACGTATTACACAGGGCAGGAGCACATGGGCTACGACGAACTGGATGAGCCGGAGGAAGGCGACTTCCTGGCGGGAAGCCCAGGGTCCAGTTTTACCTATTCCACGAAAGAAAAGGCCATCGACATCTATTTCAGCGGCACTCTCTATGTGGAAGTGGTTGGCGACCAGCCCGAGGGATTCACTCCCGGCACCATCCGCTCCGCCGGTGACGAGGCCGTTACCATCAAATTGGCGAAGAAGGTGGATGGTAAGGACAACAGTAAAAACTACACGCTGAAATTCACCGTCGTGAACGATGATAAGACCCGAAACTATGATGGCGAGAACGGTTACACGCAGCTGCATCCCGGCTGTGCCATCGTGGACCGGATCGTGGCCATCGACCGTCAGACCAGCGATGTCTATTTCTCCGGCATCAGCATTTCTCCCGAAGCCTCTTTGGAGGTGGCGGTGGGCATGGGCATCGAGATCGTCAAGGTGGAACTGTTCATCAACGTCAGCGTCGGCTGCTCCTTCGCCGTTCTTGCCCACGACTCGGCGGACTATGATGGTGAGGGCGCGGAAAACCACAATTTCGTATTCAACGAGTTTTCCATGGCGGCCGGCGTAGGCTTCCGGGTGGCGGCCCTGCTGTTCAGCTTTGAATTCAACGCCATCCAGTTCACCATCACCTATGACCGTGAGACGAAGTACGACGAGGATACCAACAAGAAGACCGGCTGGAACTTCATGTGGTACGCCGCCAACCAGCAGATCCAAAGCTACGGTCTCCGGGGCGATGACAACATCCTGAAGGTCAATATCATCCTGCCCGGTGAACTGCCCCGGGGCGAGACGATCTTCAGCCCGGAGGAGAATATAGACTCCGGCATCACGACGTTTGCCTTTGATCCCAGCGACAACACCGTTCCCTTCCAGTATTCCGGCTATGGCAGCACCGGCGACGCCTTTACCCTGGGCAGCGGTCTGGCCTCCGGCAGCACCTATGAGCTGGTGACGGCGAGGGGCTCCAACTACATCGTCTATACTGTTACGGATGAAAAACAGGACAGCATTGACCAGAGCCAGCTGGTTCTCTCCAAGGTGCAGGAGACCGCGATCCCGGATGAGGAGGGCCAGCCCACTTCTGATACCGCCTACGGTCTGGTCCATCCCATTGACAGTGATGCAGAAACCCCGTATCTGAAGCTGGACAACGACAATTTCGGCGACCTGGACTTTGACGCCTGGGTGGATGAAGACGATACCATCCATGTGGCCTGGGTCAGCTATACCAATGAGGCAATGGTTGCCTACGAGGCTGCACTGAACGACGGTGACGCCATCGCCGCTATGGCCGCCGCCGGACGGAATACCCAGGTCAAGACCGTTACGGTGGATGTTGGCACGAGCGGAACCGGTAAAGGCACAGTAAAGACCGTTTCTGACAACGCGCATGGCCACGGCATGTACTATATGCCCTCCGGCGCGGGCGAGATGGTGTTCTATGCCGAGGCCTGCTATTACACTGACACCGAATTGGCCGCTCTGCTGGATTCCTATAAGGACTATTACGGCGAGACGAACTATAGCAAGACCTCCAGCGGCCTTTACTACGGCGAGGACGATCCTTCCGCCAACTACCAGATGACCATGAAGCGGATGCGCACGCAGGTCTATGGTAAGAGCTTCTATCCCACCTTCGCGGTTCCCACCACAGACGGCTATACCGTTTCCAGGGTGGCGGCGCAGGATTGGATCGATAATGGCGTGCAGATCGAGAACGCCAGTCTGGCCCAGGTGGGCAGCGACTACTATGCCGCTTACACCACCGCACAGTCGGCGCTGACAGCCAACGGGGAGGATGAACAGACCATCAAAAAGCTCTACCTCCAGAAACTGACGCTGGACGACGCCGGCAAGGCCGTTCCCGGCAGCGCCATCGCCCTGCGGAAGCTGGTGGACAATGCCAAGGACAACAGTGACGACGGCGTTTACGCCAGCGGCAGCTGTTCGGAAGCCTACCGGGACCCCTACTTCTCCAACATCCGGTTCCTGAACGGCAAGCTGGGCGGCTTGAACGGCGAAGACGAGAACTTTGACGAACAAATCGCGATGCAGGCTTACAGCCTCCGTGCGGCCGCGGAGACCTTCCTCATCTTTGAGATGAACGGCAATACCTATGTGGTTCCCCAGGAGAGTCTGGCAGGTATCACTGGCGAGGGTAAATCCGGAAGTATTATCCCGTTCTTCACCCGTGAGACCGTCAATCAGTTGGGCGGTTCCGATGCGTCCACCGTGAAGGGTGCGCCCGCTGTCACCAATGTGACCTTCGGCACGGACGGCAGCGGCAACATCACGGCCGTCTATACCAGGGGCGAAAACGGTGCTCCTGGCAACGCGGTCTATCTGACCAAGTATGACCCGCAGAGCCAGACCTGGGGCCTTGGCACCCGGCTTGCCATGCGGGATATGGATACCATTGAGGAGGCCGAGGCCAACAGCTGGAGCGCCAGTGAGACAGCCGCCGCCTGGTATGACACCAATGATGACGGCAAGGCGGACACCAAGGATGCCCCCTCCAGCTTTACCTTCAACCGCCTGCGCGTCGGCCTTGCGGGAGAGGATAAGCTGCTGATCGTCGCGGAAGGCACGCTGATGGCTTTGGAGGCCGTCCAGCAGATGCGGGCTGCTTATGACAGCAGCGGCGGCCTGACCGGTCTGACACCCGTGACCGATGAGGAGGGAGAACCTGTTTACTCCTTCCAGCCCAGGCAAACGAACGGTGCCTATGACACCACCAACGGCGTGTATGCCCTGAGTTTCGGTATGGGCAGTCAGGGTATCGGTTCCGCAGCCTTGTATTTGAGCAACTATGACCTGACGCCCGGCTCCACCATGAACGCCAGCGTCTCCTTCGTCAACAGCGGCGATGTGGCCATCCGGGCCGGCAAGAGCCAGCCCGCCTCCATCACTTTGTACGCGGGCGAGGAAAAGCTTGCTGAATGGCAGATCACGGAAAACGTCCGGGCAGGCCAGGAGGTCTATACCGCGTCCACATTCGTGACCCTGCCTGCCGGGCTGAAGGCCGGTGACAAGCTCTATTTCACCGTCAATGAAGATACATCCTACACCGGCAGCGACGCCTTCAGCCAGAGCACGAAAACGGCTGACGGCGCAGCGGATACTGCCGCCTGTATCACCGTGGCGGACCGTGTGGAGCTGGGCTACGAGGATTTCGACATCACCATGGTAGGGGCGGATGAGAATACCGTGACGCTGGCCGCCGACATCCATGTGGGCAACCGCGGCAGTGCCACTTCGGATATGACCTATCTGCGCTTCCAGTATGAGAAGGTCAATTCCCAGGGGGAGACGGAGCTGTATCCCGTAGACCTGACCGGTCATAAGCTCAGTGTCAGCGATGAATCTCCCATCAGCCGGTTCTCCCGTGATGAGCGGACGCTGAAAAACGGCTATCTGCTGCTGCGTACCATGCAGGACGGCGTGGAGATGACCGATGCCACCAAGGCGGGCCAGATCCGGTCCATGTACGGCCGTACCGTCACCGGCACCTTTGCAGTTCCCAAGGACTGGTATGACACCAACTATGGCACCGGCAGTCTGAATCTACGGGTGACCATTGAGAGCTATAACGCCAGCGACGATGAAAACATTGAATACAACGCCGCCAACAACGTGAAGCTCCACAGCGTGGAGCCGGAGACCCTCTTTACCACGGTCAACAGCGTCAATATGCAGGTCGGTTCCACCCTGCGGCTGCCGCTGACCATGCAGACCAGCACGAAAACAGCACCCACGGTCACCGTCGCCGAGCTCACAGACGATGGCAGCCGGAACCTCAGCGTTCTCTACTACGATGTGAACCAGGGAGCCGTGGTGGTCATGCCCGCCCAGGCTGGTGAGGGCAAGATCCGCGTGGCCGATACGGCGACCAACTCCTTCCACGACATCTGCTACAAGGTGGAGGGCGAGGGTGTGGCCCTGAACATCTACGATGACAACGGTATCTTCATCTGGTACAACGCCTCCGGCAACGCCGGGGATGTCGGTCATAACGCATGGGACTTCGTGAAAGCCCTTGTGTGGTCCGAAGACTTGCAGACTCCTCCTCTGAGAAGCGACCTGGCAGTGGCCTATGAAGGCGATTCCTTCTCCTTCCAGACTCTGGCGGATTCCATCAACCTGTATTTTATGGGAACGAATACCAGGACGCCCGTGGAGATTGAGGTGAGCAGCAATCTTTCCGGTTTCGGTACAAAAACCTATTCCTCCGCAAACGGCGAGGCACCTGTGACCATCAGCTTCGGCAACAGCGAATCCATTGCGCACACCGTCACCATCACAGCAAAGAGCGGCGAGGTTCGATTTGACAGGTTGGAGGAGACCTTCTCCGAGTCCCTGAATATCCAGACTGATCCCACCGCACCCGGTGTCTACTGGAGCCGTACTCTGCCTAAGGCGGCGTCCGTTAAGCAGGGGGAGGCCGTAAGTCTGACTGCGTACTTTGCCGATCTGGGCGGACTGGTGTCTGTCACGATGAATGGCGCGGACGTTTCCGGGCAGCTGGAAAAGGATGGCGACGAGCTGTGGTCCCTGCCTATGACGATCACGGAGAATGGCAGCTGCCGCTTTGTCGTTACCGACACAGCGGGCAATACCACCACCCGCGATCTGTCTGTGGACTGGTTCAGCGCCACAGAGCCTGTGAACCCGGACCCCGGAGCGCCGGAGATCACCGCCCAGCTGACCAAAGAAGACGGAACGCCCATTCCGGCTACCGTTCCCGGCGATATGCAGGTCATGCTGAAGGTGACAGACGGCAGCGGAAATGCTGTGGAAGCCACCATCAGTCAGTATCAGTATAACGATCCCGAATCCCCCACCAGCCAGTACTTTGCGCCTTGCGAGGATATGGAACCCAACGAAGATACCCTCTATCCCGTCCTCCGCGGCGTCTACCGTGCCGCAGTCAAGGGGGAGGGCGGCGTGACCAGCTACCGCTTTGTGAACCTGGACGAACGGGATTCCAATGCGCCCGTGGCCTCTCTCAGCAAAAATGCTGACGGTACTGCCCTGATCTATGCAGTTGAAAAGTTTGCAAGTGACAGCGACGAGATGACCAAAATCACCAGCATCAGGCTCAATGACCTGGAACTGCTCAAGACCGATGAGAGCGGTTACCGTTTCTCCGGCAGCTATGTCCTGACCCACGGCGGCAGCTATGTTCTGACCGCAATGGATGAGGCCGGAAACAAGGGCGTCAGCGGAGAAGTGGAGGTCGATCCGTTCCCCATCGTCCTGCCGGAAAGCGCCATCTCCATCACCAAGGTGACAGAGACCAGCTCCACGGATGAGAAGGGGCAGACGGTCTATACATCAAACAGCGATGGCAAGGTCACTATCGACCTGAACCGGATCACTGGCGGCGTCTATGACAGCGAAGCGTCTAAGAATGCTGGAAAGGCAGCCGGCAGCTACGAGTTTGCCCTGCTGCCTGTGACCGGAAACGATACTCCGGCTCCGGACGAGAACACTGCATGGACAGCGGACGATCAGCTTTCCGGGTTGGATGAAGGCGTCTATGTTCTGTATGTCCGCGATGCGAATGAAACCTCCGTAGTCACTGGTCCCATTACCATTACCGTGGAGTTCCTGCGGGTCATCATCCATGACGTGGCGACCACTTATGCACCCAACGGCTCCATTACCGTTACCGCCACCGGCGGAACCGGCGCTCTGGAGTACGCGATCTACAGCCTGGATCTGGAGGCTTCCGGCAAGCTGACCATCAACGACCGGGGTACTCCGAACGATGACAGTGATGACACCGTGGATACCGTTCAGTCGGATGGCACTATCGTTTCCAGAGCCTTGTGGCAGGAGACCAACACCCTTACGGAGCTTCCCTCCGGTAAGTATATCGTTCAGGTGCGGGATTCCAACGACCATACCAACTGCGCGGAACGGGAGGTTCGTATTAATATGAGATCCTCCGGGGGCGCCGTCAATTCGGTGACGGTACCGGAGCAGCCGGAATATGGTACGATTTCTGTCAGTCCCTCCAGCGCATCCGAAGGCAAGACCGTTACGTTCACCATCACCCCGGTTGAGGGCTATGGCGTGCAATCTGTCACAGTAACAGGCAAAAACGGCAAAAACATCTCTGTGACTGCTCTTGGCAGCGGTAAATACAGCTTCATCATGCCCGGCACCGCAGTCACCATCAAGGCCGAGCTCGTACCGCTGCGTGACATCGTAACCTTTACCGACGTTCCCGCCAATGCCTACTATGCGGACGCGGTGAGTTGGGCGGTGCTCAATGGCGTTACAAAGGGCACATCCGAAACCACTTTCTCTCCCGATGCAAGCTGCACCCGTGCACAGGCCGTCACATTCCTGTGGCGTGCTGCCGGTTCCCCCGCTCCCAAGTCCAGCGCCATGCCCTTCACCGACGTGGATGCTGACGCCTACTACCACGACGCCGTGCTGTGGGCTGTGGAACAGGACATAACCAATGGTACCAGCGATACCACGTTCAGTCCCAACGCAACTTGCACCCGGGCGCAGATTGTCACCTTCCTGTGGCGTTCTCAGGCATCCCCTGCAGCCGGTGCGGTGAATCCTTTCGCCGATGTGGCGGACAATGCCTACTACGCAGAGGCCGTAAAGTGGGCCGTGCTGGAGGGCGTTACTTCAGGTACTACCGCTACCACCTTTAGTCCAAACGATAACTGCACTCGCGCGCAGATCGTTACCTTCCTGTGGAGGCGGTTTGGTGAGTAATTAAGCTGCTGAAGCAACCATCTGCCGCTACATGAAGTAACCTTCAATCCACATAAAACCCCAAAGCGACCAAAGGGGCGGCGGTGTTGAGCCGTCGCCCCTGTCCTGTAATACACAGCAGTGAATACCAGTGAGCATTTACAATGGGACTGGTTAGAATAGAAATGCTTCCTGCCCCCAGCTCAGAAATAATAAGCGGCGGTCAGCATTTCAAATTGCTGGCCGCCGCTTGTTTTTTTCTTATGTTTTTTCGTGGAGCTTCTGCGCGTCCTCACATAGCCGGATATAGCGGGATGCTTCCTCCTCGCTCATACCGCTGAAAAACTGCTTGACGCAGAACGGAACATCGCCTTGCGGCGCGTCATGAATTACTGCGTCAACGCTGATCCCCAGCCTGCGCGCAAATAACGCGACAGTATCCAGCTTGGGAGTTGTTTTTCCGTTTTCCATATCAGAAATAGACCGGTCTGTTTTTCCGAGTTCTTCGGCAAGACCGACCTGTGCTAGACCAAGTTTGCGCCGAGCCTCAGATACGGCAGCGCCAAAGTCTTTGTTCAAGTCTCGCATAGATTCACCCTTTACTATTCTAATTTGAATCAGACTTCCAAAGAATGCCGTTTCAGTTCTAATAATTAGAAGCGCAATTCAAATTATTAGCAGAGAAAGGAAGATTACTCGATGAAAAGTGAGGTATGGAATAAGGAGGACGGATAAAATAAGGTTCCTGCACCGGATCTCAATATTCTGTATGTTCCGGCGTACAGATGGACCGGTCCATGTGCAGGAACAGACCGCGGGGAATTATTAGAAGTTTACTTCTATAACAGGGAAGTAAACAAGGAGGGCTTTGTTGGACCCCAGCCAACAGTTGCCTACACCCGAACTGAAGAAACCAAAGGCGCACAGCTTCGGCTGTGCGCCTTTGGTTTTTCCAGTCGAATTAAGTCGAAAAAGGTATATCACTGCCGGAATCCTCCCGTTTCTGAAAATTTGCGCTACCCCCCCAATTTTCAGAAACGGAGGAACGACAATGTTCAACAGAAAGAGCGACTATGCCCTTAACAAGAAGGACGCCACCGCTATCGTTTACATAGACGCGGACAAGCACATCAAGAGGCTGACCCCCGAGGACTTTTCCAGTGAGGAGGAGTTCCTGCGCTGGAAAAACTGGTCCGATGCGAATTACCACGAAACCGAGAAGCGGGACCACGTTCATGCCAACCACACCGTATCCATCGAGGGCCTTGCTGGTGATGGTATTTCCGTTCATGGTGTCGATGCTGTTCTGGAGGCCATCTATGACCGGCAGGAACAGGAGCGGTTGAACACCGAGATGGTCGCCCGCATCAAGTGCTGTCTGAGTGAAACCCAGTTCCGCAGATTGTGGCTGTTCCGTGTGGAGGGGCTGACCGTCCGGGAGATCGCCAAGCAGGAACACATCAGCTTTCAGTGCGTCCACAAATCTGTCTGTGCGGCGGAAAAGAAAATTATGAAGCTGCTTGCCAAATGGGGTGACAGATAGGCTTGAAAACGGCGAAGGGTGAAGGGACATTTTCCACGAGCCTTTCACTGATCGTTGAAAAGTGAATAGACCATGATGCAGGAACAGACCCCGCGTGATAGCGGCAAGGGCGCGCCGCCAGGACGGCAGCTTCAGGAGGTGATCTTGAACAAGCTGCCCGAGCGATCTACGCAGCCTTTGACCCGGCGTGGCACACCGGGCGCGATGACAGCGCGGGCGAAATGCAACTCCAGCTACGGCCTCCCACTGAATTGAGGGGGAACACGGCGGCACACGTTTTGTACGATGCTGCGGTGTTGGGACAGCCTCGCCAAAGGCGGCCTGCATCATGCCTCCCGTCAGGGGCGCGTGGCGAATGTGACGGATGAACAAACAGTAACTGATTGGGAGGCTGCGCCGGTGATTGCCTATGTTGTATGGCTCCACACTTTCGGCGCAGCCCTTCCTCAAAGTCAGATACCATGCGCTGGCAACATTGTCCGCCAGCGCATTCATGTGATTTTGAAGAAGCAACCCACGCTGCGGAAAGGAGATCGCCATGAATCAATTTCCCAACCATGAAACGGAAAGTGACGTCGAGGAGCTGGTTGACATCCGGGATGTCTCTGTGGACAAGACCCTGCCCAGGGAAGAACGCATTGCGTCCTTTGTCCGGCAAATTAAGAATCCGTACCGCTTTCGCTGCGGCGAGTTCGTGGTGAACGCCAGATTTACCGACAACGGCAAGACGCTGGAGGACTGTCTGCAAGGGATTCTGCGGTAATCGACAAACTCGCGCTTTTCCGATAAAGATGCTACGATGGGTATGGAAAAGGATGAACCCCTTGATAACAACCTCCATACCCACTCTTTTCTTACGGCAGGCACCGGGACGAAAGGAGTGCTTTTTTATGCCAAAGTACAAGGCAACGGCATATATCCGACTTTCCTATACCGATGACCGTTCCAGCGAAAGCGACAGCGTTGCCAACCAGCGCAAGCTCATTGAGAACTTCGTGGAGCGCAACCCGGATATTGAAGTCATCTCTGAGAAGATCGACGATGGTTACAGCGGCATCATCTTTGACCGCCCTGCGTTCAAGGAAATGATGCAGGATGTGACGGACGGTGTAATCAACTGTGTCATCGTCAAGGACCTGTCCCGCCTGGGGCGTGAGTACATCGAAACCGGCGCTACCTGCGCAGGGTGTTCCCGGCCTACGGGGTGCGCTTCATCGCCATCACGGATAATATCGACACCGCCCATGAGAACAGCGGCGACGATTTGGCCGTGTCGGTGAAGAACATTATGAATGAGGCGTACTGCCGGGATATTTCCATCAAGACCCGGACTTCTCTGGATGTGAAACGGCGCAACGGCGATTTTGTCGGCGCGTTCACCGTCTACGGTTATATCAAGTCCGAGGAAAACAAAAACCGGCTCATTCCAGACCCTTACGCCTCCCGCGTAGTCAAGGATATTTTCCGTATGCGGCTGGAGGGCACCAGCGCCCTGGCGATTGCCAATGAGCTGAACAGAATGGGCATCCTCTCCCCGCTGGCCTATAAGAAGAACAATGGCCTGCCCTACGCAAAAAAAGGCTATACAGATAAAGCGGACTGCAAGTGGTCGGCTACCACCATCCTGCGTATTTTGCAAGATGAGACATACTCCGGAACGCTGGTCCAGGGCAAGCAGAGTACATCCAACTACAAGATCAAGCAGAAAGAGCAGCGCCCAGTCTCTGAGTGGGTCCGCATCCCGGACGCACATGAGGCGTTGATCCCCAAGCAGGATTTTGACCTTGTGCAGCGCATCCGGGGAATGGAAACCCGTACCTCTCCGCATAACCTCAATAAGGTCAGCCAGTTCTTCGATGTTCTGATCTTTGTGGTATTCTGCGAGTTCTTCATCCAGCTTGGCATCAATCATGCAGAGATAGTCTTCATCGGATAGAATTTCTGCCACGCAGTTCTTTCCCGATGCTTCGATAATTTCCGGAATACGGTCGCGGACAAGTTTATTGTATTTTATCTGGCCCACTAAGGTCTCCTCTCGTATTAGTTCAGAAAAATTTCCTGCTCAATCGTGACTCCATACTTCAGAATTTCGTTAATTGCATCCACAAACAACGGGTACTCTCCATCCTGCATATCTGTTTTTAATTTGAATAAGTATTTCTCCGGACGCACAAGGCCATTCTGATGGTATTTTTCTACAAAGTTTCCAGACATGCGCATGGGTTGTAAATGGGGAATCAGACTTTGCAAATGTTCAAACATTCGGAAACCACCCATGTCAATATCTGCCCAGAACTGTACTTTGATAGATGCAGACGCTGCATCGCCAATCAATGCGAATAGCTTTCGCTTTTGTGGGCTGAGGAAACCACCATGAAAGATGACGAGCTCTTCCGGCTGTCTCTCAGATATCAGATATTCATCATAATTGGTCTTATTCTCAATAAACGTTACACATTGTATGGACCTCAGGTCAATTCCGGCAATTGTATCTACCAAAGTGCTGGGTAACGCAAGACCATGCGGAGTAGCCGCGCCGATGTAAATGTTGCCTTGATGCGTCTGAATAGTGCAATTTCCAGCAAGTTCGTAGAGCTCGGGTCGGGCATAGATTCCTAAAAACGCCAGCTGCTCCCGTTCACCCAGCTCAGATTCCTCGCAGGACTGGGCTAATCCTGTATCATACTTTCTCGCAATGCGCAGAAATGTTTCCCGTACGTTTCGTTCAAAATACTTCGTGTCATGAAAGCATTTACTGCTGAAGGCGCGCATGGTTATGCTTCCGGACAAGGCGGCGTATTCTTGAAAGGAATAAAGCAGAGCATTCAGCAAATAATCGTCGTCTTTGCAGAAAGATGGTACTTTCATATGCTCCTGAGCTTCTGTGCAAATTTCGTCCCGCCAAGCTGTAATCCATGGTACGACAACGCCTTCTAGACTATCAGATACAAGAGATGCTACATGGGTTGCTCGAACTTTGGGATGCACTCTTCCTGCCAAATCATAACACCGCATTACCTGGTTTAAATTCAGAACGACAGCAGAAAGCAGGGGACGGTCCTTTATCCACTCCAAATGTACCAGATGTTGACTTTCAAGTTCCAGAGCCGCCGCGTTGTAAACATCTCGGGTGGCTGCGTCCTCATAGTCATATTCCGGGAACTCTTTCTTAACCACTCTCAGCATTACACGCCGCAGAGAAGTTCCGGGTTCTGAAAGATGCTTGCTGTTTTCGTATTTATCCAGCAGCCGGTTCAGGATGATATTTCTCTCACTCATTGCGCAATCTCCTTGCCGAAGGGCAGAATGTGCATCTGATACTTGTTTTTATCAACCAACAGCGTGCGATCTGCGATGGGCATAATATCCGAAACCTTGTCCGGCGGTGTACAAATAATGGCTTGCAAGCCCATTTTTCGCAGAAGCCGGACACTTTCTATGATACGGTCGCTGTCCATTTTATTAAACGCCTCGTCGAATACAACCAAACGCACTGTATTCCCGAAACTGGAGGCGTCGTTGACCCGATACAGCTGCGCAAAAGATGCCAACACAGCAATATAGAACGGTGTCTGAGTCTCGCCTCCGGATTTGGTGTTCAGAGTTTGAGAAAGAAGTTGTTTGGAGCCATTTTGGTCTGTGGTTTCCAAGTCAAATTTTAGGTAGGTTCTGAAATCCGTATAGCGCTGGATATTTTCCTGTAGCTCACTCTGCTTTCTGGCGTTGAGCTGAGTGTCATCTGCCATAGTGATCTGGCTGAACAGTTTCTCGATCAGAGGACCGTATTTCTCCTGAAAAGGCAGGGCAAACAGGCCCATATCGCCCTCCATCAGCTCCGGCGCCATAATCATATCATAGTATTCCGCATAGTCCGGATTCCGCTCTACACGGAACTGATAGCTATCTGTTCCGAACTGTGCCTGACGCAATGCCCGATTCAGATTCTTCACTTGATCCTGCACCTGGTCAATGCTGGATTTCAGCTTGGCAAGAAAATCGTTCTGGAACTGTTCCATGGCGCTCTCACGGGCAGCCTTGATCTTCTCCCTGTACTTGGGCAGTTCACTCTCTTCCAACAAGCGCTGCTCCGCCTCAAATTCATCATTGTCCATGGCCTCCACACGGAAGGAGCAGGGCTTGAATCGGTCGGTGTAATCCCTTCGCGCGGTAAACAGCTTCCGCCGTGCGGCTTCCCGTTCATTGACACTCTGGGACAGGCGGTCACTGAAGTTTTTATGAACAATATCTGCCCTTTTTAGGCGAGAGAGCTCCTGTCGATATCTGGGAATGCCCGTATTTTCCTGATACTCAAGAGGGAACTCCTCTTGCAAGTGGTCTTCGATGCCGGTCAGCCGCTGATAGTGGTCCGGCAACACCTCATATTCCAGCTGACGGATACGCTCTTTGAGCTGACCTTCTTGTCCAATTTTTTGTTCCTTTTCTTTGTTTAGCGCCAAAATCTCATCGCCGAGTACAGAGATGGTTCGACGCTGCTCATCCAGCCACAGCAGGTCCAGGTGGGAAAGCTGGTAGGTGATGCTGTGCGATTTTTGAAACACATCAATTTCCGAAAATGCACATGTGCGTTTATATGTAGTTTGCTGATTCACGCATGACTCCTCCTTATAGAACTTTTGAACAGCATATATGTGTTTTGAGCAATGTTCAATTGGGTAATCTGTCCGATTATTATATTGAATAGAAGCGGATTTTGTCAGGATGTATCTTTGTGCAGAAATTCAATAATAAAGGGAGGAGGATTTTTCCCTAAACAGAAGTTGTTCGGCGAAAAATGATTTTCGCTTTTTTAGCCGAAAATGGCTATTTAGAGGAAGTGAGAAATGGAGAACCGTATTGAATTAGCTGAAAAAATAGCCAAAATACTTCGCCGGTCCCGGTATGAAAGCGGGAAATCTCAAGAGCATATGGCCATGGGAATCGGGGTTTCCAAAAAAACCATTCAGAATTGGGAAAACGGCACAAGCTTTCCTAATATTTTACAGGTGGAGGAGTGGTTTCGCCTGCTTGACATTAATCCGCTTCAGTTCTATTTGGAATATATGCTTCCACATACAGCAGCCAACAACGAGTCACAGGACACAGATGAGGAGATTGCACAGAACCTCCAGATGCTTATTGAGCAAGTGCCCACTTTAGGAAAAAGAATATTGCTCTATTTGTTAAGCGGAAAACATGGCAGTTCGCCATACGCTGTCCTGCAAATGCTGGCAGCGCATTTACAGGTCCTGCTAAAGGACCGCGTACTAAATGCGGGCATTATTCTACAAAACTATGAAATGGAGCGTGAACTTAAAAAACTGGTATGTCCCAAAGAGGTACAACCGGATTTGAAGTTTCTGAGCAATGCTGTATATACGGGAAAAAGCTCTGTGCAGCGGCATGACAATAGCTATTTTATTGTTGAGGAGGTGGAGGGGGCTAAGACTGAGTGAGAAGGCTGGATTTGTAAAATAATTCAGATGCTTTCTGAAATTCGACTTCGGCATTTTGAGGGGCACCTCGGCAATGCATGAACTTGCGCCGCTCCTTTGTATAGGCCGGTATGGTATGGAAAAAAGTCGCTGAGCGGTGTATAAAAACGGACAGCATGACCAGTTCCGCGGCTTGAAGATTTTACCCCTTTCATATGGACAGAAACCATCCGCTCCCTCGCGTTTGAAGCGGACAAGCCATAGACGTGCATTATCTAGGAAGAGACAATCTGGTTGCCGCTGGGGATAACGGCCGGCCAAAACCGAAAGGGAGCGGTCCAAATCAGGCCGCTCCCTTTCTGGTGTTATGCCAGTTGTCCGGGCAATTTCAGTTTTTCTTTCGGAGAAAATTGAGCGTCAAAGGCCTCGGCTGCAGACTCATCCACGAAGTAGCCCGCCGGATCCTGATAGGTGCCGGCGACCCCTTCCAAAAATCCGGGTTCCAGCTCCCGAATCAAGAAGTAAGGCACCTCTGCTGACCGGGGCTCGGCAAAGTAATGGATGCCTTTTGTGCTGGCTACCACGAAGCCGGATTTCCCGTAAAAGCCGATGCTGCCGGTAATAGCAAGCGCCCCTGCACCCAGCTTTCTGGCTGCTTCCATGGAATGACGGAGCAGGATGGTTCCATAGCCCTGCCGTTTACAATCCGGAGCAATGCTGATGGGACCGAAGGTCATGATGGGGATGGTATGACCACTGTCGGCCTGGATTTGGGAACGCATATACATCACATGGCCGATGATCCGGCCTCCCCTCTCCATCACAAAATCCAGTTCCGGAACAAAGGCAGGATCGTTCCGGAGAACGTGCAGGACATAATGCTCCAGACACCCGGGGCGGTATACGTTCCAGAAAGCCTCGCGCGTCAAATATTCCACTTCACGGTAGTCGCTTTTCGTTTCCAAACGAATGGTATAGTCATTTTTCATGGGGTTACCTCCTCAAAATTGTAAAATGGCAATGATGGGAGGTTCGTGAGATTGTGGAACCTCCCGGTCAGCCCGCAATCTCCAAAGTGTTGTTTTTCAAACAGATGTTCTCCTAAATGTTGATGTTAGCCGGGCCATAAGGCCAGACTACAAACTCATTATAAGCTCATCTTTCTGAAAATTCAAGTCTCTGCCCGTGTGCTGCAATTAAAAAGAGAAATAGTGACACAGTACAGCTGAATTAGATTGAAACTGAACAGCCCGCCGCCCACGATATCGGCCGGCCAGTGAACGCCGGATACGAACCGTCCCATGATGATGCCGGCTGTGAACAAGACGCAAAAGAAATTCACACCGCGGCGAAGGGCCGGGGCTCTGGAGACACCGGCGAAACTGTACCATAGCGGTGGCCAATATTCCAGTCCACCCGCAGGTGGCTGCACCGCTGGATGGCTGAACCAGCCCCAACAGGGCAAAGCCCAGCATAGCGGGCAGGGTAGACAAATTCAGCCAATCGGCCAAAGCATAGATTCACAGTTGACCATTGCATTTAACGCATTTACAATTGCCTCTGTACGAGATAAGTTTGGTGTGTACAAATGATGTTCTTATGCACTCTCTGTATAAAAAGGCAGGAACACCGAAGGTTCCTGCATCTACTTTAGTTAAGTTATTTAATGCTATTCTCGAAAAATAAGCAGTTGTTTTCAGCTAACATCAATCAGAGGGACTGCCTGCAAATTGCTTATCTAAGAAAGATAGATCAATTTCACAATCGGCAGACATACCTTTGTAATAATATTCGTCGAAAATAATGGTGTAGCCGTCCCCTAAAAGAGTCAGTTTCTCTATGGTTTCTCCGTTGGAGTTGTACCATTATAATGTATAACTCCAACCATCACTATTTAATTCCTCGCTTTTGGAGTATTCCAGAGCATTGATGTTGTCGGTAATATATTCAATATCCTCAACATTAGTAATATCAGCACTTTCGCCTGTTAAACCAGATTTAACGGTAAGTTTTTCAACATCACTTATATCAAAAGTTTTGACCTCAGTAGTTGCTAAATCTTCTCCCGACTGTTTATTGCACCCAACCAGTCCCAATAGACAAGTCAGTGCCCAAATGAATATGATTAACTTTTTCATGTCGTGTACCTCCAATCTAAATTATGATTCTATTTATATAGACAGAAAATTTTCTTAATAGTTCCTAAAAAGTAGTATAGCAGATTAATTACAACTGCAAGATCTTAATTCCCCCAAAGATACCCATCAAGTCAAACGAAATTTCCTTTTCCTTGAACTTGTGAAGAGGTATCTTGTTGAACTGATTGGATAGCAAAGTGATTATATCATAATCATATGCTTGGTCAAAATAGGATTTATCCTTGTTCTTTTCCTTCCAATAGAACAAAGACAAGTAGTAGTCAAGAAACTTGGAGGAAACACCGTGATACAAATACAGAAAATCACTAATATTATGATGATAGCCATTTATGTGACCGAGATTCCGTTAGTTGCTGGATTTCCTCATCAGCTAAATTGGAAAAGGAAAGTTGCTTTTGTATATCGCTAAAATTGAAATTAAAATCAGACATAAAATATCTCCACAGAATTGCATTTATGTAGAAAGATATTTTTTGTGTCAGATTTATTCAATTTATGTGTATATTTTTGTCCATCAATATTTATCTGGGACAGAGACTTGCAATTTAAGTTGATTCCTTCGGTTTGCGTGGTATACTGACAGGAACAGGAGGCGATTTGATGACACCCGACGAATTGATGTTTTTCAGCGCACAACCTAGTGCGCTGCCGCTGTATGAAGCGCTGAGGAACAGGCTGCTGGACAGGTGTCCCGATACTACCCTGAAGGTACAGAAATCTCAGATTACCTTTAAGGCCAGATATGGGTTTGCCTTTGTATCCATGAGGCGGATGAAGGGATGCCCGGAGGTGTTTTTCATGCTGTCCTTCGGCCTTAAACATCGTCTGGACTCGCCCCGCATTGCTGTGGCCGTGGAGCCATACCCCAACCGCTGGACCCACCATGTTATTGTGTCGGAGATAGAGCAGATAGACAACGAAATGATGAACTGGCTGCAGGAGGCCCATGATTTTGCACTGGTGAAATGAGGAGGAGCCCTAATGGCGACGACGCTTGATTATGTCGAGTTTGTCAGTGAACAGCTCCGCGGCATGGACGCGGTGCGATATCGGAAGATGTTTGGCGAGTACATGGTTTATGTGAATGAAAAACCCATCCTGCTGGTGTGTGACAACACTACGTTTGTAAAGACTGTCCCGGAGTTGGACGGCGTGCTGATTGGAGCGGAACGGGGAAGACCCTACGAGGGGGCTCGTGAACATTACATCCTGGATATTGAAAACGCCGAACTGGTGCGGAAGGTCATTGCGATTTTGGAGCCGCTTACATCTCTGCCAAAATCCCGGAAGAAAGGACGTACATGATGAATTTTAAAAATCCTCTGCTGGCGGTGACCGATCTGGCCGCCTCCATCGACTTTTACAAGCGGGTTCTGGGGCTGCGTGTCATTATGGACTTCGGGGCTAATGTAACGCTGACCGGCGGCGTATGCCTGCAGACCATGGATACCTGGCGGGAGTTTCTGGAAGGCAAGCGCGTTTTTCCGGCAGGAAATGCCGGAGAACTCTACTTTGAAGAAGGCGATTTTGACGCATTCGTCGAGAAGCTGGAGGGGCTGGAGATCGAATATATCCATCCGGTGAAGGAGCACCGCTGGGGCCAGCGGGTGGTGCGGTTCTATGACTTGGATCGCCACATCATCGAGGTGGGTGAGCCCATGGAGGCCGTGATGCACCGCTTCCTGCGCGGCGGAATGACCCCGGAGCAGGTGGCAGCCAGGATGGATGTGCCGCTGGAACTGGTGAAAAGCTGCATAAACTGACCGGAGGCCAACAAAAATGGAAATTTCTTCATATATTGCCTGCTTGACCGGTAAGGACGCGAAGGCTGCCTGCGCTCTGACGGAACAGATTGCGGCGGAGAGCCGGGATAGCGGCCACTGGGCGCCCCACCTGGCGGATTTTGCTGCCCTCCTTCAACACAAAAATTCTCTGGTGCGAAACCGGGGCATCTATATTCTTGCCGCCAATGCAAAGTGGGCAGGGCAGGAGGAATTCGGCATCCTGATGGACGAGTTTCTCCGCCATATCACTGATGAAAAGCCTATCACCGCCCGGCAGTGTATTCAGGCTCTGCCGGAGATTGCCGCAGCGCAGCCGGGATTGGTTCCCCGTATCCGCAAGATGCTGGAACACGCTGACCTGACTGGCTACCGGGACAGTATGCGGCCGCTGCTCTTGAAGGATATTGCGGCAGTGCTGGAACAGCTGCCATGAGAAAGTATCTGCCGAATCTGCTCACTGCAGCACGGTTTCCGTTGGATCTGGGGCTACTGGCTGCAGAAGATGCGGTATGGTTTTTGACGCTGTATTTGCTCTGCTGCCTGACCGATGCGCTGGACGGCCTGGCTGCCCGGCGGCTGCACGCCTGCTCTGCATTGGGCGCGCGGCTGGATTCGGCAGCGGATCTGGCGGTGATGGCGGCGCTGGTATGGAGGCTTTGGCCCCTGGCTGCGCCGGGCCTGCAGCTGACGGTGTGGATCTACGCTGTGGCCGCTTTGCGTTTCGCTTCGGCATTGATTGCCTGGCTGCGTTTCGGACAATTCGGCTTTCTGCACACGTTGGGTAACAAGACCACTGGCGTATTGCTGGCGTTGTATCCATTTGCGCTGGTGCTGACAAAATCTCATTGGCTGCTGGCTGCAGTTCTGATTGCGGCCACCCTCTCGGCGCTGGAGGAACTGGTCATTCAGTGCAAAGCGGAACAGTGGGATCCGGACCGGCGTTCGGCGATTAGAAAAATCGATCATGATTAACGTTACAAAAAACACCTGCCCAAAGCCGGGCGGCGTTTTGTGTACTGCTTTTCGCTTTCATTTCAGTTCCCCGCCCAAAAACTCCGGGGAATTTTCCGATTGGAAGAAGTTCCATGACAAACTTTATAAGACCAATTGCACCGACAGCAGCACAGCCCGTGGCCGCCGGAGCCATCAAAAGTGTTTTTTAATATGGTGACTGGTTCCAATGTGAAAAATATGAGAGATATGTTGCACGCTTTGCGATTGCTATGATATGCTGAAAGATAGAAAAGCGCAGTGCCAGTCCAAGACCACCTGTAAAAAAACGAGATCCTTTTATGCAAAATGCCGCACATGGGGAGGCCTGCTTTGAAAAAGGGAGATTGGCGGAACCGACACACCCGAAAGATGATCCGAGGCGGCTTCTCAAAAAAAGCTGGTATCTGAGGCGTACGATAACCGCCGCTTGGAGCAGAAAGACTGTGAAGCAGGTTCGGATTCTTCTGAAGAGATCAGCGGCGGGAACGCTGCGCAGCTTCGAAGAACCATACGGGAAAGAAGATGAACAAGGTGGAACTAATTAAGGCGGAATGGTGTGATCTTCCATATCTCTTGACTTTTTACAATAGAATCATTGACTGCACCGAAAATATGAACATATATGCGAGATGGAAAAGGGGCATGCATCCAACTGAACAGGCAATTAAAGCGTATATGGAAGGTCAGGCAATGTATTTATATATGGATGAGGATAATGCGGCAGGCGCTATGGCTGTAACCATGGAACAAGGGGATGGTTATCACGATATTGCATGGGAGGTTATGGCGGATGACCATGAAGTTGCGGTGATACATATTTTGGGTGTAAATCCTGATTACCAAGGAAAAGGAATCGGAAAGCAGATGATTGAGAAAGCCATTCAGCTTGCTAAAGATTCCAATAAAAAAGCGATCCGTTTGGATGCACTGGCGTCCAATATACCTGCGCAGCACTTGTATGAAGGAAGAGGCTTCCAATATAAAGGCAAGCGGAACCTGTTCGCAGAGAATACGGGCTGGACAGATTTCTTCTTTTATGAAATGCGGTTATAGCAGCAATACATACAGAGGAGACATGTACAATATGTGTGCTGAATTTATCAATCTGACGCCGGAAAATCTAGGGGCGGAGCATCTTTGCTGCATCATCCGCAGCAAAAAGCCACATCCGGGGGTGGAGGCCAAGCGGAGGTGGCTTGCAGGCCGCCTGAGGGAAGGCCATATCTTTCGAAAGCTGAATGCAAAGGTCACGGTGTTCGTGGAGTATGCCCCCTTGGAAATGGCCTGGGTTCCGGTCATCGGCGACAACTACATCTACCTTTACTGCTTATGGGTGAATGGTGGAGAAAAGGGAAAGGGTTACGGGAAGGCACTGATGGAATCCTGCATTGCAGATGCCAGAGAACAGGGAAAGTCCGGCATCTGTATGCTGGGGGCAGCCAAACAGAAGGCGTGGCTCTCCGACCAGGCTTTTGCGAAGAAATTTGGCTTTGAAGCGGTGGATACCACCGAAAATGGCTATGAACTTATGGCCCTCTCCTTTGACGGGACTACACCGAAGTTTGCTTCCAATGCGAAACGGATGGAAATCGAAAGCAAAGAGCTGACCGTTTATTACGATTTTCAGTGCCCCTTTGTCTATCAGAGCGTGGAGCGGCTGCAGGAATACTGTGCAGAGAACGCTGTCCCCGTATCTTTCCGGCCGGTGGACACGCTGGAAAAGGCAAAGGCGTTGCCTTGCGTGTTCAACAACTGGGCGGTGTTTTATGGCGGTAAATTTCAGACTGTCAATCTGTTGGATGGCGCCGGGGTGAAGAGAATGATAAAATGAATTGATAAAAAGCAAAGGAAACAAATGATAGTGCTGTGATAAATTTATGTAAGCTGGAAATTGAATCAGAATATATAATCAGCTTTTTGAAGTTCCCGTTGGAGTATTTTGGCGTTACATTCAAACCAATTGGCCACTCCGCCGACAAAATCTGTTTTTATGCAGCATGGATAAAGACAAGACGTTCTAAAGAAGAATACGGAGATGCATCGGGGGCTGGCTGACATAATTCAATACCCATCTCCAGAGCCCCCCTTTGATATTGCGGAGGAAATCATGATCCGAGAAATTTGCAAAGACGAAGTATTCCTCGCCCAGAGGGCCGAACCGGCCACGTCGGACGACCTTTTGTGGCACAGGACCTGCTGGAAACACTGGAAGCGAACCGTGCGGACTGTGTGGGGATGGCAGCCAACATGATCGGCGTGAATAAACGCATCATCACCTTTGACAACGAGGGTACTTACATGGTCATGTTCAATCCCGAGATCGTCAAACAGTCCGGCCCTTATCTGACGGAGGAAGGCTGCCTGTCCCTCACTGGCACCCGAAAAACCAAGCGGTTCCGGTCCATCAAGGTTCGCTACCAGAACGAGAAGTTCCAGGTACGTCTCAAAACCTTCACCGGCTGGACGGCCCAGATCATCCAGCACGAGATTGACCACTGCGAGGGCATTATCATCTGAGGGGGAGTACCATGATCATCTATTTCACAGGAACCGGCAACAGCCGGTACTGCGCCAAAATACTGGCTGAGCAACTGCAGGATGAACTGGTGAATTCGTTCCACTTCATCCGGGAAAGCATCGCGGCGGAGCTGGTCTCTGAAAAGCCCTGGGTGTTTGTGGCACCCACTTACGGCTGGCAGCTGCCCCATGTTTTCGCTGACTTTATCCGTGAAAGTCGCTTTTCCGGCAGCCAGGATGCCTGGTTTGTTATGACCTGCGGCAGTGAGATCGGAAATGCGGATCGGAGCAACAAAGCCCTCTGCAAAGAAGCAGGGCTCCGCTATCGCGGAACCCTGGAGGCGGTCATGCCGGAGAACTACATCGCGCTGTTCAATGCGCCGGAGGAGGACGAGGCCCGGAAAATAATTGCCGCCGCCCGGCCAGGGCTGGAGCGGGGCGCAGGCTGCATCCGGGAGGGACGGGATTTCCCTGGGATTCAGACGGGAGTCGTGAACCGCCTGAAATCCAGCATCGTCAACAAGCTATTCTATCGGGTCTGCATCAAGGCCAAGCCTTTTACCGTTTCCAATGCCTGCATAAGCTGCGGCAAGTGCGAAGCCGCCTGCCCGCTTGGCAATATCCAGATACAAAACGGAAAGCCTTTTTGGGGGGATCACTGTACCCATTGCATGGCCTGTATCTGCGGTTGCCCAGTGTCTGCCATTGAGTATGGCAGGGCGAGTAAAGGCAAGCCGAGGTACCAATGCCCCGAGTAAAGGATCATGGCCGCACAGAGAGCCAATGGAGTTGGCCCTGAAAACAGCACATATGAAATACCCATCCATGTAGATGAGACCTATGCAGCTGGAAGGACAGATAATCGGTGTGGCCAATATTGTCTCAAATCGGAAAAATAAACGATGCAGTTGCCGCATAGAACAAATCAGGGAAAAAGCTGTGGAAATGCTTAGCATTTCCACAGCTTTTTCCTTATACCGGGGCGCCTTCACACAAAAGGCACCGCAGAGCCTTCATTGCGATGCTTTGGGGACGGGCAGTATCTTCGATCAGGCATACAGCCCGTTCCGGTATCGGCTCCACCAGAGGAATTTGGTAGACCGTTCCATCAGAGACGGAAGGACTGGCCAATTCCTCTGAGTAAAATCCAATTCCGAGATTATGGCGGATCATAGGCAGTACCTGATCCATCGTCGCTGCTTCCGTATCTACGCGTAGAGGCAAGTTGTGCCTGGCAAAAAGCCGCTGGTAAAATTCATATGTACCAGTCCCCCTTCCCATGCAGATAAATGGATACGGTTCCAAGTCCTTCAGCCTGCGTGGGCGGGAGGCAAGTTCCCGGTATTGACTGCCGCAGAGCAGAACATCATGGAAAGGCAGCAGACGGGTTTCCCGCAGGGGCATCGCCGCTTGGTTGGGCGTTGTAACCACTGCGCAGTCTGTTTGCCCTCTCGCAAGCGCCGCAATCGCCTGCGGAGTGGAATCGTTGGTGATGCGCAAGCGTACCCCCGGGTATCTTGTATGAAAGGCGGAGAGCCTGTCCAGAAGCAGCAGGTGCAGGGCTGTTTCACTTGCTCCGATAGAGAGAATACCGGATTCCAGACTGCGATCCCGTTGAATCTCCTCTTCACCCATGCGCAGCTGGTCGCAGGCGATGGAGACATGAAGATACAGACGTTCCCCCTCGGGCGTCAGTGTAATTCCCCGGTTCGAACGAAAAAACAGCTTACAGCCAAGCGCCTGTTCCAGATTGTTCATGCACCGGGTGATATTAGGCTGGTTATTGCCCAATACCTCAGCAGCCTGAGTAAAACTTTGACATTGGGCAACATGATAAAAAATGCGGTAATAATCATATGTAATTGCCATCTCTGCGGAATCCTTTACAATATGAATTGTATTTTAAATAGTATAAAATGCTTTCTGGTATATGTCAATTAAATTCTTGACATATACCAGAAATAGAATATAATAAAATTATAAACGGCATATGCCAAAAATGGAAGGGAGAGGTCACGTTGCCAAGACCGCAAAAATGCAGAAAGGTTTGCTGTCTGCCGCAAAACTCTGGATTTACCCCCATCAATGGGAAGGAGTTGACGGCCATCGTGCTGACAGTGGACGAGTATGAGGCCATCCGCCTGATCGATAAAGAGGGATTTTCGCAGGAGGAATGCGGTTCCTATATGAGGGTTGCCCGCACCACGGTTCAGCAGATTTACGCCACGGCCCGCAAAAAAATGGCAGATGCGCTGGTGGATGGGCTTCCATTGAAAATTGAGGGCGGCAATTACCGCCTTTGTGACGGCCAGGAGGCATACTGTGGCTGTGGCGGGTGCCGGAAGCACCGGCATAGATGCGGAATGCAGGGCCAGGAGGAGAATCTATGAGAATTGCAATTCCGGTAGAAGAGAATAAGACGGATATTTGCGCATCCTTTGGCCGTGCGCCTTATTTCCTTTTTTACGATGCGGAAACAGGAAAAACGGAAGTCCGGGAGAATCCGGCTGCCCGGGCCCAAGGCGGTGCAGGGATTAAGGCGGCACAATTTGCAGTGGACGAGCGGGCCGATGTGCTTATCACTATCCGCTGCGGGCAGAATGCCGCCGACGTGCTCCAGGCGGCCAATATTCAAATTTATAAGGCGGATGGAACCAACGGAGCAGAGAATTTGATCGCCTGCCAGGAAAACCGGCTTATACAGCTAACCCACTTTCACACGGGCTTTCAAGGTGTCCAATGAAAATTGCAGTGTTAAGCGGCAAGGGCGGCGTAGGTAAGACCATGGTAGCAGTGAATCTGGCGGCTATTGCACAGCAGGTGGCCTATGTGGATTGCGATGTGGAGGAACCGAACGGTCGCTTGTTTTTGAAGCCGGAGGGCGTGGCAAGAGAGTCGGTCTGTACACTGCTGCCGGAGTTTGACGCGTCCAAATGCACCGGCTGCCGCAGATGCGTGGAATTTTGCCGGTTCAACGCCTTGGTTTACATCAAAGAGAAACCCCTTGTATTTCCAGAGGTTTGCCATGCGTGCGGCGGCTGCCAGCTGGCTTGCCCTGAGGGAGCGGTCTGTGAAAAAGAGCGCCCCGTGGGCTGCGTGGAGAGGGGGCAGCATGGCAGTGTGCGCGTGATTACCGGGATTTTAAATGCGGGAGAAGCGTCTGGCGTGCCGGTCATCAAAGCCGCACTGCGTGCTGGAGATGCCCATGGAGGGCTGGAGATCATTGACTGTCCGCCGGGCAGCGCCTGTTCCGTTATGGAGAGTGTGGCCAGTGCAGATTACTGCCTGCTGGTGGCAGAGCCAACAGCGTTTGGCTTTCACAATTTTCAGATGGTATATGAACTGGCGTCGCTGCTGGGAAAGCCCTGCGGGGTAGTCATCAATAAGATGGATGCGCCCTATGATCCGCTGGAGCGGTTCTGTGAGACGAACGGCCTGCCGATTCTCCTACGGATTCCATACAGCAGACAGTTGGCGCGGCTGGCTGCAAACGGAGAGATCATCGCTGAAAAGGACATGGAATACGCCGGACAATTCAATCGCCTGCTGGAGAAAATCGGAGGTGTACGCCGATGAAAAAGCTGCTGATTCTCAGCGGAAAGGGCGGCACCGGAAAGACCACTGCGGCGGCGGCCTTTATCCGATTTGCCCAAGCCAGGGCCATTGCGGACTGCGATGTGGATGCACCGAACCTGCACATTGTGACGCCTGTGAAGACGGAACCGGAACGCTTTGTCTTTGCAGGATCGGATAAGGCGCGAATTGATACAGGTACCTGCGTGGGCTGTGGGCTCTGCGCGCAGCACTGTCGATTCGATGCAATTGACGAGCGGGATGGCGTTTACCGGATACGGGAAACTGCCTGTGAAGGCTGCGGCGTCTGTGCCTATGTCTGCCCGGTGAAGGCTGTGACCTTGACGGAGGATATCGCCGGAGAGCAATTCCTTTACCGAAATGGCGCCGTATTCTCCACGGCGATGCTGAAAATGGGACGGGGCAATTCTGGCAAGCTGGTTTCCGATGTAAAGCTTGCCATGACAAAAGCTGCGCCAAATGCGAAACTGGCGATTATCGACGGTTCTCCGGGAATTGGCTGTCCGGTCATTTCCTCTATCAGCGGAGTGGATTTGGTGCTTATCGTGGCGGAGCCGTCTCAGGCGGGACGCAGCGACTTGGAGCGGCTTTTCAAAACGACTCAGATCTTCCGGACAAAGGCGGCGGTCTGCGTCAACAAATGGGATGCCAGCCCAGAACATACGGCAGCCATTGAACAATTCTGCCTGGAACACCAAATTCCGTTTGTGGGAAAGATCCCATATGACAAACATGCATCTGCAGCCATTAACCGGGGAATAAGCCTTGCAGATGTGGACTGTCCTGCGCGGGACGCTCTGCGCCATATTTTTAATCAAACGGGCAAGCTGCTCGGCTGATGATATTGAGTTCAGACTGTGAAGGAGTAGAAATCATGAGAATTGCTGTTGCTGCTATGGGTAAGATGGTAGACGGTCACTTCGGCCATTGCGAGAATTTCATTTTCTTTGATGCTGAAAACAACCAAATTACTTCGGAAAACAGTGTCCCGAATCCTGGCCACCGCCCTGGATTCCTGCCAAATTTCCTGGCTGACAACGGTGCCCAGGTGATTATTGCCGGTGGTATGGGCGGCGGTGCCGTGGATATTTTCAATGAGCGCGGTGTGGAGGTCATCATCGGTGTACAGGGGGATGCTCGCACTGCCGTGGAGTCCTATCTGAAGGGCGAGTTGGAGTCGACTGGTTCTATTTGCCATGAACACGAGCATGAGGGCGCATGCGGCGAATAAAGAGGGCACATGCGGCGTGGACTGTGAAAATGTGAAATATTTTCAAAACAAACACCTGCTGGTTTGTCCGGTGGGTGTTTGTTTTTGTGAAAAGTACTGCTGAAGAATACAAATGATGAGCATCCCCGCAGCTTGGCATGAATTTCTGCCCATACAGAGAACGCAGGGAAGAGCAATTTTGCGGAAACCTATAAAATGAAGATGTGAAAAGAGCCTGCTTTTCAGAACAATTTATGATACAATAATAAATACTTGTGGTGGAGGAAGCGGCTGATTCATAAGCGATATCGCAGACTTCCTGGCGGCCTGATTTTCCGCTCTGCTTTTTCATGGTTCACAAGCGGCAAAATGTTCCCTCTGAATCTGGCTGACGTGAACGTGGCGGCGCTGAATGCCTGTTTGGACAAGAAACTTCTACTAAATCCCGCCGCCAATGCCAAGCCCAGCCGGTGTGTGGGCTTTGGAGGATTGAATCCGGCGGAGGGATCCTGCCAGATAGCATGGAAACGGAGAAACTGCCTATGCGTATCATCATCTCGCCTGCAAAGAAAATGAGTGTGGATATGGACAGCTTTCCGATTAGCGGCCTGCCCGTGTTGATTGACGGGGCTGAGCGGTTGCGGGAAGTACTCCGGAAAATGTCCTCAAGGGACTTGCAAGTCCTTTGGAAGTGCAGCGAAGCCATTGCTGAACTGAATGTGGAGCGGTTGCGCGGCATGGATCTGCGCCGTCGCTTGACTCCGGCCGTTTTAGCATATGAAGGTATCCAGTACCAGTACATGGCGCCCGGTGTCCTCGAAATGGAACAGTTGACCTATATTCAGGAACATTTGCGCATTCTGTCGGGCTTTTATGGCCTGCTTCGGCCGCTTGACGGGGTAACACCTTACCGCCTAGAGATGCAGGCCCGTTTGCGCGTAGGTAATTGCAGGGATTTATATGCCTTCTGGGGCAGCCGGCTGGCAGAACGGCTGGCATCGGAGACGGATGTCATCCTGAACTTGGCCTCAAGAGAGTACAGCCGCGCTGTGGAGCCACATTTGCCGGCCTCCGTCCGCTTTCTTACCTGCACCTTTGGGGAGGAAAAAAACGGAAAAGTGGTTGAAAAAGGCACCCTTTGCAAAATGGCCCGGGGCCAGATGGTGCGCTGGCTGGCAGAGAACCAGATCACCAGCCCGGAAGCAATTAAGGGCTTTTCGGAATTGCATTACCGATTTTCACCCATCCATTCTGCAGAAAACCGATTTGTCTTTCTCAGGAGGGTGACCTGAACCGCCGAAGGCCGTGAGGGTATACCTGGATTTGCGCTTCCTGGCAGATTTTGCAGGCGTGCGCAGGAAGCGTCTTGTCGAAACTGCGAAAATACCGTATACTGTATGTGGACAGAAGCAGCAGGGATACCAGCCTGAGTTTGCGAACATCACAAAGGTGCTGCCGTGCCCCCTGTAAAATCGGAGGGAACTTTCTGCTGGCAACAGTGGTTTGGGCCCCGCAGTGAGGGAATGGATATGGGACAGAGAATCAAAACATTTCTGGATGGTTCTTTTCTTGAGTATGCCCAGGGGGCATTTGACGGCTGGTGTGTTTATTTGACCAGGCCCAATAAGAGGCGCAGGCCACCGAAGGACACCGAGTATTTTCAACAGATGCAGCAGTATGCGGAGAGATATGGTGCCGATAGGATTTACAGGGACTATGTCCGTGTGTACGATATGACTGGCCGGCAGGCAGACAGCAGGGTGCTCTCCTCGATAACGGATATTGCTGAGACATATGGTTCAGATGCGCAGGAAATCGACATCATGTTTTCCATTCTCTATATGGCCATGATTGCAGAGGAGCGCAAGGAGAATACCCGTTTGGGAAAACGCATTAAACGGCTGGGTATCCATGTGCTGCTGAAAGAAAACCGCAGTGTCGGCGAGGCAGCTGATTTTATGCGGGGAATGAGCTGGAGGAGAATTGATGCCCTATGCCGGGAGAGGGGCTTTTAGGAGGCGGCAAAATGGCAAAGCATGAGATAACATGCTCCTTTTCAAACGAGGGAACCCGAAATGAAGTACGTATGCGGGTGATCCAACAGATGGCTGCAGAAGACCCGGGCAATGGCAACGGAAATGATGCATCCCAATATATTTATTATGTGGAAACGCTGAAATCCGGAGACCGGGTATATCTGCAGCGTCCGGCGAATCTGCACAATGGGTTTGATTTTTTGGTTTGTGTCGAGAACACTAATTATGCGCAGGGCAAACGCAAAAGAAACTATCCAAAGCATGACGACCTGAAGGCGGACTTACAGAGAAAAAAAGCGGAAAACCCGCAAATGTACGCCAAACTCTATACACTGCTGAAAAAGGTTTATCAATGCCGGGATGTCGGGGATGAGGAGATGCAGCGCATTCGGTTTGCCTCGGGCCTGCCGGTGGATCATGTCCTGAAAGTGATAAAATGGCTGTTTATTGAGCAGGATATTCGATACTGGAATTACTCCGGCAGAAATATGACCTGGCGCATTGTTCCCACAGCTGAAAACGCCGGAGAGAGTGGACAGAAGCGCACACATGAGAGGCGGCAATTGACTGCGATGCCAAAGGAAAACGGACAATTTGATGGGGGAACAGCGGCTGCATTACAAATGGGTCCATTTGTGAAATGGGCCGGGGGGAAAAAGCAGCTGCTTGAAAAATTGAAGGAACATGTGCCGCCTTCCTTTGGGACGTATTATGAGCCCTTCATCGGCGGAGGAGCACTTTTACTGGATCTTCAGCCGAAAAAGGCGGTTATCAATGATATCAATGAGCAGCTGCTCAATGTTTATATGCAGCTGAAGAAGGACGCGGAGGCAGTCATTGCAGCCGTAAATTCCTATGATGCCGCGGACTGTGATAAAGCCTGCTATATGGAGCTTCGCAGCAGGTACAACCAGAAAATCATGACACACGAACTGGACGCGCAATGTGCGGCAATGATGATATGGTTGAATAAACACTGCTTTAACGGACTATACCGCGTCAATTCCAAGGGCCTTTTCAACGTCCCGTACAACAACAAAACAAGCGGTCCGTCGGTGGATGCGGAGAACCTGCGCAATATTGGACGGTATCTCCGCGAAGCAGAAGTTGATATCCGGCAGAGTGATTTTGAGATTGCCTGTGCAGACGTCAAACCGGGTGATTTTGTGTATTTCGACTCGCCCTATGTGCCCATCAGCGATACGGCGAACTTTACAGATTATACAAAAGACGGCTTTTCTTACGAGTCGCACCGCCGGTTGGCAAACTTGTTCCGGCGTCTGGATTCCATGGGGGCTTACCTGATGCTGAGCAACCACGATGTACCGTTGGTGCGGGAACTGTACAGTGGCTACAAGATAGAAACGGTTGACGTCAGACGGAATATCAACCGGGATTCTTCCAAGCGATTTGGAAAAGAAGTGATTATTACCAATTTTGATAAGTGAGTAAAAAATGGTGGAGTTATTAATTGGGAAAACTGTGCCTTACTTTGCCGGGGAGAGGGAGATGCTCCTTCTGGAAGACACCTTTTCCGCCCTGGAACAAATAAAAGCCGGATCCATTGACATGATATTTGCAGATCCGCCTTATTTTCTCAGCAACGACGGAATCACTTGCCAGGCGGGGAAAATGGTATCTGTGAACAAAGGCAGCTGGGACAAGATTGCTTCCCTTGAAGAAAAACATGCGTTTAACAGAAGATGGATCCGGCTGTGCAGACAGGCGCTTTCCTTAAACGGAACCATTTGGATCAGCGGAACCCTCCACAACATATACAGCATTGGAATGGCACTGGAGCAGGAGGGGTTTCAGATTATCAACAATATCACCTGGCAAAAGACAAATCCTCCGCCGAATCTGGCCTGCCGCTGCTTTACCCACAGCACAGAGACGATTTTGTGGGCACAGAAAAATGAAAAGAAGGCAAAGCACTGCTTTCACTACCAGCTGATGAAAGAGCAGAATGAGGGAAAGCAGATGCGGGATGTGTGGGTGGGGTCCCTTACCCCAAAAGGAGAGAAAACAGAGGGAAGGCACCCAACACAAAAGCCGCTGTATCTTCTTCGAAGAATCATTGAGGCATCGACCGATGAAGGGGATATCGTATTGGATCCATTTTGCGGAAGCTCGACAACGGGAGTGGCCGCAAAGCAATTGGGACGACGCTATATTGGAATCGACAAAGAACGGGAATACATTGAGCTTTCCGTGCGGCGTTTAAAACTGGAGGAAGAGCATGAGAGAGTTTAGCAGCTGGCTGGCAAAAATGAGACCGAGCATCAATGGTTACGCGTACTATGTGGATTTCCCGAAAGTATACGCCAATATTGACGCGGTCCGGATAGAATTAAATATGATGAATTCCCTGATTGGCTCCTCCGATATTGAAGCGGATTTCAAAAGGCTGATCGAACGGTATCCTGAAGTCCTAACATGTATTCCCTTGCTCCTGGCGGTGAGACAACATGAAATTTATGCGCAGGACGAAGACGGGGCATTTCTGTATGATTTCGACAAGCCGAAGTGTTCTGCCGATCAGGACATCACATTTATGAAAAAAACCGGGCTTCTGGATCTGATCTCCAGGCATCTGGTAAGCAACCTGGTGGATTATGCGCTCGGCGTTGAAACAGGCTTGGACAGCAATGGCCGTAAAAACCGCGGCGGGCACCAGATGGAGGATTTGGTAGAGGGCTTTCTCCGAAAAACCGGCGCCGAATACTACAAGGAAATGTATTTGAATGATATTGAGCGCAAGTGGAATGTCGACCTGTCAGCCATATCGGCAGAGGGGACTACCACAAAGCGCTGGGACTTTGTCGTCAAAACGCCGACGGTGATCTATGTGATGGAAACGAACTTTTATACCGGCGGCGGTTCCAAATTGAATGAAACCGCAAGAAGCTACAAACTGATCGCGGAAGAGGCACGTCAGATCGCTGGTGTTGAGTTTGTGTGGATTACAGATGGGGGCGGCTGGAAAAATGCCCGCCGGAATTTGGAAGAAACATTCCGCGCCATGACACATCTCTACAATATTGATGACATGGAACACGGTGTTTTTGAAAGGCTGTTTGCCGTATAGCTGACGGAGCGCATCCAACATCATGATAAAACAGGAGGGATGTCCGGGCCTTTTGGCCTGGACATCCCTCCTGTTACAGAGAAAGGACACTGCGCTTTTGAATGGGGCGCTTGCAGCAGCGGCCCCCACGCAAAGCCGGACGGAAGAACCAGGGGACGCGGTAGGAAGGACTCGCCTGACTTCAGTCCAGTTTCGTATATTTTGCCGCGGTTCCTCTGGATTTTTCCACCGGGTATTTTCTCTCGTTTTTTGTGACCTTTTCATTCATAATCTCGTCCAAATCCAAGCCGCAGACGTCGGCCATCAAAATGCAGTAGCTCAAAACATCCGCCAATTCCTCGCGGATGCTGGCCTGCTTTGCCGTACATTCCAAATCTGTTCCGCTCCACTGAAAAACCTCCAGAAGCTCGGCGGCCTCCAGGCTCATGGAAATTGCCAGATCCTTTGGCGTGTGAAACTGCCGCCAATCCCGATCGTCCCGAAATTTCAGCACGCGCTGAATGGTTTCCTCACGCAGCATACTGCACCTCCTTACGCCCGGATAGCCCACCGCAGCTTTGTGGAGCGGGCCCGTGGATTTTGAAAGCATTCCTCGGCCGACGGGCGGATCACCTCGTCGGCGACAGCCTGGTAGATGCCGTCCCGCTGGTACCGCTGGAAAGCTTTTTTCACCAGACGATCCTCTCCGGAGTGGAAGGTCAGCACGGCCACCCGTCCGCCGGGTTTTAAAACGCCCGGCAGCTTTTCCAAAAAGGCGTACAGCACTTCGAATTCACTGTTGACATCAATCCGAAGTGCCTGAAATGTCCGTTGGCAGGACTTTTTTACGGTTTCCCTCCGATCCTTTGCCGGGAGGAAAGAGAGCGCTCCCTCAATCACGGCGGCCAGCTGCCGGGTGGTGTCGACGGATCCGCCGCGGCGGTATACCTGCATAACGGCGTGGGAAATTCGGGTGGCATACGGCTCGTCGGAATTTTCCACCAACATGGCAGTCAGCTCCTCCTCGTCCAGTTCCCGCAGGCGCTGGGCGGCGGTCATACCCGAGGAGGGATCCAACCGCAGATCCAGCGGGCCGTCATATTTGAACGTGAAGCCGCGCTCTGGGTTGTCAATTTGCATGGAGGAAATGCCCAAATCTGCAAGAACAAAATCAAACAACACACCCGGGGCGACCTGATCCACATCGGCAAAATTCATCCGGCGAATCGTGAGAAGCTCTGAGCCAAAACCAAGGCCTTCCAGCCGGACGCGGGTCTTCTCGGATTCCAGCGGATCCACATCGGTGGCATACAGATGCCCTTCTCCCTGCAGCTTTTCCAGCATTCGGCGGGTGTGGCCGCCATAGCCCAGCGTGGCGTCATAGCCGATTTGGCCCGGCTGAATTTGCAGAAAATCCAAAATTTCATTCACCATGATGGGAATATGCATTCCGGCGGGGGTTTTCCCGCTCTTCAGAATTTTCTCTACATCGGATTGGTACTTTTCTGGATTCAATTCTTTATATTTTTCCCGGTAATTCCGGGGATGCGTCCCCTGATAGCGGACGCGGCGTTTATGCGCCTGCTCCATAAAATCAGCTCCTATCTGAACTGGTATCATATCATAGATTCTGGAAAAAAAGAAGGAAGAGATGCGGTGGAAAAAGCCGCCGGGCCGACTAGTCAGAACAAGCGGATTTGCTCCGCGGGCCGCTCCCGGCGCGACTGGGATTCCCGTAGGACGCTTTCCGGTAAATCGGCCAGGAAGGGGGAGGGAATGGAACCAGCGGTGAGGATCAGCTCCTCCCGGGCACGGGTCATTCCAACATATAAAAGACGTCGTTCCTCTTCAAAGTCCACCGGATGCGCCGCGGATTCCAACGGCAGGATGCCCGCGGTTATCCCGGACACAAAAACGGCTGGGAACTCGAGTCCCTTGGAGGCGTGAAGCGTCATCAGCCGTACGGCGCCGGAGGCCCAGCCCTTGCCCGCCGCCCGACACACGTCGGCATCCTGCCCCAAAACCAGCGCGTTCCACAAGTCTTTCCAGGTGGAGTGAAAAACGGCGGTATTTCGGAGACGCTCCAAAGCGGGTGTGCTGCCGTATTGTGATTCCCAAGACTCCACCAGTTTCCACGGTTTCTCTTTTTCAACAAGGGGAAGCCACGTCTCTGCCTGATCCAGCCAGGCCTCCAGAGGGCCGTATCCGCAAACGGTCTCCCGCAGGGAAGCTGGCTGTAAGATGGACATCGGAGAACAGGCGGCCTGGGCTTTTTGAATCAAATCGGCAGGGCAGTCCCACAGAAGCTGCAATGCAGCTGCCAGGGCAGCGCGATCTCCGGGATCCTGCAGGGAGTGGAGAAACGACAGCATTGCCCGTACTTCATCCGCCTCTAAAAAGCCATCCCGCCCACTGATGATACAGGGAATATCATCATGCCGCAGGCACTTTTCAACCAGATCCAACTGCCGGTGTGTACGGCAGAGCACAGCAATGTCCGAAAAGGCACGTACCGCCCGATCGTGCCCCAGCTTTTGAGATTCCAGCATGTCCACACCGCCCGCCATGCGGCCGATTTCCTTGGCGATGAAAAGGGCCTCTGCAAAATCATCCGATGCCTGGACAAGGCGCACAGGCGGGCCGGAGAGCTGATGGGGGGAGAGACGGCGGTCACCGGGATTGGATATGATAATGGGCAGGGCGGCCTGGAGAATCTCCGGCGTGGAACGATAGTTTTCTGTCAGGTGGATTTCCTGCGCGTTTGAAAAATCCGCTGAGAGGCGATCAAAACAGCGGCTGGAAGCACCGCGGAAGCCATAAATGGACTGGTTCGGATCCCCGATGACAAAAAGGCTTTTCCCACCATGGCTCCAGGCCTGGATCAACGCATACTGGGCATCGTTCAGGTCTTGAAACTCATCTACCAAAAGGTGGGTAAACGCCTTGCGGCCCACCGTATCCAGACGCAGGGCCTCCGTCAGAAGATCATCAAAATCCAGAACGTCAAGCGTGTGCAGCTGGGCACAATAAGCATGATACATCTCCGGAGTGAGGCCGGCGGATTCGCAGGGAGTGCCATTCTTTACGCGGGAAACCGCCTGGAGAAAGCTGCCGGGGTGCATGCGGCTGCTCTGCGCCCGGAGAATTTCGGCTGCGGCTTCCAGTGCCTCGCCATGGCTGATAAGATGGACAGGCCCCAGCAGCTGCAGGCAGATGGCGTGGAAGGTCCCGATGGTCATGGATGCTGCGGCGCGCCTGCCGCCAAGGCGGATCTCCAGGCGCTGGCGCATCTCGGCGGATGCCTGATTGGTAAAGGTGACAGCGGTGATCTCGCTTGGCTTGACACCCTGCTCTTCAATCAGATATGCAATGCGGGAGATCAGTGTTTTGGTTTTCCCTGTGCCGGGACCGGCCACCACAGCTGTCACACCCATGGGCGCGGTAACCGCCTCTTTCTGCCCCTGGTTCAGCTGCTGTTCCGTACACGTTGCAGGCAGGAGACTTCGCTGCGCCCGCGCCGCCGGAAGCCGTGTGTGGCGTGGCTGCTGTTTCACGGGTAAGCCATCCGACGCAAACAAAGAGAGCTGTCCGCTGAAGCGCTCAATTTCTCCGGGCGTCAGCAGGGAGATGGTGCCGTATTCCCCATCAAAGCCTGGCCGCCGCTCCACCAGACCTGCCCGGAGACGGCGGATTCCCTCTGCCACACAAGCTCCGGCCACATGCCGGATATCCTCGATGGGGGTCTCCCGCAGAATGGGAAGCTCCGGACCGAGCGCTTGAAGCATCCGCTCATAGAGCGCAAGAGTCCGCTTAGATGCAGCGGAACATCCTGCGGCCGCCGCAATCACTTCCGGAAGAGGGGCGAGACACTCAAAGTGTTTAGCCCCCTCTGGACGGAATCCCTCGGGGCGGTCTGCCAGCGCTTCCACACGATGCTCCACACCGATGGTGAGCTTTTTTCCGCATACGGGACAAAGGCCGTTTCGTGCCTCCGTTTCAGCTGGGGTCAGACAGACGCCACAGTTCCGATGTCCATCCAGGTGGTATTTTCCCTCCTCCGGAAAGAATTCCACAGTTCCAAGAAATCCTTTTCCAGTCCGGATGGCCTGAACCAAATCCGGGTAGGAGCATCCGGTTTCCATCAGATCTGCCTCCCGGCCAAGCTTGGCCGGAGAGTGGGCGTCCGAGTGGGAGACCAGAGTGAGATCATCCAGCGCGGAGACCCGCCAGTTCATAGGCGGATCAGAGGACAGCCCGGTTTCCACAGCGTGGATATGGGCGGTTAAATCACCAAAACATTCCTCAATGGTGTCAAAGCCCGAAAATGCGCCAAACATTGCGAAGTGCGGTGTCCAGATATGGGCGGGGATGAATTCGGCTTCCGGGCAGGTTTCCAGAGTCAGCTCCAGCAGATCCCGGCTGTCCAACCCCAGAATGGGCCGCCCGTCAGAGTGGATGTTCCCGATGGCCTCCAGACGGACAGAGAGCTCTTCCGCCGCCTCCAGAGAGGGGAGGAGAATCAGGTTGTGGACCTTTCTGGTTTTCCCATGGCGTTTATAAATGCAGCTGATTTCTCCGGTGATGACAAAACGGGGGGCTTCCCCTGGCATATCTGCGGGCAGGCAGGAATCCTTCCGCAGCGTGTATACACCATCGCCTGCCGGAATCAAATACTCCTGCAGCTCAGCGCGCCAGGCGGGATGCGTGAAATCCCCGGTGCCCAGCATTCCAATGCCCTTACGGCGGGCCCACCAGTCAAGGTGGGCGAGATCGCAGTCCCGGCTGGTGGCTCGGGAAAAGCGGGAGTGAATGTGAAGATCGGCAATATACATAGGGCCCCCTGAGAAAAGTGATTGATTTAGATATTATAAAACTTTTTCCAGTTGCCTGCAATGTGCGATGGAACAGATTGCGCATGATGTCGAAAACTGCTATAATGAACAACAACTATCTTCAGAGAAAGGAACGGTTCCCATGATTGATGAGATGCTTGCCTATAATGCGAAATTTGTCGAAAGCGGCGCATATCGGCAATTTTCAACCAGCAAATATCCGGATAAGAAAATTGCCATTCTCACCTGTATGGATACTCGGCTGGTAGAATTGCTGCCGGCTGCTCTTGGAATCAAGAACGGAGACGTGAAGATGATCAAGAACGCCGGAGGTATGATTACCGGCCCCTTTGACAGTGCTGTGCGGAGTCTGCTGGTGGGGATTGTAGAACTGGGTGTGGAAGAGGTTATGGTGATTGGGCACACGGACTGCGGAGTGTCTCACATCAATGCGGATATGATGATTCGCCATCTCATCCAGCGGGGTGTCTCTCAGGACCATATCGATATGATGCGCTACTGCGGGATCGATTTCGAAGCATGGCTGCGCGGATTTGACACTGTGGAGTTTTCGGTGGAGGAGACCGTGGATCTGCTGCGCAATCATCCGCTGATGCCCCAGGATGTGACAATCCGGGGCTATGTGATGGATACGGAAACCGGGGAGCTGCGTCCGCTGGGATAAGCAAGGAGTTGCCAATCCAAAAGGATTAGAGGAGCTGAAAAGAACAGGGGGGAACCCTTTGAATAGGAGGATGGAGTGTAATGCTGCTGCCGCTTGTGGTAATATTGGAGCAATTGGAGGGGTACCAGCCAATGGTGCGGCTGGCTCCAGGAAGATCCGAGGAGCAATCATTCGACTGCGTTTATTTGCTGCCCGATGTGTTTGAGCCGCTGCCAAAGGTAAACACATTATTTGTATCAAGTGCGGATCAGCTGTTGGCAAGACAGGGAGAGATCCCTGAGGGAATCACCGTAATCTGTCCCAAAACCGAACAAATGACAGAGGAAGCTGTTGAAAAAATACCATGCAGCGTAATCCTGCTGAAACAAGCCGGTAACTTGGCGGATTTCTTCAACCGCCTCTCTGTGTTTTTTTATGGAATGAATGCGTGGGAGCGGGAGATTAGCCGCGTTCTGATTCAAAAGGAGAACATTCAGGAATTTTTGAATGTAAGTGAACCGTATTTTACAAATCCAATTGTGATTATGAACAAGTCCATGATGCCGGTTGCCTACACCCGAAATCTTCCATTCCGCCACCCGGACTTGATAGAACTTGGAAAGACCGGGCGGTTCCCGGAGCGGATGGTAATAGGAATTGGGCGAACCGTGGTGGAAGCAGAGAAATATAAAACCATTGGATTTATGTACCGGCCAAACTATCTGAATTGCACAATTGTTATCCGGGCCTATCAGGCAAATCCCATGCAGTTGAATCTGGCGTGCATGTATGGAGTGAACAGCGAACCTACGCAGACGGATCTGCATAAGATGCGATTTCTGACGGATGCCATTGAGGAGTATCTCTCTACGATGTCCGATCAGGGGGTTTCCGAGCATGAGAGAAATGTCTGCTATTTGCTGGATCTTTTAAATGGCAAGATATCCAAACGGGATTTGACATCGCTGAGCAGTCTGCTGACCCTCCCGCTTCACGGAAATTACCGGCTGTATCTGATTCGCTGCACCAGCGAATCGATTGCCCGTTCGAATTATATTTCGGAACTACTGCGGGGACGGCTCCCTTATGTGACCGCATTTCCCTATCAGAGACGCATTTTACTGCTTGCCAACGAGTCAACAGATACAGAACGCCAAGCTGTCTCCGGAATCATCACCCCTGTGCTGAATACATATGACTCTTTTTGCGGAATTAGCAGGAAATTTGAGGAACTTTCAGATTTCCGGGATGCCTATACCCAGGCGGAGGCAGCCGCACAATTGGGACGAACCATGCACCCAAATGAGCGTACGTATGATTATAGTGATTACTATATTGAACATTTGATATTCTGCGGAATTGGGGAGATCTCCTGGGATAATATTTTTGACCATGTCTTGGGACGGATTGCGGAGCATGATAAAGCCAGGAAGACGGATAATCTGAAGCTTTTGGAGGTTTACCTGAACTGCGATAGGAATATTACCATGACGGCACAGATTATGCACCTGCATCGGAACAGCGTGCTGTACAGACTGCAGAGGCTGGAAGAGGAGCAGAATCTGGATCTCAGCAATCCGCAGACGGAGCTGAATCTGCAGGTTTCACTCCGGGCATTCCATCTGAAAGAAGCACTGCAGCTATAAATTGGTTCAACACAGCTTGCGCATAAAACGGTAAAAACCGCACGCGGCCATCATGGCTGCGTGCGGTTTTTTGAAATGAGATGGGAAGGGAACTGGATGTTTTGTCCAGTAGGGCCTCTGCCCGACTTCATGGAATTCGTAAAAACCTCCGATGAAAAAGCAGGCCCGGCATGTTATCTTGGATTTGGGAAGAGATCAAGAAAGAGATTAGGCGTTTTTCACGAGACATACCTATTTGGAAAAGAAAACGTTTAAAATAGTAAGAGGGGGATTTGAACGGCCGATAGAAAAGAGGAGGAACAGGACTTATGTTTATTCCATTTCCGGAAAGCCAGGTGGTCGTCAAAGGGATTGAGGAAATCCGGATTCCGGAACTGGCGCATATGCGCCAAATTTATGAAAGCGATTATATTGCAGATCTGAAGGGCCATTTGCTGGACCAGATGAATGCAGTTGTAGACTGTCCCGGAATGCTTGCGGGAAAGCGGCTTGCCATCACGGTGGGGAGCAGGGGAATTCCCAATCTGGACTTGATTGTCCGGACGCTGTGTGACCGCCTGAAAGAATGGGGAGCATTGCCATTTATTGTCCCGGCGATGGGAAGCCACGGATCAGGGACAGCGGAGGGACAAATCGATTATTTAAAAGGATTCAATATCACAGAGAAGACCATGAAGGTTCCCATCTTGTCTACGATGGATGTCGTGCACTATGGGACACTGACAGACGGGACACATTGTTATTGTGACAAATACGCTTATGAGAGCGACGGAATTATTGTACTGAACAAAATCAAACCACACAGTGAATTCAAGGGGGCCTATGAGAGTGGTCTGGCTAAAATGATTGCCATAGGCCTGGGAAACCATATCGGTGCGTCTGAATTTCATGTGCCGGGCTTTGAAACCTTTGCAAAGCGGCTTCCGGAGGTTGTGGAGCTTTTTTTAAAAAAATGCAAATGCCTATTCGGCATTGGTATTGTACAGAATGCCTACGATGAGGTCAGTGAGCTGGAGGTTATCCGGCCGGAAAACATCTTGGAGAGGGAGCGGGCGCTGCTGGAAATTGCCAAAAGGCGGATTGCCACATTCAAAGGCAAACAAATAGATGTACTTGTAATTGATGAGATCGGCAAAAATATCAGCGGCGCCGGACATGATCCCAATGTCACAGGCCGCAACTCCAGCCAACTGCCTGGCTTTGGCAGTGAGATTCTGGATTTAAAGCGGCTGTTTGTGCGGGGGTTGACAAAGGAAAGCCATCACAATGCCAGCGGTTTGGGAATGGCGGATGTTACAACCCTCCGTTGCCTGCGGGATGTGGACTGGGGAGCAACATGGACAAACCTTCTCAATGCCACGCAGCTCAGAAGTGCCATGATGCCGCTCTACATGAATAATGATTTTGATGCACTGATGATTGCGATTCGCACTCTGAATGGTGTTGATTATAATCAGGCTAAGATTGTCCGGATACGGAACACCCAGTGTATGGATGATATTTTGGTCAGCCGCAGTTACTGGGAGAGCATCTGTAACCGCCCGGACGTGGAACTGGTCAGCGACTTTGTGCCGATGCAGTTTGATGAAGCGGGAAACCTGTATGGATAGGATACGCTCTGCAAAGGGGAGCAACTTTGTTGAAACATGATACTTTGCAAAAAAGCAAGGTAAGATATGTTAAATTATATGAGGAAAATAGGAGGAACCCATATGGCATTCAAGACGAGAGAAGGCTACTACGCAGACCTGCGGGCGATGCGGCCGAATGTATTCAAGAATGGACATTTTATCGAGGATTTGGTG
>NZ_FOXE01000003.1 GCF_900115635.1 Oscillibacter sp. PC13 | reverse complement strand
CGGCTGTTCGGCGACGAGAGCCTGTTTTTGGGCTATGAGAACGTCCGCTTCACGGCTCCCGTCTACGCCGGCGACTTCATGGAGTACACCGGCTGGATTGAAAAGGTGGGCAACACCTCTCTGACCTGCAAGTTTGAGGCATACAAGTACATCACCCTGCCCCGCGACCCTGCTCTGGCGGACTCCGCCGCGGACGTCCTCCCCGAGCCCGTCCTCTGCGGCGAGGCTGTCGGCACCCTGGTCGTGAAGAAGCCCTTCCAGCGCATTGACCACGCTGACCCCAAGTTCCAGGTTCGCTGAGAAACAGGTACCCCCTCATTTTGATCTCCCCAATTTGCGGGCGGCCGCAAAAGCCAACAAAAGGCGCCAGCTTCTGCATCGGCAGAGGCTGGCGCCTTTTGGCGCGAACGGGCCTGTTTCGGAAGGGCGGGGCAGGACGCACTTTGCTTGCGGAGATACCATTCAGACATAGCCGGACAGTACCGGCACTTCTTCTTACAGGACGGTAAGATGCCGGGAGTCCATCTGCTGAGCAGCCTTTTTGGAAATACGGATCAATTCCCGTACCGCTGGTGGGGCCTGCCTCAGAGATTTCACGGCAATGCCAAGGTTCCGCCCAAAGCCGCCCTCAAGCTCCCGCGCGACGACATTGCGGGGGAGAATGTCCTGCAGCAGACTGCTGCTGACAGAAATGCCGAGGCCATCTGACACCAGGGACATAGCTGCTACGTCACTTGTGACATAGTAACGGATGCTTGGAGAAAAGGGCGCATTTTTCAGGGAAGCATCGAAATAGTCGTCAAATTCCGGTCCGAATTTAATGAAACTGCAGCCGTTGAGCAGGGAGGGCGGAACTTTTTCATAAGAAGCAAATGGATGATCCTCCCGCATGATTACGCAGATCCGATCTCTGATCAGCGGAAGAAAGGTAAATCCCTTTGGGGCAAGATTCACCATAAACGCCAAATCAATGGATCCCCGGATCAAAGAGTCCTGCAGGCCGCTGAGCAGCAGTTCCTGCAGGTGGATCTGAATGCTGGGATAGATATCGGAAAAGCTGCGGATTGCCCGGGGGAGAAAGCCGAGCATCATACTGGTGTAGGCCCCAAGATGAATGGTTCCAGAGAGAAGGCCGTTAATAGAGGATATGGTTTCCTGCAGAGCGTTTTCGTCGTTGATAATCTGGCAGCAGGCATCAAGGACCTGTTTGCCATTTTCCGTGAGCAGGATACCGTCCCGGTTTCGGATAAACAGCGGAAAACCGAATTCCCGCTCCAATGATTCAATCATGTGGCTGACGGCAGGCTGGGAATACCCGAGCTGTCTGGCTGCGCTTGTCAGACTGCCCGTCTGCGCAATTTTGACAAATGCCCGATATTTGGAAAGACTCATGTGCGGCACCGCCTTCTGCAAAGCGCTCTCTGCAATAACATAAGAAGAGTATAACTGGAATGCAGAAAACAATCAAGATGTCCATTTGCCCGCTCCATGGCGAACTGAATTCAAAAAGTGAATCAGACACATTAAATAAAAGAATGACCAGCGGCCGCCGCCGGTGAAACGACAGCCGATACAAATGCTACCTTGAAGCTGCAAGCCCTGGAATCAGAAATCCGAATGGTATCCATTCTGTTTCTGCAATTTACTTTTGCATACTTTCGCCTGTATCATGAGAAACAGAAAATACCTGCCCCAGCCAGGGCCAAGGATGGGGCACTAAATCGGATGAAACCAAGAAGGACTGTGGGAGGAATCTGCCATGATTGGAAGTAAAATGACACTGCGGGTACGGATGGCTGCCGGAGAAAATAGTACTGGCGGCACTGCAGACTTCTGGGGAGATGCGGGAAATCAGCTTGCCATCCGTCTCTTTGGAGATGACCGCCTTTTTATGGGCTATGACAGCACAAGAAATCTGGCCCCTGTCCATGATGGCGATTTTGTGGTGTATATCGGCTGGATTGAAACGATGGACAGACACAAGTTGACCTGCAAGTTTCAAGCCTATAAATATGCTGCTATGACCCGGGAAACCAGCCTGGCCATCTTGTCAAACAATGCGGCTCCAGAGAAAATACTCTGCGGAGAGGCAGTAGGTGCGCTGCTCCGCCGTTCCACACAAGATGGCAGTGGATCTGTCTGCTGGCGCCATGCCGGCCGTCATGCTGCCGGAAAAAGGTGACGCGCATGATTTATCCGTGTGCTTTCCTCCGGAAAAGCGCGCCTCCGTACACTGCAGAGACGCGCTTTTTTCCTGCTCTGAGAAGCGAGCGGCTTTTCCTTGCGCAGTGGGGCTGTATGTGATATCATAAAATCTCAGCCACTGTCTCATGTACGGACGTTGGTGCGTAAAGCGCGGTGGATGGGTGTCACCACCTGAGCAAATGAAGAATAAGAGAGAGTATGATGATATGTTTGAAGTGATCAAGACGGAAGGCCATGCCAGACGTGGCCGTTTTTCCTGTGCCCACGGCGGTGTGGTTCAAACGCCGGTGTTCATGAACGTGGGGACCCAGGGCGCCATCAAGGGCGGCGTCTCCGCCCATGACCTGAAGGAGGTGGGTTGCCAGATTGAGCTGAGCAACACCTATCACCTGCATCTGAGGCCTGGCGACAAGATTGTGCGGCAGATGGGCGGCCTTCATAAATTTATGGATTGGGACGGTCCCATTCTGACGGACTCCGGTGGGTTCCAAGTGTTTTCTCTGGCATCTTTGCGGAAAATCAAGGAGGAGGGTGTCACCTTTGCCTCTCATATCGACGGCCACCGGATTTTCATGGGGCCAGAGGAGTCCATGCAGATTCAGTCCAACCTGGGCAGCGACATCGCCATGGCCTTTGACGAGTGCGTGGAGAACCCGGCCCGGTACGAGTACGCCAAGGCCTCCGTGGAGCGGACGCTGCGGTGGCTGGAGCGGTGCAAGGCGGAGCACGACCGGCTGAACAGCCTGCCGGACACCGTGAATCCAAAGCAGATGCTCTTCGGCATCAACCAGGGCGCCACCTTTGCCGACCTGCGGGCCTGGCATATGCAGCAGATTGCCAAAATCGACTGCGACGGCTTTGCCATCGGGGGTCTTGCGGTAGGAGAGCCGGCGGAGGTCATGTACGAGATAATCGACGTGGTGGAGCCTTATATGCCAAAGGAAAAGCCCCGGTATCTTATGGGCGTCGGCACCCCAAGCAATATCATTGAAGCTGTCAGCCGGGGGGTGGACTTCTTCGACTGCGTAATGCCCTCCCGCAACGGCCGCCACGGCAAGCTCTTCACCTGGGAGGGGACCGTCAACATCCTCAACGAGAAATACACCACCGACGAACGGCCTGTCAGCGGGAGCTGCCAATGCCCGGTGTGCCGCAGTTTTTCCCGCGCATACCTGCGGCATCTCTTTAAGGCGGACGAGGTGCTGGCCCTGCGGCTGGCTGTGCTGCACAACCTGTATTTCTACAACGATTTGATGGCGAACATCCGAAAGGATCTGGACGAGGGGACGTTTGCGGACTTCCGGGCCAGGTACAGCGGGCGGCTGGAAAAACGGGCGGAGTCATGACGCACAGAGCCATTTTTCCTGCCGAAAACATACCTTTTTGCAGATATCAATTTTGCAGATATCAATAAAAGAGCTTGCAAAACCCGCTGGGTTTGATATAATAACTTTATTGCAAATTTTTAAAGAAAAAGGAGTTTCAAACGACTATGGATCAGGGTATGTCTACCATTTTTATGCTGCTTCTCATGCTTGCCATTTTCTACTTCATGCTGATTCGCCCGGAGAATAAGCGGAAAAAGCAGGCTGAGGAGATGCGCAGCAGCCTGAAGAAGGGTGATGTCATCACCACCATCGGTGGTATCGTGGGCAAGATCGTGACGGTGAACCAGGACACCATCATCATTGAAACCAGCGAGGATCGTGTCCGGATGGAGATTACCAAGTGGGCTGTTTCCACCAACGGTGTCCAGACCGGCGAGGCACAGGCCAAGAATAAGAAGAAGGGCGAGAAGGCGGAGGAGCAGACCGCCGAGGCACTGCCTGAAGAGCCTGTCGATGAGATTCCCGCTCCGGAAGAAACGGAAAAGCAGGACTGATTCATTCATAAAACCACCCTCCCCAGTCATACGCTTTCGTAAGAGCGTATGAACTGGGGAGGAATTTTTATGGGAAAAAATCACAAGCAGGCGGCGGCCTGGACCGTCTATGCAACAGGAATCCTCTTGTCACTTGGCGTATATCTTGCAAGCCAGCTTCTTCTGACACTTCTTTTGGTGAAGGGAACGCTGCCGGAGGGACGAAGCTTTCCCGCGGTGGCGGTGTGCTGTGTGCTGTCGGCCTTTGCCGGGGGAATGTTCTGCGCACGGCGCTCTGCCCTTGGAACGCTGGCAGGGGGGATGCTGGCGGCGGCCGGTTTTACTGCGGTGCTGGTTGCGGTTGGGCTTCTCTGCTGGGACGGCATTACCTGGATGGGGCATGGCGGGATTCTCCTGCTGTGTGCCTTGGGAGGCGGACTGCTGGCTGGGCTCCTGAGCAGCCGCCGCGGCCGCCGGGTAAAGCGGAAGAAGCTGCATAAGTGAAATTGCCGCTGGTGATATTTCACAAAATTTTCAGCTCTCTCAAAAGAGGGAGGGACATTGGGCCCGCCCGGTCCGACAGAGCGGGGTGGGGCGGGGAGATGGCAGATTTGGGGCGGATCTCCGGAGAAGGGTACTAGATGTTGCCCTTTCTCCGGAGTATGTACCGGTTTGATTGACGGCCCGTTTATTGTGTTTACATAATATTGTTTACATAATATTTTGTCATAAATTACAAAAAAGAAGAAATTCCAGCAAATTCCTTGATAAAGAAAGCGAATTGCACTATATTAGATTTAAATAAGGTTTACGTTAACGGTTTCATAATTGCCTCACTTGCCGCATACGGATAGGACGAGGTGAGGCAGATTGAACTGGAGAACGCGAAAAAATCAGGGCCGTATTCAAGAAACACCGCTGCCGCGCCTGTTCCTGCTGGCGCTGTTTTTTTTCGCCGGTGTCATTTTGGGACAGGTCTTGGCAGGACGGGTGCCGGATACCACGGGTTCTGAGTTGAAGCGCTATTTGTCAGATTATGTGCGGCTTGGCGGTGAAATGGCGCTCTCCTCCGGAGCGGTGCTTTCCACGCTGGTGATTTATTTTCGGTATCCGCTGCTGGCTTTTTTCCTTGGCTTTGCGTCCATTGGGATTGTTCTGCTGCCCTGTGTAGCGGCGGCATACGGCTTTTTCCTGTCCTTTTCCGTCAGTTGCTTTACGGCGGCCTTTGGTACCGACGGCGTGTTGCTTGCGCTGGCGGTGTTTGGTGTTCGCTGCCTGGTGACGCTGCCGATATTTTTCCTGCTGGCGGTTCCCTCTTGGGGGACGGCCTTTGGGCTTGCCGCCGTGTCTTTTGGGAGAGGCCGGCGGACGGCGCCGGTGGTATATGGCCGCGCATTCTGGATGCGGCCCTGTGCCTGCACAGCTGTGCTGCTGGCAGGCGTGTGTGTGGATTTGTGCTTGTCGCCGGTGTTTTTGCGGCTGGTTTTGGCGCATATGGCGGTTTGACAAAAGAGAGAGAGGGGCATCCCGGCATGGATTATATTGCAGAATATGGTACATATCTGGCAGAGGAGAAGCACGCTTCCCCCAATACCGTCAGTTCCTATCTGCGGGATGTGACTCAGTTTGCAGAATATCTGCAGAGTTACCATCAGGGCTGCGACCTGAAGCGGGCCAAGGCGGAGATGGTTCAGGGCTATATGGGCTGGATGCAGGGCCGCGGGAAGTCCGCCGCGTCCATCACCCGCTTTTTGGCCTCTATCAAGTCCTTTTTCAACTATATGGTCTCTGCCGGCACGGTGAAGACAAATCCGGCCAAGGGCCTCTCCGCCGGCCGGGCAGAGAGGAAATACCCGGAGATATTGACCAGCAAGGAAGTGGAGCTGTTTTTGGAGCAGCCCCAGTGCGTGGATGCTAAAGGATTCCGGGACCACGCCATGCTGGAGCTGCTGTACGCCACAGGCATCCGGGTCAGCGAGCTGATCTCGTTGGATCTGGACGATTTGAACCTGGCCGCCGGCTTTATCCACTGCGCGAGCAAGGGCAAGGAGCGGATCATCCCCCTGTACCACGTGGCGGTGAAGGCCCTGCAGGACTATGTGAAGGACATCCGGCCCCAGCTGATTGCCGACAGTGGGGAGCGGGCCCTCTTCGTCAACATGAACGGCGAGCGCATGAGCCGCCAGGGCTTCTGGAAAATCATCAAGCACTATCAGGAGAAGGCGGGGATTGAAAAAGACATCACGCCACACACCCTGCGCCACTCCTTCGCCGTGCACCTGCTGGAAAACGGCGCGGACCTCCGCTCCATCCAGGAGATGCTGGGCCATGCGGACATCTCCTCCACGCAGATTTATACCCACGTGGTGAAAAAGCAGCTGAAGGATGTGTATCAGAAGGCGCATCCCCGGGCATAAGAACTTTGCGTCAGCACGGCGTCAGCCGTGCTGATTTTTTTCTTCTTTGCGGGCTGCGCAAAAATTTTTTCCCTTCCGCAAACAAAACCGCCGCCATGTTCATCTAACAGACAGAAAAGAGAGGAGGGGCGCCCATGGACCAGGAGGAATTCGCCGTTCGGACGGAGGCACTGAAAAGCCGCCTGTACCGGACCGCATATCTGTATCTGGGCAGCGAGGCCGACGCCCTGGAGGCGGTGGACGAGGCGGTGTATCAGGCACTGCGGGCGCTGCGGACGCTGCGTGAGCCGAAATTTTTCGAGACCTGGATCACCCGTATTTTAATGAACACCTGCCATCAGGAGCTTCGCCGCCGCAAGCGCTTTGCCCGCACCGGAGAGGAGGCCCTGCCGGAGGACGCCGGGCCGGACGCCTATGACGGACTGCCCTTGAAGGAGGCGGTGGGCCGTCTGCCGGAGGAGCTGCGGACCGTGGTGATCCTGCGGTTTTTCGCCGGGTACACTCAGGCGGAAACCGCCGCCGCGCTGAACATCCCACAGGGGACGGCAGCCACCCGGCAGCGCCGGGCGCTGGCCCTTTTGCGGCTGGAACTGGGAGAGGAGGAGACGACATGACCCGGAACGAGGAATACGCCGCCCTGCTGGCAACGCTGGAGGAGACGCCCCCGGCGCTGGAGGGGACAGTGGAACGGGCGCTGGCGCGAAAAAGAGCCGTTCGGAACAAGAAGCGGATTTTCGGCATCCCCGCCGTGAGCCTGGCCGCCTGCTTTGCGGCCTTTGTGCTGCTGGTGAACCTGTTCCCGCCCTTTGCCGCCGCCTGCGGAGGCGTGCCGGTGCTGCGGGAGCTGGCCAAGGCCGTGGCCTGGTCGCCCAGCCTCTCCGCCGCAGTGGAAAACGACTATGTCCAGCCCATGGGCCAGTCCCAGACGGTGAACGGCATCACCGCCACCGTGGAGTACGTGATTGTGGACCAGAAGCAGCTGAACATCTTTTTCACTCTGAAGGGGGACTACGACAATCTCTCCGCGGAGATGCCGGACTTCTCCCCGGAGCAGCACTGCGCCGTCCAGGGGGCGGATTACCGGGAGGCGCCCGGAACGCTGCTGCACTTTACCCTGGACTATATGGACGCCGACGTGCCGGAGGGCTTCACCATGACCTTCGGGGCTACCACTTATGTGGAACAGCCCTATGACTGGGATGCTCCGGAGTCCTCCATCCTGGACGAGCGGGAGGAAAAAGAGCCGGACATTCTGGCGGAATTCACCTTTGACCTGCGATTTGACCCCACCTACACCGCGCAGGGCGAGCGGATTCCCGTGAACCGCTCCTTTACCCTGGACGGCCAGACCCTCACCGTCACGGAGGCGGAGGTGTACCCCACCCACGTGCGCATCAATGTGGCCGGGGACGAGAACAACACGGCCTGGCTGGAGGGTCTGGAATTCTATCTGGAGAACGAGGACGGGGAGCGGTTTTCCCCCATCTCCAACGGCATCTCCAGCAGCGGCGACCCGGACAGCCCCGCCATGTGGTCCTTCCGGCTGGAGAGCACCTATTTCAGCCGCAGCGACCACCTGACCCTCCACATCACCGGCGCCAAATGGCTGGACAAGGACATGGAGCGAATCCGCGTGAATCTGGCGGACCGGACGGCCGAAAAACTGCCGGAGGGGGTGGAGCTGTACAGCGCGGAGCGGAAGGACGGGGGCTGGATCGTCCAGTTCAGCGCTCCGGAGGAGGAAGAACTGCACTTCTATCAGCTCTTCGGCATGACCTATTATGATGCCGAAGGGAACCCCTACGAGATGGGCAGCCACTCCGTCGTCACAACGCCCTATTTTGAGGGTACCATCACCGACGAGGCGGCGATGGAGGCCCATGACAAGGCCGGGGAAGGGAAGTTCTTCGAGGTGTTGCCCCTTCGGAACTACCCGGCAGACGAGGTGTGGCTGTGCCCCAGCTTTTCCCACACCACCGCGGCGGAGCCCCCTGTGGTGATTGCCATCAAATAACGCCCGCAAAAAAGGGCACGCCCAGTCTCCCGGGCGCGCCCTTTTTTGCGGTTGCACAGGGGCGGAAAGTTTGGTATACTGAATAGGAATATCGGCAAATCCTGATAGAAGTTTGATAAGATTCTGTACCGGCCGGGAGGCGCGCCCTTCGCTGCTCCCGGCAGGATGCTGCAAGGGGAGGCTCCATGCGGATTCTAGGCATCGACCCCGGCATTGCCACCATCGGCTTTGGCCTGGTGACGGCGGAGCGGGGACAAGTCCATATGGTGACCTACGGCGCTATCACTACCCCCGCCGGACTGCCCCTTTCCCGCAGACTTTACCAGATCGGCACGGACATGGAAGATCTCATCGGGCAGCTGAAGCCGGATGTCATCTCCATTGAGGAGCTGTTTTTCAATACGAACCTCACCACCGGCATCGCCGTGGCCCATGGACGGGGCGTGCTCCTGTACGCCGCGGAGAAGTGCGGCATTCCCCTGTACGAGTACACGCCGGGGCAGGTGAAGCTGGCAGTCACCGGATACGGCAAGGCGGAAAAGCGCCAGGTAATGGACATGACAAAGCGGCTTTTGAAGCTGAAGGCTGTGCCCCGCCCGGACGACGCAGCGGACGCATTGGCGTTGGCTCTTTGCCATGCAAGGAGTTTCACTTCACGGCTGCCCAGTGTGTCAGAGGCAAAGGAAACCATTTGAACCAGGCTGCCGGCGGCCGCGGAATCCGCTTCCACCCGCTGGCGGTGAACATGCAAACGGGCTGAAGGAAGCCACAGGAGGCACATATGTTTTACTATCTGGACGGCACGGTGGCAGAGATTCTGCCGAATCTGGCCGTCATGGACTGCGGCGGCGTGGGCTACGCCTGCAAAACCACCAACAACACCCTGGCAAAGCTGAAAAAGGGCCAGCGGGCGAAGCTCTATACCCACCTGAACGTGGGGGAGGGCATCTTCGAGCTGTACGGTTTTGCCGCCCAGAACGAGCTGAACAGCTTCCGGCTGCTGATCGGCGTCTCCGGCGTGGGGCCCAAGGCGGCGCTGGCAATCCTCTCCGTGGGCACGCCGGAGACGCTGGCCATGGCCATCGTCACGGGGGACGAAAAGTCCCTGACGGCGGCCCCGGGCATCGGCAAGAAGATTGCCCAGCGGATCATCCTGGAGCTGAAGGACAAGATGGCTAAGGAGACGGCAAACGGACTGGACTTCTCCGGCGGCAAGGGGGCTGCGGCATCGGCCATGTTCTCCAGCAAGGCTGCGGAAGCCGCCCAGGCGCTGGCTGTGCTGGGCTATTCCAGCGCGGAGGTGGGCCAGGCCCTGAAGGGCGTGGACGTGGAGGGCCTTCCGCTGGAGGAAATCATCCGGCAGAGCCTGAAGAAAATGGTGAAATGAGTATGAACGAACAAACGAAAAAAGCCGCCAAAACCGGCATCACCTTCGGTTCCTGCCTTGCCATGGTCATTTCCTACACCACATGGCGGTCTGTGGGCTGGGCCATCTTCCACGGCCTTTTGAGTTGGGCCTATGTGCTCTATTTCGTTTTGCGGTATTGAGGAAGTGACACTTTGAGCATCGACTTTGGAAACGACATTTATGAAGAGCCGCTGGTGGCCAAGACCTTCTTGCAGGAGGACGCGGCGGAGGGCTCCCTCCGGCCCAAGACGCTGGCGGAGTATATCGGCCAGGAGAAGGCAAAGGAAAACCTGGCCATCTTCATCGCCGCCGCAAGGAAGCGGCAGGAGGCTCTGGACCACGTGCTGCTCCACGGCCCCCCGGGCCTTGGCAAGACGACGCTGGCGGGCATCATCGCCCAGGAGATGGGGGCGGGCATCCGCATCACCTCCGGCCCGGCCATTGAAAAGCCCGGCGACCTGGCGGCGCTTTTGACGAACCTGAATGAGGGGGACATCCTCTTCGTGGACGAAATCCACCGGCTGAACCGCTCGGTGGAGGAGATTTTGTACCCCGCCATGGAGGACTATGCCCTGGACATCATCGTGGGCAAGGGGCCGTCCGCCAACTCCATCCGGCTGGATCTGCCCAAATTCACCCTCATCGGCGCCACCACCCGGGCGGGCCAGCTGTCCGCGCCATTGCGGGACCGGTTCGGGGTGACGCTGCGGCTGGAGCTGTATACGGCGGAGGAGCTGAGCGAAATCGTCACCCGCTCCGCGGCCATTTTAAACGTGGACATCGTGCCGGAGGGTGCCTATGAAATCGCCCGCCGCAGCCGGGGCACGCCCCGGATTGCCAACCGGATGCTGCGCCGGGTGCGGGACTTCGCCCAGGTGAAGGCCGACGGCGTGATTACAAGGGATGTGGCGGACCAGGCTCTGTGCGCCCTGGAGATTGACCATCTGGGGCTGGATCCCATTGACCGGCGGATGCTGGGGGCCATCATCGAAAACTACGGCGGCGGCCCCGTGGGGCTGGAGACGCTGGCCGCCACCATCGGGGAGGAGGCCGTGACGCTGGAGGATGTGTACGAGCCGTACCTGATGCAGCTGGGCTTTCTGACCCGGACGCCCCGGGGCCGGTGCGTCACCCAGAAGGCATACGGCCACCTGCACCTGCCCATTCCCGGCGGTGCGGATGCGGCGGACCCCATGGAACAGCTGACGCTGTGAAAGCAGGGCCCCCGCCGAAACCCGGCGAAGCGGCTTTGGCGGGGAGAGGGCCGGAGCGGCGCGCAGGCTGTTTTGACGCGGCTCAGCCCGGGAGGCCCCGCCCGGTGCGCAGGCCCAGCAAAAAGGTGTGGATGGCGGTGAATTCCAGCGTCTTTTCATACTCCTCCCGGAACTGGTGCTCCAGGTCGCCGTCCATGAGAGAAATCCACATCTCATACTCGTCCTGCGGCGCCGCGTCCAGCTGGGGCTTGATATAGTGGGCATAGAGCCACTTCATGAAATCGGACATCATGATACCACCTTTCACATACACGAAATTTATTTCGTGTATGTATCATATTACGAAACTGATTTCGTGTCAAGGAGAAACTTATGAAATTTGCGGAAAGATTGCGCGAATTACGAAAAGAGCAGGGAGAAACGCAGGTGCAGGTTGCGAAAGCGATTGCAATGACAGTGCGCCAATATCAAGGTTTGGAAGGTGGAACCAGTTTACCAAATTTCCAAAATCTTTGGGCCCTGGCGGATCACTTCGGCGTGTCCCTGGACTATCTGGCGGGCCGCTCCGACCGGCGGGACGTATGATGGAATACCTGGCCTCCGTCCGCCTGGGGCAGGAGCTGCCGGAGCATACATACCTCCGCTCCCTTGGCCCGGTCCGGTACCTGATGGCCGGCCACGCCCTGGAATTCGACCGGCCCGTCACCTTTCTGGTGGGGGAGAACGGCACGGGCAAGTCCACTCTGCTGGAGGGCGTCGCCGTGGCCTGCGGCTTCAACCCCGAGGGCGGCACCCGAAACTTCACCTTCTCCACCCGGGCCACCCATTCCTGCCTGGGGGAGTACCTGACCCCTGCCCGGCGGCGCTATCCAAAGGACGGATTCTTCCTCCGGGCGGAGAGCTTTTACAACGTGGCCACCAACATCGACGAGATGGAGGAATCCCCCTGGGGAAGCGGGATTCTAAAGTCCTACGGCGGGAGATCCCTCCACCGCCAGTCCCACGGGGAGAGCTTCCTCGCCCTGGTGCAAAACCGCTTGGGCGGGGAGGGGCTGTACCTGCTGGACGAGCCGGAGGCGGCGCTGTCGCCCTCCCGGCTCCTCACGCTGATGGCGGAGATGGACGCGCTGGTGAAGGCGGACTCCCAGTTTGTGGTGGCCACCCATTCGCCCATCCTCATGGCCTTCCCAAACGCCCGCATCTATTTGCTGGACGGGGAGGGCATCCGCCCGGCGGACTACCGGGAGACGGAGCACTATCAGCTGACACGGCAATTTCTGGAAAACCCGGAGCGGATGCTCCACTATCTGCTGGGTAATTCTGACTGACATCATTTTCATATAGAAGGGAATCTTAACAACTATGGGTAAACTGTTTGGAACCGACGGCATCCGCGGCGTGGTGGGGGAGAACCTGACCGCCGATTTGGCCTTCCGCGTGGGGCAGGCCGTGGGCACGGTGCTGATGGAGGAGAAGGGGAGCCGCCCCACCGTGGTGATCGGCAAGGACACCCGCATCTCCTCCGATATGCTGGAATCCGCCCTGATGGCGGGCATCTGCTCCGTGGGGGGGGACGTGAAGCCGGTGGGCACCATTCCAACTCCCGCCGTGGCGTATCTTGCCATGCAGGAAAAGGCGGACGCGGGCATCGTCATCTCCGCCAGCCACAACCCCTATGAGCACAACGGCATCAAGGTCTTCAGCGGCCAGGGCTATAAGCTCTCCGACGAGGTGGAGGCCCGGATTGAGGAGAAAATCCTCAGCCATGCCCCCATGAAGCTCCGCACCCGGGAGGAAATTGGCCGCCGCCACCATGGCATGCGCCAGCTGAAGCGGGACTACATCGATTTTGTGGCTTCCACCATCGAAAGCGATTTGGCGGGGCTTCATATCCTGTGCGACTGCGCCAACGGCGCCGCCAGCGCCACCGCGCCGGAGCTGTTCGGCCGCTTCAAGGCCCACACGGACTTCATCCACCGGGACCCGGACGGCGTCAACATCAACAGCCGCTGCGGATCCACCCATCTGCGGGATCTGGCCGCCGCCGTGGTGAAGGGCAGATACGACGTGGGCGTGGCCTTTGACGGCGACGCGGACCGCTGCCTGCTGGTGGATGAACAGGGCGGCGAAATTGACGGCGACAAGGTGATGGCCGTCTGCGCCCTGGACATGAAGCGCCGGGGCAAGCTGGACGGCAACACCATCGTGGCCACCGTCATGAGCAACCTGGGCCTTCACGAGTTCTGCCGGGAGAACGGCATCGACCTCCGCTGCACGAATGTGGGCGACCGGAACGTGCTGGAGGAGATGCTGAAGTACGGCTTCCGCATCGGCGGAGAGCAGTCCGGCCACACGATTTTCACGGAGCTGGAGACCACCGGCGACGGCGAGGTGACGGCCCTGCAGTTTTTGCAGGTGCTGGCCCGGTCCGGGAAGAAGGCCAGCGAGCTGACGGCGGTCTGCGCCGCCTATCCCCAGGTGCTTCTCAACGTGGAGGTGCCCCACAGCGGCGGCGTGAAGGAGCGGATGATGGCCTCTCCGGAGCTGAAGGCCGCGGTGGAGCGGGAGGAGGCCGCCCTGGGCGGCGCCGGCCGGGTGCTGGTCCGGGCCTCCGGCACGGAGGCGCTGATCCGGGTGATGGTGGAGGCGAAAACCACGGAAAAAGCAGAGTCTGTGGCGAAAGTACTGGCGGATTTCATAAAAACACAGAAAAATTAAGAATTTTGTCTGGCATTTTTCATAATTTGCTTGACATTTCAATGAGGAAACAGGTATAATACAACATGTGCATTCGCATTAAGAACACACAGCAGTCCCTGATGGAGACCAGCGATGAAGTCCTCTGCACCATGGCAGCCTCCGGCAGCCGGGATGCGGAAGAGATTCTGGCCACCCGATACAGCCGTCTGGTTCGGACCTGCGCCCGCCCATTCTTTTTGATCGGCGGCGACAGCGAGGACTTGACCCAGGAGGGGATGTTGGGCCTTATCAAAGCGGTCCGCGAGTATGATGCATCCAAGGAGGCGTCCTTTCGGACCTTTGCAGAAATTTGCATTCGCAACCGGCTGTATTCCGTTCTCCGCGCCGCGGCGCGGGATAAGCATGTACCGCTTAATCAGTCGGTTTCTATGGATACACCCTTCTTTGACAGCAATTCCTACACCTCTGGAACCAGTAATTTGGCGCAGCGCAATCCTGAAGAGTCTTTCATCGACAGGGAGCACACAGCAGCCCTCTTATCCGGTGTCCGGAAACAGTTGTCCGAATTCGAAGCGAAGATTTTGGGGTACTATTTAGACGGTCTTTCATGCAGGGAAATTGCCGAGACGGTAGGCAAGCCCCCAAAGTCCGTGGACAACGCCGTGCAGCGCATTCGGCGCAAGGTGGCGCGGCAACTTCTTTCCGGCGATTTCAGCGAAAGCTGAACGCAATATATTTTTCTTTTCAAAGAGAGGGTAACATCATGTTCGAAGACAAGACTTTAGTGTGCAAAGAGTGCGGCCAGGAGTTCGTGTTCACCGCCGGTGAACAGGAGTTCTACGCAGAGCGCGGCTTCCAGAATGAGCCCCAGCGCTGCAAGTCCTGCCGGGATGCTCGCAAGAACGCTGCCCGCGGTCCCCGCGAGTATTTCACCGCTGTTTGCGCTTCCTGCGGCGGCGAGGCGAAGGTTCCTTTCGAGCCCAAGTCTGACCGTCCGGTCTACTGCAGCGAGTGCTTTGCCAAAATGCGCGATCAGCAGAGATAACAAGCCGTCTTCGGTTTTTATAATTGCGATCAAAGAGACGTCCGCAGTGATGCGGACGTCTCTTTTTTACTGCCAGAACCGCAGAGGGGTGGACAAAACTGGCGAAAGGTGCACTTTTCTCATAATTATCTATTGAATTTGCGCAAATAATAAGATATAATACCACCGTTGAAATTTAGATTGGAGGAACACTCTTATGATTACCATTACGAAGGACACCATCATTGGTGATATTCTCGACATTGCCCCCCAGACGGCCCCCATCTTCCTGTCCATTGGCATGCACTGCCTGGGCTGTATGTCCTCCCGCAGCGAAACTGTGGAGGAGGCCTGCATGGTCCACGGCGTGGACTGCGAGAAGCTGCTGGCTCTGGTGAACGAGGAAGCCAACAAGAAGGCGGAGTAAGCCGCAGAACAGCCATCTGACGGGACGCATACGGGAAAGCCGTATGCGTCCTTAAACCGGCCGGCGGGAGCCTATTTCCAATTGCCGGCTGTTTGATCACTTTCTAAAAATCGACGCAGGGAGGAACACATGGCCAAACAACTGGATCTTTCCCCGCGCCTGCAGCGCCTGGCCGACTGGGTGCCGGAGGGCGCCCGTCTCGCTGATGTTGGCACAGACCACGCCTACCTGCCTGTGTGGCTGGTACTGCAAAACCGCGTGGCCTCTGCCATTGCCAGCGACCTGCGCCGCGGCCCGCTGGAGCGGGCCCGGGAGACCGGACGCTTCTGGCATGTGGAGGATCGGATGGACTTCCGCCTGTGTGACGGCCTTTCCGGCATCAAAGAGTCGGAGTGCGACACGGTAACGATTGCCGGCATGGGAGGCGAAAACATCGCCGCCATCCTGGCTGCCGCTCCCTGGACGAAGGATGGAACCCATACCCTGCTGCTCCAGCCTCAGAGCAGGGCAGAGGTGCTGCGGGGCTTTTTGGCCGAAAACGGCTATATCATCCGGCGGGAGGCACTGGTATTGGATCGGGGCATCCTCTATCCCATTATGGAGGCCGGAGCGGGAGAGATGTCCCTCTCCGCAGGACAGCGCTGGTGCGGCGCAAAGCTGCTGCACGATCCCCTGGGGGAACGGTACATCATAGAGAGGATCATTCAGCTGCAGGGTGTTGTGGCGGGCAGGAACCGGTCGGCCGACCGGGCGGCCGCCGACGATCAGCGTGGGGTGATCACCGATTTGCTTGCGATGAGAGAGGAGTGGCGCCATGCCAACTGTCCGTGAAATTGAACAGCGGCTGTTTGCTCTGGCGCCCAGGGACGGGGCCATTGAGTGGGACAACGTGGGCCAGCTGCTGGGGGATCCGGAGCAGGAGATCTCCCGGGTGCTTGTGGCGCTGGACATCACGGAGGCCGTGGCCGACGAGGCCATCGCCCAAGGCTGTAAGCTGATTGTCAGCCACCACCCGGTGATGAACTGCAAATGGCTGCCGGTACAGTCGGTCCGGAGTGACACGCCCCAGGGTCACCTGCTGTTAAAGCTGCTGCGCAATGGCGTCAGCGCCATTTGCATGCATACAAATTTGGATGTTGCCAAGGGAGGGGTCAACGATTGCCTGGCGGAAGCGCTGGAGCTGATCGACCCTGGGCCCCTGGGTGATCCGGAGGGCCTTTGCCGGATGGGCACGCTGCCCGCCCCCATGCCGCTGGCGGAGTTTGCCGCCTTTGTCTGCCGGGCGCTGGGCGCCAACGGCGTGCGGTACGCCGGGGCGAACCGGCCTGTGCAGCGGGTTGCCGTTGGAGGCGGCGCCTGCGGCGAGTACGAGGCGGCGGCCATGGCCGCCGGGTGCGACACCTTCGTCACCTCGGATCTCAGCTATCACCAGTTCCTGGACGCGGAAGGGAAGGGCATCAACCTGATTGACGCCGGACATTTCCCAACAGAGGATCCTGTCTGCGCCAGGCTTATCACGCATCTGACGGAGCAGTTCCCCGAACTCTCCGTTACCAAATCCGCTTCCCACCGGGAAGTGATTCAGTACTATGTAAAAGGAGTTTGATTCACCATGTCTGGACATTCCAAGTGGCATAATATTCAAAAGACAAAAGGTGCGGCCGACGCCAAGCGCTCCGCTGCCTTCACCAAGATTGCAAAGGAGATTATCGTGGCCGTGAAAGAGGGCGGCAGCGGCGATCCCAACAACAACTCCCGCCTGGCCACCGTCATTGCCAAGGCTAAGGCCGTCAACATGCCAAACGACAACATCAAGCGCACCATCGACAAAGCGATGGGTGCCAGCAGCGGGGACAACTATGAGGCCGTTACTTACGAGGGATACGGTCCCGGCGGCGTGGCCGTGATTGTGGAGGCCCTGACCGACAACCGCCAGCGGACCGCTCCCGAGGTCCGGCACGCCTTCGACAAGTGCAACGGCAACCTGGGTGCTCAGGGCTGCGTCAGCTGGTCCTTTGACAAGAAGGGCGTCATTGTCATCGACAACGAGGACGGCGAGCTGGAAGAGGACACCGTCATGATGGACGCGCTGGAGGCCGGTGCCGCGGATTTTGAGGCCGATGGCGACGCTCTGGAGATCACCTGCGACCCCGATGCCTTCAACGATGTGGTAAAGGCCTTGGAGGGGAAGGGATACAGCTTTGTCAATGCAGAGATTGAAATGGTTCCCCAGAACTACATTACGCTCACCGGAGAGGGCGATGTGAAGAACATGGAGAAGCTCATCGACATGCTGGAAGACAATGACGACGTCCAGAACGTCTGGCATAACTGGGACAACGACTGATTACAGCATGTTATCAGGCAGTGCATGCTGTATGCAGAATGTGTGAATATCCGGAGGGGCGGCACATGCCGCCCCCCTTTTTTTATGCAAAAAATTCAACAAAAGTTTTGTTTTGTGCAATTGAAAGAGCGGAATGCAGAAAGGTCCATCTCCTTATCCATTACAGAAACCATTTCCATTTCCTTATCCTTTCCCTTTACACGCGTTCAGATTGCACACAGACGTGCAAAAAGGCCTGTCCGGGGCTTGCTTCATAGGAGGAGGGATACTTTGACGGAAAAGAAGTGCTTTATTTTATATTTTGACGCCTATCCGCTGCTGGAGCTGCTGACGCCGGAGCAGCGGGGGTGGCTGTTCTCTGCGGTGTTTGGCTATGCCGTTCGGATTGCGCGGGAGCCGGGGCTTTCCCAGGAGACGTTTCTGCAAGCGTTTCCACAGATGGACGACGACACCCGGATGGCCTGCCGCTTTATCTGCAACAGCATCGCTCGGGACACCGAGAAGTGGATGCTGCAAAGGGCGGCCAGAGATCGGCGGCGCGCCGGGGTAGAGCAGCCCTGCCGGACGTCCAATCAGCCCGGTGCGGAGAACAACGGCCAGCCGGTCTGGATGCGGCGCTATATTCAGCGGTGGCCGTCCGACGATGAGAAATCCCACTGATTCTACCGCTGGTCGGTTGCCATTTTCCAACCGACAGGCTACACTGGAGACGAGGTGAGACCATGGACAAAGAGGCATTTGGGGCGTTTATCGCAGAAAGGCGCAGGGAACAGGGCCTGCTGCAGCGGGATCTGGCGAATCGGCTCCATGTGACGGACAAGGCCGTCAGCAAGTGGGAGCGGGGATTGAGCTACCCGGACGTAACACTGCTGGAGCCGCTGGCATCGGCCCTGGGCATGCGGGTGGAGGAGCTGCTGGCCTGCCGCAGGCATACGGCGCCTGCTGAGGAATCAGAGAGAGGAGAGGAGCCTGTGAAAAATCTGCTGGACATCTCCGGCGACAGCGTGCGCCGGGAACGGCGCAGATCCTGGCAGCGTCTGGCGGCGCTGGCGGGCATGGTGCTGCTGACAGGACTGACGATCTGGTACTGCGCCACTTACGTAACGGAGGTGCGGGAAAGCACCGTTTTTTTGAAGGAGACAGTGGACGGAACGAACTATCTCTATGTAGAGCTGTGGGATCAGGGACATCTTCTGAAGCTCCGATGTGGACCAAACGTGGATATTGATGCCGTCATCCCCGGCAGCAGCATCTACCAGCTGGACTGCCGCTGGAACCGGAGAAGCCATCAGGGAACGGTATCAGCCTGTGCACCCACAGGCAGTGAGTCTCTGGGCAGGATCACAGACGCGGTCTTTGACGAGGGGGAAGGCCCTCTGTTTAATCTGCCCATGGTATACCGCAGCAGCGGGGAATACTACCGAAATCCTTATGGAGTTGGGTACTTATGCGATTATACCTGCTGGGTTCTGCTGGATGAAGAAAATTGGGAAACCGAGACGATTCTGACCGTGGAGGACTGCCTGAGCGCGATTCCATGGGATTTGGACAGTGACAAGGAAAATGAGCTTGTGGTTCGGACCCGCTGGCCGGAAAAGCCCTATACCGTCTATGACTGGGCGGATGGGGAAATACGGGAGAGCTGGCCGGACACGGTGCCGCAGGAACTGCAGGAGCAGCTAATCTGTATCTGGGAGCAGTAGGGCGGCTTTCTTTCCAAGAAACATATACAGGGGTTTTCGCAGGCATCCCCCGGCGGTAAAAACCGCCGGGGGATGCCCGTGTTTCTTCTCATGCCCGTGTTTCTTCTCATGCCCGTGTTTCTTCTCATGGCCGTGTGAGCTTACCCAGCCAGCTGTCCCAGGTCTCCGTGGACAGCTGAAAGCGGGAGGCGCCGTCCTCCCGGTGGCGGGCCCGGCTGTCCTCCAAATCCCGGGAGGTTCTGCCGCCGATGAAGACCAGGTGCAGCTCCACATCCTTCTCCGGGTCCACCTGCAGCCGGTGGCGGGGACCGGGAAAGGCCCCATAGGGCTGCTGCCCGGCCTCCACCGCCTGCCGGACCGCGTGGACAAAGCGGCGAAACTCCCCGTAGTGGGCCTCCGCCCAGGCGGCCCGCCGCACCAGCTGCTCCCGCCCCTCTTGCACGGCGGCGCGAAAGGCACCGTAGTGGTTTGCACGGCGCAGGGTGTGCCTGCCGTCCTTGCACTCAATCAGATAGACCTCCATGCGGGAGCGGCCGGTGAACAGGGCGAAGTCCGCCCGGCCGGTATCACCCACGGGAAATTCGGAAAAACAGATGTACTCATCAGAGGGATAAGCGTACCTTTCGGCCAGCAGGGAGGGGTCCTCCTTCAAAAAGGCGGCCAGGGCCCGCTCTGTAGGCTGCGTGTCCAGCAGCGCCTGCAGCTCTGCCCGGCTGTGCTGATGGGCGGCAATTTCCAGCCGGCGCTCAGAGATTTCCGGCGGCTCGGTGTAGTGGAAGGTTCGAATGGATGGAATGCCCTCTAAGGCCTGCTGGATTTCTGCCTGCACACGGCGGTCCGGTTTGGCGGAAAACTCTTCCGGTCCGCACTCCAGCCACGTTTCCACCGTTTTCCGGGGGAGACTCTTCCAGGATGGATGCTGCCCATATTTGTCCAATGTGACTAAGTCAAAAGTCAGTGGGAAAAATCTGGAGGAATAATGCTCAATGATGGCCGCCTGCGGCGGGACCTTTTCTGCCCTCAGCATCTGCGCCCAAATGAGCTCCACGGCATTTGTCACAGAGGTGGATGGGTTTTCCTCCAACTCCGTCAAAACGGCGTAGACTTCCGCTTTTTGGTTGACAAACAGGCGAACCCGGCAGATACCGGCGTCGGACAAGCACGCTTCCACCTGGAAACGGAAGATAAAATCATTGATTTTCATGGAGACCTCCCCTCTATGCGGATGGTTTCTGCGCGTCCCCTGAATACGGCGTTTGGTCAATGGCGAGATACGCCTGCATATCTGCCCGGAGAGCGCGCTTCAGATAGTAGAATTTGCCCCTGGGGATTCGGAAGCGGGTCATGATTTCCGCATCTGTCTCCCAGCTGCAGTAGCCCCGGACGATGTTGTATTTATCCAGACCCAGCTGCCGGATGTAGTCCCAGAAGGCGACTCTCCGGGTGAAATCCCCCTGAAGGGGATGGAGAATTTGCAGAACCGGCTGGCCGGAATCTTTCAATGTTTGGCTGAGGGAGAAGGGGCTCTCTTTGGAAATGCGGTAGTTACGCTGCCGCGTCATCTCCGCCGGAACTTCCTCCAGCCGGCAGTATAGATAGGCATCCCAGTCACAGCAGCCTTCAAACCTCGCATAAGATCGCAGCGCTTCCACATAGGCGAGTCAGGCGTTTGCCTCATATTCCTCCCGGTTCAGCGTGCTGCCGGACCGTCTGTAGATCTCCTGAATCAGCCGGTATGCGAACTCCATATCGGCTTCTCCGCAGTTGTGCAGCCAGTCCATCTCAGCCCTTTTTGCCGTTCTTTGCCGTGGCCTTCAGGCTTTTGGAGAGGGCGGCCTGCGGAGAGTCCTGAACTCCGCCCGTCAAAATCCCAACCCAGGCGTCTGCAGACGCGTTCCACGCCACTTCATACCGGGCAGGCAGGGAGATACCCGCCTCCACCAGACGGCGGGAGAAGGCAGTGTCCTTGATGCGGCCGCCTTTCGGAAATTTGTAGTGAGGCGTGTCCGAGGAGCGGATGGCCAGAACCGTAAAGTCCGGGGAAGCGGAAAAATCGACGGTAAGGGACGGCAGAGCCTTCACCACTACGTCATACAGCTTTTGATTCAGGGCAATGTGGCCGCTGGCACTGACGTTGATTGCCATGCTGTTCAGCGAGGCCGTAGGGTGGGGGATGGGTTCCATGGCGGAAAAATCAATTGCCATGGTGGCGGGATTTCTGGCCTGTAATTTTTGAGAATGCGTATGGGAATTCATAAAATGCCTCCTGCTGAAAAAATTTGAGGAAATTTTATCTGCTTTTTCAACAAATTTCCAGAGGCAGATTCGATATAATTTATTCGGCATATTTGTTTAATATATGCTCTTAAAATTTGATAATATAAAATTTTAAGCTCGAAAAAGTTTTAAAATAATAGAACTTATAAAAAGAGAAGCCCCGGCCGCGTGTTCCGCAGCCGGGACCATATCTTTCGCACGAGGGAAACTGTAAGCCGGGTTCTGTATTTGACAGTCATCTATCTAGACGCTCTGTCGCCAGAGCGCTCAAGCCACCCCGGGAGCGGCCGGGCCAGCCATGGAGCCTATGCTCCTGCTCCCATACCGGTGTTGCTCCGGATAGAGTTTACAGCGACGGGCACTTTTACGAGCCGTCGGGTGAGCTCTTACCTCGCCTTTCCACCCTTACCTCGTCGTCACAAGCTTCCTATCTCTCCGTCTGCCGCAAAGTGCAGGCGCTACTTATTCCGCGGTGCCGCTTGCGGCGCAGCGAAGAAACAGGAAGCTTGTGACGACGAGGCGGTATATCTCTGTTGCACTTTTCCTGAAGTCGCCTTCGGCGGGCGTTACCCGTTATCCTTGCCCTGTGGAGCCCGGACTTTCCTCATGGACGGCCTTTCGGCCTGCCCACGCGACTGTCTGTTTTCCTCGCGGGGTCTATTGTACAGGAAAGAGACGGTCTTGTCAACGCACATAGGACAGGGAATTTTTCAGGCCGCTGCCTGGCAGAAAATAGCCGGGAAAAACAGCTGCAAAGGAAAAAGCAGAGCCGGACCCTGATTTTCAATTGCTATTTCCAGTCAGGAGCGGTATAATTTTGCTATGCAAAAGCATAGCAAAATGGCCATGTGCCGTATGCAACGGGACGGCCCACATGTGCGAAACCTCATGCGCCATCAGCTTTTCCTGTTATCGTGGCGCACGTCACGGCGCATGGAGTTTTATGTATGTAAAAATTCGCCGTGAGGCGGAAACCATAAGGAGCGTTTCCATGAATTTCGAGGAATATCTAAATTCCCTGCAGAAGAAAACTGTGGCGGTCATCGGCATCGGTGTCAGCAATCAGCCGTTGATTCAGCTGTTGGCGGGCCGCGGGATTGCCGTGACAGCCTGTGACAAAAAGGATCGGACAGCCCTTGGGGGGATGGCTGACAATCTGGAGAACCAGGGCGTCACCCTGCAGCTGGGCGCGGACTATCTGAAGGATCTGACGGAGGATGTGATCTTCCGCACCCCCGGTATGCGGCCGGACCTTCCGGAGCTGCTGGCCGCCCAGGCGGGCGGCAGTGTACTGACCAGCGAGATGGAGGTATTCTTCCAGGTCTGTCCCTGCCCGAAAATTGCCGTTACCGGCAGCGACGGCAAGACGACGACCACCACCATCATCGCAGAGCTTTTGAAAGCGGCTGGCAGGACCGTGCATCTTGGCGGCAACATCGGCCACCCGCTGCTGGCGGAAGCAGGGGAGATGCGGCCGGAGGACGTCGCCGTGCTGGAGCTCAGCTCCTTCCAGCTGATGACCATGACTCACAGCCCGCACATCGCGGTAATGACGAACCTGGCCCCCAATCATTTGGACGTACACCGGGATATGGCGGAGTATATTACTGCAAAGCAAAATATCTTTACACATCAATCCACACAAGATATTGCAGTATTTAACGCTGACAATACCCTTACGGTGGAAGCAGCGGGGAAGGCACCAGGCCGGGTGCGCTTCTTCTCACGGAAGCAGGAACTGGCCGACGGCGTGTTCCTCCGGGGCACAGCGGTCATCGCCCGCAGCGGCAGTGGAGAGCGGCAGGTGATGGACACTGCCGACATTCGCCTTCCCGGCGTCCACAACATTGAAAATTATCTGGCGGCCATTGCCGCTGTGGACGGCCTGGTGCCCGATGGCGTCATCCGGGACTTTGCCCGCACCTTCGGCGGCGTGGAGCACCGTATTGAGCTGATCCGCACCCGGAAAGGTGTCCGCTGGTACAACGACTCCATCGCCTCCAGTCCCAGCCGTACCATCGCCGGACTGAACGCCTTCCCGGAGAAGGTGATTCTCATTGCCGGCGGAAAGGACAAGGGCATTTCTTACGCGCCCCTGGGGCCGGTGGTAAACGAGCATGTAAAACTGCTGCTGCTCTGCGGCGCCACCGCTGGAGTGATTCGGGAGGCCGTCACCCAGGCGGAAAATTACCGGGGGCTGGAGATTCTTGACGTGGAGGATTACCGCCAGGCCGTGGCCATCGCAGACAGCCGGGCGACGGAGGGGGATGTGGTGATCCTCTCTCCGGCCAGCACTTCCTTTGACCGTTTTGCCAACTTCATGGAGCGCGGCCAGGTCTTTAAGGACATCGTGAACGGGCTGGATGGATAGTTCTGTACCCAGAGAAGCTGAAGTGTGCCGCCTGCGCTGCAGAGCCAGCCGGATAGAACGGTAAATAAAGCCAACCCCCTTCCGCATAGGATGTAGGAAGGGGGTGGGAGGATGCGGCCCGGTTTTTTCTATTACCGCCGGTATTGGGACCGGCGGGCTGCGGCGCGGCTGCTGGCGGTGCTGCTTCTGGTAGGGCTTTTGTCCCTGATATTTATCGCAACTGCCCAGATGCGGCCTCTGTTGGGGAGCTTGGCTACCACCAAGGTTTCCAACACTGTCACCCGTATCGTCAGCGAGGCGGTGTACGAGGCAATTGAAAACGGAGAGATCCAGTACGACGGGCTGGTATCCTTTGAAAAGAACAATGACGGGCAGATTACGGCGGTGCGCAGCAACATGACGGCATTCAACCATCTGCAGGCGGAAATTCTTGACACGGTGCTGACCCGCATCGATCAGGTGTCCGCACGGGAACTGTCCATCCCCATCGGCACACTGACGGGTTCCAGCCTTCTTGCGGGCCGCGGACCGCGGATTACGGTACGGATGGAATCCGTGGGCTCTTCAGAGGCCAACTTCAAAAATGAGTTTGTCTCCGCCGGCATCAACCAGACCAAGCATCAGATCATCCTGACCGTGGACGTATACGTCAGCATTTTGCTGCCGGGTTTTACCACTGCCACCAAGGTTTCCAACTCTTTCATCGTGGCCGAGACGGTGATCGTTGGATCTGTACCGGACAGCTACACCTATTTCAGCACGGATCCCGGCACCTACGAGGAAGATTTGAAAGATTATATTCTGAATGGACAATGAGATACGGAGGACTTTTCATGGACTACCGCGAGGAAATGAGGCAGCTTCGGGACTATCTGAACGAACAGGGATACTTGTACTATGTCCTGGACGCGCCGGTAATTCCGGACTACGAATACGACCGGCTGAACCGCCGGCTGGAGGAGCTGGAGGCTCAGCACCCGGAGGAGGTTACGCCGGATTCCCCCACCCAGCGGGTGGGCGGCCGGATTCTGGAGGGGTTTACGCCCTATTCCCACGAGGTGCCGCTGGAAAGCCTGCAGGATGTGTTCAGCGCCGAAGAGATTGCAGAGTTCTGCCAGCGGATGGATACGGCCCTGGGAGAAGAGGTGATATATTCCCTGGAGCCAAAGGTAGACGGCCTGTCTGTGGCGCTGGAGTACCGGGACGGCGTGTTCGTCCGGGGGGCCACCCGGGGCGACGGCCGGGTGGGGGAGGACGTGACGGAGAACTTGAAAACCGTCCGGTCCATTCCCATGACCCTGCCGGAGAAGCTGCCCCGGCTGATTGTCCGGGGCGAGGTCTATATGTCCCGCCAGGTTTTCGCGGAGCTGAACGCGCAGCGGGAGCTGCGGGGCGAGGCCCTGATGGCCAATCCCCGAAACGCCGCCGCAGGCTCTCTGCGGCAGCTGAATCCCAAAATCTGTGCCGAGCGGAAGCTGGATATTCAGGTGTTCAACCTGCAGCTTGCGGAGGGGAAGACCTTCTCCTCCCACGCCGAGACGCTGGACTACCTGGCCTCCCAACGGTTTAAGGTTATCCCTCACAAGACCCTGTCCGGCACGTCCGCTGTCCAGGCGGAGATTGACCGCATCAACGACCAGCGGCTGGAGTATCCCTTTGAAATTGATGGCGCAGTTATAAAGGTAAACTCCTTGTCAGAGCGCAAGGTACTTGGATCTACCGCGAAATTTCCAAAATGGGCGGTGGCCTTCAAGTACCCGCCGGAGAAGAAGCCCTCCCGTGTGCTGGACATCGTGGTGCAGGTGGGACGCACCGGTGTGCTGACCCCAAAGGCAGTGCTGGATCCGGTCCGGCTGGCGGGTACCACCGTCACCAGCGCCACGCTCCACAACCAGGATTATATTGCGGAGAAGGACATCCGCATTGGTGACACCGTCATTGTCCAGAAGGCGGGGGAGATCATTCCCGAGATTGTAGAAGTGGATCGCAAGCAGCGGCCTGATGGTGCGGTACCCTATGTCCTGCCGGAGACCTGTCCGGTCTGCGGCGCGCCGGTGCGGCGGGACGAGGATGGCGCGGCACTTCGCTGCACGGGCGCGGAGTGCCCGGCCCAGCTGCTGCGGAACATCACCCATTTTGCCAGCCGCGGCGCCATGGACATCGAGGGCCTTGGCCCGGCGGTGGTGCAGCAGCTGGTGGAAAGCGGCCTGGTGTCCACTGCCGCCGACCTGTACAGCCTGCATGCCCAGGAGGTGGCCCAGCTGGACCGCATGGGAACCAAATCTGCCGAAAACCTGATCCGTGCCATTGAGAACTCCAAGGCCAACGACCTCTCCAAACTGGTGTTTGGACTCGGCATCCGGCAGGTGGGGGAGAAGGCCGCCAAGGTGCTTGCCGCCCATTTCAGGACCATGGATGCTCTGGCCGCGGCCACCGTGGAGGAGCTGACGGCCATCAACGATGTGGGCGCCGTCACCGCGGCGTGTATTGTGGACTACCTGCACCAGCCACAATCCCAAGATCTCATCGCACGTCTGCGGGCCGCAGGCGTGAATATGGAGAGCACCGCCGCCCCGGTGGACGATCGGTTTGCCGGGATGACCTTTGTCCTCACCGGAGAGCTAAGCGCCCATTCCCGGAAGGAGGCCGGTGAGCTGCTGGAGGCCCTTGGCGCCAAGGTATCCGGATCTGTTTCCAAAAAGACCACCTGCGTGGTGGCCGGAGAGGCCGCCGGATCGAAGCTTCGCAAGGCGCAGGAGCTTGGGATTCCGGTGATTGACGAATCCCAGTTCCTGATTTTGATTGGGGAGCAGGAAGGGGATGTCGATGCGGTGCGCGCATTGTTTTCTCCGGGAGCGGATGCGCCTGATCCTGTGCAGTGAACTCTTATTGAAGCGGCAGTGCCGCCCGCCCAATGGCTTGTAGCCATTGGGCGGGCGGCGTATTCTTTGCACGGTAGTGCCGAGGATTATTGGTCGAAGGAGGGATTTAGGAAATAGACGTTTTTCTCGTCCATCTTATCCTTTGCCAGCCGCAGGCCTTCGCCGAAGCGCTGGAAGTGGACGACCTCCCTGGCACGCAGGAATTTAATCGCATCATTGACATCCGGATCGTCGCTTAGACGCAGAATGTTGTCATAGGTTGCGCGGGCCTTCTGTTCGGCCGCCAGGTCCTCTGTGAGATCGGCGATCAAATCCCCCTTAACGGCCATGCTGGCTGCGCTCCAGGGGAAGCCAGAGGCGGATGTCGGATAGACACCAGCTGTGCGATCTACAAAGTAGGTATCAAATCCACCGGTTTTAATTTGCTCTTCCGTGAGATTTCGGGTCAGCTGGTGGACAATGGTGCCTATCATTTCCAAATGCCCCAACTCTTCGGTGCCGATATCAGTCAACAGCGCCTTTAGTTCCGGATAGGGCATGGAGTACCGCTGGCTTAAATATCGCAGGGACGCGCCCAGCTCGCCATCCGGGCCGCCGTACTGTGTGATAATAATGGAGGCCAGCTTGGGATTGGTATTTTTGATTTTTACCGGGTACTGGAGCTTTTTCTCATAGACAAACATCAGTCATTCCCTCCTTCATCCCAGGGCCACGGGTCTTTCAGCCAGATATACCCGTCCTCCGGTGTCAGGTCTGTCTGCAGCAGGGGACCGTACATTTTCTGATATTTCTCCCGCCCCTCGTTTGCCAGCTTAATATAGGACCAGTATAGCTGTAATGCCTCTTGGTCCTGGGCATGGGTTACCAGGTACAGCCCCAACTCATCAATCGCAAAGTCCAGGGCCATCAGCTCCACCAGGGCGGTGTTGGCCAGTTTGGTTTTCGCTTGGATGGCCGCCTTGAAGGGCAGGTCAAGTCCTGGGAAAAGGGTACCGGTCTGCAGGGCTTCCATCCGGCCGAACCGAACGGGATTTGTGCTCTGCATGGGTACATAGGGAAACGCCAGGGGTGCACAGCAGCCGGGCAAGGAGCCCGCATTGGTACCGCAGGATGCCGAAGGCGTACTGGGAGTTGTCGGCACGCTGGGTGTGCTGGGCGTGCTTGGCGTAACAGGCGTATTGGGATTGGAATTCTCCATCTGCATGGATGCCTCCTTTGGGTAGAGTGGCGCAGGCTGTCATGCCATGCGCTCATCCCATTGTATGCAGAACACCCGGAAGGAGAGCCTGCCCTTGATTTTAGGCCATGGATTGTCTATAATCGGAATGTGGGATAAGCAGGGCGGCATATCAATCCATAGGGGGGTGCTGCCTGTGATTCTTTTGATTCGAAAACGACAGATGATATTCATACTGCTGTTCTGCGTCTTTCTGGCGGGGTTAGCAGCTGTGCTGTGGCACGGAAACGCAGCTTACACGGCTGTATTCGCTGCGCGGGACGGCGTACCGGTGACAGTGGTCATCGACCCTGGACACGGCGGAGAGGATGGCGGCGCCGTATCGTCTGGCGGCGTGGCAGAGAGCCGGATCAACTTGGCCATTGCTCTGCGGGTGAACGATCTGATGCGGTTTTCCGGTCAGCGGACCGTCATGACCCGCAGCGAAGAGATCTCTATCCATACGGAGGGGGACACCATGCGGGCACGGAAGGTCTCTGACATCCACCACCGGGTGGATATCGTAAACAGCACGGAGAACGCCGTTTTGGTGAGTATCCATCAGAACAGTCTGCCGTCGTCCCCGGTGACGCATGGCGCTCAGGCCTTCTGGAACCAACAGGAGGGCGCCGAGGAACTGGCCGTCTCCGTTCAGGAGGCGCTGAACAGCGCCATCAACACCGAAAAGGCCAAGGTTCCAAAACGAATTCCATCCACCATCTACCTGATGAAGCATGTGACGGCTCCCAGTGTCCTTGTGGAGTGCGGGTTTCTCTCCAATACGGAGGAGACCCGGCTTTTGCAGGAGCCGTCCCATCAACTGAGGCTGGCCGCCGCCATCACCGCCGGGTGTCTTGCCTGCGGGGCCGGAGAGGAAGGATCATGAAGCAAAAAACCATGTTTTACTGTACATCCTGCGGCAACGAGACGGCAAAGTGGGCGGGGAAGTGCCCCGCCTGCGGCGCTTGGAATACAATTGTGGAGCAGCCGGAGACACCCCGTATCACCGGGGCCGGCAGGGGCCGCTCTGCCGCCCTTGCCGCCGGGCCACGCCGGGCCTGCCCGGTGACGGAGCTGGCAGCAGACGAAGAGATCCGGTTTCCAACGGGCATGGGAGAGCTGGACCGGGTGCTGGGCGGCGGCGCGGTCAAGGGTTCTCTGGTGCTGGTGGGCGGCGCGCCGGGCATCGGCAAATCCACGCTGATGCTGCAGATCTGCAGCAAGCTGTGTGAATTCTCCAAGGTATTATATGTATCCGGCGAGGAGTCTGAGCACCAGTTGAAGCTGCGGGCAAAGCGGCTGCATGTGGAAAGCGGCAGCCTGTTTGTGATCTCTGAGACCAGCCTGGGGGATCTGCTGGAGTCCGTCACAGCGGAGAAGCCGGATATTTTGATTGTGGACTCCATTCAGACCCTGTACAATGGTGCGTTGGACTCCCCGGCGGGCAGCGTCAGTCAAGTGAAGGACTGCACCATGGCCCTCATGCAGCTGGCCAAGGGGCAGGGGATTACCGTCTTTGTCATCGGCCACGTGAATAAGGAGGGGTCCATCGCAGGTCCAAAGGTACTGGAGCATATGGTGGACTGTGTGCTGTACTTCGAAGGGGACCAGCATACCAGCTACCGGATTCTCCGGGCAGCCAAAAACCGCTTCGGTGCCACCAACGAAATCGGTGTCTTTGAAATGCGGGACGAGGGATTGGCGGAGGTAGAGAATCCATCGAAAATGCTGCTTTCCGGCCGTCCGGACGATGCGCCGGGCACCTGCGTTACCTGCGTGATGGAGGGGATGCGGCCAGTGCTGGCGGAGGTGCAGGCGCTGGTGGTAAATACCAGCGCAGGAAATCCCCGCCGCACCAGCAACGGGTTTGACTACAACCGGGCCGCCATGCTATTGGCCGTCTTGGAAAAACGCGGAGGCCTGAAAGTGTCTGCATGTGACGCATACATCAACATTATCGGCGGCCTCTGGCTGGACGAGCCCGCCGCGGATCTGGCCACTGTCATCGCCTTGGCCTCCAGCTACTACGACCGGCCGGTACCGGGGGAACTGGTGGCCATTGGGGAGGTGGGCCTCACCGGAGAACTGCGGACGGTAAATCAGCTTGCCCAGAGGATTTCGGAAGTACACCGCCTGGGATTCAAACAATGTTTGATTCCGGCGCATCGGGCGGAAAGTCTCCGTGGGCCTCAGGGACTGCAGCTAATCCCGGTTCGGAATGTCGGTGAGGCGATCCGAGCCGCTTTGCGTCCGCAGGGATGAAGTGGATGCAGGCGCCGCCAAGGGCGGGCTGTCCGGCAGCTGCGGCGCTGTCCAGTATGCACAGGCCGTCCTGCTGATAAATGCAGGTGCTGGTACAGGGAATCAAGCTCATAACCATCATCCTTCTGATTGAGTTACCGTTATCTTGACCAGAAATTCTGCATTTTATGTCCGGCGGCCTTCAGGCAGATTTCAGCTTTTGACATTATCATGGAAAAACACGCAGGGAAGGAGGATTTTGGAAGAGCATTTTTAATTGAACAAAATAAGGCTTTTGTTTAGAAAGTACGTATATTTATATATTTTTTGTATTTTTATTATTTTTTAGGTTATTTTTATTATTATTTTATAGGTTTATTATATCAAAAACAAAGTTAGTTGTCAACGCTTACCGCGCTCACGCTTGGTCTCACTTGGTGTCACTCAGCACAATCATATCAAGAAATATGATTGTGCTGAGATTCCACCAAGTACTTTAAGGCTGTTCGTCACGATGAATATTGATCCAAAGTTTAAGAGCAGCGCACGCATAACGAAGAAGCTTTAAAACAAGATAAGTTGCATAAATACCAACAAAACCAAAACCAATAGCAAAAATCTCCATTAATTACCTCTCATTCCAAGCACGTTTAAGACCAGAAATAATATTAGCAAGGGTCATAGTACCATCATCGGTAGGCTGACCAAACAAAGACTTACCTGAAGAACCAGAACCGCCAAAAGAATCTCTAAGAAAATCAACAAGAGAACCACCAAGATTAACCGCAGCGCCATACTTAGTATGATCAACCGAATACTGTGAAGCAGCTCTATGCTGGTCAGCAGCATAACGGGTAGCTCCAGCTGAAGCATAGCTACCTTTCAAATTCTGGTCAGCAACATAGCGAGAAGCAGCGGAGCTGATTTCAGAAACAATCCTTTCCATGGCAGTATACTTATCGGCAACAGCTTCCTGAGTACGGGCATTAATGTTAGATGCTTGAATCTGCGTATTGGCCGCTAGAATGCTTCCTAAGAGGTTTGCAATGGCACCTGATACAGAAGTATCCTGTTCACCTTTCGCGCCAGCAGAAGTCACGCCAGAGGCCGTAGCACCACTTGTTACAGCAGCACCGTTACCATTCATTGCAGAAAGCACAGGATTCAGACCAGCAGCCATCAAATCCTGTACCTCTCTCTGATGGGCAGTATTCGACATCATCTCTTGCCAAGCGCGGTTTTTGGCGGCTTCCGAGGCATTAAACTCCATAGCTTTCGCATTTTGTTTCTCCTGCCATTCACGTAAGATAGAAGCCTGTTCAGCAGACTTCGCGGAATTAGACTGGGCAACACCTTTCAACTGGGCAATCTGATTCGCACCAGAATTCAAATAGTTGGCCATGGAGGCATTGGCAGCACCGACAGCGGTAGAAATTAAAGACATATTATCATCCTTTCACAAAAGAAGCAAGAGGCCCCCGCAGGGGCCTCTATTTTTAATGGTGGTCAATCAGACCGGGAATAGAGTACATAGGCATGGGGCGGGTGGTACGGTTAGCAACGAAAACATCAGCGAAAAGCTGATTAGTAGCAGAACTAGCAACAGAAAGTACACGATCCACATTTGTCTTATCCTCTCGGATCCAAGAATCAGAAAGAGAAGGCAAAGCGCTATAGTCATCAGCCAGATGCCATACGTCGAGAGATTGAGCATAAGCACTCCTCATCATACCAGTAATACGGTTAGGCTTATAACGATAATCAGCCCAGGCTTCCTGGTAACCAAACACTTCATCATCCTTAGCAGTGCCCTGCGCATAAATCTCTTTGTTCTTAATCGCCTGCTCACCAATATTCGCAAATACAGGCCAGTAATAATCAAAGCGGTCTTTACGGCTCCACATGCGGTCAATACCTTGCTGATAGGTGTGGTCATACCGGGCAACCATAAGGCCAATTACAAAGCCATGCTCCGTAAAAGACTTGGTAAAATCATAATGGGAATCCGTAGTAAGAGAATAGCCAGCGACATTACCTTGAGGCGTAGAATTAGATTCCGTAGCAGAGGACTGAACAACCTGGTTAATATTAATGGGAACACGGTTACCACCAAGATATTCAGGACGCTGAAGCCGGGCATCCGGAGAAGTAACACCGAAATGAGACTTCAAAATCTCAATATAACGGGTACCGCCTCGGGCATCACGCTCGTACATCTTCTGAATCTGGAAAGCAAGGCGCAGCTGGTTAATCGTAGCCATGGAAACAGCACCATCATTGATGGCAATCAAACCAGACTTGGAAAGGTCATCACCAAGCTGCTCTTTAGTAGGAACACCATACATACCACGGAGAGCACCAGTACCAGAAGGAGGCGCAGAGCCAACATTTAAACCATAAGCAGGAGCAGAAGCAGAGGTGCCATAAAGAGCACTACCACCAGATTCAGAATTCAAAAGAGAGCCAATACCGCCGACTCTAATAGTCGAGCCAGTAGAACTAGATGAACCAGCAAGAGCAAGGTTAAATCCATTACCAACAACAGGAAGATTCGCACCAGCACTAACAGGAATAGTCACATCCGGGCCTTTCTGGGGGGCAGGAAGGGCAGAAGTAAAGTAGTCATGATACTTAGCACAAATAAAGGGCTTACCGCCTTTGGCCACATCCGTGACAAAAGTCGCAGAATTCACGCCTTCAACAGTCGCATCATCAAGAGGAATCACAAGCGGGTCCTGCAAGTTCTGGTCTCGGAACCACTCATTTACAATCAGGGCATAAGCGCGGAAAGGTAGGGAGCTAACAGATATGCCAGATACGCCAGTAGGAAGACCAAAATAGTCAGCGATAGTCCCGACTTGCCAGCCACCGTCGGGGGCAGTGAGCTGAGGAATTTCATACTCTGTTTTAGGAATCCAAGCAGATTCGGTATTTTCACCGTTAAACTCCTTCCAATGGTTCCACGTGAGACGGTTAGGGACGAAAAAATAGTAGGTATCCAGATAAATATTATCCATGATAGGGGTCAGCAGCGCAGGCATACGAACAACCTTAGAAGTCTTTACCTTGAAAGTGTCTCCAGGTAGCACTTCATCAATGAAGAAAGGAACCAAATCTCCAACATTGAAAGAAGTCTTCAAAGAACTGCTACGGTCAAAGGTAGACCGGGACATATCAATCCGGGTGGGATTCAATGCAAAATGGGTCTGAGTATTTCTGTTCATACTTCTTCATTCACCTCCGTAACAGCATCAGGCACAACAACAGGGTCAGCGGGAGTCTCCGGCTTAGACATACCAAAGGCATCAAAGAATTCAGGAGTACCAATAGAAGCGAGAAACTCAGAGTAAGAATGACCAAATTTCGAACGGACATCAACGGGCAACTCCTTAAAGAACGCCTCACCTTCATTCAAGCGATTCAGCATATCAGCATAAGTCTGAGGCAACTCCGTCACATCAGCATAAAAACCCTGGACACGGGAGAGGACATCAGTTTCACCATTGGCGAAACGCTTCAAAAGAACATGAATATCGCAAGACTCAGCAAAAGACTGGATATAATCATACAAATTCTCAGTTCCACTCTCTTCCAGACGAATCCGACCTTTGTCATCATACGATGCAGAATATGTAGTCCGAATAGATGAACCAACGTTAGAGTAAAAACGCTCAGGCTTACGAAACTGCGTCAAAAAACCAGTAAATTCCATACTTACCTCACAATATCTGAAGCAGAACAAAGATGCTCAGGCAGCTGCTTCTCAATTTCACCAGAATCGGAATCAAAAGTGCCAATCTGATACAGGTCATAGTCACCGGGATGGGAATTCATCAAACTAAACGAGTTCTGAACGGCATGCTCAAAATTACGAACAGCAGATGGAGCGTTCTGCTCCACAGTGGGAGCCATAAAGCCAACCTTGGCATCACGAATTGCAAACACAAAATATTTCATTTAAATCAACCTTTCCAACGAGATTTAGTTGCACGGCAATCTACATGCACAAACGACTGATAAAGACCAAAACCACAAGATATAGGAAACGCTTCACATAGAAAGTTATAAACAACTACGGGCTCTACACCCTTCACAACAATATCAGCAGCACGACCATACATATGCTGTGAAAACTTAGCACCACCAATCTTCTTGTTATACGAGGGGGTACGATAGCCAGAATTAATCACAACGGGTTTACCAAATTTCAAAAGAACACACTCCAAAATATCAAGTAATTCTCCATCAACACAAACGGGGTCAGTACCATCTTTACAGCGGAATTCATTCACAAAAAAATGGTCAGAGATACGCCAATTACCATCCTCACGCAAAGAATACATCATAGGCGAATACCTCCACGGTAAATCTTGGGGTCAATGTTAATCTTCTTGGCAGATGCGGCAGTACGACGGAACACCTTCTTGTCAACACGCTTAGACATTCGCTTTCTCATTCTAAAGTCCTCCTTAAAGATTTTATTTGATTCTCCTTCGCTCGTTCCGCAACGGCGAGGAGTTCATCACGACATAATGAGGTTCTTGCAAGCTTCGCAGTCTGCGAATTAATCGCCATCTGTTTACGGATGTCCTTAATTTCCTGCATACGCTCCGGATTATCAATATCAAAGAGCTTATCGAAATATTTGGGCGGCCGTATCTTTCGTCCTCCTTTTTCTGTAGATATATTGATAGCTTCATGATCATACAGATCAGGATGATCGTCATAATACCAACGGGCAATGCCAGGCTTTCTAGACATGAGGGTGAATTCAGGCTCAATAGCAAAGTCCGAGTAGACATTTTTATCTTCTCCTTTAGCTTTCTTCATAATATACCGGGCAGTATATGCACAGCTCTCCCAGGTCACTTCACCGACAACAGCATAGCCAATTGGATTACCTTGCTTATCGCACCAGCAGGATTGAAGAGAAGGGGAGTTATAATACTGATAACCCGCAGGGGATTTCTTGTATAGCTTCAAATCATTCAGATGTAAACCAAAAATGATTGCATGGTAATGAGGCCTAAAAGTTACACCACCATACTCACCAGCCATGAAAAAACGTATTTTGCAATCCGGGAAACGCTTGCGCAGCCGCTTCATAAAAAGCTGGAAATCTCGCTTTTGAAGAGTGAGAGAAGGGAACGCTTCACCTGTGGCCGGGTCTACATAGTAATTGATAGGGACATGGGCATCATCATAAGTCAACGTCACAAAGTACGAGGAATCATGATACTGAAGTTCAAGCATACATCGGTCAGCCCATTGACGGGAATAGTCCAGGCGGCAGCCTATACACTTACCACAAGGAAGATAAGTAATCTGGTCTTCCGGAAAAGGATGTCCATTTTTAGCCTGATACTCCATCAAATACGCATCGGTAAGAAAATGATAGTTTGTCTTGCCATTTACCGTCTGACCACTTGCAACAGCCTTCAGAGGGTGGTAACATGACATTGAATCACCTCAGAAAGGAATGGAATGAATATACAGTATTTATTGAACAAAATAAAAATTTTGTTCAATTAAGGGGAGGGCAAAACGGTTCACTGGCGAGATTGGGTTCTGTTTCATTCCAGTTTCAACATCCCGGCAGAAAGATTCTTCTCTGCCGGACAAGCATCCGACCGTGGCCTGTTTGACCGCTGCTCTGCATATTCATTCCAAAACAAAACTCTATGTCTGATTACCGTACCGAAGCGCCGCAGATTCTGCGGGATTTTCTTTCGTATCATGAAACCATCAAGGCGCACTCTAAGCGCACGGTCGACGAATACTTCCTGGACCTGCGGAATTTTTTCCGCTATCTCAAGCAGATCCGGGATCCGGCGCTTTCCGGCAAGGCGCTGGATGAAATTGATATTATGGATGTGGATTTGGACTTTGTCGCCGCTGTCACGCTGACGGATATTTACGGCTACATGACTTATCTGAGCCGCGACCGGGTCCAGCACCTGAACAGCCGGCATTCCGACTACGGTCTGAACGCCGCGTCCCGGGCCAGGAAAATTGCAACCATCCGGTCATTTTATAATTACCTGACCAATAAAATGCACCTACTTCGTGAAAATCCTGTCAAAGATATGGATTCGCCCAAATTGAAGAAAACACTGCCCAAATATCTGACGCTCGATGAAAGTCTGCAGCTTTTAAGCTCTGTGGACGGCAAAAATCAGGAGCGGGATTACTGCATTCTGACACTGTTTCTCAACTGCGGCCTTCGGATTTCCGAACTGGTGGGCTTGAATCTCAATGACATTCAGGACGATGCCCTGCGGGTGCTGGGAAAAGGCAATAAAGTGCGCATACTCTATTTGAACGATGCTTGTCAGGACGCCATCCGCCGCTATCTGGAGGTTCGGCGGCCCATCCGCGGCCGGGATGAAAACGCCCTGTTCCTGTCGGCCCAGAATGAGCGGATCAGCCGGTCCACCGTCCATGCTATGGTAAAAAAGCGCCTGGCTGAGGCTGGTATTGATGCTGCGGAGTATTCCTCCCACAAGCTGCGCCACACCGCCGCCACGCTGATGCTGCAAAACGGCGTGGATGTCCGGGCAGTGCAGGAGGTGCTGGGGCATGACCACCTGAATACCACGGAAATTTACACCCATATTGACAATGAATCCCTTCGTATGGCTGCAAAGGCAAATCCCTTGTCACATATTAAAAATAAAGGAAAAACAGAAAAATAGTTTTGGATTGGTTTGGCCCCTCCCTGCCACCGGCCGTATATTTTGCCGATTTGCCTGCACACTAAATGCCGGGGTGATAAAATGGACCAGGAGCATGTGTGTCTGACAGACCTGCTCGATCAGGATTTGACGGCCTATGAGTATTTTCAAACTCTGCCGCCACAGGCAAGGCGGAAATTGTTGGAACGGGAGATCACAAGCTTTGAGCAGCTGCAGTCCGAGGCTGCCCAGCTACTGCGAAGCCAGGAGATGTCCGCTGAATAGCAAAAAAACCACCCCATTGGGGTGGTTTTTTTCAGGTTCTTTTTTGGCATAGGATGCTGGGAGCAGGCAGCTCTCAGTTCAGCAGGCCAGACCAGTTCCAAGTGGTGCTGCCGATGGTATACTGGGGGATGCTGCCAAGCCGCCAAAGGGACACGCTCTCCACGCCCAGGAGTTTGGCGGCATTCATAGCGGTCTCTACACTCCTGTTGTCCTGATACCACAGGAAATAGCGGCTGCCATCCTCACTGGTGTAAACTGCCCAGGACTGCTGGTAGGCATCCGACCAGCCTGTGACCGTGTTTGCTTGGGCCAGCCGCTTTGCCACGGTTTCGTTGGTGGGATACAAGGGAGTGCCAGACACCAGGCAGCCGTTTTCATCAATCTGCCAGCATACATTTTTTGCGCTGAAGCCCAATACCAGCTTGGAGACATCCTCCAACTGCTCCACAGCGGCTTTCAGGGACCAGTATACTTGGTCGATAGGCGCTGTGGCGGCCGTCTTGTGATACTCTGTGCCTGTAAACTGGCTCAAATCCCGGGTGTCGTAGTCATAGGCCATCAAAATCACTTTATCCGCCAAGCCTCCGATAGCGGCATAATCATAGCCGTCGTAATAGCTTCCGGTGGTCAGCACCGGGGAGACGCAGACGTACAGGGACTTGTCCACGGCGCGGAGCTGCCATTCCAGCTCCTGCAAAAATGCGGTGAAGTGTTCCCGGCTGGCAGCGCGCAGCCCCTCAAAGTCGATGGTGACGCCGCTGTATGGATTTTTGCCGGCTTCCGGGTAAGAAACCGTCAGCTCGGCGATGATCTGTTCCACCGCCTGGCTGCGCCCATCGGCAGAGGCCAGCATGTCCTTCAGATTTTGACCGTCCATAAACACGTTCAGGTTCAAGGGGACGCCAGCGCTCTCCAGCGTGGAGGTGACCTCCTCATAGCCATTGGGGATGTAGTACACATATCCCACCCGATTCCCCTGGTCTGTGAGCAATTTCGCCTCACTGCCGTCCCAGCTCATGCTGCTCCATCCGGCGCTGACGGCATCCATTTGCTCCGCCAGACTCAGCTGGCTGTACGAGGAGATGGCGTAAAAGCCGTGAACAAAGTCCGTCTCCTGGTGTAGCTTTTCATAAATCCGCACCAGCATAGCCGCCGCCTGTGCACGGGTGGCGGGGGCGTCTGGCGCAAACGTGGCGGCCGAGGTACCCTTGGTCATTCCAATGTCATAGGCCACAGAGATATAGCCCCGCCGTTCCGTCACATCGGTGAAGGGCAGGCTGCCCTGCTTCTCTGCCAGGGCGGCCGCGCTGCTAAGTCCCAATGCGCGCACCAGCATCTCAGACATCTCCCCCCGGGTAATGGGATCGTTTGGCCGGAGGGGGCTGTCGGTATCAATCACGTTGTGATTCACTGCCTCCTCAATGGCGGTGAGATAGGTGTCGGACAGGTCGTCCTCAGCGATCTCCAGTGTCTGGAAGGGGATTTTCCACATGGCGACATGGGCGTCATAACCGGCGGACCAGCCCATCATCCGGTCCAGCACCGTTATGAACTGTACCCGGGTCATGGAGTCGCCGTAGCCAAATGTTGTGGCGCCATAACCATTCATCAGTCCGTAGTCCACGGCTTTCTGCACTTCACTTGAAAGAGAACTTTCTGCCGGCACATCCGCAAAAGCCGCGCTTGCTGCCGGAACAGCCATAGAAACCGTCAGTGCCAGCGCCAGCAGGCCAGACCATATCTTCTTCATGGAAACACCTCTTCTTTTCCCGGATGTTCTCATGATAACACGGGACCGGCAGAATTCATGAACAATTCCTTAAATTTTCCATCCTATGGCCGTACCGTTCCGGTGATGTGGAGATACCGGATATTCCGGAATTCATAGGTGGAAAGCGGCCGGTTGTCAGCGTCATAGCTGTGGGCAGCAACCAGGACATTTTCCAGTGTGGCCGGCTGCCCAACGGAGACAACTACTGGGGAATGCTGAAATCCCTGCCCCTTAAAGCTCAGCTGTACAAGATCTCCCGGACGCAGGTCTTCCAGGCCGCATGGCTCTCCCACCGGTCCCACGGAAAAGGTCTTTCGGGTCAGGAAATTCCAAAGGTATTCCACCCCCGTCCAGGCGGGCGCCTTTTGGTTGGCATTGATATAGTACCACCCGAAGGTGGGCGTAAAATTCATAATGCCGGTACCGGCGAAGATGCACTGGGACGCAAAGTTCGTGCAGTCGCCGCCCAGAAGCTCGTAGTCGTAAAACTTCGGGTTGCGGCCATAGGCCCACTCGTGGGCGTAGAGTACAGCGGCACGGCGGTCATAGTCCTGTAAAAAGCGCATGGTGGTCTCCCCTCCCCTTTTTTCCAGTCTATGCGGCCAGAGAGAAAAGGGTCCCGGCATATGAAAACCCCGCGCCGATCAGCAGACGGCGCGGGGTTGAGGTGCGGATATGCCCTCCCAAGACGAATGCGCTTCGTGGAGGAATGGTTACGCCTTATGGTCGCAGCCCAGGACGTCCACGATTTTGTGGGACACCATGTCCTTGATGGCCTGGCGGGCGGGCTTCAGATATTCCCGGGGATCGAACTTGTCGGGATGCTCCGCCATGAACTTCCGGACAGTGCCGGTCATGGCCATGCGAAGGTCGGTGTCGATGTTGATCTTGCACACAGACAGCTCCGCAGCATGGCGCAGCTGCTCTTCGGGGATACCGACGGCGTCCGGCATTCTGCCGCCGTTTTCGTTGACCATCTTCACGAACTCCTGAGGCACGGAGGAAGAGCCGTGCAGTACGATGGGGAACCCAGGCAGACGGCGGGAGACCTCCTCCAGTACGTCAAAGCGCAGCGGGGGCGGAACCAAGACGCCCTTCTCGTTGCGGGTGCACTGCTCGGCGGTGAACTTGTAAGCGCCGTGGCTGGTGCCGATAGCGATGGCCAGGGAGTCGCAGCCGGTCTTGGTGACGAACTCCTCAACCTCCTCCGGGCGGGTATAGGAGGAATCAGCAGCGGAGACCTTCACATCGTCCTCAATGCCGGCCAGAGTGCCAAGCTCCGCCTCCACCACCACGCCGTGGTCGTGCGCATATTCCACTACCTTCTTGGTGATCTCAATGTTTTCGGCAAAGGGCTTGGAAGAGGCGTCGATCATGACGGAGGTAAAGCCGCCGTCGATGCAGCTCTTGCAGGTCTCAAAGTCGGGGCCGTGGTCCAGATGCAGCACAATGGGAATATTGGGACATTCTGTCACAGCGGCCTCCACCAACTTCAAAAGATACGTGTGGTTAGCATAGGCGCGGGCCCCCTTGGACACCTGCAGGATCAGCGGCGCTTCCAGATCGCGGGCAGCCTCGGTAATGCCCTGCACGATTTCCATGTTGTTGACATTGAACGCGCCGATGGCATAGCCGCCGCTGTAGGCCTTCTTAAACATTTCGGTAGAGGTTACCAGTGGCATAACAATCATCCTCCTGAAAAAATTGAAAATTCCATCTTCTCCCGTCCTTTGTAATCGCTTGCGCACAAAAAATGTCAGTTTACGCAAAAGACTTGTGAATTTTCACGATCCGAAAAGACGAAAACGATTTTCTTATTTGATAATATCACAATAATTTTAAATTGCAAGTATTTACATTTCTTTTTTTGGATGCTATGATGAAAGAAATCAAATTCAGAGGAGGATTTCCAATGAGTGAACTGAAAGGCGCCTGTATTTTTGGTCAATCCGGAGGGCCGACTTCGGTCATCAACGCCAGTGCCTACGGCGTGATTGACACCGCCTTGAAAAATCCAAATATTACCCGTGTCCTCGGTGCAGAGCACGGCATCAAGGGCGTTTTGAATGACCGTCTGTTTGACATGGGCCAGGAAGACCCGGCGGAGCTGGCTCTGCTGAAATATACCCCCTCTTCCGCGCTTGGATCCTGCCGCTATAAGATGGCGGATCCGGATGTGGATGATACGGATTACAAGCGGATTCTGGAGATCTTCAAGAAATATAATGTCCGCTATTTCTTCTATAACGGCGGCAATGACTCTATGGACACCTGCAATAAGATCAGCAAGTATATGCAAAAGGTGGGATATGAGTGCCGCGTTATGGGCGTGCCTAAAACTATCGACAATGACCTTTTCGGTACCGACCATTGCCCAGGCTATGCCTCCGCCGCCAAGTACATTGCCACCTCCTGCATGGAGGTCTACCAGGATGCCCGGGTGTATGACACCGGCATGGTCTGCATCATCGAGATCATGGGCCGCCATGCTGGCTGGTTAGCCGGTGCCGCGGCGCTTGCCACCGCCTATGGTGCGGGCCCCGACCTGGTGTACCTGCCGGAGGTGGACTTTGACATGGACGCCTTCCTGGCCGATGTGGAGCGCATCTATAAGGAGAAGGGCAACTGCATGGTGGCCGTATCTGAGGGTATCCACTACGCCGACGGATCTTTCGTCTCTGAAGCCAAGGCCTCCGCCACCGACGGCTTTGGACATGCCCAGCTGGGCGGCCTTGCCGCCACACTGGCCGCCGTGGTCAAAGAGAAGACCGGCGCCAAGGTCCGCGGCATTGAGCTGAGCCTGCTGCAGCGCTGCGGTGCGCACCTTGCCTCCGAGACGGATATTGAGGAATCCTTCATGTCCGGCAAGGCTGCCGTAGAGAACGCTGTAAACGGCATTACTGACAAGATGGTGGGCTTTGAGCGTCTGGAGCAGGGGGGCAAATACCTCTGCCGCACCAGACTCCTTCCGCTTACCGAGGTGGCCAATACGGAAAAGAAGGTGCCCTTGGAGTGGATCAATGCCGCCCATAACGGCGTGGAGCGGCCCTTTATCAACTACGTGCTGCCTTTGATTCAGGGTGAGCCCGAACTTCCCAAACAGGATTCCCTGCCACGCTTTGCCAAGCTGAAAAAAGTGCTGGTGAAGTGACAGCATTTCGCCGCCCCGTGTTTATTAAAAATGCCAGGCATGCTGCAGCATGCCTGGCATTTTTGGACGATTCAACCGTCAAGTTCTGTTTGCGCTGGAAGATGCGTATAAAGGGCATACGCGTCTTTTACATAACGGTTAATAAACGTATTTAGACCATATCCCCGCTCCGCAAGCGCTTTCATACATGCGACATTCTCGTGTCCTGTGCTTACATCACTGTACAAGTAAACGCTTCCGTTGGCAAACAGGACTTTTATATAAGTTTCTCCGACATCATAAGCCAGAATGCCGGAACATTCGTTCCGATTTGCATACGCCGTCATGGATCATCTCCCGTTTCCGCCGCGGAATGGCTTATTTATTTTTCTGATAAATAGCCCATAAGCCGTTCATCAGAAGGTATTTGTCATAGGTGATAGAATTCCGGCAGTAGCGCACAATCACAGGGGCATTTCCTCCAGTGGCAACCACACTGACCTCCCGTCCGGCAAACTGCTCCCGAATGCGGTCAATGACACCGTCCAGCATGCCTGCGGTTCCATAGACGATGCCGGAGCGCATGCAGTCCTCCGTATTCTTTCCAATCAAAGCCTTTGGCCGCTGCAGAGAGATAGCCGGCAGCTGCGCCGCCCGTCGGGAGAGGGCCTCCAGGGACACATTGACGCCCGGCAGCAGCAGCCCTCCCTCATAGGTCCGCCCCTCCGAAATCACGCCGATGGTAGTGGCGGTGCCCATGTCGATGGTAATGATAGGCGGCTGAAACTTCTCCAGCGCTGCCACGGCGTCCGCCACAATGTCCGCACCCACCTGGGTCTGCACCTCCATCCGGAGATTCAGCCCGGTCTTTACACCGGGTCCCACCACCATGGGAGGTTTCCCAAGAAGACGTGTCAGCGCCTTCTCCATCATAAAATTCAGCGGCGGCACCACGCTGCAGACAATGGCGCCGGTGACCTCGGTATAACGGTAGTGATACAGGGTAAACAGGTTCATCAGGTCAATACTGATCTGGTCAGCGGTCTTTCGGCTGTCAGTGTCCAGCGCAGCTAAAAAACGCAGATCCTTGTTGTGATCAAACAGCCCCACAGAGGTTGTGGAGTTGCCCACATCAATTGCCAGCAGCATGTAAACGGCGCCCCTTTCATGGTGATATGCTCTTATAGTATCATGCTCTGCCTCCGCCTGCAAGTATCCCAACCCCCTCATTTTGCGGCGTTGGAGAAAAGCGGTTGAAAGACAGCGCGCTCTCCGGTATACTGAAAGAGAAGAGAGAGAGGAGTGGGGTGCCATGACATATCTGGCTGTGTGCCAATCCCCCGTGGGACAGCTGCATCTGGCCTCGGACGGCGGAGCCATCACAGGACTTTGGATTTCAGGTCAGAAGTATTTTGCCGCTGCGCTGGAAAAGAATGCGGCGGAACAGGATCTTCCGGTTTTTCACCAGGCTGTAAATTGGCTGGATGCTTATTTTTCGAAGAGCCCCCTCCCTGCCCTGCCGCCCCTGGCACCGCAAGGTACGCCTTTTCGCCAGGCGGTGTGGGCGATGCTGCAGGAAATTCCATACGGACAGATCACCACATACGGAGAGTTGGCCCGCAGGCTGCGCGAGCGCGGCATCTCTGCTGCGGCACAGGCGGTTGGCGGCGCGGTGGGCCACAATCCTGTTTCCATTCTCATCCCCTGCCACCGCGTGGTAGGCAGCGATGGCAGTCTGACCGGCTATGCCGGGGGACTGGCAAACAAGCAGTTTTTGCTGGAACTGGAGGGTGTGGATATGCACGGGCTGTATGTTCCAAAGCGGGGAACGGCGCTGTAAAGCCCCGTCGTTGAAAAGTGCCGGAGGGATATCCCTCCGGCACTTTCCCATCATTAAAGAATGATGCAGATCAGTCCGCCGCTGCCCTCGTTGATGATACGGGTCAGCGTTTCCTGCAGCTTCCGCCGGGCGTCCTCCGGCATCCGCTTCAGCTTGGTCTGCAAATCTTCGTTCACCAGCTCGTGGAAGCTGCGTCCAAAGATGTTGGACTGCCAGATTTTACTGGTGTCCCCCTCAAATTCCTGCAGCAGATAGTTTACCATGTCCTCAGACTGCTTTTCATTGCCAACAATGGGGCTGACCGCGGTTTCGATGTCCGCCCGGATCATATGGATGCTGGGTGCGCTGGCCTTCAGACGGACGCCATACCGGCCGCCCTGCTTCATGATCTCCGGTTCCTCCAGCGTTAGCTCGTCAATACCTGGCACCACAATGCCGTATCCCGTCTCCCGCACATCCTTCAGGGCTCCGGCCACTTTGTCATACTCCGTCTTGACCGCTGCCAGCCGGGTCAGCAGGCTCATCAGATCTCCGTCATCGGCCACGTCGAAGCCGGACTGCTCAGAAAGCGTCCGGTAGAACAGCTCCCTGGGCAGCCGCAGCTGGGCAGTAGCCACACCAGTTCCCAGATCAATACCGGTGATCTTTGCCTCGCTGATGTCCTCACAGGCTCCGAGCGTTGTGATAACGCCGTCCACCTCCCGGATGTGGTGGAGCTGTGCCGTCCCCTGCCGCACCGCTTCATACAGCCCAGCCTTGATAGGATGCTGGTCCGGCAGGGCGTCCACCCATGGCGGCAGGAAGAGATCCAGCTCCTGCATGGGGAACTCATAGAGTACCGCCTTCAAAATGCCGGCAACGTCCTCCTCTCCCAGATCCAGACAGTTGACGGGCATGCAGTTGACCTCATACCGGGAGGCGATGTCTGCTGCAATGGCTGTGGCCCGGCTGGATTTCGGATCTGCGGAGTTCAGCAGTACGATGAAGGGCTTCCCCAGCTCCTGCAGTTCCCGGATTACCCGTTCCTCCGCCTCCAGATAGTCCTCCCTTGGAATGTCCGCCACGCTGCCATCGGTGGTGATGACAATCCCGATGGTGGAGTGTTCGGCAATTACCTTCCGGGTGCCGATCTCCGCGGCCTCTGTCATGGGAATCTCGTGGTCATACCAGGGAGTCGTGACCATCCGGGGTGTGTCATCCTCAAATTGGCCGATGGCCCCCTTCACCATGTATCCCACGCAGTCAATCAGGCGCACGGAAAAGGCCGCGCCGTCTGGCAGCTGAATTTGTGCCGCCTCTTCCGGAACGAATTTGGGCTCTGCCGTCATGATGGTCCGGCCAGAGCCACTCTGGGGAAGCTCATCCCGGGCCCGTTCCTTCCGATAGACGTTTTCGATGTTTGGAATGACCTGGGTCTCCATGAACCGCTTGATGAAGGTGGACTTCCCCGTCCGCACCGGGCCCACCACGCCGATATAAATATCCCCTGCGGTGCGGGTGGCGATATTCTGATAAATACTGGTATTCATAGCATCCCGTCCTTTTTCCGCTCCATATTCATGGTATATCTCTATGTCCCATCCTTTGAAAGTATGACAGCCCGTCTCGCTTTAGCAAAACTGCACAAAATTAGCAGGTTATCTTCTCCTTACTTCTGGCGGTTTCCGACTTTACAGCTTTAATTTAGTCTGGTAAACTACTAATGAGTTAAATGAAACGGCATTGGAGTTGCCCTTTCAAAGTATTGGAGGATGAATGATGAAAAATATGAAGAAAGTTTGGGCCCTTTTGCTGGCCCTGGCCATGACGGCCTCCATGGCGGCCTGTGGCGGCAGCGGCAGTGACACCCAGACGCCTGCTGACAACGCAGACAACGCTGCTCCCGAAGAAGAGACCACCGTCGTCTACGCAGTGGAAGCCGGTTCCGCCGGTGAAGCAGCCGCACAGGAAAACGGTTTTGAGATGAACTCCGTCGGTTCCCAAGCGGACGCCCTGATGGAAGTCCAGGCAGGTACCTCTGACGCCGCCATCATCGATTCCCTGATGGCCGGCGCCATGGTGGGTGAAGGCACCAGCTACCCTGATTTGAAGGTCACTGACCAGAAGCTGACGGAAGAGCTGTACGGTGTCGGCTGCCGCAAGGGCAGTGACCTGGCCTCCTATATCAATATGGTTTTCGGCGAGGCCTATGCGGACGGTTCCATGCAGGAGATCGCAACGACATATGGTGTGCAGGAAGCTCTGGTGGAGCAGGCTGCCTCCGAGTTCACCGCCGCTGAGAGCGACAGCGATGTGGCTTACATCCAGGACAAGGGCACGCTGATTATCGGCATCACCGACTTTGAGCCCATGGACTATCAGAACGATAGCGGCGAGTGGATCGGTTTTGACGCTGACATGGCCAAACTCGTGGCGGAAAAGCTGGGCGTGGAGGCACAGTTCATCGTCATTGACTGGGACAGCAAGATCATGGAGCTGGACTCCAAGAACATCGATGTGGTGTGGAATGGCATGACACTGACCGATGCCGTCCTGGAAGCCATGGAGTGCACCAACGCCTATTGCAACAACGCACAGGTGGTTGTTACCAAGTAAGCTTTCCCTGTGATGATACTTCAAAGGCAGAGAGCAGAGATGCTCTCTGCCTTTGGACAGTTTTCTGAATACAATTTTAGAGGAGAGTATACGCATGTTTTGGACGGTTACCCTGTCGCTGCTCAAGGGGCTCAGCGCCGCAACGCAGCTGTTCTTCCTGACACTGTTGTTTGCGCTGCCGTTGGGGCTTCTCATCGCCTTTGGCTCCATGAGCAAATGGCGGCCATTCCGTTTTTTGCTCTACAGGCAGGAAAATCCCGGCCGGGGGACGGCCTGGCTTGCTGCTCTTCGGCCTGTCAGTGCACTGACCAACGTTGTTGTGTGGATCATCCGTGGCACGCCGCTGATGCTCCAGCTTATCATCATCTTCTACGGGCCGGGGCTCTGGTTTGACAACAATATCTGGTCCTTTGGAAATGGCCGGATGTTCGCCTGTACGGTGGCCTTTGTCATCAATTATGCCTGTTATTTCTCCGTGATCTACCGGGGCGGCATTGAGGGCGTGCCTGTGGGCCAGCGGGAGGCCGGCGAGGTGCTGGGCATGACCAAGCGGCAGATTTTCTTCAGGATTACCCTGCTCCAGATGGTCAAGCGGGTGGTACCGCCCATGTCCAACGAGATCATCACCCTTGTGAAGGATACCTCCCTGGCCCGCATCATCGCCATCACAGAGCTGATTAAAGCCGGTGAGGCATTTATGAAATCCGACGGCATCACTTGGCCGCTGTTCTACACAGCGGTTTACTACCTAATTTTCGTTGGAATTCTGACCATTCTCTTCAATCTGATTGAGCGAAAGCTCAGCTACTTTAAATAAGGGGGCGGCGCTATGTCCATTTTGGAAGTACAGCATCTTGAAAAGCATTTTGACTCCACCAAGGTCCTCAATGACATCAGCTTCTCCCTGGAGCAGGGACAGGCCCTGTCCATTATCGGTTCCTCCGGCAGCGGAAAGACCACACTGCTGCGGTGCCTGAACTTTCTGGAGACGCCGGACAACGGCACCATCTCGGTTCAGGGAGAGATCCTCTTCGATGCAGCGAATCCGCAGACGCAGCTGGAGAGCGAAATTCGGAAAAAGCGGCTTCACTTCGGCCTGGTCTTTCAAAGCTTCAACCTCTTTCCCCAGTACACAGCCCTGCAAAACGTCACCCTGGCCCGGGAGTTGATGGCCAAGGAACATGGCGGCGAGCGCAAAGAGGATATCGAGGCTGCGGGACGGGAGCTTCTGGCCCAGATGGGACTTGCAGACCGGGCGGAACACTACCCGCACCAGCTCTCCGGCGGTCAGCAGCAGCGGGTTGCCATTGCCCGGGCGTTGGCCATGCATCCGGACATCCTCTGCTTCGACGAGCCGACTTCCGCCCTGGATCCAGAGCTTACCGGTGAGGTCCTGCGGGTCATCCGAAACCTGGCAGAACAAAAAACCACAATGATCATCGTCACCCATGAAATGGCGTTTGCCCGCGACGTGGCAGATCAGGTGATCTTCATGGATGGCGGCTTCATTGTGGAGCAGGGCAATCCCCACGATGTCATTGAGCATCCAAAAGAGGAGCGCACCCGTCAGTTCCTGGCCCGCTATACGGAAAATTAAATCGGCAAGCGGCAAATGAGAGGCGGAAATTCCGCCTCTCATTTTATGTTACACCCGCTTTCTTGGAATCAGCAGCAGCTGATCCCGCGCCAGTTCCTCCTCGCTTTCCAGCTGGTTGGCAGAGAGAATAGCCGCAATCGTGGTACGGTACCGTTTGGCTAAGTCCCAGGCGGATTCCTGCTTTCCAAGGCAGCGCAGCACCAAAGAGGGCGCCCCTGCGGTTTCTCTGGGTGCTTCCGTGTTTACCTTAGCACTGGTAATGCAGATGCGCTTAACCTTGGCAGCGGCCTCCACATGGAAGTCTATCGGGAACCGAACCTCAATGCCGCGGTCACCCAGACTGCCCTGCACCTCCTCGCTGCAGCCGGCCCAGGCGGACACACGGCAGTCCTCCGGCAGCTCCAGCTGGCAGGAGACGTCCAGGCACCGCTCGGCCACCAGCGGAACGCCGCCCTCATCCAGGTACAGCGCCCGCACCGCCGCTACCGTGCGCAGGATCGCACTCTCCCCCTCCCGGGTGACAGATACCGCACCGCACCGGACAGAGACGGAGAGAATAGACTCCGCAACCACACCGATCTCCAGCACCTCCCGCACAGTCTGACGGCGTGTCAGGCTCTCACAAAAAGAGGTCAGCGGCAAGGGAGCGGCATCATATGTCAGGTCAAACACAGTGGAGTACAGGTCATTCAGCAGTGTCAGTGCCCGCTCCTCCCGCAGCAATGCGGTAGCATGGAGATACAGGGTTACGGCAATTTCCCGGCCCTCATCATCTCCGCCGTCAATTTGGAAATCCGTCCCGGTCAGTGTCAGGTGAAGCAATGCAGCAGAGCCCTCTGCGGCGCCGTCCACTTCCATGATTTGAGAAAAAGGCAGCTCTCCCGTTGTGGCACAGCAGCGTCCGGCAGCTGTGCGGTACAGCAGCTCTACCGTGAACATGCCCTTGAAGATGAGCTTACTGCCCACGATTTTGCTCTCCGTCACAGTGCTGTTCACACGGCTGGTCAGCAGTTCCGCCGCGCCGTCCCGGCCCGGAGACAGGTTCATTGTCTCCGTAAATGTAAAGTCCTTCTCTGCGATATGTGTCAGGATCATCGCCTTTTGCTGTTCCTGCCGTTTTTCAATGCAGAGGGACTTCTCCGCCTCCACATCCGTACAGAAACCCATGGAAACCCGCTGATAGCCGGTGATTCTTGTTACCAGCTTGCAGTGGGTGAATACCTTTCTGGGATTCAGCATTCTGGTTTCCAGAAGCTCTGTCTCCGTCTCTGCTGTCAGCGCCACACAGTCCGGCATAGCTCGCCCGTCGCTCTCCGCTGTGAAGGGTATTGCAAATTCCAGAGTCCGAATGCCGCCCTCCCCATCCGGCGTATACAGTACCGTCACCCGGACGGTTCCGGAGACCTCTGCCTTTCCGTCCCGGATTTCCCGGCTGTGCAGGTAGACCTTTCCATCCGTCTCAATAATGCGCGCAATATCCGGGCAGTAGTCCGGCACAATGGTTTCAGTGGTCTCCTCCTGTGTTAGCGTCAGCTCACCGCCTGCTTCAAAAGCGTTGAAGGCCTCTTTTTTCAATTCCAGTTCCATGGTTGCCCATCCTTTCCCGGCTGTTCATGTTCTGCTTTTAATGTATGAGCAGCCGGAAGGGCTTATTCATGAATTTTAAATAGCTTCCGCAAAATTCCGCATAGGGCCTTGGGGGATTTCCAAACCACAATTTTCATACGCTTGCTCCTTTCTAACGCCTGCAGCAGGCGCAGCCGCATGCAATCAACAGAAACGCCACCAGGAACAGCAAGGCCCCCACCGGGAAGATCGCCGCAATCAGGATCCCGGAGCCAAGAGCAATGCCGCAAAAGCCCAGAAGCCAGCAGCCGCCTCCACGAAACATCCGTCACACGCCCCTTTCTTCAGTACCAGTATATACAGGCGGGGCTGTCCAGCGTGCAAAAAAACCGCCCGGGATCCGCTGGATCCCGGGCCACATCGGTTATTTTTTCTTTTCCTGCCAATCTTGCAAAGGCTTCAGCTCTTCATAGAGGCGAATATAGCTCTCATGGCGGCTTTTTTGGATCCCGCCGTTCTTCACAGCCTCCAACACAGCGCACCCCTTCTCCTTGGTGTGGCTGCATCCAATGAAACGGCACCCATCCAAATAGGGTCTGAATTCCCGGAACGCCTCCGGCAGATGGTGTTTCAGCTGCAAGTTCAGCTCCTCTGTTTCAAACGAGGAAAAGCCGGGGGAATCCACCACGTCCGCACCACAGGAGAGATGGTACAACTCCACATGCCGGGTGGTGTGCCGTCCACGGCCCAAGGCTGCGCTGATTTCCCCCACCTGGATATGAAAGGTATCGTCCAATCGGTTTAAAATGCTGGATTTTCCGACGCCGGAATTCCCTGTAAAGGCAGATAGCTTTCCAGAAATAAGCGGTTTCAGTACCTCTAATCCCTCCCCAGTTTCTGCGCTGACCCGAAGGGTTTGGAACCCGGCGGCAGAGTAGATGCGGTACAACTCATCGGCAGGATCCAGATCGCACTTATTCAGCAAAAGAATCACTCCGCATGCCTTTAAGGACGCGATGGCGGCCACCCGGTCGATAAGAAAGGGATCCGTTTTAGGTACGGCAGCAGAGGCAATGACCACCAGCTGGTCAATATTGGCCACCGCTGGCCGGACAAAGGCGTTGTGCCGGGGAGCAATGGACTCTACAAAGCCCTCGCCGTTTCCAAGCTCCCGGACCTCCACCCAGTCCCCTACCAGGGGGGAGACGCCTTCTTTCCGAAACTTCCCCCTGGCGCGGCAGGTCAGCAGCTCCCCTTCCGTCTGCACATAATAGAAGCCGCTGAGGGCCTTTTGAATTCTTCCCTGTACCATCAGCTGAACTGCAGCACCGTGGACGTGGACAGCTCACCATCAATGTAGACGGTGGCCTCAGCTGATCCGGTGCCGGTAAATTCCCGGGTAAATGTCCAGTTCCAATCCGCAAATACCAGTGTATCGTCATAGACCAAGCTGCCGTCCAGATATACCTGAATGCGTCCGCTGTCCCGGTCTGTGGGCAAAGACACCGTCAGTATGTCGGATCCGCTTCCCTGGCTGATTCCCTTTCCGTTGCTGACCTTGAATTTAATGGTGTCGCCTTCTTTAGCGGTGGCGCCGCCGTCGATGCTCTGCCAGGTAATAATGCCCTCATCCTCATCACTGTCCACCCACTCGATATCGGCGTCGGTGCAGGTCAGGGGCCACGGGCCTTTCAGCTGCTCACGGACCTTGTCAATTGGCTGTCCTACAAAGAACGGCACGGGGAACTCCTCCAGCTGGGGGCCTTTGCTGATCACCAGCGTAATGGTGTCGCCCTTTTTCAGCGGTTCTCCCTTGGCAGGGCTTGAGGAAATAATATAACCGCTGTTGACCTCATCACTGAACACCCAGGCCTCCTCAGAAGGCTCTTCCATGGTCAGCTCATAGTCCTCTATCAGCTTCTTCATCAGGATTTTTGCCTCCTGATATGTCTTGTTGGTGATGTCAAGCATTTCCCCGGTAGCCGCGCCGGTGCTGACTTTTACCTCAATGATCAGGTTTTCTCCCTTTTTCAGGGTGTCTGCCTTTGGATCCTGCCAGAAGATTTCTCCCGCTGGGGCCTCGTCATTGGCCTCCTCAGTGGAATTGATGGTGAAAATGTCTTTGACCCGCTCGTCGTTTTCCGCCTCTTCCAGCGTCATACCGATGAGATCTGGAACCGCATATTCTGGTGTCTTCTCTCCAAAGGAGCTCAAAATAAACCGGAACAGGAAAAACACCAGCACCAGCGCAACCACCACCGCGCCCGTTATCATGGCAATCTGGCGTTTTCCGCTTTGGACGGAAACTGTTTCATACGCATCATTCCGGCGGCGCTCCCGATCATAGCTGCCCTCCCGCTCCCGAACAGAGCGATGGCTTTGACCGGCATTGGCGGCCGCGTGGACGCCGGCTGTCCGCAGCAGACGGGTGGGCTCGTCCTCCTCCGCCGGGCGCAGATCCTCCATCTCAAAGTCCAGGTTGACGCCCGGGTTTTTCCGGAAAGCCTCCAGATCCGCAATCATGGCGTCCGCCGATGGATAGCGCCGCTCCAAATCCGGCGCCATGGCCTTCATGCAGATCAGCTCCAGCTGCTCCGGAATTTCCTGGTTAATCTCCCGCGGTGCCAGTGGGATGGAGCTCAAATGCTGAATCGCCACCGATACGGCGGAATCTCCCTCAAAGGGCAGCCGCCCGGTCAGCATCTCATACAGTACCACACCGGCGGAATAGATGTCGCTGCGGGCATCGGTGCGGTCTCCTCTCGCCTGCTCCGGCGAGATGTAGTGGACTGATCCCAGCGCCTCCTGGGTCAGGGTCTGGGCGGAGTTCTCCAGACAGGCGATGCCAAAGTCAGCCACCTTGACGCTGCCGTCCCGCAAAACCATGACGTTTTGCGGCTTGATATCCCGATGCACGATGCCCCGGCTGTGTGCGTGGCTGAGTCCTCGCATAATCTGGGTGATAAAGTGCAGGGATTCCCGCCAGTTCAGCTGGCCGCGCTTTTCCATATACTGCTTCAGCGTGATGCCGTCAATCAACTCCATGACGATGTACTCCACATCGCCGCCCCGGGACACGTCGTATACCGACACGATATTGGGATGGGACAGCTGGGCAACTGCCTGGGATTCCGCATTGAAGCGGCGGCGGAAGTCCTCATTCTGGGCCAGATCACTCTTTAAAATTTTGATTGCCACCAACCGGTTCAGCCGGTGACATTTTGCCTTGTAGACCACCGCCATGCCGCCTGTGCCGATACGCTCCAGGATTTCATACCGGTTGTCCAGCATTTTTCCAATGTACTGATCCATTCGTCTGTCCCCCCCCTTACTGTTTTTGCAGCAGCACCGCCGTGACGTTGTCCGGCGCGCCCTGGCCCTTGGAAATGGCCAGCAGCCTGCTGAGGCAGTTGTCCGGATCGCCGCCGTGAATCACCTCAAACAGCATCTCCTGATCCGTTACTGTGTCCACCAGGCCGTCCGTGCACAGCATCAGGTAGTCCCCTGCTTCCATGGGGCATATGTACCCGTCGCAGGCGACCGTACTGTCCGGCCCAAGGGCACGGGTAATGAGGTTGCGGTTCGGGTGGCGGCGTGCCTCCTCTGCAGTGATATCGCCGCGATCCACCATGCTCTCCACCAGGGAATGATCCTTGGTGACACGGGTGATTCCGCTCTGCGTAATATGATAGGCCCGGCTGTCTCCCACATTGGTAATCACCGCACCGTCGTTGTAAGAAACGGCAGAAACCAGAGTGGTGCCCATATTCCGGCACGCCTCGGATGCCTTGGCTGCCTCACGGATAGCCTTGTTGGCAAGAGATGCCGCATAGGAGGATGCCTCCCGCAGCTGTTCCGGCGTCATTTCAGGCGTCAGCACCTTCTCCAGCTCCTCCATAAAAGTTGTCACGGCAATGTGGCTGGCAAGCTGTCCGCCGGCCGCGCCGCCCATGCCGTCACATACCACACAGACGGTATGGCCGGAGGCTGTGCACACTCTGGCGTCATACGCATCCTGATTATCCTTCCGGACCAGGCCCACGTCCGTCATGCTCCAAATTTTCATCATCGGGAACCCTCCCCTTTCTCTGCTTCTTCCATGGCCTTCCGGCGGAGCTGTCCACAGGAGGCGTCAATGTCGCCCCCAAGGCTTCGGCGCACTGTGGCAGTGACGCCGTGGGACTCCAATCGCTTCTGGAAGGCCGCCACCCGGCGGGAGGGCTTATAGGGACTCTCCACCACGTCGTTCAGCGGAATCAAATTTACATGTCCCGGCATCCCCTTCAGCTTCCGGGCAATCAAATCCGCCTGCCAGTCGCTGTCGTTGACGCCGTCAATCATGGCATATTCAAAGGAAATCCGCCTGCCGGTCTTTTGAAAGTAGTCATGGCAGGACTCAAACAGCTGTTCCACGTCATAGGCCCGGTTTACCGGCATGATCCGGGATCGGGTTTCGCTGTCCGGTGCGTGGAGGGAGACTGACAGTGTCAGCTGCAGTCCCAGCTCCGCCAGCCGGCGGATGCCGGGAAGAACGCCGCAGGTGGAGAGGGAGATATGCCGCATCCCAATGTTCAGTCCATCAGGATGATTCACCAGCTCCAGAAATTTCAGCACGTTGTCCAGGTTGTCCATCGGCTCTCCGATGCCCATCAGCACAATGTTTGAAATGGTCAGTCCTGAGTCTGCCTGGGTAAAGAGAACCTGATCCAGCAGCTCGGAAGGTGTCAAATCCCTCACCTTTCCGGCAATTGTAGATGCACAGAATGCACAGCCCATCCGGCAGCCCACCTGGGAGGAGATACACACCGTGTTGCCGTGATGATACTGCATCAGGACGGACTCAATGCAGTTTCCGTCCGCCAGCTCCCACAAATATTTGATGGTGCCATCCTGTCGGGAGACCTGCTTCCGGGCCACCTTTGGTACAGCAATGGAATACGCCTCCCCCAGCTTGTCCCGCAGGGCCTTTGGAAGGTTGGTCATTTCCTCAAAAGAGTGTACCCCTTTGTGAAGCCAGGTAAACACCTGTTTACCCCGAAAGGCAGGCTCCCCCATTCCTTTCAAAGCCTCTGTCATCTCGGAGAGTGACATAGATTTCAGATCGGTCATAAACAAGGATTCCTCTCAAGCTTGCCGCCGCATGCGGCAGATGTAAAAGCCGTCAGTGCCGTGGCGCTGGGGCCACAGCGTCACCTGTCCCCCCATCTCTCCGATGGGGGCAGGCAGGCTTTCCCGGGAAAAGGCAGAATGTTCGGCAAGAAATGCCTCCGTCACCTGTTCGTTTTCCTCCGGCAGAATCGTGCAGGTGGAGTACACCAGAATGCCGCCGGGCCGGACGTAGCGGGCGGCATTGTCCAAAATGGCCTGCTGGACCACCGGCAGGGTGAAGAGGTCGTCCGGCTTTTTGTACCGGGTGTCCGGCTTTTTGCGGATGATGCCAAGGCCAGAGCAGGGCGCGTCCACCAGCACGGCGTCAAAGGCACTCTCCCACTGCGGGCAGAACTGCCGACCGTCGGCTGCAGCCGTCTGAATACAGGTCAGCCCCAGGCGCTCCGCGCCCTCTTGAATGCGCTTCAGCTTATTTTCGTGGAGATCGCAGGAGACAACCACGCCCTGGTCCTCCATGGAAAGGGCCGCGGAAAAGGACTTGCCTCCAGGCGCGGCGCATACATCCAGCACCCGGGCGCCGGGCGTCACGCCGGCGGCCTGGGCGGCCAGGGCGGCGGCGCCGTCCTGCACCAGGAACCGTCCCTCCCGGAAGGCGGCCAGCGCCGTCAAATCGCCGGTGCGGTCCAGCTCCAGGCATCCCGGCACCCAGGCGTGGGGAACGGCAGAAATTTCGGCTTCCCCAAGCTCCGCCATCAGAGCCTCCGCTGTCGTCTTCAGGGGATTCACCTGCACGGTCAGAGGTGCAGCAGCGTTATCGGCGGTGAGGAACGCCTCTGCCTCTGTCTCCCCCAGCAGCTGCACCAGCCGCTTCACCAGCCATTTGGGGTGGCTGTACTGAATGGACAGGCGCTGCACCGCGTCCCGGTTTGGAATGGGCGGCAAGGCGTTTTTATTCTGCGAAACCTTACGGAGAACGGCATTGACAAGGCCGGAGGCCTGCCCCCTTTTGAAGAGCTTTGCCAGCTTCACCGACTCATTGACGGCGGCGCTGTCCGGTACTTTGTCCAAAAAGAGGATCTGATAGGCGCCCAGCCGCAGGATATCCAGCAGTGGCGGCTGCAGATGCTCCGGCTTCTGGGAGCAGTAGGCGCTGAGATAGAAGTCCAGCAGCATCCTGTTTTGCAGCACGCCGTAAACCATACGGCTGCAAAGTGCCGCATCCTGCCGGCTCAGGCCGTCCCGGCCCAACTGGGCCTTCAGGGCGGCGTCCGCCCAGGCCCCGTTGGTCCGGCAGCTGACAAGCACCCGCAGCGCGCTCTCCCGGGCAGAATGGCTCATTCGCGCCCTCCTCCCCGCCGGCCGCCGCCGCGGCCCAGGAAGATGAGCACAAAGCGCAGCAGCTGCAGGACAGACATCAGCAGCGCGGCCACATAGGTCAGCGCGGCTGCCCGCAGAACCTTCCGGGCACCGTACACCTCGTCCTCATCCAAAAGGCCCTGTCCGCCGATGGTCTCAATGGCCCGGTGCGAGGCGTTGAACTCCACCGGAAGCGTCACCAGCTGGAACAGCGTGGTCAGGGAAAACAGCAGGATGCCGACGAAAAACAGCGTCTGGCTGTACAGCAGCATTCCCACCAGCAGCAGGATGAAAGAAAATTTGGAACCAATCTGGGTAGCGGGAATAATGGCACTGCGCAGCCGCACGGGGCCGTAGCCCTCGGCGTACTGGACGGCGTGGCCCGCCTCGTGAGCTGCTACGCCCACCGCCGCAATGGTGGCAGCGCCATACACAGATTCGGAGAGGTAAATGGTGTTGTCCCGGGGATCATAGTGGTCCGTCAGGTTTCCCCTGGTCATGCGGACAGGGACATCGTAAACGCCGTGCGAACGCAGCACCGCCTCCGCCGCCTGGGCGCCGGTAAGGCGCCGGCGGTTTGTTACCGCGTACCGCCGGAAATTGCCGCTGACCTGGATCTGCGCCCAGACAGACAGCAGCAGCACCGGGATCAGCAGCAGACAGTAGATGTTGTTGGCCAGAAAATCCCCATAACCGTAATAGCCGTAACCGTAATATGGCATAAAATCACTCGTTTCCAATTGAAATGGGATGCCCCAGCAGGTAGGCAGATGCCGCCATCCGCTTTCCGCCTTCCGCCTGAAGCTCCGTAATCACAAGGCTCTTCCCATCGCCGCAGGCCACCTCGATCCCCGCCTTTCCAGCGGAGAGCACAGCGCCCGGGACCTGATGGGTCTCCCTGCCCGGTGCAGTGCGGTAAACCTTCAGTTTCCGTCCCGCCAGCTCTGTGGAGGCACAGGGCCAGGGCAGCAGTCCCCGCACCTGGCAGTCAATCTGCCGGGCGGAGCGGCTCCAGTCAATGGGTGATAATTCCCGGGACAGCATGGGGGCGTAGGTCATCTTCGTGCCGTCCTGCGGGGCGCGGACAGCCGTTCCATCCGCCAGGGCGGGAATCGTCTCCGACAGCGCCTGGGCGCCAAGCTCCGCCAGCCGATCCCACAGGACCGGCAGCTCCTCGTCCGGTGCGATGGGGGTTTTCGCCACCCGGATCACATCGCCGGCATCCAGCTCCTCCGCCATATACATGATGGAGACGCCGGTCTCCGCCTCGTCATTCAAAATGGCCCAGTTGATAGGAGCTGCGCCGCGATACTTGGGCAGAAGGCTTGCGTGGACATTCACGGCTCCGAGCCTCGGGGCCTCCAAAATATCCCTGGGAAGGATACGGCCGTAGGCTACCACCACAATCAGATCCGGGTGCAGCTCCCGAACGATGCCGAGTGCCTCTCCGTCCTTCATCTTCATCGGCTGGTACACCGTCAGATTCTGAGAGAGGGCGTATTCCTTCACCGGGGAAAAGGTCACCTTGCCCCGGTTGCGGGGCTTGTCCGGCTGGGTGAAGACGCCGCAGACGTCATGTCCATCCTCCACCAGACGCTTTAAGGACGCCACTGCAAAATCCGGCGTTCCCATAAACAGGATACGCATGGGCTTACTCTCCCTCCTGCTCTTCCCGCTCCAGATAGTCCCGCAGCTCCTCTTCGGACAGGAAGTGGTCGATATGCTCTACAAACAGATGGCCGTCCAGGTGCTCAATCTCGTGGCAGAAGGCGCGGGCGGTCAGGCCCTCCCCCTCGGCCTCAAACCAGTTGCCGTCCCGGTCCTGTGCCTTTACCCGCACCACATTGGGGCGGGTGACGATGCCCCACTTTCCAGGAACGCTGAGGCAGCCCTCCAGGCCCGTCTGCTCACCGCTTTGGGAGAGAATCTCAGGGTTAATCAGTTCGATAAACTCCTCCGTGTCCTCATCCAGCACCAGGCACACCCGGCGCAGGACTCCCACCTGCGGTGCGGCAAGGCCGGCGCCGTTGGCCTCTGTCAGGGTATCCGCCATATCGTCCAGCAGTTGATGCAGATGGGCGTTGAATTCCGTCACAGGACGGCAGACCTTCTTCAGGCAGTCGTCCCCCTGTTCCACAATCTTTCGTAAAGCCATCATGATCTCCTTCCGACCGCTTCACTCCATGGTGTTGCAGTCCACAAATAAATTCAATCCGCGGTTGGCGCGGTCCGCTGCAAATTCCTTCAACAGTCTCCGAATCTGTTCCCGGGTGGCCTTATCGTTCTTTCCCACCAGAAGCACACGATATCGGTAGCGGTTGTTCAGCTTCAAAACCGGCGCGGGAGCCGGGCCCAGGACCTCTGGATCCGCCGGAGCCATTTCCGGCGATGTACAGATCTGCCGCAGCCGCTCCCGGACAGCTGCGGCGGCCCGCAAAACGCCGCCCTCCTCTGCGCCGGAGACGTGGAAGGTAAAGAGATCCGCAAAAGGCGGGCAGCGGCGCAGCCGCCGGATCCGGATCTCGCTTTGGTAAAAGCTCTCGTAATCCTGTCGGGCGGCAGATTGGATCACATCGTTGGCCGGGGTATAGGTCTGAATGACCGCCCGCCCCTGTTTGCCGCCCCGGCCTGCCCTGCCGACCACTTGGGTCAGCAAACTGAAGGTCCGCTCCGCAGCCCGGTAGTGGTCCACATAGAGGGAAAGGTCTGCCGAGAGAACCCCCACCAGCGTCACATTTTCAAAATCCAGCCCCTTGGCCACCATCTGGGTACCCAGCAGAATCGGAACCCGATCCTGTTCAAACTGCCGCAGGATTTTTTCGTGGCCGCCGGCGGCGGTATCCGCATCCATCCGAAGGATACCAGCATCCGGAAACAGCTCCCGCAGCTCCTCCTCCACCTTCTGGGTACCGGTGCCAATATGCTTCATCCGGCCGCCGCACGCTGGGCAAATGTCCTTAGCAGGCTCTGAATGGCCGCAGTAGTGGCACATCAGCCGCCCGTTCGCGGAGTGATACGTGAGTGCCACGCTGCAGCGTGGGCACTCCGGCACATGGCCGCACTCGCCGCACAGCACATAGCGGCTGTTGCCCCGGCGGTTCAAAAACAGAATACTCTGCTCTCCCCGGCGGAGATTACCCTCCAGTTCCTCCCGCAGGGCAGCCCCCACAGCGCCCGAGTTGCCATTTCGGATTTCCTGGCGCAGGTCTGACACAATCACCTGAGGCAGCCGCTGCGCATTATAGCGCCGCCGCAGCAGCACCCGGTGATAAAGCCCCTGTTCCGCAGCCCAGGCAGTCTCCACCGCGGGTGTGGCGGATCCAAGCACCAGAACGGCTTTGTCCCGGGCACAGAGGTATTTGGCAATGTCCCGGGTGTGATACCGGGGTGCATTTTCCGATTGATAGCTGCTCTCCTGCTCCTCGTCCAAGATAATGAGTCCCAGATTCCGCAGAGGAGCAAAGATAGCAGATCGGGTGCCCAGGACAACCCGTACCTCGCCCCGGCGGATGCGCTTCCACTGGTCATAGCGCTCCGTCATACGCAGGGAACTGTGGAGCATCACCACATTCTCTCCGAAGTAGGCGGTAAACTTCCGCATCATCTGAGGAGTCAGTACAATCTCCGGCACCAGCACAATGGCAGTCTTTCCCATCTCCAGGATTTCCTGAACAAGGCGGAGATAAACCTGCGTTTTTCCGCTTCCGGTAACGCCCTGAAGCAGCACTGCCTCCGGTCTTCCGCTGCGGGACAGCTTCAAAATCTCATCAAAAGCCGCCTGCTGCTCGCCGTTGAGGACAATAGGCTGTTCCGGTTCGGTGACTTTCGCCTGTGGAACGCGCAGCTCCTCTTCTTCCGAAAAGAGCAACAGTCCGGCCTTCTCCATTCCCCGCAGCGTCCGCATGGACGCGCCGGTGAAATAGCACACCTCTGCGGCGGCAGCCCGCCCGGTTGACGCCAGCAGCTTTACAACTTCATACCGCTGTGGCGCAGAGCGCCGTTTCGCCTCTGCCAGGGTCATAGCCTCCCCAGCCTCCATAGACAGCTCCACCATACGGCGGGTTTTATCGCTGCTTTTCCGCTTGGCGGAGGTTTCCGCAGTCACCACGCCGAGCCGGCGCAAGACTTTCAACGTCTGTTCAGCATCGTTTCCGCAGGTGTCCCGCAGCGTTTCCAAATCAGCGCTTCCCTCGGCAAACAGCACATCCAGCACGGCGGCTGCCGTTGAAATACCGCCGCAGAGGCTGTCCGCAGCCTCCCGGTCCAGCCCGTCAGCCACACGGTAGCTCTCCTGCAGACGGTACCAAAGCCCGGTTGGAAGAATGGTTTTCACCGCCTCGAACATGGTACAGAAATACCGTTGGCGAATCCAGAGAGCCAGAGCAATGTCCGCACCGTCCAGCACAGGTTCCGGGTCCAGTATCTCTGCCAGCGGCTTCAACCCCGGCATCTTCTCGGCGGTGTCAACCGCCAGCACAACGCCCTCCGACGTGCGGTTTCCCCGTCCGAAGGGGACAATGACACGTACCCCAGGTACCGCGGCCGCCGTCATGGCCTCCGGTACCAGATAGTCATAGGCTTTGTCAATGGAATAGGGCGCGGCGCCGACCGCGACTTTTGCAATCACAGCGGTCTCCATGCCTCGCCCCTCCTTGGTCTGCGTCTCAGATTTGTTCTTCCGGTTCCTCAATGGTCAAATCCATGTTCGTGGCATCCAGCTTTCCATCAGCCACCTCATGGATTGCCATGGTCACTGGCTTTTCATTCAGGTGTTCTCCGTTCTCCTCCGCATCGGCGGCAATCTGGCGGGCCCGGCGGGCTACCACATTCACCAGCATATAGCGGTTGGGGACAAAAGAGGTCAGTTTGTTCATTGCAGGATACAGCATCATAATGTTCTACTTCCATTCTGCCGGAATTCGGCTAAAATTTTTGTCAAATTTACGCGGAGCGTTATCTTCCACTGATGATTTCCATGCGCTCCTTAGGCTTGCAGTGCTCCGCCGTCATAATGGCGTTCAACTCCATCACTGCTTCCTCCACCGTGTCGTTGATCACAAAATAATCATAGGTATGGGCCGTCTGGAATTCCACCTTGGCCCGCAGCAGACGCTTTTGAATTTTTTCCTGGCTGTCGGTACCCCGCTCAGTCAGGCGGCGCTCCAGCTCAGACCAGCTGGGCGGCGCGATAAAAATCCGCACCGTGTCCGGTCGTTTACTGCACACCTGAATGGCACCCTGAATCTCAATATCCAGAATCACATCCTGACCCCGATTCATGGCCGCGTCCACAAACCTTTTGGGAGTGCCGTAGAAGTTCCCCACGTATTCCGCATACTCCAAGAACTCATCCTTCGCAATTTTTTCCCGAAAGGTGTCGACATCCAAAAAGTGGTAATGCAGGCCATCAATTTCACCAGGGCGCGGATCCCGGGTGGTAGCAGAGACAGAAAAATATAAATTTTTTCTGCTCTCCATCAGAGCATGCAGAACCGTGCTCTTGCCAACGCCGGAAGGTCCGGAAATAATAAAGGTCTTCCCTCTTCTCATCGCTTACTCTCTCTCCTCTGCAGTTTCTGTCTGGGTTCTGCTGCCGAATTTCTCCAGCGGCAGGGCCGACAGGATCACGTGGTCGCTGTCCATGATAAAAATTGACGCGGTCTTCCGGCCATACGTGGCGTCAATCAGCATTCCACGCTCCCGGCTCTCCTGCACCATCCGCTTGATGGGCGCGGAATCGGGACTGACAGCAGCTATCAGCCGTTCCTCTGACACCAGATTTCCAAAGCCAATGTTAATGAGTCTCATAAAGCCTCCCTTGTGTATTCAGCGACCTCCGCCTCATTCCACGTTCTGGACCTGCTCCCGCATCTTCTCCACTTCGGCCTTCAATCCAACCACCACCTGAGCAATGGCCACATCGTTGCACTTGGATCCGATGGTGTTGGATTCCCGGTTGACCTCCTGGATCAAAAAGTCCATTTTCCGGCCCATGGGCTCATCGGATTCCAGCATCGTCCGCAGCTGTGCCACATGGCTCCGCAGGCGGACGGTCTCCTCATCCACGGCCACCTTATCTGCATAGATAGCAGCCTCCATCAGAATTCTCTGTGGGTCGATGGTGGTGCTCTGCAGGACTTCCTGCATCCGGGCCGTCAGCTTTTGGCGATACTCCGCCACCGTCTCCGGAGAACGCGCCTCCACCTGGGCGGTATAGCGCTCAATGGCTGCCAAGCGGTTTTCAATGTCCTCCGCAAGCCTTTTCCCTTCCACTGCCCGCATGGTATGGTAAGTGGCCAGCGCTTCATCCAGAACCGTGCACAAATCTGCGCTGACGGTTTCCAAATCCTCGTCCGCCTTGGTGACGGTCAAAACATCCGGAAAGCGCGCCAGCACCTCCGGCGTGACATGGTAGGCCGTGGGGGCGCAGACCTCCGCCAGTTCATCCATGGCGGCGGCGTACTGGGCCGCCAGCTCCCGGTTCACCGTGACCCGTGCCACATCGGCGGCGGAGGCATCCACGGTGACAAAGACATCTACCTTGCCGCGGGAGATCGACTGCTGGACATGCTGCTTCACTGCGTCCTCAGCAAATACATACATACGCGGCATCTTTACGGTACAGTCCAGATACCGGTTATTGACAGAGCGAACCTCCACCGTAATGTCGCGGTTATGGAGAATCTGCCGCGCCCGGCCATAGCCGGTCATGCTCTTAATCATTGTCTGTTCCCTCTTCCCTCTTAAATAAAACAAAACCGGATTCCACCGTATCCGCAGCTGTTGCAAAGAAGATACGCGCAGCACATCCGCGAGCAAAGGCTGTTGCCGCTGCAGACCTCCGTCCCAAAACTTCCGTCGCCGGGACGATAAGCGGTCTGGCCCCGGTTTTCCATATAATCCAGTGCCCGGCGGTATTCCGCATTGCCCGGCTCCATCTGACAGGCAGTCCGATAGTACCGCCCGGCTTCATCCATTCGGCCCTGGCGGTAAGCAACCGCTCCCTTCAGAAAGTTCCACTCGGCATTGTGATCGCTGTAATTGTTTAAAAGCGCGTCCGCCCGGGCGAGATCTCCCAGGTTGATGGCCAAGCGGACCTGCTGCAGGACGCTGCTGGAAGAACTGCTGCTGTAACTCTGATAGCTCCCTCCACCGTAGCCGCCATAGCTGCCGTAGCCTCCATAACCATACGAACTGCCGGCGCTTCCGCCAGGACGTCCGCCTCCGCTGCGCTCCTTGGTGACCTGCTCATAGGCGGCGTTGATCTCCTTCATCTTCTCCTGCGCCAAATCCGCCAAGGGGTTGTCATGGTAGTTGTCCGGATGGTACTTCCGGGCCAGCTCCCGATAAGCCTTTTTCACTTCTTCATCTGTGGCGGTCTCCGGCACGCCCAGGATCTCATAGGGATCATTCATGTAACTTCCTCAACATCCTTGCTTTTCTTTCTGTCTTTCCCGGACGTCCGGGAGTGAAAAGTCCCATCCAGGACTGCTTTTCCAACCTGAAAAAGTCCTGTATAAATCGTGCGCTCCAGCAAAGGCTGCCAGCATCCGAAATCCCACAGTTCAAAGGCCGTGGCAATCATATGAACCGAGGCATCCAGTGTCTGAGCAAATTCGTGCCGGGCGGGGAGCGTCCATTCGCCTCCGTCCAGCCCGTAGCGCAGTGCCACGGGGTTATAGTTTCCGGATGCGGCGTCTTTCATCAAATCATCTGCTGCATCCACCAAATATACCCACCGTCCGAGGTGATAAAGCATCTGGGACAATACCCTCCGGCGGATCGGATCCGTCATTTCGTCCGCCGCACTGCGCAGAAGTATCGCAAAGGCATCCGCCGCCAAATCCATGGAGGGGCTGTTCTCCGCCTCCAGGGCAGCAAGTGCCTGCAGCTGGATCTGCGTGTTTTGATCAAATGCCGGCCGGCTTGCAGCCGCTTTTCTGTAGGCGGGTTCCAAAACACGGGAGAGACCCCGGTATTTTAATCCGTGAAGCCAATCGTGATCCGCCACGCCGTCCCGTAACTGCCAGTAAGCCAGAATCACGCTCTCATCCGCCGCCAGCTCCATTGCTGCCGTTGTATTCTGAAAAGGACGCTTTTTCAGCGGGCTGACCAGACAGCGTGCCTCTCCGACGGAAAACTGGTCCGGCTCTGAGAGCAGAATGGCCAGAAAGGTAAAATCATAGTTCAGAATAAATCGGGCCGCCGCTCCGTACCTCCGGCCCAAGGTATGGCACAGGCCGCAGTAAGCTTGGCGGAATCGCTCGGTTTCCTCCGGAGGCAGCCCCTCCAGAGAAGGCCTGACATATCCAAACATACGCGTTTAAAACAGCTTGACGATGGTAAATGACAGCCCGCCCCGCTCCCGCAGGCGGCGATCATAAAAGATGGCAAAGAGAATACCAACAACAAAGCCCAGGCCCGCCAGGGTATACTGCACGCCAACACTGGTTCCCAGCAGTGCCGGAATCAGATAACCCGCCAGGAACAACACGACGGGTATTAAATACACCAGTACCACAATGCGCAGCATCTTTCTGGTGCTGCTCTCCACCACAACCTTCTGTCCGGGTATGGCCCCGATGGGGTTGCTGGCCCTTGCGTGGACGGATGCGCCGGAGACGCCGCATCCGGCACATTCCTCGCAGTCGTGGCCGCAGGCGGATTTCCGCGGTACGGAGATCTCCACATGGCTGTTGTCAATGATTCGTTCTACTGTTGCAATTTGTGTCATAATGCCTCTCCTATTGTGGTGATTCCTCCGGCGCAGGATCTGTCTCCGGCGCAGGATCCGGTGTCTCTGGCTCCTCCTGGTTTTCTCGGATGGTAAGCCGCACCTGATAGCTTCCGGAAATTCCAACACTGCTTCCGGGAATCTCAATTTTGGCAGGAACGGTATAGCTGCCGGCTGCCGCGCTGAGATCCGCCAAGTCCACCCGGATAACAACATTGTCCGCTGTGACGGCGTTGATCGCTGCCTCCGGGCCGAAAACAGTCACAGCCAGCTCTTGGGTCAGGATATCAATGTTCTTCCCTGCCGGAATATTTTCAAGCTGGAAATTGGTGGCTGTCACGGTGGAAGCGGCCATGTCCCGGAAGGCGATATTCAACGTGGCCCGGGTAACACCGCTCAGGTTTTCACAGCCCTCCGGTACGGTGATGGCATACGTGTGGTGATATTGGGTGGTAGAGGTTCCCATGGACAGCAGATTGAAGTCATCCAGTACAATCGTATCGATGTCCTTCAAAAGTGCCGCGTCACCGGAGACTGTGATCGTGGACGGAACAATCTCATAATCCACATTCTGCAGGCGGGCGCCGGCTGACTCAATGAAGTTCATTGTCAGCTGTACCTCTTTCGTGACGTTGACCGGCAACGTCACCTGAATTTGATCCGCTGTGGCATGAATGCCTGTTTTCCCCAGCAACTGGTCATTTTCATCGTAGAACTCATACTCCAGCAGTTCCGAAACCGTTGCCTCAGCATTGTCCAGATTCAAAACCACCTTCGCATAACTGACCGGATCAATCGTCTCTTGCTGTCCGCGGATTTCCAGCGTAGTCGGTGACATCTTCAGCTCACCTGCGGTGTAGCCATCGGCGACCTTTCCTTGGATCTCACAGCGGACATCAACGGTCCGGTTGTACAGCTCTCCGACATTGATAGTGGCCGTAATTGGATCCTGATCCGTAATCGTATACATGTTGTTGAAATTCCGATCCGGATAGATAATTCTATAGGTGACATACTGCTTTCCCACAGACGTCACATTGGCAAGATCTGCTTGGATGCGGATGGTGGACTTGTCCAGCAGCGCAATATTCCAACGGGTGCCAGTCAACTCCAAATCCACAGTGGTGTCTGTTCCTTCTTCCAGAAGCATCAGCCCGCGATCCGCCAGAACGCCATCCTCACCGATATACTCAATGGGAATGTCCCGGACAGTGACTGACGTCGTGCGGCCGTTGCTGACATCCACAAAAATCCAGATGGAAACCGACACTAAAATGGACAGGGCGATAAAAAATGCCTTCCGCTTGCTGATTTTACTCTGCATCGTCCCCGCCTCCGTTCTTCTTAGGCTGCAGAAAACCCGCCAGGGAGAATTTCTGCTTGTCCGATTCAGAGTCCTCCTGCGGAATCAGCTCGTTCCGCAGGAGATTCTCCAAGGTCTCCGGTTTCAAATGGCGCTTCAGCATCCCACCGATGGCCACGGAAATCGATCCGGTTTCCTCCGACACGATGACCACCACGGCATCAGAGTTTTCGCTCATTCCAATACCGGCCCGGTGGCGCATACCCAAATCCCGGGAGAGATTCACGTTTTTGCTCAGTGGCAGCATACAGCCCGCCCCAAGAATTCGGCCGTGACGGACGATGACGGCGCCGTCGTGCATGGGTGCCTTTACAAAAAAGATGTTCTTCAAAAGCTCACTGGAAACAGCCGCATCCAGCACGGTACCGCTACGCACCATGTCATCCAGCAGAATTTCCCTCTCAAATACAATCAGCGCGCCGGTACGGCTCTGGGACATCTCTGTGCAGGCCAAAACGGTCTGCCCGATGGTCTGCTCCATGGTGTTGCCAGCCTCACTGTGGGTGAAGAAGGCAATAAACCGCCTGGAGCCCATCTGCTCCAGAATGCGGCGGATCTCTGGCTGAAACAGAATGATGAGCGCCAGAACGCCCCATTCCACCATTTTGCTCAGAAGATAATAGATGCCGTTAAGATGGAACAAGTAAGACAGCATCAGCGCCGCCAGGAACACAAAAAGTCCCTTCAGCAGGCTTGCCGCCTTTGTACTCTGCACCAAAGTCAGAACCTTGTACAGGACAAAGGCCATGATCGCGATATCCAGAACGTCCGTCAGCTGGACTGTCAGCACATACCGCATGACAACCGCCGGCAGATCCGTGAATGCGAATGTTGCACCCATATTGCCCCCATCATCCCCTTCAGGCCATGAATAGTTTTATTATATTAAATATACCTGTAGAATGCAAGGTGAACGGGGTGAAAATTCACGGTCTGTTCAGAAAATCAGCGTAAAAGCTCTCGCAGAATGGTCAGGAACTGATAGACCTCCTCCCTGGTGTTGAAATCAGAAAAGCTCAGACGTACCGTTCCGCTTTCCAGGGTACCGGCAGTGCGGTGGGCTAAAGGCGCGCAGTGAAGTCCTGCCCGGATGGCCACTCCCCGCTCTCCGAGCGCAGCGGCCAGCGCCTCCACGTCGTGCCCCGCCGCCGTAAAAGAAACCACGCCTGCCTGGGCTGTCAGATCCGGCCTGGCATAGACTTGGATCCCCGGCATGGTCCGCAGACTTTCCGCTGCAAATTGTGCCAGGCGCCGCTCCCGCCCGCAGATGGCTGCCGGATCATGCTGGCGCACGTACCGAATGCCTGCCAGCAAACCGGCAATTCCAGGCATATTGTGGGTGCCGGCCTCTAACCGGTCCGGCAAAAAGTCCGGCATCTCCTGCTGAATGGAAAGGCTGCCGGTTCCGCCCTCCAGCAGCGTTCTCACCGGCGTATCCTGGCCGCATAGCAAAACACCGGTTCCCTGAGGGCCATAGAGACCCTTATGGCCCGGCATGGCAATGAATGCAGCACCCAGCCGCGTCAAATCCAAATTCAGCAGTCCGGCTGATTGCGATGCGTCAATAATCAAGGGGACATTCCTGGTCTGACAAATCTGTGCAATCTCCTCCACCGGCTGGACAAAGCCAAAAACATTGGAAACATGGCAGCAAATTACTGCATCCGTGTCTGGCGTAACCAGATGATCAAATGCCTCTGTGACAGCGGCGCTTTCAAAAAGCGGAGCGGATGCTATGGCAGTTTTCGCTCCCAGTGCGGCCAGGGGCCGGGTCACAGCATTGTGCTCGTATCCGGAGATCACCGCCTTGCCGCCGGGCGGAACCAGACTTTTCACAGCGATGTTCAGTCCGTGTGTGGCGCTGCTGGTGAAAACCACTTGTTCCGGGCTTTGCGCATGGTATAAATCCGCCAGCTCGCTGCGGCAGTCAAAGGCCGTGTCTGCAGCATGCATGGCGGCCGGGTATCCTCCCCGTCCAGGCGAGCTCATGGTGGCCATGGCATCCTGCATTGCAGCGGCAACGGATCGCGGCTTTTGAAACGTGGTTGCCGCGCTGTCGAAGTAAATCACAGATCCACCTCCCGGTAAAACCCTCTCTGGGAAACAAATATCTGAACAGGGTTTAAAGATTCCCTGTAAAGTGACTGCAATGCCGCTGTCAGGTCCATAGACTGGATCCGCACGGCGTAGGCGCATCCCGTTTCGGTCAATTCCCTGGGTGCGCGGAAGATCTGACAGCGGATGCCCGCCCGGTCCAGGGCCCTTTGCATGCGCTGGGCATAGGTCACCGAACGGGCAATGATTAAATAATGCTCCACAGACATTCCTCCTCTCTACACATCCTATGGGCATTGCGGAAAAACGTGCAAAAAAGACGTGCCTGCAGCACGTCTTTTTCAGCTTGTTTTCTTTTCCAGCAGTACCACTGCGTGGGCAGCCATACCGGATCCATCTCCTGTAAAGCCCAGATGCTCCTCCGTGGTGGCCTTTATATTTACCCGATCTGTATCGGCGGACAGGGCGGCGGCAAGATTTTCCGTCATCTGCTGCCGATAGGGTGCCACCTTTGGATCCTGCACGATGATTGTTGCGTCCAGATTCACCAGGAAATAACCGTGTGCCTCCAGAAGATCCGCCACTTTCCGCAGAAGCTTCAGACTGGAAATACCGGCGTAGGCCGGATCCGTGTCCGGAAAAAGCTTTCCGATATCTCCCAGCTTCGCCGCGCCTGCCAGCGCGTCCATCACGGCGTGGGTCAGCACATCGGCGTCGGAGTGTCCCAGCAGTCCCAGGCGGTACGGAATCTCCACTCCGCCCAAAACCAATTTCCGTCCCACCGTCAACCGGTGCACATCGTATCCGTGTCCAATCCGCAAGCTTGTCATCCTTCGATCTCCTCCGCATGGAGCAGCGCCTCTGCCAGAATCAAATCACCCGGCGTGGTAATTTTCAGGTTGGATTCCGCACCCTCCGTCAAATAGACTTCCTTTCCAAGCCGTTCCACTGCGGCGCAGTCATCCGTCACCTCAATCCGTTCCTCCAGCACCGCCTGCAGCGCCGCCTTCAGCAGATCTGCCGTAAACACCTGGGGTGTCTGGACAGCCATCAGGGTGCTGCGGTCCAGAGTCCGATCCACGGTGCCATCTGGCCGAACCACTTTCACCGTATCCTTCACCGGTACAGCTGGAGCCGCCGCACCACAGCGGGCCGCCGCCGCAATCACATCGTCAATCAGTTCCGGTGTTACCAAGGGCCTGGCGCCGTCCTGCACCGCCAGCAGCTCTGTTCCCGCATCCGACTCCAACGCTGCCAGCAACACGGAATGGGTGCGGCTCTCGCCGCCCCGGACCACTTTGGCGCACTTTGTGATACCATATGTATGGCACAGCTGTGAAATGGGAATTAAATCCTCCTCCCGGGTGGCAATAATAATCGCATCCACCCGCTGTGCCCGCTGGAGAGCATCCAGCGTCCGCACCAGTACCGGAATGCCGTCCAGCGGCTCCAGCAGCTTATTCACGCCCCCCATTCGGGAGGAGCTTCCTGCAGCTGCCACAAGGGCTGTGCACCGGGGGCGCTGAGCCTCCCGGAACCTTTTTAAAAAAGGAATCATATTCTGCAAAATCCTCTCGCTGATTTCAGACGGCGGGCGAGCACAGCATCGCTGCATCCACCCGGTCCTCCATATCCTGGTAGGATGTTTTTTGGGACAACACCAATTCAGAGAGCAAAATCTGCTTGGCGCTGTGGAGCATCTTCCGTTCCCCCGTGGAAAGTCCACGAACCTGCTCCCGAAGCATCAGCGCCTTGATTACCCTGGCCACTTCGTACAGGTTCCCGCTTTTCAGCCGATCCATATTTTCACGGTACCGCTTATTCCAGTTGGATGTCTGTTCCAATTCCAAAGAGGGAATGGCGTTCAGCAGCCGTTCTGCCTCCGCGGGTGCAATGATAGTCCGCAGACCGATCGAGTGACTGTTTGCAGTGGGTATCTTCAGCAGCAGCCCTCCTACCGGCATCTTGAAAACATAGTAGTCCTGGGTACTGCCAGCCACTTTTTCCTCTACAATAGCGTTGATTATGCCGGCACCGTGCATAGGATGAACGACCAGATCCCCAACACTGAACATAACAAGTCCTTTCCCTTTCCTCATCCCGCGGGATTCCGCTTCTTTTGTCCCGTTTTCCTCCATCTATATCAATATAAATTTTATTATACGCTGTTTTCCAGTGAAATACAAGTAATTTACCAAAATTTTGCAATTTACGTAAATAAGCGGGCAGCAATCGCTGCCCGCCTGTCCTGATTTCAAATCCTTATTTCTTGTTGGAACGGCGCCAAATATGCATCTTTTCAGCCTCTGCAATCAACTGCTCCCGGAACTGGGGATGGGCAATATTGATCAGTCCCTCGGCCCGTTCCCAAGTGGTCAGACCCTTCACGTTCAGCTTGCCGTACTCCGTTACCAGCCAGTGCAGGTTCGTGCGGGTGGCTGTCACCACAGATCCCTCCACCAGTGTTGGACGAATCCGGGACTTCAGCTCACCGGTCTTCTTGTCCTTTACAGTGGAGGAGACACAGATAAAGCTCTTGCCGCCCTTGGAGAGGTATGCACCCAAAACGAAATCCTGCTGTCCGCCGGCGCCGGAGATATGGTTGATGCCGGAGGACTCGGAGGACACCTGGCCATACAAATCGATGTCCACCGCTCCGTTGATGGAAACAAAGTTGTCAATCTGGGAAATGCGGGCCACATCGTTGGCATAATCAACCGGCACGCATGCACACTCGGGGTTGTTGTTCAGGAAGTCATACAGCTTCTGGCTTCCGGCTGCAAAAGCATAGACCTGGCGGCCACGGTCAAAGGGCTTGCGGGCGCCAGTGATGCGGCCAGCCTCGGACATCTCCACAAAGGCATCTACATACATCTCTGTATGGACACCCAGATCCTTCAGGTCGGACTCTGCGATCATCTTGCCGATGGCACCGGGCATAGAGCCGATACCCAACTGCAGGCAGGCCCCATTGGGAATCTCCGGAACCACCAGGTTTGCAACAGCCAGATCGACTTCGGAAGGCTCTCCTGCCCCGCCCATCAGGCCCATGGGAGGATTTTCACCCTCGACCACCATATCCACATCGTCAATATGGACGCAGTTATCATAACCGCCCCAGCAAATGGGCATGTTCCGGTTCACTTCCACAATCAGCTTCTTGGTATGCTCACAAATCATCTTGATGTGGGAACCGTTGGGGCCAAAGTTAAACCAGCCATGCTCATCCATGGGGGCAACCTGGATCATGGCGACGTCCGGCGCTATATTTCCGCAGCGGTAATAGCTGGGCAGCTCGGAATAGCGGATGGGCAGATAGAAGGCTAAGCCCTCCTTAATCATCTTCCGCTCAATTCCGCTCATATGGACAGAGTTCCAGCTGAAATGCTTAGCAGCGTCCGGTACGTCCGCAATGGCCGGTCGGCGAACCAAAATACCACCGTAGACATTTACGTCCGTCAGCTCCTCTGCCCGCCGGGCCAGCGCCTCATCCAGCGCGACAGGAGTACCGGTACAAAAACCATAGTCCACCCACATGCCAGACTGCACGCATTTCACTGCCTCGTCGGCAGTGGTCAATTTCTGCTTGTATTCTTCCTGAAAACTCATATTGATTCCTCCTATGATCATCTTCCTGTTTTGCAGCCAGTAAAACCCAAATTGCTAAAATTATACCATATTTCAGGTATCATTGCAACAAAAAGCCTTTTTTGTTAAAAAAATAACAACATTCTGTCAAAAAGAAGCAGACCTGCGGGGGCCTGCTTCTTTGCAGTTGGAAATTACTCCTCCACAGGAGCCTCGTCTGCAGTGTCTTCCTCATCGGAAGGGGCCAGCAGAGCGCGGATAGACAGGGAGATCTTCTTCTTCTCTTCGTCAACAGCGGTGATTTTGGCGTCCACAACCTGGCCTTCGGACAACACGTCCTCCGGCTTTTCAATGCGGTGATCCGCAATCTGGGAAATGTGGATCAGGCCGTCCACACCGGGAACAACCTCAGCAAAGGCACCAAAAGTCATCAGCTTCACAATGCGGACAGAGGCCACATCGCCCACGCTGTACTTATCCATGAACACTTCCCAGGGATCAACGCTGCGGTCCTTAACGCCCAAGGAGATCTTGTGCTTTTCAGGATCAAAGGAGATGACATACACATCCATGGTGTCGCCAACCTTGCAGACCTCGGAGGGGGTCTTAATACGGCTCCAGCTCAGCTCGGAGATATGTACCATACCATCCACGCCGCCAATATCCACAAACACACCGTAGGAAGTCATAGACTTCACGGTGCCGGTGTAGTGCTTACCAACCTCAATATTGGCCCAGACCTGTTCCTGTGCAGCCTTGCGCGCTTCATCGCTGACAGAACGGATGGAGCCCACGACACGGCGGCGGGCGCGGTTCACCTCAGTGATACGCAGCTGTACCTTTTGCTTAATCATGGCGGAGAGATCAGCGCCGCGGGGCTGGCCGCTCTGGGATGCGGGCACAAACACGCGCACACCCTTGACAGACACAACAATGCCGCCCTTGTTCTCCTCAGTGACGGTGCCCTCCAGAACTGTCTTGTCCTCTACGGCCTGTTCAATATTCTCCCAGACCTTGACGGCGTCCAGGCGCTTCTTGGACAGCTCTGCATATCCTTCGATGTCATTAACACGGACAATATAAGTCTCGATCTCATCGCCAACCTTGACGATATCCTCAGGCTTGGCAGAGGGATCATCGGTCAACTCGCTCAGTTTGATATAGGCAGCCTGCTTTGCGCCCACGTCAACCTGAATCTCGGTGGGTGTAATGGCCGTGACAATTCCGGTGACCTTCTCGCCGGTATTTAAAGTTTTAAAAGACTGATTCAGTAATTCCTCGAAGGACTCTTCCTTGCCCCCGGCCGCTTTGATTTCTTCGCTCATCGTTGCATATACCTCCTTAATGATGCCCGCAGGCGTGGAAGCACCGGCCGTAAGACCCGCAACAGAGCAACCATTGAAAGAATCCGGCGAGAGCTCGTCCGCATTCTCGATCTGGAAAACGCGGGGACATCTCTTCTTACAAATTTCTGTCAGATGTTTGGTGTTTGCGCTTTTACGGTCTCCAACCACCACCATCACGTCTACCTTGGCGGCAATTTCCTCCGCCTCTGTTTGACGCTTATGCGTAGCATTGCATATTGTATCAAATATTTTTGCGTTTGTACACTCTTTTTTTAGGATTTTCCAAGAACTTTCAAAAAGACTTCGAATACAGGTGGTCTGCGCTACCACTGTGACGGGTGTTTCACGATTTTGGGGATCCGCGTCCAGCCACTTCTGCACTTCGTCCGGTCCCTCGAAGACCAAAGGATGGCGGCACCAACTGGCGATACCGGCCACCTCTGGGTGGTGGGCTTCGCCGATAATCACTGGACGGCGCCCCTCCTGCTCGGCCTGGGCAACCAGCTTTTGAATCCGCACAACATTGGGACAGGTGGCGTTGACACATCGGACGCCCTTTGCTTCCAGCTCATCCAGAACGCTCCTCAGCTCCCCGTGGGAGCGAATCACCACGGTGTCCTCTTTCGTTAGGCCATCGATTTTCTCCGCCTTCCGGATGCCCCGGTGCGCCAGTTCCTCTACCACATGGGCATTATGGATCAAATCCCCCAGCATCCAGCAGCCGCCTGTCTCGTCCGCGGTTTTCCCGGCCAACTCCACGGCGCGCTCCACACCATAGCAAAAGCCGGCGCTCTCTGCCAGAATCACGTTTCGCACAGCGGCTTCCCTCCTACTGCCTGCCCGCCCAGCGCATAGGCGGCGGTCAGAATATCGTCGGCGATTTTCTGCATCTCCTCCGAGGTTCCATGACGGCCGCTGTATACTGGTTCGTATGGATCTCCAAAGACGATACGGCTGCGGCGGAAAGGCTTTTTGGGACCGTCCACAAACACCGGTACCATCACGGCGCCGGTCCGCACACCAATAACTGCCACGCCGCCTTTGGCGTGGGCGGGCAGGCCGTCGTGATATCCAATTCCGTTCCGGATCACAGTTCCCTCTGGAAAAATCAGCAGGTTGTCACCGGATTTAATGGCCTGCATCGCGGTTTTGACGGACTGAATGTCCGAATTTCCCCTGCTGACAGGAAACGCCCCCAAGTGCTGCAAAATCCATGCCAAAATTGGATTTTTAAAGAGATCCGCCTTTGCCATAATATGCAGACGGTAATTGACGGGCAGCCGCAGCGCCACCAGAATCGGATCCCAGTTGCTGGCATGGTTGGGGCACAACAGTACGCCGCTTTTGGGCAGCTTCTCCATTCCCTCCACAGTTGTGGGGTACAAGATGGCCGTCAAAATGCGTCCAATGTAGTAAACAATTGTAAAGAAACGAGTGATTGGCTTCATGCTCCAGTCTTCTCCTTGATAATGGTCAGCAGCGCCTCTTCGCTTTGCTGGAAGTTCAAATCCGTGGTATCCACCAGGACGGCGTCCTCTGCCTGGCGGAGCGGAGCGGCTGTCCGGTGGGAGTCGTTCCAGTCCCGCTCCTGGATTTCCTTTAAAATCTTTTCATACGGCTCCGGCGTCCCCCGCTGTTCCAGCTCCAGCATCCGCCGCTTTGTCCGCGCCTCTGCCGAGGCCGTCAGAAAAATCTTCACATCCGCGTCCGGCAGCACCACGGTTCCGATGTCCCGGCCATCCATAATGACGTGATGGCTCCGGGCCAGCTGGCGCTGCATGTCCAGCAGAAAGGACCGCACGCCGGGGTGGGCGGAAACTGCGGAGGCGTACAGTGAGATCTCAGGCAGGCGGATCTCCCGCGTCACATCCTCCCCGTTCAGCAGCATATGCTGCAGCCCGTCCTCTCCATAGGTCAGCTCGACCTGCACCTTCGGCAGCAGCGCCAGAACCGCAGCCTCCTCCTTTGGGTCCACCCCCTGCTTCCAGGCGTAATAGCCGATGGTGCGATAGATGGCGCCGGTATCCACATATAAATATCCAAGCTTTTTGGCCAGGCTCCGGGCCAAGGTGCTCTTTCCTGCGCCGGAGGGGCCGTCGATTGCAATACTGAAACAGTTCAAATCAGTTCTCGTCTCCTTGGTTACATTCTGCCGCGGCCTGGCCGGCAGCATGGCCGGTAGCCCAGGCGATCTGCAGGTTGAATCCGCCGGTGTAGGCATCCACATCAATCAGTTCACCCGCAAAGTACAATCCCTTTACAATCTTTGATTCCATTGTTGTTGGGTTAATTTCAGACACCTTTACGCCCCCAGAGGTCACAATGGCATCTGTGACAGGGCAGGGACCGGCGATGACAACAGGAAAATGCTTGAGAATCCGTATCAGACCCTGCCGCTGCTCCCGGGTGAGGTCATGGACCTTCTGATGTGGCGGAATTTCAGACCAGGCCACCACCGTTGGAATCAGCTTCTGTGGCAGCAAATCGTTCAGCGCGTTGGCGAAGTCGTGGTTGGCGTACTTGGCAAAGTCCGACAGCAGCCGCTTGTCCAGCTGTCCTTCGTCCAGTGCCGGCTTCAGGTCAATCTCCAGGCGGTACGCCTTTTTGTCGAAGTGGCGCATATGGGCAGAGGCCGACAACACCAGCGGCCCGCTGACGCCAAAGTGCGTAAACAGCAGCTCTCCAAAATCCATATAGATTTTTTTATCGTTTTCAAAAACGGTGAGCGCCACGTTGCGCAGGCTCAGTCCCTGCAAATCCCGGCCTACGCCGAAGTCCCGCAGCGGCACCAAAGATCCTTGCAGCGGTGTCACCGTGTGCCCGGCCTCCCGGGCCAAACGGTGCCCCTCGCCTGTGGATCCGGTGGCTGGATAGGAGACGCCGCCGGTGGCCAGAACAACCGCTCCGGCGGGGTAGCTTCCCTGCTCTCCCCTTACCCCGGTCACCATTCCATCCGCTATGTCCAGCGAGAGGGCCCGGTCCCGCAGCAAGCGGACTTTGAGAGTTTTCAGCCGCCGCTCCAGTGCGGCGCTGACATCAAACGAGCGGTCGCTGACCGGAAACACCCGATTTCCCCGTTCTGTTTTCAGCGGAACGCCCAGCCGCTCAAAAAAAGCCATGGCGTCCCTGCCGTCAAACCGGGAAAACGCACTGTACAAAAACTTTCCATTCTTTGGCACGTTGGCCAGGAGCGTCTGCAAATCTGCGTTGTTGGTGACATTGCACCGGCCCTTGCCGGTAATATTCAGCTTTTTTCCAAGCCGTTCATTTGGCTCCAGCAATGTCACTGCAGCACTCTTTTCCGCAGCAGAGATGGCAGCCATCATGCCTGCGGCCCCGCCGCCCACTATTACAATTTTCTTACTCATCATCCATCTTTCCAAAAACACCGTATTCGTTCCAAATATCCTCCAGCTCCCCAAAAGTTTTGGAAACGTCTGTACCCATCCGGTATCCGACAGCCACCAACAGGGCATTGATCAAAGACAGCGGAGCCACCATGGAGTCCACAAAAGAGAACATCTCGCTGGGGGCCAGCAGTGCAGAGTCCGCCATCTGGTAGACCGGTGAAAGCTCGTTGTCCGTAATGGCAACGATGGTGGCCCCCCGATCCCGGGCGAATTTCACCGTATTCACCGTCACCCGGGAATAGCGCGGAAAGCTGACAGCAATCATCACATCCCCTGGGCCGATGCGGAACAGCTGCTCAAAAATCTCCCCGGCGGCGTTGGACTGAACCAAGGTAACCTTTTCAAACAGCAAATGCATGTAAAAATTCAGATATCCCGCCACAAAGGAAGAAGAGCGCACACCCAGAATATAGAGGTGCCGGGCGCTCATAATCTGATTGACCACCTTGTCAAATTCCAGACGGTCTCCCTCGTCCACCACCATCCGCAGCTTGTCAATATCCGACTGCATGACTGTGGCCAGCACATCCTGTCCGGAGAGCAAATCCCCTGCCTGCTGAATCCGCTGGGTGGAAGTCAGGCGGCTGCGGATCATCTCCTGCAGGGCACGCTGCATACTTGGGTAGCCGTCGTACCCCAACTCCGAGGCAAAGCGCACCACCGTGGATTCGCTGACGCCTACCTTTTTTCCAAGCTTGCTGGCTGTCATAAAGGCAGCCTTGTCATAGTTTTGCAGAATATAATTTCCAATCAGCTTCTGCCCTTTTGAAAAGCCGCTCATACTGCTCTCAATCATATGTAAAATGCTCTTGGCCACGGTTGATTCCTCCGCCTTTCAGCACATGGTTTGTAGATTCTGAACTTGTTTCCTGCGGTATTGTACCACAAATCAGATGCCATTCAAACATATTTTGCAGGAATTTTATGCAAACTTGCAAAAAATTCCGCAAAATTTCAGGCTTTTTCAAAAAAACAGCCGCCTGCGGCGGCCATTCTCCCTGCGCTGCAGGAATATCATGCATTTTTCAAATCTGCAATCTCCCGGCCTGTCAATTGCCTCCATTTGCCTGCAGGCAGATCTCCCAGCTCCAGCGTGTGCTCCCGCACCCGCCGCAGCCGCTTCACCGTCAGTCCGCACTGGGCACACATCCGGCGGATTTGGCGGTTTTTCCCTTCGTGGATGGTGACAGCCAGTTCCGCAGTCTCGCATGTTTGGCGCAGCATTTCCACCCGGGCCGGGCGGATAGCCTCCCCATCCAAATCGGTCACGGCGGACAGCCGTTCCGCAGCCCCGTCAATGTCTCCGTACACAAAGACGTGATAGGTTTTGGAAATCTGATGACTCGGGTGCAGAAGGTGCTGCATGAGCCCCCCGTCGTTGGTCATCAGAAGCAGTCCCTCCGAGTTCAGATCCAGCCGTCCCACCGGATAGACTCTCGCGCCACAGTCCGCCACCAGTTGAGCAACCGTCTTCCGTCCCTTCTCGTCAGACAGCGTGGTTACGTATCCACGTGGCTTATTTAAAAGAATGTAGACCTTCTCCTCCCTCCCTGGCAGCGGCATGCCGTCTACCCGGATGTCATCCCGTTCTGGATCCGCTCGCCGGCCAAGCTCCGCTTTCTCCCCATTGACGATCACCCGGCCTGCCATAATATAGTCTTCCGCCGCCCGGCGGGAGCAAATTCCCGCTGCCGACAGCAGTTTTTGTAATCTTTCTTCCATCACTTTCCTCATTCTCTCCGCTGCTTTTACCCCGGAAGCCCAAGCTTCAGGAGGTGAATGGCAGGCTCTACCCGCGGCATCACATCGGCGCCGCACAGCAGGGCAATCCGCCCTACTTCCTTTCCGTTCACGGAAAAGACCGCCTCTCCCGCCGGCGTCCCGGCGGACACGGGGGCTGTCAAAGGGCCGGAGCGCTCTACCACACAGGTCAGCTTCTCTCCCTCTGCCAGAGGCCATGAAAAACTATCTGCCGCCACCAGTGGCACCGTGCTCTTAACTCCGTCCAGAACATCAGCGCGTTCGACCATCTGTCCGATGGTTGCGCCCCGTTGTGCGGGATAGGCAGAAAAGCCGTACTCATACAGGCTTTGATGATCCGCCCAGTCATTGCCGTCCTGCAGCGTCACAGCTACCAGACGCTGTCCATCCTGCTCTGCACAGCTGACAAGCGTGCGGCCCGCCGCCTTGGTATAACCGGTCTTTAATCCAATGCACCCATCCATATAATGCAGCAGCTTATTATGGTTGCTCATGGTACGCCCGCCGATGGTTACCTGCCGGGTGGAAGCAATTCGTACCAGTGTCTCATTCTCCACCGCGGCGCAGGCGAGTTTTGCCATATCCCGGGCAGTGGAGTAGTGCTGTTCATCGTCCAGCCCATTTGGGTTGGCAAAAGAGGAGCCAGTCATTTCCAGCTCCCGGGCTTTGGCGTTCATCAGCTCCACAAAGCCCTCCTGACTGCCGCCCACTGCGTCCGCAATGGCCACAGCCGCGTCGTTTCCGGAGCACAGCAAAAGGCCATACAGCAGCGTCTCCAGTGTCAGGGTCTCTCCTTCTTTCAAATACATGGAGGATCCCTCGGTATAGGCCGCCTCCCGGCTGACCTTCACAGCGGCGTCCAGATCCCCTTGCTCAATGGCTACCAAGGCCGTCATAATCTTTGTGGTACTGGCAATCAACATTTTGGCGTCGGCATTTTGGGCATACAGCACCCGGCCGCTGTCCACGTCCATCAAAATGGCCGCAGCAGCAGAAGTGCTGATGGCAAAGGCCTGACAAGGAAATACACCAAACAGAAAAACAACCGTTAAGAAGCCGCTGATAAGCTTTTGTGCATACTTTGGCAACTACCATCACCTCGCAAATATGGTGATGGTAGTATACCCCTTTCAGATGGATTCTTTTTCTTCTTTCTTGTCGAAATATTTTTCCACTTTATCCATGATATCGGGAACCATTTCCACAACGCGGTCTACTGTGGACACCGGCGGAACCGCCACCGGAAGAACCCGGGTTGACCCATCCTTGATAATCAAAAACGCCACGGGATCAATTTTGACGCCCGCCGCGCTGCCGCCGCCGAAGTTTTCCTTTGGCGTGGTCTTGCCATAGTCTCCGCCGCCGCTGCCAAATCCAAAGCTGATCTTGGAGATCGGAATTAGCGTCACACCATCCGGCGTGGTAATTGGCTCTCCTACGATGGTATTGGTGTCCACCATCTCGTGGATCTTCTCCATTGTGGAGCGCATCAGGTCATTTAAGGGATGTTTTTTGTCCATCGAGTTGTCCATAAAAATCGTCCTTTCTTATGCAGCCGTATCTGCGGATTGTATCGTTTCCCGCTTTGGATCCGGATCCCGTTTCCGCCGCCTGTAAAAGCGGAGGAACCATCGCAGTGCCGGGAGGCCGATTCCAACCCCCACGGCAATCAGGGTTCCGAGGCGAATGGAAATGCCGAGTTCTCCGGTTACCCTCGTCTCTTCTGCGTCAAAATCAATTCCAATATGAATGTGCGGATCCGGCACCGCCAGCAGCTGCTCCAAAGCCGGCATCACCGTCCAGACTGCCGCATGGGCATATCCGTACAGTTCAGCCGCAGCGGCGGGATCCCTCCCGCCGGCAAGGCACACATCCACCTGGAGAGGATGCAGCCGGATACTCCGCCGTGTGCGCCAAAGTGCCCGTTTGCACTTTGGCGCCAAGGTGCGCCATGCGTCCTTGATATCCTCCAGCGTGGGCTTTGGAATCTTTTTCACCGCTGGAACTCCCGTTTTTTCCGACCTCTTCGGCTTTGCCTTTTTCACAGGGGCAGGCTGCTTTTCTTTTGCGGTCAGTGGAATGCGGAAGGGTCCAACCATCAATTCCGCATCGACGCGCTCCCCATGGGAGGAAAGCCGCAGGCCCAAGCGGATCCGCCAGATGAGCAGGCCAAGAAAAAGAAGAATGCCCAATATCCAACGCCAGAACAAGGCCTGTCATCTCCTTTTTTGCTGGGGCGGTATACCATCACAGCAGAATTCCTCAGAGCTCCGCGGATTTCCCCTCCGACGTGGGGCCGGTCTCTGGCGCGTCACTGCCGGTAAGCTCCGGCATCTGTATGGGATCCACGATCTCCCCATTTTCATTTAAGCGCATCTGTCCCTCACCGCCAAGATCCGGCATCTCCGGCAAATCATCCAGACTGGACAAATGGAAAGCCCGAAGGAACTGCTTTGTGGTGCGGTACAGATGCGGGCGTCCAGGCACCTGCAAACGCCCGCACTCCTCAATCAGCTTCCGCTCCAGAAGCAGTCCCACGGTATAGGCGCTGTCCACGCCGCGGATTTGATCCACATAGGCCCGGGTAGTGGGCTGGTAGTAGGCAATGATTGTTAAAACTTCCATAGCCGGCTGGCTCAGCTTGGCGGGCTTACGGATTTCAAAGGCCTTTCGGATCACATCCGCATAATCGGGAGCCGAGCAGAGCTGCCAGCTGTCCTCCATGTGCAGCAGCCGAATCCCCCTGCGCTCATAGGCATAATAGTCCATCAGCTTCTGCAGCACTTGTTCCGCCGCCGGACGGTCGATCTCCAGGGCCATGCAGATGCGATCCTCCTGTACCGGCTCGCCGGAGGCAAACAAAATGCCCTCAACGGCGGATTCAATCTCTTTCATCTCCATGGACAGCCTCTCCTTACAAGGTCAGATTCTCTGGCAGTTCCCGCTCCTGGCGAACCGTGCAGTCCGTTTCTGAGCCCGCCAAATGCAGAATACGGGCCCGGCACAGCTCCAGCACCGCCAGGAAGGTTGCCACAACCTCGCTGCGGCTGCGATTGCCCCGGAACAGCAGCCGGAAGCTGGTAATGCCATGCTGCTTCAGACGCTGGATAATCTCCCGCGCTTTGTTTTCTACCGGGTACGGCTCATGCTGCACAATGTCTTGAAACGCCGTTTTCGGCGGCGGAAGCGTCCGTTCCGCCCGGTTTTGAATTTCCGCCATGGCCAAAATCAAATCACCTGGGTCCTGAGAATACTCATAAATTTTTCCCCGCTCCACAGGTTCCGGATTTCGCGTCAGGATATTCCGGCCAAATTCCCCCATCGGACTCAGCTTCTCCGCCAGGGACTTCATCCGGGCATAGCTCTCATTCCGCCGTCGCTCCTCCAACGATTGAATTAAGGCGTCCATTTCGCTTTGGGCCTCCGCGTCCTCAATGGAAAGCAGCATGCGGGTTTTGATATAAACCAGATGGGATGCCATTGTCACAAACTCGCTGGCGACATCCAAATCCATTTTCTGCCGCTGTTCCAGCCAGATCATATACTGGTCGCAGATCAAAGAGATGGAGATATCCTGGATCTCCATCTTATTTTTGCCCAAAAGAAACAGAATCAAATCCAACGGCCCCTCAAAATCCTGCATCTCTTCCACAGACTTGGAACGGAGCACTTTTTCCAGCTTAAATACGGGGTTTTCCAATCCAATCACCTCAAATGAAAACCAAGCTGTAAAATCCCGACCACACAGTAAAAACAGCATGTCCAATCAAATTTCCGCCCACGTTCCAAAAAGACAGCAGCAACAGCAGAAAAATGCCGTACCGCTCATAGCGCATCAGCGTCATATACGCCCGGTCCGGCAGCAGCACCGCCAGCACCTTGCTTCCATCCAGCGGCGGAACCGGCAGCAGGTTAAACAAGCCCAATCCCACTGACAAAACCGATGTCTCCATGCAAAAATTGATTGCGGGAGAAGTCCAGGCGCCGTATGGCATATAATAGTAGACAAGCCGGGCAGCCATCAGCGCCAGCACTGCCAGCAGCAGATTGGACATGGGTCCAGCCAGAGCGGTCAGTGCCATTCCCTGCTTGGGCTTTTTGAAATAGCGGGGATCCACAGGAACCGGCTTTGCCCAGCCGAAGCCAGCCGCAAACATCATGAAAAGGCCAAACCAATCGATGTGGCGCAGTGGATTCATGGAAAGGCGGTGCATGGACTTTGCCGTTGGATCGCCCAAGGCCAGCGCCGCCAAACCATGACAGGTTTCATGAATTGTCAAGCATAAAAAGATGGCGGCCATCCGCAGCGCCGCGTCTCCAATCGAACCAAAATCCAACGCATGAACCAATTCTTGCAGATAATGCAGCATGGCACTCTCCAGTCAAAATACCCCAAAATATAGAAGTATTATACCATTCCACGCTACTAAATACAAGGAAAATCCGCCCCGCGGATCGGGGGCGGATTGGAAAGCGGGCCAACGAATGTTGTCAGATCGATAGCTGTCAGATATTTGGCATCTTGGCAGTCGGCATCATCAGCACTTTGCCTGTGCCGCGATAGACATTCACCAATCCCTCACCGGAGGCGGCGGATCCAATCAGGCTCTTGCCGGATCTCTCTACAGTAAAGTCCAGTGTGCCGCTCCAGGCAATTGCATAATTGCCATCAATCTTCAGCACATCGTTTTGCAGAGTAATCTCCACCAATTCCTCCTTTGGGCACTCGGACTCAATGCAGAAAATACCGCTGCCATTGAGGCTGAGATTAAATAAGCCCTCCCTACCGGCCACCGCGGACGAAAAGTTTTCCCGCATCACTGCCTTGTGCTTCAGCCTGGAATCACAGGCCAAAAACAGGCCGTCGTCCAACACAACGCTACCGCCCCAGTCAGCAGCATCCATCAAAATGAGGTGACGGTATGTCGGCTCCAGGACCAGAATGCCGTCGCCGGTATACTCCGGCTTGATAGCAGACTCCCCCGTGGCCTTTCCCCGGACCGCCTTTCCAAACAAATCTCCCACGCCCTTAATACCGGTGGTGGCATTGACATTGCCCAGCATCCACTGCATCGCGCCAGCCTGGATGGTAACCTGTGCATGGCTCAGGTCGCATACCAGCTGCCGCTTTTTCACGTTCATCTGGGAGCAGTAATAGGCTGTCACAGCAGAGCCAGGCGTAACGCTTAAATCACGCTGATATTCAATGACAGAAAAGGGTCCCATCTGAGACAGTGTCTTGACATCATCATTATCGGTAAAATTGGAAATCTGATACATATTTGTCCTCCTCAAAAAATGAATGTCCATCATAACAGGCAGCGACTTCTGTTCTCTATCATAACGCATTCTGCGCCACCCGACAACCAAAATATCTGTAAATCTCAACAGGCCGTTCTGCCAAAGAAATGCGGCGTCTTCTCATGAAGGGGCCAAAAAAGGCAGGCGCTTTCGCGCCTGCCCTTTCACAGCAGTAGTGAAATCAGCCCTTCACCATGGAGGCAATCTCCGCAGCAAAGTTTTCCTGCTTCTTTTCAATGCCCTCGCCCTTTTCAAAGCGGACGGCATCCTTGAAGGTAACCGTACCGCCCAGTGCCTTGGCAGCAGAAGCGATATACTTCTCAATGGACATTGTGTTGTCCTTCACAAACTCCTGCTGCAGCAGGCAGTTTTCCACATAGAACTTGTTCAGCTTACCCATGACAATTTTCTCGCGCACAGCCTCGGGCTTGGATGCCATCTTGGGATCGTTGGCCATCTGGACCATCATGATCTTCTTCTCTTCATCCAGAACGTCCTGGGTAACCTGGCTCTTGTCCCAGAAACGGGGATTCAGAGCGGCAATCTGCATGGCCACGTCCTTGCCAATCTCCTCAACCTTCTCAGCAGGCAGATCCGTATTCAGATTTACCAGAACGCCAATCTTGCCGCCGGCATGGACATAGGGTACAGACACACCGCCCTCAAAACGGGCAAAGCGGCGAACCTTGATGTTTTCGCCGATCACCAGAACCATCTCCTGCTGCTGCTGGGTGACGGTCAGATCCGTCCCATCGTACTTGCACTCCATCAGCGCATCCATGTCCGCAGGGTTTTCCTTGGCCACAGTAGCGGCCACACCTTTGACAAAGTTCACAAACTTCTCATTCTTGCCGACGAAGTCGGTCTCGGCATTCACCTCGACCACAACGCCCACGCCGTTCACGACAGTTGCAAGGGCCATGCCCTCGGCAGCAATACGGCCAGCCTTCTTGGCAGAAGCGGCCATGCCCTTCTCGCGCAGCCATTCGACAGCCTTGTCCATATCGCCGTCAGAAGCGGTCAGTGCCTTCTTGCAGTCCATCATGCCAACGCCGGTCATTTCGCGCAGATTCTTTACATCAGCAGCTGTAAAAGCCATTTTTGTATCCTCCAATATCAGTTGTATCAGAGCGCCTGAGCGCTCCCCATCGGATCTCTAACGATTACTCTGCATTCTCAGCCTTTTCAGCAGCAACGTCCTCCGTCTGCTCACCCTGCTTGCCCTCCAGCACGGCGTTGGCCATGATGGAAGAGATCAGCTTGATGGCGCGGATGGCGTCGTCGTTGCCAGGAATCACATAATCGATCTCATCGGGATCGCAGTTGGTATCAGCAATGGCCACCACGGGAATACCCAGCTTATGGGCCTCAGCGATGGCGTTGCGCTCCTTGCGGGTATCCACAATGAACAGGGCGCCGGGCAGCTTCTTCATGTCCTTCACGCCGCCCAAGTACTTCTCCAGCTTCTCAATCTCGCCCAGATGCTTCATGACTTCCTTCTTGGGCAGCATGTCAAACGTGCCGTCGGCCTGCATGGTTTTCAGCTGGTTCAAACGATCCACACGGGTGCGCATGGTCTTGAAATTGGTCATCATGCCGCCCAGCCACCGGGCGTTGACAAAGTACTGGCCGCAGCGGGTTGCCTCCTCGCGGATGGCCTCCTGCGCCTGCTTCTTGGTTCCCACGAACAGCAGGGATTGGCCGCTCTCGCTGAGCTGACGGACAAAATTATACGCCTCTTCCAGCTTGCGGACGGTCTTCTGCAGATCCACAATATAAATGCCGTTGCGCTCGGTGTAAATATAAGGAGCCATCTTAGGGTTCCAGCGGCGGGTCTGGTGACCGAAGTGGACGCCTGCCTCCAGCAGAGCTTTCATAGATACGACGTTAGAATTTGCCATTGTTTGAGTTCCTCCAAATCAAATTTAGTTTCTGCCTCTAGCTGGTTCATCCCCTCCTGCCAACCCGGTTTGGGCACAGACAGGAAAGTCCGCAGCTATGCGGAATGCTGAAATATAATATCATAGTAATCGCTTTGATGCAAGTATTTTTTCCGAAATATCCGAATATTTCCCCTTTTTATTTTCATATTTACAACACCGCAGACTTTCCTTATACTGGATACTGGAAAGCGATATATTCTTTCTGCACATTTGAAAAGAAGTGATTTTTTTGGATTTTTCCCGCACGGCCGCAGCCATGGAAAAAAAGGGATATACCGTCTCTTGCTTTGCCTGCAAGGAAGATGCTGCCCGCTATGTGGAGGGGCTTTTCTGCGGCGCTTGCATCGGATTCGGTGATTCTGAAACCATTTCTCAAATGCGGCTCTATGAAATTCTCTCCGTAAAGAACACCGTCATCGATCCCAAGCATTTATGCGTTGGAAAAACATTTTGGGAAACCGCCAGGGATGCGCTGACGGCCGAGTACTTTTTTACCTCTGTCAACGCTTTGACGGCGGATGGCATTTTGGTCAACCTGGACGGAACCGGAAACCGTGTGGCAGGATCTCTTTTTGGGCATCAAAAGGTCTTTTATCTGATTGGCCGGAACAAACTGGCTCCGACTCTGGAGCAGGCCGTCTGGCGCGTTAGAAATGTCGCCGCTCCCCAAAACGCCAACCGTTTGAAGCTGAAAACCCCTTGTGCCATGAAGGGGGACCGGTGCTACGATTGCTCCAGCCCGGACCGGATCTGCAACGGGCTCTTGATTCAGCTGCGGAAGATGAACCATATGGAAACGGAAATTCTTTTCATCGACGAGGATCTCGGGTTCTGATTTTTTTCATGAAACAGGCTCACAGCTTTGCTGTGAGCCTGTTTTTTTAGTACTTGCGCCGACGCTTTCTCTCCAGGTTTGGATCCCGGTGCTGGAATGGTTTGTCGATGAGGATGATGTCATCCCCGATTCGCTGAATACAGTCCCAGGGGATATAAAACTCCTCTCCCCTGCCAAACAGTCCAAAAAAGCGACAGGGGCCAAACACCACAATGGCAATCACCTGCCCTTCCGGCACCCGGACATCCACATCTCCCACATAGCCCAAACGGCAGCCGTCACAAATATTGATAACCTCTTTGCACCGCAAATCCTTTATCCTGCACTGCATAGCACTCACCCCTTATCAGCAGGCTATGCAAAAAGAGGGCTGTCCTATACTCCGTCCACCAGAAAAGCAGCGTCAGCATGCCGGAGAGCATCTTGGTATGGTGCTTTGAGCAAGATGGACAGAATGCCCCAGACTTTTCATCGTTTTTCCAATATGCCAGCTTTGGATTTGATGGGCTGGCCGCAAAAGGTTACATCACTGTCCACAAAGCGACAAAAGCTTCCAGTATAGGAAAAATCCCCTCAGGCAATACTGATTCCAGAAGCTACAAGTGGTTGAGGGGGCGGCTTTTATGCAGGGGAAAGTCGAGATCGCAGGAGTCAATACCGCAAAGCTCAAGGTGCTGAAAAATGACGAGACCATGGCTTTGCTGCGCCGCACAAAAGAAGGCGATCAAGAGGCACGCCGCCAACTGATTGAGGGAAATTTGCGGTTAGTACTGTCTGTCATTCAGCGGTTCGCCAGTCGCGGCGAAAATGTAGACGATTTGTTTCAGGTGGGCTGTGTTGGTCTTATCAAGGCCATTGACAATTTTGATATCAACCAGCCGGTCCGTTTTTCAACCTACGGAGTTCCGATGATCATCGGAGAGATCCGGCGCTACCTCCGTGACAACAGCGCTATTCGAGTATCACGCAGCATGCGGGATACAGCCTACCGGGTTCTGCAGGTCCGGGACCGTCTGATTGCAGAAAACCAGCGGGAACCAACTGTGGAGCAGATCGCTAAGGAATTGGACATCCCCCGGGAGGAGGTTGTGTTCGCCATGGACGCCATTGTGGATCCGGTGTCTTTGTACGAGCCGGTATACTCTGACGGCGGCGATGCCATCTGTGTCATGGATCAGGTCCGGGACACCAAGAATACGGATGAGGACTGGACGGACAGAATTGCGCTGAAGGAGGCGCTGAAGCGCTTGGATCCAAGGGAGCGGAAGATTTTATCTCTGCGGTTTTACGAGGGCAAAACGCAGATGGAGGTTTCTGCAGAGGTTGGAATCTCCCAGGCCCAGGTATCCCGGCTGGAAAAAGGCGCAATCAACACCATCAAGAAAAACATTTGAGGGAGCGGTCCTGCCTAAGGACCGCTCCCCTTGCCTGCGGCAGAGCACATATCATAATGGATCCACTCCGCTTCTTTTAGAAAGTCCGCTTCTATTCTCCGAAAAAATTGACGCCTTCTTATTTCTGTGCTACCATGGCTTGGAAACGCAACAAAAGGAGTCTTTTTTGATGGAATACAAAGAACTTACCCATACCCGCAATTCTCAAAACCCCTTCGGCAAGCGGCTTGGAATTCAGGTAGAGGAAATCCGTCCCGGATATGCGCGCGTCACAAAGGCACTTGGGCCGGAGGATCTCAATCCGGTGGGAGTCCCCCACGGCGGCGTGTACTTCTCCGTGGCGGATACGGCTGCTGGTTCTGCCATGGCCTCGCACGGCTACTATGCCGTGACGGTCAATTGCAGCTATAATTTTCTCCGCAGCGCCAAAACCGGTGATCTTCTTACCGCCGAGGCCCGGGAGGTCAAGCCCGGACGCACGCTGGCGGTTTTTGACGTGCGCATCACCAACCAGGAGGATATCCTGATTGGGACAGGAACCTTTACCCTTTATAATCTGGGCAAAAAAATCGAGCTGTAACAGCAGAGCACCAGGCGCGGCTTCCTGCGGATTCTGGCGGTGCAGCCCGATAAACGATGAATATGCGCTAAAAGCACGATGTGTTTCATGCGTAAGGTAAGTCTCCGCTTATTAGGGCGGCAGATGAACACATCAAAATGAAAACTCCCGACAGAGACTGTTTTTGTCTCTGTCGGGAGTTCCTTTTTTGACCAGTCGCAGCAAGCTGCCCTACTTTTTAAAGCTGTCCTTCAGGCTAACGCTGCGGTTGAACACCAGATGGCCGGGTTTTGAGTCTTTGCTGTCCAGGCAAAAGTAGCCTAGGCGCATGAACTGGAAACTGGAAGGCGCAACAGCATTCTGCAGGCCTGCCTCCACCTTGCAGCCGGTGAGTATCTCCAAAGAAGCCGGATTCAGGCAGTCTAAAAAGTTTTTATCAGCAGCGTCAGGTGCTGCGTCGGAGAACAGGTTATCATACAGGCGCACCTCGGCGTCTGCGGCTGTGGCCGCATCCACCCAGTGAATGGTAGCCCCTTTCACCTTCCGCCCGTCAGCGGGATCGCCGCCGCGACTGTCGGGATCGTACTCTGCCAAAATCTCCACCACATTACCGTCGTCATCCTTCGCACATCCCGTGCAGGTAATCAGATAAGCGCCCTTCAGACGGCACTCCGGTCCCCCCGGGTACAAGCGCTTATACTTGGGCACAGGTACCTCCATGAAATCGTCTGCCTCAATATAGAGATGGCGGGAGAACGTCACCTCCCGGATTCCAGCATCCGGATCCAAGGGATTATTTTCCACGCTGACGGTCTCGTGCTTGTCCTCCGGATAATTGGTGATAGTCAGCTTGACAGGCCGCAGAACCGCCATAACACGCTGGGCCGTCTCGTTCAAATCCTCCCGCAGGCAGTGCTCCAAAAAGCCGTACTCCACCACGTTGGTAGACTTTGCAACACCGATGCGGTCGCAGAAGTTGCGTATGGACTTCGGCGTATAGCCGCGCCGGCGCAGGCCGCAGAGCGTCGGCATCCGCGGATCGTCCCAGCCGGATACCTTCCCATCCTCCACCAAGGCCCGAAGCTTCCGCTTGCTCATTACCGTATGGTCAATGCCAAGGCGGGCAAACTCAATCTGTCTGGGCTTGCTGGGCAAATCGCAATGTTCAATCACCCAGTTGTACAGCGGGCGGTGTGCCTCGAACTCCAGAGAACAAAGGCTGTGGGTCACCCCCTCCAGCGCATCTTGGATGGGGTGGGCAAAGTCATACATCGGATAGATACACCACTTGTCCCCCTGGCGGTGATGACGCATGTGGTTGATGCGGTAGATAACCGGATCCCGCATGTTGAAGTTTCCGCTGGCGAGATCGATCTTCGCCCGAAGGGTCATGGCGCCATTCGGGAATTCCCCTGCGCGCATCCGGGCAAAGAGATCCAAACTCTCCTCCATCGGGCGGTCCCGATAAGGAGAGGTAGCCGGCACACCGATGTCGCCCCGGTGGGCCCGGAATTCCTCCGGAGAGAGTTGGCACACATAGGCCAGCCCCTTTTTGATGAGTCCAACCGCTTGGCGATAGTCCTCTTCAAAATAGTCGGAACCGTAGAAAAAGCGGTCGCCCCAGTCAAAGCCCAGCCAGTGGATGTCCTCTTTGATGGCCTCTACGTACTCCTCATCCTCTTTGGTGGGATTGGTGTCGTCCATCCGCAGGTTGCACAGGCCATGATACTTTTCGGCAGTACCAAAGTCAATGGTCAGCGCCTTGCAGTGGCCGATGTGCAGATATCCATTGGGCTCCGGCGGAAACCGGGTGTGAACTGTCATTCCCTCATACTGTCCGCCAGGCGCGATGTCCTCTTCAATAAAAGCATGGATGAAGTTCCGGCTCTCCGGTGCTTCCTCCTGCATCTGTTTCATATCCTCTGCCATGGCTGTCCGTTCCTCCTGTACAACGTATTTCAAAGCAGGCTATTATTATACAAAATCCGCTTCGGATTTGCAAGGGAGAATCCGAAAGTCTGTAGGATCATTCATTTTTTTGAATGGAAGAAACCACTGGAAATGTCTGGTTTTGCCCAGATAGGAATTCCGGAAATTACATCAAAAGCCAGTCCTCCACCACATCCCGCACCGCTATCGGTGTCACACCACCACTGGCCAGCAAAGAAAGCAGCGTTAAAACGGCGTTTTGAGATTCTGTAATTCTCAAAATGCTCTCTGCTTCTTCCCCGCATTCCACGCAAAGGCCGTACTGTCCGACGGAATCCTCCAGCTCCTCTGACAGCAGGTAATAATTTACCTCAGCCTCTTTGCACTTGCTTCTTCCTATGAAGACCTTTTGCAAGCTCATTTCCCCCTTTTCACCTTTTGGCAGTAAACACACATACAGAAGCGTAGCATGTGTATGGGAGAAAGTTTGTCGAATCATGTCGGAAGGCGCAAAATTAACAAAAACTATATGCCATTCCTTCGGTTTTTCTCTCGTTTTTAGTTAAATTGACAATTTATCTGCACATTTCTTGGCAGCTTTACGATTCCTGCCCCTTTTCCTTTCCCATCTCCAAAAAGCTGTTGCGGTCATAGAGCAAATTCAACGCCTCCAGCAGCCCATTTGGTGTCAAATGCTCCGGCAGGTCCAGTTGCCGCAGCAGCGCCCTGCGGCGGCTGGCGCTGTCGGCCGTTCCGGTTAGGCCCAACTCGAAAAGATCTGCCTTGGTAATGAGCTCCTTCTGTCTGTCTTCTGCCGTCTCGTCCTCAAAGGTGGCGCCTGCCCGCCGCAGGGCCTCCAATAGCACATCGGGCCGCATGCCCTCCACGCCCAGCTTTCCCTCCTTGCCCGGGGTACGCTTGCGGCGCTCCTTACCGTATATGTCCGGGATATAGGCCTGTTTCACACGCTCCTTCGGCAGCGCACCCTTGAGATAACTGCGGATGACAAAGCCCGCCCCATCGCTGTCCGTGAGGACAATGAGCCCCCTCTCCTGTGCCAGCCGCCGGAGAAAAGCCAGCTTCTCCTTGTTGTTGAACACGGCGAAGCCCCCCAGGGTAACCACTGTGGCATCCACCACCTGGGCGAGGGTATTCTTATCGTAGCGGCCCTCCACTACGATCACTTCCCGAATCTTTTTCACTTCCGACGCGCCCCCAGCCGTACTAGCAACAGCTTCAGCTCCCCGGCTGCATCAACGCCCTTTTCGCTTTTCATCCGCCGGTCAAGCACCTGACACATCTTCACCGCGTCGGCGCACCAGCCGGCGCTGGTCTGCTGTGCCGCAGAGATCAGGAGCTTGGCAGGATAGTCGGACTTCATATCCCACAGTTCCATCAGCCAGTACTTGTCCTTTCCACTGTCGATGGCCATGCGAGCCGTGTAAATTCTCCGCAGTTGGCTGCCCAGTGCCGCCAGAATCATAATCGGCTCCGTCTGCATCTTCAAAAGGTCTCCCAGAATCCGGGCGGCCTCGTCGTAATTGCCCTTCAGTACCGCGTCGCTGAGCTTGAATACCTCTGCCGAAAGCACCGGGTCTGCCACCGCGTCGATATCCTTCTGGGTAATGGTCTTCCCCTTGGCATAGGTGCCGATTTTGGTGATCTCCGGCACCAGGCCCGTCATCAGTCCCCCGCAGATGAAAATCAGATACTCCGCCGTCTGCCGGTCGATGTCCTTGCCCAAAGCCCGGAAGCGCCGGGCGATCCAGGTGACCAGGTCGCTGTTGTCCGCCGGGCGGAACTCCACCGCCTCCACATGGTCCGCAATCGCCTTACACAGCTTTTTCATGGTCTTGTTGGGTTTATACTCCACTGTGTCGTACACAAACACCACGCAGCAGTAGGGCGGGATGTCTCCCAGGAAAGCGATGAGCTTTTCCCGCTGCTCCTCATTCAGCTTGAAGAGGTCGAAATCCGTCACCACAATCAGCGTCCGCTCCGCCAGCATGGGCATGGCCTCCGCCATTTCAGAAAGGGTTTGAACCGTCAGCTCCTTTCCCTCCATCCGGTGGTAGTTGAATTCCTCAAATCCGGCCGGCACCAGCTTCTTTCGCAGCTCTCCCAGATAATATTCCCGGAGATAGCTCTCCTCTCCATAGAAGAGATAGCCGCACCCAATTGTACTGGCGGAGATATCGTTTTTCAGTTTTTGAAAGGCCTCGTTGGCCTTTGGTGCTTTTTTTGTATATGCCATGACTGTTTCCTCAATTTACGGTGATGGTAATCGTGCCCTGCTTGTCCGTGCGGCAGATAGCCGCCCCGGCCATGGCCAGCCGCCGCAGGGCCTCATCCGCGGGATGGCCGTAGGAATTGCTGCCTACGCTGATAATCGCCGTCTCCGGCTTCACCGCCTCCAGCAGCGCTTTGGAGGAAGAGCTTTTTGACCCATGGTGGCCAACCACCAGCGCCTCAATATCCGGCAGGGCAAATGTCTCCAGCAGCTTTTGTTCCGTAGCGGCGTTCATATCGCCGGTGATCAGCAGATCATAGTCCCCCCGGGTGCAAAGTACCGCCAGTCCCTCCTCATTGTCGCCGCCGCTGCCAAGCGGCGGATAGACCGTCAGGCTGCTTTCCCCTAACGCATAATGAGATTCAGCCCCGCCAATGTATTCCACCGCCGTTCCCCGGCGCTCCGCTGCATACAGTATGGCTTCTCGGATCCCAGCGTCATCCGCCGCTGCGGGGAGCAGCAGCTTTTTTACCGGCAGACGGGCCAGCAGTGTCTCCACGCCGCTGACATGGTCGCTGTCATAATGGGTCAATGCCAGATAGTCCAGGGAACGGCAGCCGCGGGTCAGAAGCTGGTCTGCCGCGGTGCCGCCAGGGTCCTGCCAGCTGTTGCCGCTGCCGCAGTCCACCAAGGCAAACTTGCCGCTGTCCTGCAGCAGTACACTCTCTCCCTGCCCCACGTCCAGAACAGCGATGTTCAGCCCAGCCGCATACCGCGCCTGTCCGAGATACACGGTGAGGGCCAGCGTCAGCGACGTCAGCACAACAGCAAGGCCGTATTTTCGGCGGGATTTTGGTTTCAGCAGATACGCCGCGGCGAACAGCAGATAAGCATAGGCCAGCCAGTACTTGAGATAGGGATTCGCAAAGTACAGCGCGTGGTATGGAAGTGCCGCCAGAATATGGGCCGTCTCCAGAATATATCCGGTCAAAACTCTGGGGACCAGGCCCAGAACCAGGCCCAAGGGCCTGAAGAGGAAGCTCAGCAAAACGGCTGGCAGTCCCAGCAGAAACACGAAGCTCGCCGCCCAAAGGCACAGCAGATTGCTGAGAGGCGATACCAGCACCAGGATGCCAAAGTAATATGCCGAGAGCGGCACTGTGAATACCAACGCACCCATAGTGGCGGAAAAACTGGCGGAAAGTATCCGGAATATCCTCCCCCGCCGCTTTCCGCCCGTCAGCAGACGCTGGAGCTTCGGTGTCAGCCAGAGAAGGCCCGCCACTGCCCCAAAGCTCAGCTGCAGGCTGATGGACGCCGCGGCAAATGGATTTTGCAGAAGGATGAAAAACAGAGCCGCTGCCATGGCGGTGGGCGGATCTCCATTCCGCCGGAACAACGGTGCGGCCAGCAGAAATGACAGCATCACGCAGGCCCGAACCACAGAGGGGCTGCACCCGGTGATCAGCGCGTAAAACCAGAGCAGCGGAATCGTCGTCCCCGCCAGCAGCCGGCGGCGGTGCTGCCCAGCCAGCAGCGTCACCAGCGTCAGAAAGAATCCGCAGTGCATGCCGGACACCGCCAAGACGTGGGACAATCCCGCCTCAGACAAATCTGAAGCTGCCCCGGCGGAGAGGCCGCTTTTGTCCCCGGTCAGAATGGCGGTGAGAAAAGCGGCGTCATCGCCGTCAAACAAGCTTTCAATCCGGATCCGCATGGCGCGGCCGAGACGGACCGGAAGCCACCGGAGCGAGGACGCCGTCCCTTCCCCCGTCTCCGGTTCTCCCCGGGAGTAGGCCAGCAGAAACACGCCCTTGGAGGTAAAGCTCGTAATGTCGTCATCCCGGATGTGGGCAGCGCTTTGAAACCGTACGTCATCCGTCACTGACTGCCCGGGCAAAAGCTCCAGCAGGTTGAAATCACCGTAGTAAACCGCCTTTCCAGCAGGAAAGTCTTTTAACTTTACAACAGCTTTTGCGCCATAATTTGTCGGAACTGCATAGTCACAAAGAATCATGACGACATCGCAGCGCTCTGTGTCCACCAGCGCCTCCATAGGAGCCGAAACCTGCCGGATATACAGCCAGTTCCACCCCAGTGCCAGGGACAGCCCTACCCCAGCCAGCAGTATCCGTTTGTGCCAGATTCCCGGCAGAAGCAACGCCAGGCAAGCCGCCAACAGGCACACTGCAGCGCCTGGCAGCAGCCAGGTGTCCGGCAGAAGATACTGGGCCAGAAAGACGCCGCAGGAGAAGGCGCCGGTAAAGACGGCTAGGACTCTCATTTTCCGCGAGCTGGTTTTGGCGGCGTGGAATCGTCTGTGCGGCCCAGCAGATAGTCGGTGCTGACTTGATAATAGTCCGCTAATTTAATAACGGCCCATGCGGGAATTTCCCGCACCCCTTTTTCATAACGCCAGTAGACATTGCGGTTCATATTCAAATATGACGCAATTTCAATCTGAGACTTGTCATGATCAACGCGTAAGTCTTCCAATCTCTGAAAATACATGGAATCACCTCAATTGGATGCTACCAATTGGGAACATTCCCTTGTGTATTTTCACCCGAACGGCTTCAATAATACATTATAGCAGTGATTTACGCAAAACGCCAGCTTGACGCATTGTGACAATTGTAATAAAATAATGAAACTAAAACAAGCGTCTGCTTGTTCAGAAAAGAGAGGAGCAATCACCATTATGAAACGCATTTTTACCATGCTGGCCGCGACATTGCTGCTGACCGCAGCCCTGGCCGTGACCGCCTCCGCCTCGGATTTCGACACTGTGGCCGAGGATTTGTCCGCCATCGGCATGTTCCGCGGCACCGCCGACGGAGACTTTGCACTGGACAGAGCCCCTACCCGCAGCGAGGCCGCCATCATGCTGGTACGCCTCTATGGAGCTGAGGAGACCGCCAAGACTGCCTATGATGCCGGCGAGCTTGCGCATCCCTTTACCGACGTCAGCGATACCGCAGCCCCTTATGTGGCCTATCTCTATACCAATGGCATTGCCAACGGCACCTCCGCCACCACCTTCGGATCTGCCAACGCCTGCAGTGCCCAGAACTATGTGGTGTTTCTGCTGCGTGCCCTGGGCTATCAGGACGGCACAGACTTTGCCTATGCCGATGCCTTGACCTTTGCCCAGAGCAAGGGCTTCTATGACCCCATGATGTTCTCCGGTGCCTTCCTTCGGGATGACCTCGCCGCCGTCACCTACCAGGCTCTGGGCACTGATTTGAAGGATGGCAGCACCTATCTGCTGGACAGCCTCATCCAGAGCGGGGCGATTGCAAAGGACAAGGCCGCCTCCATGACATCCAAGATCGAGGCTTATCGCGGTATGAACGCTGCTACTTCCAAAATGGATGGAACCGCTATGGATGCCGACCTCGTCATGAAGATGGACATGACCGCCACCGCCGACGGTGAGACAGAGACTACCACTTCCGATGTGACCGGCAATGTGAAGATGATTCTGGATGAAAACGACATCCAGATGGCCTATTCCATGAAGACCACCACGGACGGCGTTGCCATGGACATGGGCATGTGGATGAAGGACGGCTGGATGTATATGAGCATCGCAGACGGTGAAGAGACGATGACCTATAAGTACCAGGTGGCTGATGAACTGGCTGCGCTGGAAGGCTTGGCCGGCATGCAGACCTCCGACATGGGTGTGAACGGTCTTGCCATGATTGACTCCATCACCACAGAAAAGTCCGGCAGCGACACGGTGTATACCGTGGTCATCGGCAAGGGTATGGCCGGTATCCTGAACGGCGTCCAGGACATGATGGGTGATGCCGGTATGGACATGTCCATGACCTTCGGCGACATCACCGCTACCTATACCGTAGACCGCAGTGGAAACCTGAAGAACATGAAGATGGTCTTCTCTGCCGCCATGAAGATGGATCTTGGCGAGGATATCGGCGTGATGGACGTGGCCTATGATTACGATGTTGCCATGACCATCAAGGCCACCGGAAACAGCGTAAAAATCACCTATCCCGACTTCTCCGGCTATCAGGAAATTGACCCCAGCGCAATGCCCGAGCTGGCAGCCTGATAAACGAAAGCAATCATAAAAAAGCAGCGCCATGCGGCGCTGCTTTTTTATATAGCTGCGGCTGTTTGCCCTGCTTCCCTCCCCGGCAAACCAGCAAACGCGTTTACTGAGGAACGAAAGAAGTTCAGAAGCGCTGGCGCAGATTTTGCCGTCAGGCAACCATGAAGCCAAGCAGGCTTTTGCGGCAAGCTCAGCCCGGAGGCCACGTCATGTCCCGTCCGCTGAGCACATGGAAGTGCAGGTGGAACACACTCTGCCCCGCCTGCTCCCCGATGTTGGAGACCACACGGTAGCTCTCCATTCCCTGCTCTTTCGCCAGCTTGGCGATCACCTCAAAAATATGTGCCACCACGCCGCTGTTTTCGGGCGTCACCTCGGACACGGAACCGATATGGGCCTTTGGAATCACCAGGAAATGGGTCGGTGCCTGGGGCGCAATGTCGTTGAAGGCATAACACACATCGTCCTCATAGACCTTGCTGCTGGGGATCTCTCCCGCTGCGATTTTGCAAAACAGACAATCGTTCATAAGGCTGCTCCCTTCTTTAAGCCGGCAATTACCGGATGAAATTTGTGGGTGTCCAATCCTCCTGCTCCGGAAGCTTCACGCCCGCCGCCTCTCCGGCGGCCTTGCACTGGAGGAACCACGCCATGTTCCGGCCCAGTGTCCGCATAATCTGGACGCCTTCCCGATCCTGCAGCACTTCCTCCGGCGTGTTGCCGTGGACCATGTTCCAGTATCGGGAGGAGATGATCGGCATCTCCAGATAAAGAAAGTATTTATTCAGCTGATCCAAAGAGGCCGTGGTACCCGCCCGCCGGGCGGAGACAATGGCCGCCGCAGGCTTGAAGGCAAAGATCCTTCGGTTATTTCTGGCCGCGTAAAAGGCCCGGTCCAAAAAGGATGTAAGCTTTCCGGCAGCCGACGCGAAATGCACCGGAGATCCCACCACATAGCCGTCATACTCCCCGGCGATGTCCAAAAATTCATTCACACGGTCCTGGATGACACAGCGTCCGGTCTCCGCGCACTTGCGGCAGGCTGTACAGCCCGCCACCGGCTGGGCGCCCAGCCAGAAATTCTCCGTCTCAATTCCGGCGGCGTGCAGGCTCTCCCCCACCAGAGAAAGCGCCGTGTCCGTGCAGCCGTGCTGGTGCGGACTTCCGTTGATCAGCAATACCTTCATCTTCCCGCTTCCTTTCTTCCAACCCCTGCGTGCCGCTCCATCCGCGCAGCAGGTTTTTCCCATTTTATCAGCTGCCCGGCAGACCATCTCCGCCGGGCAGCTGGCCTTTTTTCATTTTACATCGGCAGCGGCGGGAAACGCAAGGCTTTTATAGGGCTGGTTTAAGCGTTTGCCTTCGGCGAAGCCTCTGTACGCTGCATCTGAGGCAGGTTATCCCAACTTCTCGGACACGAAATCGTCCACGCTGGCCAGTGCATCGTCCAGCTTCAAAAGATCCGTGCCGCCGCCCATGGCGCTGTCCGGCTTGCCGCCGCCCTTGCCGCCGCAGACTGCGCAGACGTTTTTCACCAAGTCGCCGGCCTTGACGCCCTTCTTTACCGCCTCTGGGCCGCAGATGGCCAAGAAAGTGATCTTTTCCCCATTGACGGAGGCCAGCACGGCCACCACGCCTGACTCCTTGTCCCGCAGGAAGTCGCCCATCTGGCGCAGGGCGGCCGCATCCATCCCGTTGCGGATAGCGGTCAAAACCTTCAGCCCCTTTACATCCTTGGCACTCGTCAGGAACTGCCGGGCCTCACCCAGAGACGCCTCCGCCTGGAACTTTTCCAGCTCGTGACGCATCTCCTTCATCTCTGTCAGCTGCTGGTCAATCTTGGCCTCCAACTCGCCGGGGTTGGTCTTCAGCATCTGAGCCGCATGGAACAGCATCTGCTGGTTGCGGTTGACCGTCTCCAGCGTCAGCTTACCCACAGTCGCCTCAATCCGGCGGACGCCGGAGGCGATGGAACTCTCGGACTTAATGCGGAAGGGGCCGGCCTTGGCAGTGTTGTCCAGGTGGGTGCCGCCGCAGAACTCCATGGAGAAGTCGCCCATCTCCACAACGCGGACAGTGTCGCCATACTTCTCGCCGAACATGGCCACGGCACCCTTTTTCTTGGCCTCTTCAATGGGCAGAACCTCGGTAACCACCGGATAGCCCTCCAGAATCGCGTCATTCACCAGCTTGTCAATCTGGGCCAGCTGCTCCGGCGTAATGGCCTCAAAGTGGGTGAAGTCAAACCGCAGACGGTCAGGCTCCACCAGAGAACCGGCCTGATGGACATGGTCGCCCAGCACCTTCTTCAGAGCTGCGTCCAGCAGATGGGTGGCGCTGTGTGCCCGGCGGATGGCCTTGCGGCGATCCACATCAATGGACACCTCCGCAGAATCGCCCACCTTCAGCTCACCGCTTTCCAGCACACCCGTATGGAGGAACTTGCCGCCCTTGTTCTTCTGGACATCCTTTACCCGGAACACGCTGCTGCCGCAGGTGATGGTGCCGTGGTCGGCCACCTGGCCGCCCATCTCGGCGTACAGGGTGGTCTGGTCCAGCACAACGGTAGCCTCGGCGCCGGCGACGATTTCATCCCGCAGCTCGCCCTCCACCACGATGGCCAGCACCTTGCCGTCCGTCACATCGTTTTCATAGCCCACAAATTCCGTGGCAGGCATATCGGAGCCGAACTCAATACCGGCCCAGCCCAGGTCACCCAGCGCCTCCCGGGCCTTCCGGGCACGGACGCGCTGCTCTTCCATCAGCTGGTCGAAGCCGTCCCGGTCCACGGTCATGCCCTCTTCCTCCACCATTTCAACAGTCAGGTCGATGGGGAATCCGTAGGTATCATACAGCTTAAAGGCATCGGCACCGGAGAACACAGTCTCGCCCTTCTCCTTGTGAGCTGCCAGCAGGTCGTTGTAGATCTTCATGCCGCCGTCGATGGTGCGGGCAAAGTTCTCCTCCTCCGTGCGGACCACTTTGGTGATATAGGCCTGCTTCTCCCGCAGGTCTGGATAGGCGCACTCGTTCTCGTGAATCACCGTCTCCACCACCTCATGCAGGAAGGGACGCTCCACTCCCAGAAGCTTTCCGTGGCGGGCAGCCCGGCGCAGCAGACGGCGCAGCACATACCCGCGGCCCTCGTTGGAGGGCAGGATTCCATCGCAGATCATCATCACGCCGGATCGGATGTGGTCGGTGATGACACGCAGGCTCACGTCGGTCTTCTGGCTTTCACCGTAATGGGCATTGGTGATCTCGCTGACCTTGTTGGTGATGTTCATCACGGTGTCCACATCGAACAGGGAGTTTACGTTCTGGCACACGCAGGCCAGCCGCTCCAGTCCCATGCCGGTGTCGATGTTCTTATGGGTCATCTCCGTATAGTGGTTTTCTCCATCATTGACAAACTGGGAGAATACGTTGTTCCAAACCTCGATATACCGGTCACACTCGCAGCCGACCGTACAGCCGGGCTTGCCGCAGCCATGCTCGGGGCCGCGGTCATAATACACCTCGGAGCAGGGACCGCAGGGACCTGCTCCGTGCTCCCAGAAATTGTCCTCCTTGCCGAAGCGGAAGATCTTTTCGGCAGGGATGCCGATGTCCTTGTTCCAAATCTCAAAGGCCTCTTCGTCATCCAGATAGATAGATGGATACAGTCGGTCGGCCTCCAGTCCTACTACTTCCGTCAAAAACTCCCAGCAGAAAGGAATGGCCTCCTTCTTGAAGTAGTCGCCGAAGGAGAAGTTGCCCAGCATCTCAAAATAGGTGCCGTGGCGGTCGGTATGGCCGATGTTCTCAATATCGCCGGTACGGATGCATTTCTGGCAGGTGGTGACACGGTTGCGGGGGGGCTCCTCCTCCCGGGTGAACCAGGTCTTCATGGGGGCCATGCCGGAGTTGATCAGCAGCAGGCTCTTGTCGCTGGCGGGGGGGATCAGGGAAAAGCTGGGCAGCCGCAGGTGGCCCTTGCTCTCAAAATAGCTGAGGAACATCTCCCGAAGTTCATTCAGCCCGTGGTAGGGATGTGCCATAATGTATTCTTCCTCCAATATTACAAATTTTCTGGAATTTAAATCAAAAGCGGCGGATTTTCCGCAGCCGGGCAGGTGGATCCAGCGCATGTAACACAAAAAGCCCCCGCCCCTCTGGTTAGGGGCGAAGGCCTCAGCTTCGCGGTACCACCCTAATTGTCCCCCTCAGCGGGGAAATCTTAAGCCATCCGGTAACAGGGATGAGTCGTTCCGCTCTTCGCGGACTGCTCCAAAGTGGCTGCTTCGCGGCGTAGGCAAGGGGTTTCCACCATGCTCCCCTCTCGCTGGGCCGGTTTCGCAAAGCTGGCTTTGTCATCGCATTTGCTTTTATAACCACAAATATTATATCCTTTTTGTTGGTATTGTCAACGCCAATTTCCGCAAATTCCGGACAAAATTAAGGTTTTTTCTCCTTCTGCCCGGATTGGTTTCCCTCCAGCAGAATGCATTTTCCCGTGGCGGCGCAGCAGCCGCATCCCATGCAGTGAACCGCTCCGCTTTTTCCGCCGTACAGCGCCCTCCAAACCAGCCAGATTCCTCCAGCGAGGATCCCAAGTGCCAGCCATCCGTACCAGGTCATTGAATCCCCTCCTTTTTTCTGAATTTACCATAGGAAGGGCGTCTCTGTCAGTGGCATCTGCAACAGACGCAGTCCCAGCAGCGGCAGCAGTTGCACCGCATTTCCGGGCAGCGGCGGCAATGGAAATTCCTGCGGCACCACTTCCCCGCCGTCCGGTCGCGGGAGCGCCCGCTGGACGCACAGCACAGGCTCTGTCAGGCTGGACAGCGTCAGGCTGTCTCTGGGGGACAGGCCGCAGGTAATCACGGTATCCGCCCGCACCCGTGTGAGCACAGAGGCCGCCCAGTCCCCCGGAACCAGCAAAACCCGGCAGCTTGCATCCACTATTTGTCGGCATCCCTGCTCGGTCAATGCCAGCAGACTCCAGTTTCCGTCTGCCAGCATATCTCTGCTTTTCAAAATCCGGATACCCTTCGGCAGCAGCTTCTCCCAATCTGCAGGACAGTCAAAAATTGCAGCCTCCATTTCAACACCTCCCGGTTAGTGTCTGCGGCCATGCGGATTCCATGCAAAATTTTGCTCGTTTTTTCTCCGCCGCCGTGCTATACTGGAAAACAGAATGTTGTTTTGAGGTGAGTTCCTTGCATTTCTGGGGTCATTTGAAAACTGTCCACCGCCACCGGGCGTTGGTTCGGAAATATTGCTTTCGCCTGGGGCTGTACTGGCAGGGCCTCACCCACGATTTGTCCAAGTACGCCCCGGTGGAGTTTTTTGCAGGTGTCAAGTACTTTCAGGGCGACCACAGTCCCAATGACGCCCAGCGAAAGGCGTTCGGGTACAGCGCCTCCTGGCTGCACCACAAGGGGCGCAATCGCCACCATTTTGAGTACTGGACGGATTACAGCCCCACCGGGGAAGGCATCGTCGGCGTGGAAATGCCGAAAAAATATGTGGCGGAGATGTTCTGTGACCGTCTGGCCGCCAGTAAGGTCTATCGTGGAGATGCCTTCAATCCCGGCGATCCCTATCGGTTTTTCCTTCGCGGCAAGCAGCGCCGCCTGCTGTTGCACCCCGCCACTGAGTCCCTGTTGGAGACAATTTTAATCAAACTGCGGGACGAGGGCGAGGACGCAGCCTTTGACTATATCAGACATGAGGTGCTTGGAAAATGAAGGATCTCACCCTTTTGACGGAGCGCGCCGTCTCTTGTCTGCGGGATCTTTTCCAGGGCGAGAGCAGCGGGCATGATCTGCACCATACGCTGCGGGTATACCGCACGGCCATGTCCATTGCGGAGAGTGAGGGCGGTGACCGGACGGTGATTGCTCTGGCCGCTCTGCTCCATGACGCGGATGACCAAAAGCTTTTTCATACGGAGAATCTGGCCAATGCCCGCGCCTTCCTGCAGGAAAACGGGATTTCTCCGGAGCTGGAGGAGCGGATCTGTGCTGTCATCCGTGAAATCTCCTATCGTGGAACGGACTCCGTAACACCCGCCACACCGGAGGGGAAAATTGTCCAGGACGCGGATCGTTTGGATGCCGTTGGAGCAATCGGAATCGCCAGGGCCTTTGCCTTCGGCGGCAGCCGGGGCCGCCCCATCCACGATCCGGAGGAGGCGCCGAAGCTGACGATGTCCGCCGCGGAATATGCCGCAAATCAGGGCACCAGCATCAATCATTTCTACGAAAAGCTGCTGAAGCTGAAGGATCTGATGAATACAGAGTACGGCAGGCAGCTGGCTGCGGAGCGCCATGCGTTTATGGAACAATTTCTGACGGAGTTTTATGCTGAGTGGAATGGCGAGCGATAACGGAAAGCAGGCTGCTTATGCAGCCTGCTTTTTTCTGTCGGAAACTGACTCCACTGCACAATTTTTATTAGCGAGTTTGCCGAAAGCGTCTGTTCGCAATTGCAATCAACGGCTATACGTGCCATAATGGCAAAGTTATCGACCATTTGGAAGAAGGGATCCCTGTTGAAATTTGTCAAACAATTTGGAATCATCCTGTTCATCTCTTTTATTGGAGAGGTTTTTCACGATTTGATTCCCCTGCCGGTTCCCGCAAGCATATACGGCGTAATTCTGATGTTTCTCTGTCTGGAGCTGAAGCTCATCCCCATCAGCGCCGTAAAAGAAACCGGTCATTTTTTGGTAGAGATCATGCCGCTGCTGTTTATTCCCGCGGCCGTGGGACTTCTGAACGCTTGGGACGTCATCCGTCCCACATGGATGCAATACATTGCCGCCACATTTCTCTCCACATTTGCGGTAATGGTTGTCTCCGGCCTTGTCACGCAGGCTGTCATTCGTCGTAAAGGGAAAAAGGAGGCAGAAAACCATGGGTGAATTCTTTGAAAACTCCGTCTTTTTCGGCGTATTTGTCAGTCTGTTCTCCTATGGCATCGGCGTACTTTTGAAGAAGAAGTGGAATCTGCCCATCTTCAATCCCCTTTTGATTTCCATTGTTCTGACCATGCTGGCGCTGCTGACATTTCATGTGGATTACGCAATCTATCAAGAGGGCGCCAGGTTCATCAGCTATCTCCTCACACCAGCCACCGTCTGCCTGGCCATCCCGCTCTATGAGCAGTTTGATCTGCTGAAGAAAAATTGCCGGGCTGTGCTTCTGGGCATTGCCTCCGGCGTTTTGACCAGCCTTTGCACCGTGCTCATTTTGTCCCTTTTGCTGCAGCTCGATCACAGCGCCTATGTGACGCTGCTGCCGAAGTCCATCACCACCGCTATCGGCATGGGTATTTCCGAGGAGCTGGGCGGCTATGTATCCATCACCGTCGCCGTCATCATTGTCACCGGCATGCTGGGCAATATTTTCGCTGAAACCGTCTGCCGTATTTTTAAAATTACGGATCCCATTGCCAAAGGTGTGGCCATTGGCACCGCCTCCCACGCGGTCGGCACCGCGAAAGCCATGGAGATGGGCGAAGTGGAGGGTGCCATGAGCAGTCTGTCCATCGTGGTGTCCGGGCTTCTGACCGTAGTAGGCGCCGGGCTGTTTGCACCACTTCTGTAGCTTTTGGGCGTATGGGATCGGCAGATAGAATTCCCCCGTGGATCCTAAAAATCCACGGGGGAATTCTAGTGAATATACGTGCCCCAAAAGCTCAGTATCCGCAGCAGCGGGTACCATAAATTCGGGTAGTGCTCCCGCAGAAATGCCTCTACCTGGGCACAGGTCAGGCCGTCACTCCACAGCAGAATATTCTGTCCGGAAGCATCCTGGCCAACGGCCGTCTCTCCCAAGGCCGCTATGCCTACCGCGATTTTCTGCCCGACAGCCGCCACGCCGCCGGCATAGACGCCGACGGCCGCAGATCCAAAAGCCAGAATTCCCACAGCAATTGCCCCCAAAGAAACCGTGCCCACTGCCAGCGCACCGATGGAGAGCACTCCCACGGAAAAAGCGCCCAGGCTGAATACCCCAACGCCGGCAGCGCCGATGGCGACCACGCCCACCGCAGCGTTGCCGATGGCAATGACGCCCTTGGCCACACCGTCCCGTCCCGGAAATCCGCGGCGGGTAAAGCGGACAGATACCAGCGGAAGACCGAAAAGCCGTGTCTCGCTGTCATAGGCATAGCCCCGGAAGTACTTCGCCAGATCATCTACTTTCTCCTCCAGGCGGGTTGTCTCTGTCAGACAACCCGTGACCTCCTCCAGCTCTTCCATCTGGTTCTTCACCAAATAATCTATGCTGACTCCAAAAAGCTCTGACATGGAAATTAGCTTTACAAGCTCCGGCATAGCTGCTCCGCTCTCCCATTTACTGACGGATTGGCGGGTCACACCCAGCCGGTCCGCCAGTTGCTCCTGTGAGAGGCCCTCCCTGCGCCGCAGAGCCATCAGCTTCTCTGAAAATTCCATCACCAGATCCTCTCCTTCTTTTTTTGATGGCAATATGCTAATCCACCCGCCGCGCAAACACAAGAACGCGGCGGGTGGAAATTTGTCAACCTGCGGTTGCAGCCCTGGCTGCAGAACGATTTATGCAAGAAGGAAAGGTTTTCCAAACCCGCTGCCGATGGATGGAGCGGTGCTTTTTCGATTAGCCCTCTTCCGCAATTCTGCGGCCCATCAGAACGCCCATGACGGACGCCATCATAAGGCCTCTGGTCCAGCCGGAGCTGTCGCCCAGGCAGTGGAGTCCCTTCAGGCTGGTATTGAAGTCCGTATCCATCTTTACCCGGTTGGAGTAGAACTTCAGCTCCGGAGAGTACAGCAGCGTCTCATAGGCGGCAAAGCCCGGCACCACATAGTCCATGGCCTGAATGAAGTTGATGATATTGGTCATGGCCCGGTAAGGCATGGCGGCAGTGATGTCGCCGGCCACCACATCCGGCAGGGTGGGCCGGATGTTGGACTGGGCCAGCTCCTTCTGCCAAGTGCGCTTGCCATCCAGAATATCGCCGAACCGCTGCACCAGGATCTGGCCGTTTGCCAGCATATTTGTCAGCTCGCCTACCTTCTGGGCATAGGCGATTGGCTGATTGAAAGGAACAGAAAAGTTATGGGAGCAGAGGATGGAGAGGTTCGTGTTGTCGCTCTTCATCTCCTTATAGGAGTGGCCGTTCACCACTGCCAGGTTGTTATCATAATTCTCCTGGCTGACAAAGCCGCCGGGGTTTTGGCAGAAGGTGCGGACCTTGTTCTTGAAGGGACGGGGATAGCCAACCAGTTTGGACTCATACAGCACCCGGTTGACGGTCTCCATCACCTCATTGCGGACCTCCACCCGGACACCAATGTCCACAGTGCCGGGATTATGGGCGATGTTATGCTCCGCGCACAGCCTCTCCAGCCAGTCGGCCCCCCGGCGCCCGGTGGCCACCACCGTATGTTTTGCATAAATTTCCAAATTGGTTTTGCCGTTGGAGATGGAGACGCCCTTGCAGATATCATTCTCCAGGACCAGATTCTGGCACTCATAACCAAAATACATTTCAACGCCGTTTTCCTGAAGATATTTCTCAATGGCCAGGTAAATGCCCTGGGCCTTCTCCGTGCCCATATGGCGGATGGGGCAGTCCACCAGCTTCAGTCCAGCCTGAATGGCGTGCTTACGAATCTCCTTCCGCTCCTCCTCATTGCCCAGGCCTTCAATATGCTCATCCGCACCAAAGTCCAAATAAATCTTATCCGTATAATGAATCGTCTCCTGGGCCACATCCGCTCCGATCAGCGTTGGGAGATCGCCGCCCACCTCATAGCTGAGGGACAGTTTGCCATCAGAGAATGCGCCTGCGCCGGAAAAGCCTGTGGTAATGTGGCAGTACGGCTTGCAGTTCATACATTTTTTTGTCTTGTCCTTCGGGCAGTGGCGGTTCTCCACGCTCTGCCCCTTTTCCACCATGACAATTTTCTGGCGGCTGCCCTTTTTGATCATCTCCAGGGCAGTGAAGATACCGGCGGGACCGGCGCCAACAATCACAAGGTCTGCATTCATATCTCTGTTCTCCTTACTTCGCTGATAATTCCACCGCATGACGCACCAGGGAAAACGGCGGCACCGCCTGCGGCAATTTCATATAAAAGGTCATCTGTGGGGTCTTTGGCTCTGTAAGCGGCTCCCCAGCCGTATCCGACATTTCCGGCACGCTCATGGCAAAGGGCCGCAAATCGGGTCCTACAAGCTCTACGGTGTCTCCGGTGCGGAATTTGTTCCGCAAAGACAGTGTCGCATTGCCCGCTTCGTCACATTCTTCGACAAGTGCAACCACTTGCCACTCTCTGATGTAGCGGGAATCCTGGTAATATTGTCCCGGCTGTCCGTAGTAAAATCCCGTGGCATAGTGCCGATGGCTGACATGTTCCACCTCATCCCGCCAAACTGGATCCGGTTTTCTTCCCTCTGCCGCAGCATCCAGGCAGTGGCGGTAGGCTCCAGTAACAATGGCTGCGTAATAGGCGGATTTGGCCCGTCCCTCAATTTTCAGGCTATCCAAACCAACGGCAAGCAGATCATCCAGATGGTCAATCATGCACATGTCCCGGGAATTCATGATGTACGTACCCTGTTCATCCTCAAACACCGGGAAATACTCTCCGGGCCGTTTTTCCTCCATCAGAGCGTACTGATAGCGGCAGGGCTGGGCACAGGCGCCGCGGCTGGAATCCCGTCCGGTCATGTAATTGGACAGGAGGCACCGGCCGGAATAGCTGACGCACATGGCGCCGTGGACAAATGCCTCCACCTCCAGCTCCGGGGGCGTTTTCTCCCGAATCGTCCGGATCTCCTCCAGGCTCAGTTCCCGGGCCAGAATTACCCGGGAAGCGCCCTGGTCATGCCAGGCCCGGGCGGTCTCGTAGTTACAGATGCTTGCCTGGGTGGAGATGTGGCGGGCACATCTGGGTGCGTAGCGTCCCGCCAGCGTAAAAGCGCCCAGATCCGCCACAATCAGCGCGTCCACACCTGCGTCATTCAGCAGTTCCAGATGCTGCGGCAGCCGTGCAATCTCATCATTCCGGGGCATGGTGTTGATGGTGCAGTGGACACGTACGCCATGGCGGTGGGCAAAGTCCACCGCCTGGCGCAGTTCATCCCCCTCAAAATTCCCGGCAAAAGCCCGCATACCAAAGCTGGTGCCCGCCAGGTACACGGCGTCGGCGCCGTACAGCACCGCCATCCGCAGCTTTTCCATATCCCCCGCCGGAGCCAGCAGCTCCGGCTTTTTTCTCTTAGTTTCCGGCATATTGATCACTGTTCAAAAATGCGTTGTGTTCTTTCAGGGTCGTGGAGAAGTGGTGCTTTCCGTCCTTCCCCAACGCATAGTAATAGTAGTCGGTGCTTTCCGGGTTCAGCGCCGCCTCAATGGCAGCAAGGCCCGGATTTGCGATAGGCGTGGGCGGCAGCCCCGCGTACTTATAGAGGTTGTATTTGGAATCCACCTGCTTGTCCGCATTGGTGATAGCTCCCTCATGGTCTGGAATGGCGTACAGCAGCGAGGCATCAATCTGCAGCAAACCGTATGTGCCGCCCTTATCGCCGGCTCCCTCCAGACGGTTGTAGATAACGGAGGCAATCTTCTTCTGGTCTGTTCCGTCGGTCTCCTTTTCAATCAGGGAGGCAATGGTGATCACGTCCTGCAGATCGTATCCCTTGGCCTCTGCCGCAGCCAGATCATCCTCATTTAATTTATTGTCAAAATTGCTGATGAGCTTTCCCAGTGCGTCCTTGGCATTGTGATTTATATAAAATTCATAAGTGTCCGGAAACAGATAACCCTCCAACCGGCTGATATCCTCCGAGCTGCTGTCAATATATTCGTAGCCGAAATCCCCAGTCTGGGCCGCTTCGGTCAGGGCCTCCTCCGTGTTGACGCCGTTTTTGGCCAGCAGGGCGATGGTCTGGGCCACCGTATACCCCTCCGGGATGGTAACACGGACCGTGTCCGCGCTCATATTGCCGGAGGAATTCCGCATTCCCATAATCAGCGCCCGGTAATCCATATCCGTGTTCAGTTCATAGGTGCCGATGCCGATTTTCTCATCGGCATTGGCAACGGAGGCAAAGAGTTTGAAGAACCACTTATACTCAATGAGATCCGCATTCTTCAGTTTTGTAGCAATCGTGCCCATCGTATCCTCGGAGGTAATCTGCACCGTAACGGTTTTCAGATCCTTATTGAACGCGCAGAGATCCGTGATCAACAGCCAGCCCACACCAGCCAGAATGGCCGAGGTGAGCAGTACAAACAGAATATACAGCATTGGATTGACGTGGCGCCGCCGCTTACGGCGTGTCTGGCCGCCGCTGTGATGGTGGCCAGGCTCTCCCGCCTGACTGCGGCGCACCTGTTCTGCGTCCCAGCTGGCAGTATCGCCCTTCCTGTAATCAGCCATAGAAACCTCCATTCCTTCTTGTCCCGGTGTACCTCCGCCGGAAACAGCCTATATTTTTTCATATTTTTTTCATACTCGCAGGAATTTTCCAATGGCCAGGCTCCAAATTCCGGCCGGGCGCATAGAATGTCTCAAAGCGAGGTGACAAGTATGTGCTTTAACAACGGAAACAACTCCTGCCTGTGGATCATCCTGATCATCATCGTGATCTGCTGTTGCTGCGGCGGTTCCTGGGGCAATTCCTGGGGTGGGAACAGCTGCGGATGCAGATGCGGCTGCGACGACGGATGCGGCAACACCTGCTGCTAAGACATCACACCTGGCGAAATGGGGCGTTCTGCGTCCCATTTCTGCCGCCCGGCAACAGGACAGGCCTTCTTTAAAGATACCGTTTCATCCTGCGCCAGACCTCTTCGTGAATATCTTCCACAGATCGGATCTCCGCTTCCCTGGCACAGTTGATAACGGTCCAGTCCAACTCCTTTGCAATTTGCCGCGCATTCATGCGGCAGCTGCGAAGATAGGTTTCGTCCTGTTCGTGAATATCTGCATGGGTGCCGGTGACATGTTCCCGCCGGCGGAGCATACGCTCCGAGAGCTCTGTCGGAAGATCCAGATAGAGCACCAAATCAGGCTCCGGCAGTCCAAGACGGTGATACTCCAGATCAAAGAGCCACTTCAAAAACTCTTCCCGCTCAGCAGGCGGCAGCTTGGACGCCTGATGCACCGCGTTAGAAGTCGTATAACGATTGGCCAAAATCAAAGTCCCAGCCTCATAAGCCGCTCCCCAGTCCTGCTTGTAGGACGCATACCGATCCACAGCATACAGTGTGGAGGCCGCATAGGCACTGACATCTCCGGGCCGCCTGCCTAAAGCACCGTCCAGATAAAGCTTGGCAGGCTCGGCAAAAGGATTTCCGTATCGGGGAAAGTCAATCTCCTGGAAAGGGATCCCCTCCTGTCGTAAATGTTCCCCCAGCATCTTTGCCTGGGTTGCCTTGCCGGATCCGTCGGTTCCTTCAAATACAATCAGTTTTCCGCTCATTTGCGTCGCCTCTCCTGTTTGACATGTATCAAAAACAGTGGCAGCTTCATCATGCGGCCAATGCGCCTTGGTTCTCTGCACAGGCGGTAGAACCACTCCAGCCCATGGTCAGACCAGAACTTCGGGGCCCGCTCTGCCACGCCGGCAAAAATATCCAGGCTGCCGCCCAAGCCGCACAGCAAATGTGCCCCGGTGTTTGGACCATTCCTCTGGATCCAAAGCTCCTGCTTCGGCGCGCCAAGACACACAAACACCACGTCGGCGCCGCTTTTGCGAATGGCCTCCACCACGTCGGCGTCCTCCTGAAAATAGCCGTCATGGGTGCCTGCAACCATAAGGCCCGGATACTGCTTTTTCAAGTTTTCGGCCGCCTGCTCCGCAACACCCGGCTTGGCACCCAGCAAATACAGGGATTTGCCCGTCCTTGCCATTCTCCCCATTAAGTGGGCGGCGAATTCAATTCCCGGTGTTCTTTCTTTCAGCGGCGTCCCCAGCATGGCCGCCCCCTTAATAATGCCGACGCCGTCGGGCAGCACCAGGTCTGCACCGTTGACCGCTGCCTTTGCCTCGCCGTTTTCCAGGCAGACCTCCACGATCTCCGGGTTTGGCGTCACCACATAGTGGCATCCCGGACGATCCAGCAGCGCGGCTGCAGCGTCCACAGCCTCCGTCATTGTCATGTTATCAAATCCAACGCCCAAAACATCGATGCGCACGGAATCACCTCGTAACATACTCATACAATTTTATATTATACCATAGGGCTGCACCTTTGTCCAATCCCAGATCAAGCGGGGACGCCGCTTGGCATCCCCGCTTGGTTCACTCATCCAAAGCCGCCTCTTCCTGCGGCTGTTCCTCCCGGGATGCCGGAAGCTGTGCCAGCACAACGGCCACCAGCATCAAAACACAACCCACATACTCTTTCCCGCTCATGCGGTCTCCCAGCACAATAGCGCCTGCAAGCGTGGCGAACACTGCCTCCAAGCTCAAAAGCAGCGCAACCACCGTTGGATTGGAGTCCTTCTGTGCCAGAATCTGCAGCGTATAAGCTACACCACTGGAGAAAATGCCCACGTAAAGAATAGGTCCCAGACACAGGCGCAGCCCCTCTAATGTAGGAGTTTCCGTCACCAGCATTCCCACAGCGGACAGCACCGCTGCCACCAAAAACTGCGCACAGGACAACTCCACACCGTCCACCTTCTGTGTGAAGTGATCAATGAGCAGAATGTGGGCAGAGAAGCAAAGTGCGCAAAGCAATATATAGAAATCCCCTGCAGAAACAGAGAGATCCTCCTTAATGCACAGGCAGTACAATCCGGCCACCGCCAGCGTGACGCTGACCCAGATTGTCCTCGGCGCCTTTTTTTTTAGAAAAACTCCCGCAATGGGAACAATCACAATATACAGCGCGGTGATGAAGCCGGCCTTGCCGGAGGAGGTGGTCTCCAATCCCTTTTGCTGCAGGTTGGCTGCTAAAGTCAGTGCCACACCACAGCACAGGCCGCCCAGCAGTAAATTCTTCTGGGCAGCGGGTACTGGTTTTACTTCTCCGCGAAAGTCCCGCTTCCGCCGCAGGCGCAGCAGGATGCACAGAACCAGCAGGAATAAAAAGGCCACAGCCGATCGGGCGGCGTTAAATGTAAAGGGCTCCACATAATCCGCGCCAACACTCTGGGCTACAAACGCCGTGCCCCAAATAGAAGCCGCCAGAACCGGAAATACATTTTGTCGAATGCGATTGACTTTCATATAGCTTGCTCCATTGTCTGTTCCATGATATACTGAATAAAAAATTATATACAAATTTAGACCTCCGGGGACAATGTCCACAGAGAGCTATATTCTAACACCGAGGTGAAAAAATGGCAAGGCTTTCCCGTAATTTCTACATGGGCAATACGGTGGAAATCGCCAAAAAGCTTTTGGGTACCTGTCTGGTCCGCATATTGGACGGGGAGGCCCTGGTATGCCGCATTACAGAGACAGAGGCCTATATCGGTCGCTGTGACAAAGCCTGTCATGCCTACAATTACCGAAAAACCCCCCGAACCTCCATCCTGTTCGGTTCGCCCGGACATGCTTATGTCTATTTCATTTATGGGATGTACCATTGCCTGAATTTTGTAACGGAACCGGAGGGCGAGCCTGCCGCCGTCCTTATCCGCGCCGTGGAACCCATTGCGGGAAATGAAACGATACGCCGTCTGCGGTTTGGCACCAACACAGAGCATTTGACTGCTTATCAGCGAAAAAATTTTATGAATGGTCCCGGAAAATTATGTAAAGGGTTATCACTTACCACTTTAGAAAACGGAATGGATTTAACAGGAGATACCCTGTTTGTCTGCGAATATCCGACGGATATAGGGCTTGCTTCCCCACTCCCCAGCAGGGAGCGCATTTGTGCGGGGCCCCGGATCGGTGTGGACTATGCAGAGGAGGCCAGGGACTTTCCCTGGCGCTTCTGGCTGGAAACGGAGGTTTAGATCATGTTTTTTTTTGATATGGACGGCACCCTGATTGACTCCAACCGCATTTGGAAGGATGTGGATCGGGAATTTTTAGCCAGGCGCGGCCTTCCCTATACCCACGCCTATTACGAGGGAGTTGCCCATACCATCTTCCCTCTGGCAGCCAAGTTCACTAAAGAATTTTGTCATCTGCCGGAAAGCTGTGAGGAGATTATGGCAGAGTGGATGGAACTGGCTGGTGACATGTATGCCCATGTGTCCATTAAGCCTGGCGTACGGGCATATCTGAAGCAATGCAAAGCAGAAGGCCGCCGGATGGCCGTTGTGACTTCCAGTGTGCCGGATCACTGCCGCACCGCCCTGGGGAAGCTGGATCTTCTGAAGTATTTTGAGGACATCTTCTTTGCCCACGATTTGGGTGTGGAAAAGCGGGAGCCGAACCTGTGGCGGGCAGCCGCTTCCAAATGCGGCGTACGTGCGGAGGACTGTACGGTTTTTGATGACAGCCTGGCCGCCTGTCAGGGTGCCCGAAAGGCACGGATGCGGGTAGTCGGCGTATATGACGGCTATTTTGCCCAGGATGAAAAAGAAATGCGGGGCTTCTGCGACGTGTATATCAAGAGCTTTGAGGAGCTGCTGTATCTGCCGGAGCAAAGGGAGCGGCGAAAAAAATAGAAGGGCTCTTTTTCAGCTCTTCTCTCTATAGAAAAATGCCCTGCGGACATGTATCCGCAGGGCATTTTTCTAAAAACGGATTTACTTCTTGGAAAGGACTTCGTCGATGGCCTTAGCCGCAGTCTTGCCTGCGCCCATGGCCAGGATGACGGTTGCAGCGCCAGTGACGGCGTCGCCGCCGGCATAGACGTTCTCCCTGGAAGTCAGGCCGTCCTCGTTTACCACGATGCCGCCCTTCTTGTTAATCTCCAAGCCTTTGGTGGTGGATTTGATCAGGGGGTTGGGGCTGGTGCCCAGTGCCATGATCACGCAGTCCACATCCAAGTCAAACTCGCTGCCTGCCACCTCAATGGGACGGCGGCGGCCGGAGGCGTCCGGCTCACCCAGCTCCATCTTGATGCAGCGAATTTTGCTGACATTGTCATCCTCGTCCGCCAGGATTTCCACCGGGTTATTGAGGGTCTTGAAGATGATGCCCTCTTCCTCGGCGTGCTCCACCTCTTCCTTACGGGCGGGGAGCTCCTCCATGCCGCGGCGGTAGACCACATAGACCTCGGCACCCAGCCGCTTGGCACAGCGTGCGGCGTCCATGGCCACGTTGCCGCCGCCCACCACGGCCACCTTCTTGGGGTGGATGATGGGGGTATCGGAGTCGGGCAGATAGGCTTTCATCAGGTTGATGCGGGTCAAAAACTCGTTGGCGGACAACACGCCCTTATAGTTGACACCGGGGATGTCCATAAACATGGGCAGGCCCGCGCCGGAACCAATAAAGACTGCCTCAAAGCCCATCTCGTCCTGCAGCTCATCGATGGAGACCGTACGGCCGATAACGGTATCAGTGGCAATGGTGACACCCAGTGCCTTCAGGCCGTCCACTTCCTTCTGGACGATGGACTTTGGCAGACGGAACTCTGGGATGCCGTAGACCAGCACGCCGCCGGCCAGGTGCAGCGCTTCAAACACCGTGACATCATATCCCTTGCGGGCCAGATCTCCGGCGCAGGTCAGGCCGGAGGGGCCGGATCCGACAACAGCCACCTTGTGGCCGTTGGACGCTGGCTTTTCCGGTGCGGCGGTGGAGTGTGCGTTGTGCCAATCGGCCACAAACCGCTCCAGCCGTCCGATGCCGACGGGATCGCCCTTCTTGCCCCGGACGCAGTACTTCTCGCACTGGCTCTCCTGGGGGCAGACGCGGCCGCAGACGGCAGGCAGGGCGCTGGTATTGGAAATAATCTGATAAGCGGCCTCAAAGTCGCCTTTGGCGACCTCAGCGATAAACTCCGGAATATGTACCATCACAGGGCATCCGGTCATGCAGGGCTTGTTCTTGCAGTTCAGGCAGCGCTGGGCTTCATCCAAAGCCTGGGCCTCCGTATAGCCGAGAGCCACTTCTTCAAAATTCTTATTGCGGACATTGGGATCCTGAGAGGGCATAGGATTCTTCGTCAAAGACATATTGGCCATGGTTATTCGGCCTCCTTCTTGAACAGGTTGCAGGTTTCCTCGTGCTTGTGCATTTCAAAGTCGCGGTACATCTGGTTGCGCTTGACTGCCAGATCCCAGTCGACCTTGTGGCCGTCAAAATCCGGGCCGTCCACGCAGGCGAATTTCATCTCGCCGCCGACGGACAGGCGGCAGCCGCCGCACATGCCAGTGCCATCCACCATGATGGGGCTCATGGACACCGTAGTGGGAATCCCGTATGGCTCCGTCGTCTTGGAGACAAACTTCATCATAATCATGGGGCCGATGGCGAAAACCTCGTCATACTGGTTGCCGGCGTCAATGAGCTCCTTAAGCGCATCGGTCACCAAGCCCTTCTGGCCGTATGAGCCATCGTCCGTACAGATCTTCAGAATATCGCTGGATTTGCGGAAGTCGTCCTCCAAAATGACCAAATCCTTGTTTTTAAAGCCTACAACCGCATGAACCTCCGCCCCGTCATCATGGAACTTTTTCAGAACGGGATAGGCAATGGCGCAGCCCACGCCGCCGCCGACCACGCAGACTTTTTTCTTGCCCTCAGTCTCGGTTGCCTTGCCCAAGGGGCCTACAAAATCCTGCAGGCAATCGCCCTCGTTGAGGTGCTTCAGTTTCTCCGTTGTGGCACCGACCGTCTGCACAATAATGGTGACAGTGCCCTTTTCAGGGTCATAGTTGTTGATCGTTATGGGGATCCGCTCGCCGTGCTCATCCACCCGCAGAATGATAAACTGGCCCGGCTGTGCCTTTTTGGCGATCAGGGGCGCTTCAATCTCATATAGGGTTACGGTGGGACGGAGAGCTTCTTTTCTCACGATACGATACATACTGTTCCTTCTTTCCCGAATGCTCGAATTTTAGGAGTTTTGCAGATCTGCATCTTTCGATACGACACATTGTTCATATTTTAACATATGCAAAAATACTCGTCAACGAGTTTCTCCCGCATTTCTGCCAATCTTTCCATTGGTTTTTTGGGTATTTTGCAGATTCTTCCTTTCAGGAGTACAATGTAAATGTCCGTCCATCTGACCGGAGTTCCCCGCTTTCCCGCAGGCGCTTCAGCTCCCGCATCATGGCACTGCGGTCAGTTGCGATGTAGTCCGCCAGCATACTGAGTGAAAACGGCAGTGTAAACGTATCGCTTCCTGTTTTGTCCGACAGCTGGTGGAAGTAGCAGAGAAGTTTTTCCCGGATAGAACGCCGCGAAAGCACATCCACCCGTTCAGAGAGGGCCTGCGCCTTGTCTGACAGCAAGCGCAGCATATTCTGTACCAGAAGGCTGTGATGGGTGCAGGCTCTCTCGCACCGCTTAAGAATATGAGGATAATCGATAAACAGCACATCACAGGGCGTACGGCAAACCACCTCCAGGCTGTCCCGACTGGAGGCGGAAAATGACAGCATCCGGCCAAATACACCGCCGGCCCCCATCTCCTCCAGCACTGTGGATATCCCATCTTCGTCAATCCGGATCAAGGAGGCCTTTCCCCGCTCAATGATTCCAACCGCATTGTTTCTTTCTGCAGTGAAATCACAGAGCAGATCTCCTGTGCGGAAGGACTTCTGAACTGCTTGGAAGCAATCCAGCATTAAAAGATAGTTTTCATAGCTGATATCTGCAAATAGCGGGCTTTTCTCCAGTTCCTCTCTTGTCAGCATCACACGATCCTCCATTTTGTTGCATATATCACAACATTTTTTATCATATCAGCAAAAACGACAAATGTAAAGAACCTTGTCATACAAATTTCATAGATTATTCATCAATTCTGCGATTGGATTTTTTATACTAAAGGCAAAGGCTGGAAGCAGCCAAATACGGGCGGATCCCCGCCCAGGAGAAATGGGGCAACAAAGTGAACATTGCTTATTTTCTAATCCCCAAGAACCGTGTCGCCTATCTGTATGAAGACTGCACTTTCCGTCAGGGACTGGAAAAAATGCGGCACCACAGCTACACTGCAATCCCCGTCATCTCACGGGACGGACAATACATAGGTACTGTCAGCGAAGGCGATTTTCTCTGGCGGCTTCTCGCAGACGGACGTGAATCCCAGCAGCCATTTTCTATGAAGGATATGGAGCACCTGAAAATTCGGGACATTCTCCGCGGGAACAACTATCCCTCCGTTCGCATCACCGTCAGTATGGAGGAACTGCTCACCAGTGCTATGAACCAAAACTTTATTCCGGTTGTGGATGATCTTGGTAATTTCACCGGTATTGTGACCCGTAAGGATATCATCCGATACTTTGCCGATCAGAAAGATGCCGCCGAGCCGCAGCTCCTCAGAAAAATTGTATAAGCATATCCATGCTGCCTTTGGCAGCTGAAAGCGGCGGGACAGTAGTCCCGCCGCTTTTTGGTGCGGAGCAGAACTATTCTGCCGCATCCCGGCAGATGGGCTTTTATTCCCAAATAACAGGCGCAGCAAAAATTCCGGATATGCTCCCGGGTAAGCCAGGTTCTGTTTTGAATCCGCGCCAGTCCCAGATACAGCACTTCCAGATCCGGCAGATCCGCCATGAAAGCGTCGCTGTCCATCCGGACACGCTTTAAATTGATGTCCACGGTGACATATACCATGAGACATCCCTTACATCATGCCATCCAACTCGTACTTCCGTACGCTTCCCGGCCGCTCGCTGCCGCGGGTGGCCACTCCGGCCACATATCCCGGAAAGGTCTCTATAAAATAAAAGTGTTCTCCGTGCTGCAGCGGCGTCTCCGACTCCAGCATCACGCCAATGCCCGTTCCCGCCCGTTTCGCCCGGGCCTCCCGGCGCACCCAGCTTTTGAAAAAGGCCCTCTCTGTGGCCACATCCGCCAAACGGCGCATGGTCCGCTGGCTCACAGGCCGAATGTGCTCAATGTCCACCCCCACCGGCTCATCAGACAGTCCCACAAGCACCGCACCGGCAGTGTGGCTCAGATTGAAATGGACCGTTGGGAAATCCGGAAAATAGGGCTTTCCCAAGGAGGAATACGCCATGGGTGGAATCCCCTTCCAATGGTATTGCTCCCACAGGGCATGGCGCAATAGAAAGTAGGCACACAATGGCTCCCGGCGTTTTTCCGGCTTCTGGAGCCGCAGCAGCCGTTCCCGCCGCTCTGCCGGGATCAGCGCCAGCATCGCCTCAGTCTCCCGATTTGTCAAAGGCCGCTCCATTCGGGCAGTCCAGAGTTCAATGGGCATATCGAAGTGTTCCTCCTTTCTGCAGATAAGACCCATTTTACGCATTCTATGCTCATCTGTAAAGATTCCACAAACTTTTTTCAAAAATTTTGAGAAAAAAAGAGGAAATTCAAAAGTAAACGGGTATATCTTAATTGCTACCTTTTAAAAGGACGCACATTTCGGTATGACGATCGGGAAATATGGCAAAACTGACCGAAAGGAGGGACTTTGCCACATGGCGTTCCCCCAGAGCTTTCTGGATGAATTGATTGCACGCAGTGACATTGTGGACGTGGTAGGCAGCTACGTACAGCTCACCCGCAAGGGCGCCAATCTGTTTGGCCTTTGTCCCTTCCACAGCGAAAAAACGGGCTCCTTCTCTGTCTCCCCGGATAAACAAATTTATTACTGTTTCGGCTGCAAACGGGGCGGCGGCGTGGTGAACTTCATCATGGAGGAGGAGAACCTCCCCTTTCCGGACGCGGTGCGCTTTTTGGCAAAGCGGGCCGGGCTGGAGGTTCCGGAGGAAGACGGTGATCGCGAAGCCGGGCGCCGCCGTCAGCGGCTGCTGGATCTGAACCGGGACGCAGCCAGATTTTACTACCAGCTGCTCCAGCAGCCAGAAGGACAGGCAGTGCAGGACTACTTGGCCCGCCGACGCATTACCCGCCGGACCGCGGTGAAATTCGGCATGGGCGCCTCTCTGGACGCCTGGGATGTTCTGCTGACTGCCATGACAAAAAAGGGCTATACAAAAACGGAACTTCTGGAAGCTGGCCTCGTTGTGCAAAACCGGAACGGTGGGTTGTATGACAAGTTCCGAAACCGCCTGATGCTTCCTGTGATCGACACACGTGGAGATGTGGTGGCCTTTGGCAGCCGCGTTCTGGACAAGTCCGAGCCCAAGTATATGAACTCTTCGGAAACCCCGGTCTACAGCAAGCGGCGGGTGCTCTACGGGCTGAATCTTGCCAAAAAATCCAAGCGTTCCAATATCATCCTGTGCGAGGGCAACCTGGATATCGTCACCCTCCATCAAGCGGGATTTGACAATGCGGTGGCCTCTATGGGCACGGCGCTGACCGTGGAGCAAACCCGGCTTCTCTCCCGTTTTACCAAGGAGCTGGTGCTTTGCTATGACAACGACAATGCCGGCAAAATTGCCACTGAGCGGGCCCTGCAGATTCTGAATAACTCAGAATTTTCCGTAAAAGTGCTTCAGCTTCCCAGACGGCTGGTGGATGGGGAATACGTCAAGCAGGACGCGGATGACTTTATTAAGTTCCAAGGCCCGGATGCCTTTGAGCGGCTGCTGAACGGCAGTGAAAACGGCACGGAGTTCCGTATGGCCCAGGTGGCCGGGAAATACGACCTGGCCAATGACGAATCCCGCATCGCATATTGCGAGGAAATCAGTGATTTTCTGGCCGGGCTTTCCAATGCAGTGGAGCGAGAGATTTATACAACCCGCGCTGCTGAGGCGGCAAAGATTACGCCGGAGGCCATGAAGCTGGAGGTCCAGCGCGCCTTCAAACGGCGGATATCACGGGAAAGACGGGCGGAGCTCCGCAAGGATTTAAATCCTGCAGCGCAGCGGCAGCCTAAGGAGCGGACCCTCCGCTACGAAAATGTGCGTTCTGCACGGGCAGAGGAGGGTATTTTAAGGCTTCTTCTTTTGGATGACAGCCTGTTCCCACCAGATCCGCCCATTCAGGAGGAACAGTTCTCCTCTCCCCTGCTGGGACGGGCTTTCGCCGCTTTGTGGCAGGCAAGGAGCTGTGGACGGCCAGTGGCCATTGCCACGCTCACAGGGCTCTTCTCTCCAGAGGAGATGAGCCATCTGACATCAGTCTGTCAGCAGCCGGAATCGGTACAGAATGCCAGACAGGCATTGACAGACTACATACGCATTATCCAAACGGAAGCTGCCAAACGGTCGGGTGGGGTAAATGCCGATCCCCTGCTGGCAGCGGCAGAAAAATATAAAGACAAAAAGGGTACTGGAGGAAAGCAGCATGGCTAAAAAAAAGGAATTGACTCCCGAGGAGCTGGAGCAGCAGGCGGATGCGCTTCTGGCTGCCGCGGATGCGGCGAAAGAGGACTTCGCTGAAGAGGAGGTCGGAAAGCCGGCTGTCAGGTCCAGCAAGAAGTCCTCAGCCAAACAGCAGGAAGCGGAACCGCCCCACATGATGACCGATGAGGAGGCCAAAAAGGCCGGCATTGTCCGTCTGGACGACAAGCAGGTTTCGGCTCTTCCCGCTGCTGCGTGGCTGATCAGCAACGAAAAGCTGCGGGAGCTGTTGGCCAAAGGAAAGAAAAAGGGAAAGCTGGAGTCTGCCGAGCTCATGGACGCGGTGGATGATTTGAATCTGGAAGGCGAGCAAATGGATCAGCTCTACGACTCGCTGGAAGCGCTGAATATCGATATCAGCGCCGATGAGATTCTGCTTTCCGATCTGCCGGATGACGAGCCCGCCGCTGAGGAAATTGCCGATGTAGAAGAAGAAGAGTTGGTTGATCCCAATTCCCTGGTGGGCAACTTCTCCATCGACGATCCGGTCCGTATGTATCTGAAAGAAATCGGCAAAGTTCCTCTGCTCTCTCCGGACGAGGAAATCAATCTGGCTCAGGACATGGCGGCAGGCAACAGGGCATCCGAGGCGCTGGAGGATCTGAAGCGTGCCCGGGCCGCAGGAGAGGAATGCGCGATCACCCCGGAAGAGGAGGCCGCACTAAAATCAGATTATAACAGAGGTGAGACCGCAAAGCAGAAGCTGGCGGAGGCGAATCTCCGTCTGGTGGTGTCCATTGCCAAGCGGTATGTGGGCCGCGGCATGCTGTTTCTGGATTTGATCCAGGAAGGCAATCTGGGTCTTATCAAGGCAGTGGAAAAATTCGACTATACCAAGGGATATAAGTTCTCCACCTATGCTACCTGGTGGATCCGCCAAGCCATCACCAGGGCCATTGCAGACCAGACCCGTACCATCCGTATTCCCGTCCACATGGTGGAAACCATTAATAAGGTCATCCGGGTCTCCCGTCAGCTCTTGCAGGAATTGGGCCACGATCCATCCCCAAACGAAATTGCCGCGGAGATGAATATGCCGGTGGAAAAGGTCCGTGAAATTTTGAAGATTGCACAGGAGCCCGTCTCTTTGGAAACCCCTATCGGTGAGGAGGAAGATTCCCATCTGGGTGATTTCATTCCCGATGAGGGTGCGTCCGAACCCAGCGAAGCCGCCTCCTTCACGCTTTTAAAGGAACAGCTGATGGATGTGCTTTCCACACTGACTCCCCGGGAAGAAAAGGTGCTGAAGCTGCGCTTCGGCATCGAGGATGGCCGTACCCGCACCCTGGAAGAGGTCGGGAAAGAATTTAATGTCACCAGAGAGCGGATCCGGCAGATTGAAGCCAAGGCTCTCCGCAAGCTGCGCCATCCAAGCCGCAGCAAGAAACTGAAGGATTTCCTGAATTGAATGTTTTATAAAAAGGGGGACGCGCGAAGTGCGTCCCCCCTTTTTATAAAACATTGCTGCTTTTTCAAATTTTCAGCAGTAAAATTTCATTTGCATCCGGCCTGATAATCCTCTATAATCAAACACCGGATTTGGTTGGAGGGATGCCGTGTGGTGGAGCTGGTTTTACTGTTTTTGTTTTCAGCGGGGCTTTTGACCTGTGTAGCTGCAGGCCTGTCTATTTTATATGCCATGCTATTTGGATATATCCTGTTTTTTCTCTATGGAAGATTGAAAAAGTATGCGGTCAGGCAAGTTCTTCACTTTTCTGTCGTTGGAATCCGCAGCGTGCAAAATGTCCTGCTGAATTTTGTTTTAATTGGTATGATCACCGCCGCCTGGCGTGCCAGCGGCACCATCGCGTGCATTGTCTATTATGCAGCCGGAATCTGTGTTCCGTCCGCAATCCTGCTTGTGACATTTTTGCTGTGCTGTCTGGTCTCCTTTCTGACAGGAACTTCTTTTGGAAGTGCCGCAACCATCGGTGTCATCTGTATGACGATTGCAACCGGGATGGGACTTCCCCCGCTTTATACAGGTGGTGCGATTCTCTCTGGAGTCTATTTTGGCGACCGCTGCTCCCCTATGTCCACCAGCGCCCTTTTGATCAGTGAGTTAACTGGAACCAATATTTTCCGAAACATTGCCGTTATGATGAGAACCGGCTGGGTTCCTCTTGTCTTGCCCTCAGCAGTTTACTGGATCCTCGGATATGTCTGCCCGGCTGAAGGAAATGCCGCAGAGATCCGCGGAATTTTTCCGGAACAATATACGCTCTCCCTGGTCACACTCCTTCCGGCAGCAGTTATCCTTTTGTTTTCCCTCTTGAAAATTCACGTGAAAATCACGCTCGGTATCAGCAGCATCTGTGCCTTTCTGATTGCCTGCCAGGTTCAGAAAATCAGTCTCCTTTCCATGCTGCAGATTTGTGTATTCGGCTTTCATCCGGAAAATCCTGCACTGGCTGCACTGATGAGCGGCGGAGGAATTTACTCGATGTCCAACGTTTTCCTTATTGTCTGCATCTCCTCCTGTTACGCAGGGATTTTCAAGGAAACCGGATTTTTGGACAGTATTCAGGCGCACCTTCTGAAGTTCAGCAAAATGGCGACTCCTTTTGGCGCCATTTTGCTGACCGCCGTTGTCACCAGCATTGTCTCCTGCAACCAGACACTTTCCATCATACTAACCCAGCAGCTTTGCCAGCCCACAATCCCGGATGCAGAGGAATTCGCGTCCCACTTGGAAAATACCGTCGTCGTCATTGCCGGGCTTGTCCCATGGTCAATTGCGTGTGCTGTACCGTTGGCTTCCATTGGCGCGCCAACTGCCAGCGTGCTCACAGCGTGCTACTTGTACCTGCTTCCCCTCTATCATCTGTGCCTCCATATCCGGTCGGATAAGCCGCCATTTAAATCGGCTGACAAGTCCTCTGCTCCCCAAAATGAAATTGAGATGTAATTCTTCAGCTTTTCTGTTATCCACTGAAAAACGCCAAATCCAGAAAACAAATTTTCAAGAGAGAAGCGCCATAACTGGGATATGGTGCTTCTCTCTGTCCTCTTTATTTCAGATAGCTCAGCAATCGGCCGGTTTCAATCGCCGCCAAGGCACGCACGCCTTCAAAATCCACATATGGGTTGTAAACGGCCTCCAACCTGTCATGGTTGCGTTTGGCCTCCTTCAGCGCTGTTACACCCTCCTCACGGAGCAGCGCTGCCATGCGGGTTTGGAACCGGAGACGCGCTTTGCCGGATGGTTCCGTCATCGCATCGAGCCGAATGCGGCGGAACGGCTTTTTTCCATAGTCCATCCCCGGCCTGGAGGTAACAAATGCCAGCCCAAGCCCCGGGACTAGCAAGTGCTCTAAGCGGCTTGGATCCTCCGGAGCCATGCACGCTATGGTGTTCCAACCGTTTTCAACAGCCGCTTCGTGGAACCGTGCAAGCATACCGCCAGCCAATTCCCAGCTGTCAGAAATTTCATAAACCTTTGGGCATAATGTCTCCACGCTGTCAAAACGCCAGAGGTAGCCCTTGTGGGTGATAGTCCCCAAAAAACGACGGGTTGTTTTCCCCTGCTGTCCGCCGGGGCGGCGTAGCTCTCTGTATAAAATTCCATCTGCACGCCGTTCCGCCCGTTCCCGATCAAAGGTTTTCTGTACCGCCGAAACTGTGTCCAGTTCTACCTGCCGCGCAGCCCTTAAATTCCGGTAGGCGCGAACATATGCTGCTTGATAGGCGTGGGTATGGGCCTTTGCCTCGTCCGCTGATGCCTTGGCAGCAGTCAGGTCATAAAACCGTCCGAGATCCACATACCGATCCACAGCCGCCGGATATCTCGGCTCTATAACATGAGGTGCTGTGCCATCCACCACGGCGCACCGCAGATCCGGAAGCACCACGCCATCCAGGGAATCCGGATCGCCGGAGCACCACAGATATTCTACAGGGGTGCCTGCCTGCTCCATGCTGCGTCCGACTTCCCGCATAAATGTGGCCTTTCCGACGCCAGGCCCTCCCTTCAGTATCATCAGGTCATATGTATCTTCCAAATCCACCATTTCCGGGAACAAATTTTGGAATCCTTCGCCGCTGTTTGCGCCGACAAAAAAGTTTGTTACCTGTGCCATGTAGTTCCCTCCAAGTTCTGTTCTTACAATAGGCTATGCGCAAACAGCTTGGCTGGTCAGCCGTTTGCAGCAAAATTCCGCAAAAACGCGAGGCTGTGCAGGCAAATTTCCCACTTTCCTAAAATAGGGGATGAAATATGCCGGATTTTCTGATATAATAAATTTAATATTTTGCAGGACAGGAGCCACCCCATGGAAGATTGTCACCCATCTGCCATCTCTGATGAAGAACGCGCCGCCCGCAGAGCGCAGCGGGCCAAATCCCGCAGGGAAAAGCTGCGTCTGCGCCGCCGCAGACAGCTGCTTCGGCTTTTTCCAATCCTGATCGTCTGCTTGGTCGGTGTTTTCTGGTCCTCCCGCAGCCGGGCGGAACCAGCCCGTGAAAAGGCCGGCAGAGCCGTTCTGTCCACCCGCCCTCTTCCGGAAGCAGCAGCCCCTCCCTATTCCGCTTCTGTGTCTGCAGACACCATTCACTTAGACGAAGCCTTTTCCAGTGAATACGCCGTGCTGATTGATTTAACCAATGGTACCATCCTGGCGGAAAAGGCTTTTGACACGGTCATCAGCCCGGCCTCCATGACAAAAATTTTGACGCTGCTGGTCGCAGCCGAGCAAGTTACAAATTTGGATGATACCTTTACGCTTACCCGGGAAATCACGGACTACTGCTATGTCAACGACTGCAGTGTGGTTGGGTTGGAGATAGGGGAAACCGTTTCTATCCGCGAACTGCTGTACGGCACCATCCTCTCCTCCGGCGCTGATGCTGCCCTGGGACTTGCCATGTATGTATCCGGTTCCCAAGAGGCCTTTGTTGAGCAGATGAACGCCAAATTAGACGAATTGGGGCTTGCTGAAACTTCCCATTTTACAAATTGTGTGGGGCTGTATGATAAAGACCATTTCTGTACGGTTTATGATATGGCGATGATTTTAAAGGCCGCTATGGATAACGAGCTGTGCCGTGAAATTTTAGGGGCCCGCACCTATGAGACAGCACCCACGCCATACCATCCGGAAGGGCAGGTACTCTCGAATTGGTTTTTACGTAAAATCGAGGATCATATTCCTGATGACTTTGCGGTGATCGGCGCCAAAACGGGCTATGTGGCCCAGTCCGGCAACTGCGCCGCAAGCTGCGGAGTAACTGCAAGCGGTGCAGAATACATTTGTGTCACTGGGAATGCCTATAGCTCCTGGCGGGCTATTTATGACCATGTTGAACTGTATAAATCCTACTGCAGTCCATAAGTCCGCCTTTTGAAGTACGTGAGCGTTCAAAAGCGCTTTTCCAGCTTCAGCAAGTGGTTTGAACACTGCGCTCCCTTTTTTGCAGCATCACAAAAGCCCGCTGCAGGCAAAATGCCTGCAGCGGGCTTTCAGCTTTTCAAGAAGCATAGGAAGGTAATCTGTCAAGTAACGGCAGCAGCGGCCTCATCTGAAAAGCCGCCCCCATTTCTCAGCACACCTTTACACACTGGTTATCCACTTATTACTGCCGCCACCAGAAGCCCCAGCAATGCGCCAAAACAGACCTGCATCGGGGTATGTCCCAAAAACTCTTTCAGCTTGACATCTGGCTCCGCCCGGCTGCTGAACAGCTCCAGCAGCTCATTAATTGCCTTGGCATGTTTGCCAGCCTCCAGCCGTACACCCATTGCATCGTGCATCACAATGATGGCCAAAATCGCCGAAATGGCAAAAGAGGCGGAGGCAAAGCCATGTTCCAGACCGGCGGTTACAGAAAGTGCCGTCACAGTAGCGGAGTGTCCGCTTGGCATTCCGCCATCTCCGAACAGGCGCCGAAAGTCCAGTTTCTTGTGCATGATGGCGTAGAGAATGGTCTTGATTAGCTGTGCCAGTGTCCATGCCAGCACCGAATTCGTCAACAGTCTGTTTCTCAGCATTTCTGCAAAAATCATCATGATTTTCTGTCCTATCTTCTCTGTTTTTTTTATGATAACACAGCCTTGTCGAAAAATCCACGAAAAATGCGATCCATCTTTTGCGGGGCTGGCCAAAATACGTCACCAGAACCGATCTCACCACACATATTTCCTATCATTGCTTTTCTGTATGTCGGTTTCATGAAAAACCACTTTTCTCCTAGGCAGTCTTATGAAGCAAAAAGCCGGGGGACAATCCCCCGGCTAGTTTATCTTGATTCGCCCCGAATGCTGGTCAGAATCGTTCCGTCCGGCAGTGTAAAGCTCTCCTGTTCCGGTGCGGTCAAGTCCACAAGCAGGCCGCTCATACGGTAAATCGTCTCATCCTCCAGCAACTTTTCCGCAGCTACCAGCAATCCGTTGTCCACACTGACCCAGTACCGCAGCGTATAGCCGTCTGCATCCTTTGCCGTCTCCACATAGATGCAGTTCACATCTTCAGCAATCATACGGTAATCCGCAGTAGAAATCTGATCTGGTGGAAGCTGCAAAATCTCTTCATAGGTCGGAATCACCTGCTCATTATCGGCAGAAATCGTACCTGCCGGACCGATGTATACGTTCTGGCTGCTGTTATACCAAATATACGTGGATTCGCCGTCCGTCAGGGCGTGCCTGGCCTGTCCGGACGGCAGAATCCGATCGGTCCTGGTCCAGCTGCCGCTGACAGCCACGCTGATGTCAAATTCTCCGTTTCCGCCATCCCAAAACTGCTGTATCCGCATGGTCCGGCAGTATACCTCCGGTCTTGCCAGTGTCGCGATGGCAGCCTGTACCGTATCCGGCGTTACCTCCACCACTGTCAGCGCATCCCCGCCCAAGTTCGTATCTCCGGTATTCTCCCCCGGGGTCTCTTGTTCTCCCGGCAGTACAATATGAGAGGCAGGCCGCATTCTGCCCGCCAGCATCAGCGACACCGTCAGCACCACCACTGCAATAAACGCAATGGTCAGTTGGTTCATTCTGCGTCTGTCCATGGCAAAACCGCCTCCTCTCCCCGCCGGACAAGCCTCAACGGCCTCCTCCATTTTTTATCTATCCCGTGAACCCAATTGCTGCAGGCAGCGCCTTTTACGCGCCGAACTCCTCTGGTCTTTCCTTCCGCAGGCCGAACTTCCACTCGATGGCGTCTGCAATCCGGCGGCAGGCGTGTCCATCACCGTATGGATTCACCGCGCGGGCCATCCTGCCATAGGCCTCACTGTCCCGAATCAGACGCTCCGCCATGGTGACAATATCATCCTGCACCACGCCGCAGAGCTTCACTGTACCGGCAGCCACCGCCTCCGGCCGCTCCGTCTCCCGGCGCATCACCAGGACGGGCTTTCCCAGAGCGGGAGCCTCCTCCTGCAGTCCGCCGGAGTCCGTCAGCACCAGGAAGCTGCGATCCATCAGGTTGTGCATCTCGTCGGCGGGCAGCGGGTCAATCAGATGCACCCTGGGCGCGCCCCGGAGATAGGTATCCACCGCCTCCCGCACTACCGGGCTGAGGTGAACGGGATACACCAGCTCCACATCTGGATTTTCCTCCGCAATCTGCCGCAGGGCCAGCATGATGTTCTTCATGGACTCGCCGTAGTTCTCCCGCCGGTGACAGGTCACCAGGATTACCTTTTTCTCCCCATAGGGCAGCTGGTTCAGCTCCTCGGTGGAAAAGCGGTAATTCTTCCGGACAGTGGTTTTCAGGGCGTCAATCACGGTGTTGCCTGTGACAAACAGCCCCTCGGTAATGCCTTCTTTCAAAAGGTTTTCTTTGTTGTTCCGCGTAGGGCAGAAATATAAATCCGCAATGGCGGATACCAGCTTGCGGTTCATCTCTTCCGGAAAGGGAGAATACTTGTCATAGGTTCTGAGGCCTGCCTCCACATGCCCAACCGGCACCTGGTGATAAAAGGCGGACAGCGCCCCGGCAAAGGTGGTGGACGTATCCCCGTGAACCAGAATCATATGGGGCTTCAAGGTATCGATGGCCTCGTCCATTCCCAAAAGGCACTTGCTGGTAATGGTGGAAAGGGTCTGGCGGGGCGTCATAATATCCAGGTCGTAATCCGGCTTCAGGTCAAAGACCTCCAGCACGGAGTCCAGCATCTGCCGGTGCTGGGCCGTGACACAGCAAAGACTCTCCACATTCTCCCGGCCCGCCAGCTCCTTCACCAGCGGTGCCATCTTAATAGCCTCCGGCCGGGTGCCAAACACGCTCATAACGCGCAGTTTTTCCATGTTATGCGTCCTCTTCTTTCTCGGAATCCCCAGGGGCCTCAGACGATCCGGACTCCGCCGTCTCCGAAGGAGCCGTTTCCGCTGCAGGCTTGTCCTCCGCAGTGTGGTGCCCGTGCTCCTTCAGTTCTTCCAGCTCTTCCTTCAGCTCCTCCTTGACCTCCTTGGGAAACACCACCCGGGCGGTCACCACGGCCACAATGCACAGCGCTGCGAAAAACAGCATGGCCTTCTGCTCTCCCCCGGTGGTCAGCACGACGGCGGAGAGGCCCAGGATGGCGGAGATGACGTACAGCGTCGCCACCGCCTGCTTCTGGTTCAGCCCCATGTCAATCAGCCGGTGGTGGATATGGCTCCGGTCGGCATGCATGGGGCTTTGACCGTGGGCAATACGGCGGATAAAGGCGAACGCCGTGTCGAAGATGGGCAGCCCCAGAATCAAAAACGGCACCACAAAGGAGATCACCGCGTAATACTTGAACAGGCCCTGAATGGACATGGTAGCCAGGATATAGCCCAGGAAGGTGGCGCCGGTATCCCCCATGAACATCTTGGCGGGATTCATGTTGTAGGGCATGAATCCCACACAGGCGCCCACCAGAGCCGCCAGAACGATGGACACCTGCCCCTGATCCCCCAGCAGGGCAATCACCAGCATGGTGGTGGCAGAGATAGCAGAGACACCATTGGCCAGGCCATCCAGGCCGTCAATCAGGTTCACGGAGTTGGTAATGGCCACAATCCACAGCACGGTAAAGGGAATGGACAGCCCGCCCAGTACCCAGTACAGGTTCTCAGAAAAAATATTGGGGTTGGAAAAGGCCTGGATCACCACCCCGTTGAGGGCGGGAATCAGTGCCGCCACAATCTGCACCACAAACTTGAACATGGCGGGCAGAGCCATGATATCGTCCACGACGCCCAATACCACAATGATCACAGCGCCCAGAAGAATGCTCTGCATCTGCTGGTTACCCCGGATAGGCACAAACAGCAGGATACTCACCATAAAGCCGATAAAAATCGCCAGACCGCCAAGCCGTGGGATGGGTACCTTGTGCATCCGGCGGGCGTCCTTTGGAACATCGATGGCCCCCACCTTATAGGCAAAGGTCTTCACAACGGGCGTCATCAGGAAGCTGACCACCAACGCCACCAGCAGCGCCAGAATCACGTAGGCAATCAGCCGCGTTTCAAATATCATACTCGTCCTCCGTCAGCGGGCCAGGAATCCGACTTTTTTGTAGACCTTGGAAAGTGTCCGGTTCGCCACGTAGGAGGCCTTCTCCGCGCCGGTACGGTATACGCTCTCCAGATATGCCTTGTCTGCCAGCAAGCGCTCCGTCTCCTCCCGGATGGGCCGCAGCAGCTCCACCACAGCCTCCCCCACAGCCTTCTTAAAGTCGCCGTAGCCCAGGCCGTCGAACTCCTGCTCAATCTCTCCATAGCTCCTTCCGGTGGCCACAGAGTAAATCTGCATCAAATTGGACACGCCGGGCTTTGCCGCAGGATCGTAGCGGACGCAGGCGTCCGAGTCGGTCACCGCCTTCTTGAACTTCCGAAGAATATCCTCCGGCTTTTCCAACATATAGACGCAACCATTTTGATCCTTGTCAGACTTGCTCATCTTATTCTCCGGAGTGGTCAGGCTCATCACCCGTGCGCCTACCTGTGGAATATACGGTTCCGGCAGCTTAAACACGTCCCCGTAAACTCCGTTGAACCGGGTGGCGATGTCCCGGCAGATTTCCACATGCTGCTTCTGGTCACCGCCCACCGGCACCAGATCTGCCTGATACAGCAGAATGTCAGCCGCCATCAGCGCCGGATACGTGAAGAGGCCGGCGTTGATGTTGTCGGCATTCTTTGCAGACTTGTCTTTAAACTGGGTCATGCGGGAGAGTTCTCCGAACATGGTATAGCAGTCCAGCACCCAGGCCAGCTGGGCATGAGCGGGCACATGAGATTGGACAAACAGCACATTTTTCTCTGGATCCAGACCGCAGGCAATATAGGCCGCCACCTGGGTCAGCGTCCTGCGGCGCAGATCAGCCGGGACCTGACGGACCGTGATGGTGTGCATATCGGCCAGCATATAATAGCAGTCATATTCATCAGCCAGAGCCGCCCAATTCTTGATGGCGCCCAGGTAAGATCCCAGCGTCAGATCGCCGGAGGGCTGAATGCCGCTGAGAATCCGCTTCTTTTGTACTTCGTTTTCCATGGTCGGAACACCTCAAATTCATGTATTGAAATCGCCCGCGCAAAAGGGCGTAATTTAACTTTTATAGTGTATCACAGCAAGCTGGAAAGTGCAACGGATAAAAAAGCTCCGCGCCTATGGCGCGGAGCTTTCGGCCTCTTCTCTATTCCCTGTTTATCAGTTCATCCACCAGGGATATCACGCAGATGGCACTGGCCGCCCAAAGAAGTCCGAACAGTCCCATGCCGGCGGAGTTGGAAATGGAGGGAATTGCCGCACTTACGCCCATTCTGGAGGCAAATACGCAGCGGAACAGGAAGTAAAATCCCCCCAGCATCAGCAGCACATGAGTCATCAGCTTTTTCCGTGCCCCTCTCCGCCCCCGCAGAAGCATCCAACCAGCCGCCGCTTCCAGTGCACTGATCAGCAGTACGCCGCCGATCATCAGCGGAAATACCTCTTCTTCAACTGCCATTCTCTCACGTTCCTTTCCTCTTTTCATGATTCTACCAGATCCACCGGAAAACAGCAACTCCAGCCTTGACATTCCAAGGGAGAAAAGGGATAATGTAATTTGTGATTTTATGAAAATTTCCTGCTTGGAGGTATATTCATGGCACTTGATCAAGTTTTTTTTGAGGAGATGGAGTCCCGCATTCCAAAAGGGACGGTCCGTACCCGTTTTGCCCCCTCCCCCACCGGCTATATGCATGTGGGCAACCTGCGCACAGCGCTGTATACCTGGCTGATCGCCCGCAAGGCCGGCGGCACCTTCATCTTCCGCCTGGAGGATACCGATCAAACCCGCCAGGTGGAGGGCGCCACCGAGCTGATCTACCGCACGATGGCAGAATGCGGCCTGACGCATGATGAGGGCCCAGATGTCGGCGGCCCGGTCGGTCCCTATATCCAGACAGAGCGCCGGGATTTATATGGCAAATACGCTAAGCTTCTTGTGGAAAAGGGCGCGGCTTATTACTGTTTTTGCGAAAAGACGGAGTCTGAAGAGGACACAGGTAATTTTGACCGGGCTGATGATCCTTGCCGCAGCCTGAGTGTTGAAGAGGTTCAGGCGAATTTGGCTGCCGGCAAACCCTATGTTATCCGTCAGCGGGTTCCCCATGAGGGGAGCACTACCTTCCACGATGTCTCCTTTGGGGATATCACGGTGGAGAACAAAACCCTGGACGACCAGGTACTGCTGAAGCGGGACGGACTGCCCACCTATAACTTTGCCAATGTGGTGGACGACCACCTGATGGGGATTACCCATGTGGTCCGCGGCAGTGAATACCTTTCTTCCGCCCCGAAATACAATCTGCTGTACGAGGCCTTCGGCTGGGAAATTCCCACCTATGTCCACTGCTCTCCCGTCATGCGGGATCAACAGCACAAGATGAGCAAGCGCCACGGCGATCCCTCCTATGAGGATTTGCGTTCCATGGGCTACTTGACAGAGGCTATTTTGAACTATGTGGCACTGCTGGGCTGGTCCCCAAAGGGCGAGATCGCCGAGCGGGAGTTTTTTACCCTCCCCGAGCTGGTGGAGGCTTTCGACATTGCCGGTATTTCCAAGTCCCCTGCGATTTTCGATCTTGCCAAACTGGACTATTTCAACGCCACCTATCTCCGCGCCCTGACACCCGAGGCGTTTGCAACGGCCGCAGAGCCCTATATCCGCCAGGCGGTCAAAAATCCCGCCTACGACACCTGCGAAATTGCCGCACTGCTGCAGGCCCGGTGCGAAAGGCTGACGGACATTCCGGAGAAAGTGGACTTCTTTGATGCGCTTCCGGACTACAGCGTGGAGTTCTATACCAACAAGAAATCCAAGACGGATGCCGCTATCTCCCTGGAGATGCTGCAAAAGGCACTTCCCGCCTTGGAAAACATTGCGCAGTGGACAATCGATGCCATCCATGATACGCTGATCGATCTGGCCGCCTCACTGGGGGTAAAAAATGCCACTTTGATGTGGCCGGTCCGCATCGCCGCGGCAGGCAAGCTGGTCACTCCCGGCGGTGCCGTGGAGATCTGCCACATCCTTGGGAAGGATGAAACGCTCCGCCGTCTGCGCCGCGGCATAGAGCTGCTGAAGGCATGAACGATCTGCTAATCCCACAGTACGGCCGGTTGCTGCAGTGTTGGAAAGACGGTGGATCCGGGGAGGCAAAACGATCCGCCATTGCATTTCTCATCCTGGCAGTGATCGCTTTTGCCGCCTGTATGCTGCTGCCGGATCTGCGGGAAATTTTATTTTCCTATGTTGGGAATGTATTTTTCTCTTTAAATGTTGTGGATGAAGTTGGCAATCTCTCCGCCGTTGCCCTGTTGTCCAATAACCTGCAGGCCTGCACCATGATCATGCTCTACGGCTTGATCCCCTTTGTTCACCTGACCGCCCTGGCCCTCGGAATGAACGCCATGCTGCTGGGTGTGCTTGCCGCTTACTATGTTACCAATGGCATTTCCATGCTGGTATATCTGGCGGCGTTGATCCCACACGGGATCTTTGAACTTCCAGCCTTGATTCTGGCTTTTGCCATGGGCTTGTACGTCTGCGGGCAGCTGAGCCGCCGCTGCCGTCAGGATGAAACAGCCGTGCCCCTGTCGGAGTGTATGCTGTTGATCCTGCGACTGCTGGCTCTGGTGTTGCTGCCCCTGCTGGCTGTGGCTGCCCTGATAGAGGCGTATGTCACCCCATTTGTCGCTTCCCTGCTCTTTTAATTAATTTTATATCATGATAAAAGGAATGATTGGATCCGATGAGTAAACTTGTAATCCCTGCCGGGTATCAGATGCCGCTGACCAACAACGAACTGCAGCGTGCCATCGAACTGATTCACCGGGAATTTCAGCACAGCCTTACCGTCCGGCTGAATTTACACCGGGTCTCCGCTCCCCTGTTTGTGGACGGAAAAACCGGCCTCAATGACGATTTGAACGGTGTGGAACGCCCGGTTGCCTTCGACATCCCCGACGTAGGCACTGACGGCCAGGTCGTACACTCCTTGGCAAAGTGGAAACGGCTGGCTTTGAAACGGTATGAATTCAAGCTGGGCACCGGGCTTTACACCGATATGAACGCCATCCGCCGCGATGAGGAAGTGGACAACCTCCATTCCGTGTATGTGGATCAGTGGGACTGGGAAAAGCACATCGATCCCAAGAACCGGAATCTCCCGTATTTGAAAGACACGGTACAGGATATCGTGGGCGCCATCTGTGATACCTCTGCTGCCCTGCGCAACGCTTTTCCCGCCCTGAGCTTCAAGCCGGACCGGGATGTGTTCTTTATTACCACGCAGGAGCTGGAGGATCGGTTCCCGGATTTGACTCCCAACCAGCGGGAATATGAGATTTGCCGGGAGCACCATACAGTATTCCTGATGCAGATCGGCAAAACCCTGAAGTCCGGTACCAAGCATGATGGCCGGGCTCCAGACTATGACGACTGGGAGCTCAACGGCGATATTCTCATGTGGAACCCCGTACTGGAACGAAACTTTGAAGTCTCCTCCATGGGCATCCGCGTGGATGAGGAGGCGCTGGACCGCCAGCTGAAGGAAGCGGGCTGCGAGCAGCGCCGGCAGCTTCCCTTCCACCAAATGCTGCTCAAAGGCGAACTTCCTCAATCCATTGGCGGCGGCATCGGCCAGTCCCGTCTGTGCATGCTGTTAATCGGAACTTGCCACATTGGCGAGGTGCAGGCCAGCCTTTGGGACCCGGCAACGCAAGCCGCCTGTGAACAGGCCGGCATCATCCTGCTGTAGCTTTCCTTAGGCGCCCCTCTGGCAAATCAGTTTCTTTTGGAATACGCCGATAAAAAAGAGCCGCTTGACGGCGGAGCCTCATAGGGACATCAATAAATCAACCGATTGAGGATAGCAAGAGCCAGGAGTTATCGAATGATGACTCCTGGCTCTTTTTCGCTTTCTCGGATTATTGAATAGACTTTCCCCATCAAAGCTGGTATGTTGTGTTGCTTGAAGGGAGGGACATTCATGAGAACGCAGAGAAGCAAAATAAGTGCGAGCGGACAGATGCCTGTTATTGGCACTGTCCGCTCTTTCTGTCTCTGCCTTAAATAATAAAATATGTTGACCATCGGCTCCTCTAAAATTAAGCCATACTAACAATAGGAGGAGCAGAACATGAAAACTTATGGCTATATCCGTGTTTCAACCAAGGAACAAAACGAAGATCGTCAGCTAATTGCTATGAGGGAGTTTGGCGTACCCAATGAAAATGTCATTATGGACAAGCAGTCTGGAAAAGATTTTGACCGCCCGGGCTACAAACGCCTGATGAGAAAATTGAAAACCGGGGACACCCTTGTCATCAAGAGCATCGACCGGCTGGGACGAAATTATGATGAGATTCTTGAGCAGTGGCGGGTTATTACGAAAGAAAAACAGGTCGCCATCGTGGTGCTGGATATGCCCTTGTTGGACACTCGACAGGGGCGGGATCTGACCGGTGTTCTCATTGCTGACATCGTCCTACAGCTTCTTAGCTATGTCGCCCAGACCGAGCGTGAGTTCAACAGGCAGCGGCAGGCCGAAGGGATTGCGGCGGCGAAAGCGAAAGGTATCCACTTCGGACCGAACTTCAAGGATCGTGGGGAGAACTACGGCGCTATCAAAGCGGCATGGGAGCGCGGTGAAATATCCGGCCGTGAAGCGGCCCGACGGCTGGGTGTTGCACATGGCACCTTTCAGCGCTGGTGCAGAGAATAAATAAAATGGCCTGCAAACCGTGGGTTACAATCCATACATAAAGAGCCGAGGTCAAGAGCTGATTTCACTGTGGTTTTGGACACAGTGAGCCTTGCTCTTGACTTTTTCGCATAATATCATACCATTCTTTGCCCACAAAAACAAGATAGAATGTCAATTTTTATGCGGCTCATAACCCACACGTTATGAGCCATTCTTCTTTTCCGCCATCGTTTTAGTTTTTGAAAAAAGATGCAGAGCGATGAAAAATGCGACGTTCGCAAATAGACAGAGGGGAGTGTATGAGGACAGGCAGGCGTGCTTTGCCGCCTAGTTGGATAACAGAGATCGAACGCGGGATAAGCCGCATTTGATAAAATGAGTTTAAGGAGGACAAACATGAAGAAGAAACTTCTATCGTGGCTGGTCACATGCGCTATGCTATTCAGTATGTTCCCGGCCACAGCACTCGCCGTTGAAAATGACGGCGTGATAGGACAAGAAGATCTGGAAAGCAGTGACTACTACGAGTTTGACGATGTTCTTGGCTCTGGCGGAGCACCTGTACTGCTTTCCACTGAAACAGAAGTGAGCGGAACTATCACTCCCGTTTACACCAGCACCGATCGCTTCTGGGGCGAGGGTGGCGGAAACGCTTCCGCGAGCCTGGTCGTCGAACTGTACGAGGGCAATACCAAGATTGCAACCTCTACTCTTAACGACATCGACAACATCATTGATGGTGATGTCTATGTTACCTGGTCCATCCCCTTTGATGGCGAAGATAGCGACTACTGGGATGTCGAGTGGGCCGAGGGCTATCCCAAGTATGACATGAACCCTACCAAGGGCGTTATGGTTATCGATGAGGAAGTTGTTGCCGAAAGCGCGGTTCAGTTCAACGCGCCTGACGATCTGAACAAGGTCGTTGCTCTGGCTGAGGGCAACACAGGCGGTGTGGTGGCTTACACCAGCTTGGTTGATGCCATGGGAGATTTCAATGGCCGTAAGGTCAATGTTCTGCGTGACGTGAATGAGAAAATTGAAGCGATGAAAGGCTGCACTCTGACCACCAATGTGGAGGGCGGCGTGACTGTCACCAGCACCTATGACAGTTGGATTTATTGCAACGACCTGTTCATTGGCGAGGACGTGACCATGAAGGGCGGCAATGTCTTCTATGAAACTGACGGCGTGAATACCGTTGAGGGTACGCTGGTTGTCGATGAAACCTTCTACCATGGTTACGATGCCAAGACCACTGTTCAGAACGGCGGCAGCATCGCGGTTGGCGGCGCCACCCAGTTGCGCTATAACACCGATCCGGCAGCTGGTTTGTATATCTACGGCGACGGTAATGATAGTACCGTGGAATACAAATGCAGCTACTATATTGCTCCCTATTCTGGCACTTTCTACGCTGAGGATGCCAACATCGAGGCTGGATACGTCTTGCTGAAGAATTCCTACGACAACGCAGACTATGCCGATGTTGCCATGAAGCTGGATAACTCTACGCTCAAGGTCATCGGCACCAATGACGGACAGAACTCCTTCATCATTGACGATCAGGCATCCCTGACCCTGAAGAACGGCTCCGCTATCGCGGATGTTCGCGATTTCAGTATCCTGGAGGGTACCAACCTGAGTCTGTCTGTGGACTCCACCAGTTCTATCAGTGCCACGAATGTCAGTATTGCTGACGATGTGCCACTGGGATTTGAAAAGAACAAGGACGGTACCGTGAGTTTTTCGTACAAGCTCAGTGGAGAAGGAACTGTCGAGAACCCCTATGTCATCAAGACTTTGGATGATTTGAAGGGTTTCCGCGATGCTGTCAATTCCGGCAACACCTATCAGGGAAAAACGGTCAAGCTGGCTGACGACATTGATTTTATTGATTTAACTGGTGAGGAATGGACGCCTATCGGCACAAGTGGTTCCGCATTTAAGGGTGTCTTCGATGGTAATGAAAAGACCATCAGAAACCTGGTCATTACCGGCAATAATCGCAATGTTGGTCTGTTTGGTTACACCACCAACGGCGAGATCAAGAATCTGACCGTTGAAAACGCTAAGGTTTCCGGTTATCTGAATGTCGGCGTCGTGGCTGGTACTCCCTACACCTCCAAGTACACCAACATCAAGGTGATCGGCCATGTGGAAGTCAACGGCATGGCTTATGTCGGCGGCGTTGGCGGTAAGAATGCTTACGCTGACTGGACTGACATCACCGTGGATGTTGATGATACATCTTACGTCAAGGCTGTTTCCACCGAAGACGGAACCGCCTACCGCACCTATGTAGGCGGCGTGATTGGCTTCATGGGCGAAGGCTCTCACACCTTCAAGAACATTAAATCCAATATCGATGTTATCGGCGATGTCTGCGATGTTGGCGGCATCACCGGCATTGCCCATTATGGCAACAACTTCGAAAATATCACCTGCACGGGTGATGTGACCAACACCAACAGCGATCCTGACGATGTTTTGGAGACTGGCCTGATCGCTGGTGTGTGGCATAACCAGGCTGGTTATGACGTTGAGTTTACCAACATCAATGCAACCGGAACCATTTCTGCCCCCAATGTCACCGATGTTGAGTTTGAGAATGGTAGTTTGATCGGCGCCGCATACAGCACCTCCAAAGATAGTCAAAGTACCAGCGGCACTCTGATTGTTGATAGTGTGAGGAAGTGGCCTCTGGTTGCACGGGTTGAAGATGAGAAATATGCCGACCTCCAGTCTGCTATCGCGGCTGCCGCAGACGGTGAAACTGTCACCCTGCTGGGTGATGTGACCTGCAGCGAAACCATCAATATTCCTGCAGCTGCTGTAGTCACGATTGACCTGAACGGCAAGACCCTGAACGGCAGCATTCTGGCACCCAATGCAGAACTGACCGTTCAGAATGGATCTATTGTCAACGGAAGCTTTGCTGTCAGCGCCCTCGAGATCAACGCCGGCAAGCTGACCCTGACCGACGTCAACATCACCTCTGCCCGTCACGCTGTCCGTATTGATGGCGCTGTCACTGCGACCATCGATGGAGGCGAATATAAGACGGTCGGTACCGCTAACATGACCACCCATGCGGTCAATGTCTCCGGTGCAGCAAATGTCACCATCGAGAATGGTACCTTTGTTGGCCCCAAGGGCACCAGCGCAGATAGTGGTGCCGCGGTCAAAGTGCAGAGCGGCGCAACCGTGACCATTTCCAACGGCGAATTCTCCGGCGGCTTGAACGATACTTTGTCCAGTGCTGGAACCCTAAAGATTTCCGGCGGCACCTATGATCAGGCTGTCAAGAGTGATTACTGCGCTGATGGCTACGTCTGCAAGGATAATGGCGGCGGCACATATAAAGTTGTCTCGCAGTATGTTGCGCAGATCGGCACTAACAAGTATATGACCTTCAAAGCTGCTTTGGAGGCCGTTGAGGAAGGCGAAACGATCGTCCTCCTGAATGCAGAAGGTGATGAGTCCAATACCGAGATCGCCTTCGATAAGGCTTTCAGCTTCACCATCACGGGCAATGCTCCCAATTATGCGTTGCCTGTGGTGACCTTCCAGAACGCGACTGTGAACATCAAGGATGCCACCATCCTGATTCCTGAGCTGGATGCCCGTCAGAATGCGACCATCAATGTGATCGACTCCACCGTGTATGACGCTGGTGAAAACTCCATCGTCAAGTCCTACTACAACGGCGCGATCAACATCAGCGGCGACTCCACGGTCTATACCATGCAGTTGACCACCATAGGTTACATCACCCTGTCTGATTCCGCCGAACTGACTGCCACATGGCAGACCAACGTCTACGGAAACGGCCTGATCACTGTCAACGAGAGCGCGACCCTGAACACCGCCGCACTGCACTTGACCGGCCAGGACTACTCCGACCGTGACAACACCGATGCAGACCGTGTTGGCAAGCCTGCCGCCATCGTGGTGGACGGCGGTACCCTGAACGTCGGCACCAACTGCTATTCCTCCTCCGGTGCGGACTACAACTATAATTCCAGCCACGGTATCAATATCGGCACTGAGGCCGGCAAGAATGCTCTGATGGATATTAAGAACGGTGCAACCGTTACCATTATGCAAGCGGCCGACAAGACCGTTGCCGTTGGCGCAGGTGGTACTGTCAACGTTGGCGCTGATATGAGTGTGACCTGCCGCGGCGAGGGCGACGTGATCCTGACTAACGACGGTGTGATTACTCTGACCGATGCGACCGCGGCACTGACTACGGCGAACGGGAACTTGGATGTTAAATCCGGCGTGGATAAGTACATTACCCAGTATGCTGATGGCAAGTACAGCTTGACTGGTGTTTCTGTTACTGGTGTGACGCTGGACAAAACAACTGCTTCTGTCAATGAGGGGAATACGACGCCCCTGTCTGCAACGGTGGTGCCCGACAACGCTGCCAACATCAGTGTGTCTTGGTCCTCCAGCGATGCGAGTGTGGCAACCGTTGACGAAAACGGCGTTGTGACTGGTGTTTCTGCCGGTACCGCTACGATTACAGCCACCACCGTTGACGGCGGTTTCACAGCTGAATGTGTTGTGACGGTTAAGTCTGCTCCCTCTGGCGGCAGCAGCGGCGGCGGTGGCGGTGGCTCCTCCACTTACTCTGTCACCGTTGAGGACTCCAAGAATGGCGATATCAAGGTCTCTCCCTCCCGCGCATCCTCCGGCAGCACCGTGACCATCACTGTCGATCCCGACAATGGCTACGAGCTGGATGAGCTGACTGTTCTGGACAAGAACGGCAAGGAAGTGAAGCTCACTAAGAAGAGCGACACCAAGTACACCTTCAAGATGCCCAGCGGCAAGGTTACCATCGAGGCAACCTTCGCAGAGATCGCAGACTTTGAAAATCCCTTCGTCGACGTTGCCGAGAACGCCTACTACTATGACGCCGTGCTGTGGGCCGCTGAGAACGGCATCACCGGCGGCACTTCCGCCACAACGTTCTCCCCCGCCAACGTCTGCACCCGCGCGCAGACCGTGACCTTCCTGTGGCGTGCTGCAGGTTCTCCCGAACCCGCAACCACCAATATGCCCTTCACCGATGTTGCGGAAGGCAGCTACTACTACGACGCCGTACTGTGGGCCGTAGAGAACGGGATCACCTCCGGCACTTCTGCCACTACCTTCAGCCCCAATGCTACTGTGACCCGTGCGCAGAACGTCACCTTCCTGTGGCGCTGGGCGGAGTCTCCCGCAGCGGAGGAAGCCAGCAGCTTTGCTGACGTTGGCGCGGATGCCTACTACAACGGCGCAGTTGCATGGGCTGCCGAGGAGGGTATCACCTCCGGCACCTCTGCCACCACCTTCAGCCCCAACGATCCCTGCCTGCGCAGCCAGATCGTGACCTTCCTGTACCGTTATATGGTCGGATAACAAAAGTGAACGGAGGAGCTTCGGCTCCTCCGTTTCGGTAAAATGAACGGGGCTCTGTGATAATGCCCCGGACATATGGTATGTCTGCTGGGGCAGCCATTTGCTGCAATAGCTCACTCGACATATAGGCCGAGAAAAACAAAAGAAAACCGCGAGGTACGATGATATGCAGACACAGCGTGATTTGTTTGAGGATCTGAGAGTTCAACTCTTATGCGAATACATATCAGACATGAGGTTTGAGCCGACCAAAAGTTCCGCAAAAGCTGAATTAGCGAGAATGGACCTTTCTTCCTATTCTCTTCGGGCGTTAGCTGACGCGGCTGAATACTTCTATGGAGTCAATTTGGAATTCCAAAGCTATTCCCAGGCGGCAGAATTCTTCAGAGGGTGAGGTGTGTCCATGAGTGAACAATGCATTGTGGTGGGGGACGAGTTCCTGACACCAAAATACATTTCGGAGGACGATATCCCCCGCGATGGTGGCCGATGGCCGGAATATTGCAATACCATGATCATCAGCATCGATTCCTTCGAAAACAGGCTTGCTTCCGGCTGCCTGTATAACTTCTACTTTGAGGATGCCACGCCTTTTTCCAGTCTGGATCGTCTGCTCATTTTAGTGGAATCCGTTATGGAAAGAGCAAAGATGCCTCAGTCGTATGTTGAACTGAGCAAGGCTGTTCCGATCCAAAAGAAACGAAAGCGCGCAAAAAAGGCATTGGAAAAGGCTGTGGATGATGCGCCGCTTTCAAGGCAACCTCCATTTTACTCCATGGAGACGCTGCGAGCGCCTAAAGGAAAACTGGCCAATTTTTATATCCGCGTTTACTCCCGACAGCACGCAAGTGTGCAGGGTGTTCTGGTCAACGCAAAGAATAATGACACCTATGCGTTCCGAAGCGGATTAGAGCTGATCCGCATTCTCTGTGAACTTCTGGGCGAGGGCACATAATTCCGTATCCTGAAGACCCAAATCTCGCAGTTTTCCATTGCTGCATCTATGCGGAGTTCGCCTCAGCACCCGTGCTCCATACGGCTACCGTAAAAATGAGATCAAGGACGGTCCTCTTGTGGTGGATGACGAAGCCGTACAGATCGTCAGGCGGATCTTTGCCATGTGTGCAAGCGGCCTTGGCCCCTCACAGATCGCACGGCAGCTCAAAGGGGAACAGATCCTTTCTCCCTCTATGTATGCTTACACAAAATATGGCATCTCCCACTCCGGTCTGAATACCGAGCGACCTTATAACTGGACCAGCGATATGGTGGCTGATTTGCTGGAGAACATGGTGTACCTGGGCCATACGGTCAACATGCGCTACAGCACGAAGTCCTACAAGGACAAAAAGAAGCGTGAGCGTCCAAAATCTGAATGGCTCATCTTCGAGAACACACATGAGGCGCTGGTAGATCAGGAGACATGGGACATCGTGCAGGAAGTGCGTTCCCACAAACGCCGCCGCACGAATATGGACGAGCAGAATATGTTCTCTGGATTGGTGTACTGCGCAGACTGCGGCAAACCCATGGTGCTGCACCGGGCGCACACGATGAAGCCTGAACAGACCAACTTTACTTGCCGAACCTACAAAAAGGAAGGCTCGGCTGTCTGCACGGCCCACTACATCCGGGAGGTGGCGATCAAGGAGATCGTGCTGGAGACCATTCGCAGAACAGCGGAGTTCGCCAGAAATTATCCTGAAAAGTTCGCGGAATACATCCAGCAAAAGCAGTCCACAGAAGTAGCGAAGGAGATTAAGATGGTGGAGCGTGAACTGTCCGCCATGCGCAAGTGCGACGCTGAATTGGACACGGTATTCAAGCGTATGTATGAGGACAGCGCTCTCGGACGGGTAAGCAATGAGCAGTTCCGATTACTGTCTGAAGCGTATTCCAAGGAGAAGGCGCAGCTGGCGGAAGCCATTCCTGCAGCAATCGAGAGGCTGGAAAAGCTGCGGAGCAGCGTAGCGAATGCCAGGAACTTCATCGCCAAGGCCAGAAAGTACACAGACATGACCGAACTGACTCCCGAGCTACTGCGGGTATTTGTGTCCAAAATCATCGTCTACGAAAAAGAAGTTAAATATTCCAGGCATGCGCCGCAAATGGTACGCATCCGGTTCAGAGGTTTTGACCTGAATGAAGCAGAAGATCCATTCTTTGCGAAAACAACTGAAAAGGTAGACAGCGCTGACGCGCTGTCCGCCTAATTCCGAGGACGCACCCGAAGATACCCCTATCAGGAGTACCCGAAGCGGCTCTTTTTTTATCCTGCGCAGATGGGACTCATCCTAAAATATCGGCGGCCAGCTGATCTGCCAAAGCTTCCAGTGCCGCGCGCTGCTCCTCCTTGACAGAGGACTTCAGGGTGATGGCATTCTCCAGCAGCGTTATATTCTTCATGTTCTCCAGAATCTCCCGCATCAGCTTTCCAGACTGTGGAGCCCAAGATCCGTTTTCCACTATGGCCACTGTGCGGTTTTGCAGATTGTGCGCTTTCAAATCCAGCAGCAGGTTTTCCATGGGAGTGAAAATCCCATTGTTGTATGTAGCAGATGCAAACACCAGATGGCTGCATCGGAAGGCTTCACTCACCAGCTCGGAGACATGGGTAACGGACACATCGAACAGCCGGATGTTCTTTACGCCTTTCTCTGCCAAGCAGGCAGCCAGAATTTCGGCGGCGTTCTCTGTGTGGCCATAGACGCTGCCGCAAAAAATAGCAACGCCCCTATCCTCCGGTGTATAGGTGCTCCACTTTTGATACTTGTCCACAAACCAGTTGACATCCTTCCGCCACACAGGACCGTGCAGGGGGCAGAGGCAGGCAATCTCCAGTCCGGAAGCTTTTTTCAGCAAAGACTGCACCTGCATTCCATATTTGCCCACAATGTTGCTGTAGTACCGGCGGGCGTCATCCAGCCACTCCCGTTCAAAGCACACCTCATCAGCAAACAAATTGCCGTTAATGGCACCGAAGGTTCCAAATGCATCGGCAGAGAAAAGGATCTTATCCGTAGTGTCATAGGTTACCATGGCCTCTGGCCAATGTACCATGGGGGCCATTACAAAGGTCAGGGTGTGGTGCCCGGTGACCAGGGTGTCGCCCTCCTTCACAGTCATGGCCCGATCGGTTAGATCACAGGTAAAAAACTGGCCAATCATGGTGAGCGTTTTGGCATTGCCTACCACCTTTGCCTGAGGATAGCGGCGCAGGGTCTCCGTCAAAGTGGCGCAGTGATCCGGCTCCATATGGTTCACCACAATATAGTCCAGCTCCCGGCCGTTCAAAACGTGCTCCAGATTTTCGAAAAACACCTCTCCAACGGCCTTGTCCACTGTATCCAGCAGAACGGTCTGCTCGTCCATCAGCAGATAGGCATTGTAACTGACGCCGCGGGAGATAGGAAAGGCATTTTCAAACTGGGCCAAGCGCCGGTCAGAGGCCCCCACCCAGAATAGATCCGGCAAAATGGGATGTACACAATACATTGGTAATTCTCTCCTTTTTCAACTATGAAATCAAAAAAGCGGTACAGTTCGGAAAAACTGTACCGCTTCTTGTTTCTCTTGTCAAGACTCTTGTTCCTGAAATCGTACCATGGCCGCGGCATCCCTGGCACGCTGCTCCTCAATGGCCTCTTTCAGCAGCATATCTTTCACCTTCATCAGGCGGGTCGTAGTGGATCTGTCATTTTCATCCAGCTTCATCGTAATGTAGCGGATGGCCTCCTGTGTGTTGGGAATCATCACATACTCCAGCGCGTTGACACGGCGGCGGGTCTTTTCAATTTCCTCCGCCATCAGCTGTGCGGACTTTTCGATCTCCGCCAGCTTCAGCATTTTCTGGAATACCTTTCCCAGTGCGTCCACGGCGGTGTCCAACTCGCCGGAAGTTGCCGCAAAGCCATAGGGATAGATGTCGGAGTCGGACTTCGTCTTTGTCTGGAAATCATAGACCGGAACATTGACGGACATGATATTCTTCATGTTCATCGTCAGCTCCACACTCTGCTTCGGATACAGCAATGCCTGCTCCATGGCCTCGGAGCTCATGAGGGCCGAAGCCACGGTAAAGGACTTGTGGACTGTCATCAGATCCGCCTCTACTTCAGCGCGGAGGGATTTTACCTCCCGCACGGTATCCAGGAACTGCTTCATCAGCTCGTCCCGCTTGTCCTTGAGAAGCTTGTGGCCCCGCTGGGCAGTTTTCAGCTTTCCCTTCAGGCGGGTCAGCTCCATACGGGTGGGGTTTACCGTAATATTTGCCATTGGGTACCCCCTCCTTTACTGCGCTTCGTTTTTCTTGGGCCAGTATTTTTCAATATACTCGGGCTTAATGCGCTTCAGTTCTGCCTTGGGCAGAATGGAAAGCAGCTCCCAGCCAAGATCCAGCGTCTCCTCAATGGAGCGGTTTTCCTCATAGCCCTGGTTGACATACCGTTTCTCAAACTCATCGGCAAACTTGGCGTACAGCAGATCGGTAGGTGTCAAGGCGGCCTCACCCAGAATGCTCATCAGCTCCTTGTTATCCTTGCCGGTGGAGTAGGCCGCAAACAGCTGGTTCATGGTGTTGGCGTGATCCTCCCGGGTCTTGCCCTCGCCAATGCCCTTATCCTTCAGACGGCTCAGGCTGGGCAGCACATCCACCGGAGGATGGATGCCCTTGCGGTACAGCTCCCGGCTCAGAATAATCTGCCCCTCCGTGATATAGCCGGTCAGGTCGGGAATGGGATGGGTCTTGTCATCCTCCGGCATGGTCAGGATGGGGATCAGGGTGATAGAGCCAGGGCAGCCCAGCCGACGACCGGCCCGTTCATACAGCGTGGCCAGGTCCGTGTACAGGTAGCCTGGGAAACCGCGGCGGCCGGGAACTTCCTTCTTGGCTGCAGAAACCTCCCGGAGGGCCTCTGCATAGTTGGTGATGTCGGTCATGATGACCAATACATGCATACCCTTTTCAAAGGCCAGATACTCAGCGGCAGTCAGGGCCATACGGGGCGTGCTGATACGTTCAACGGCCGGGTCGTTTGCAAGGTTTGAGAACAGCACCGTCCGGTCAATGGCCCCGGTGCGGCGGAATTCGCTGACGAAGAATTCGGATTCCTCGAAGGTGATGCCGATGGCGGCAAACACCACGGCGAAGTTGCTGGCTTCATCCCCCCGCACCTTGGCCTGACGGGCAATCTGGGCCGCCAGATTGGCATGGGGCAGGCCGGATCCGGAGAAAATCGGCAGCTTTTGGCCGCGGACCAGGGTGTTCAGACCGTCGATGGTGGAAATGCCAGTCTGAATAAATTCATTGGGATAGTCCCGGGCCGCCGGATTCATGGGCAGACCGTTGATATCCCGGTATTCCTCCGGAATGATCTCCGGACCGCCGTCGATGGGTTCACCCATACCGTTAAACACGCGGCCCAGCATGTCGGCGGACACACCCAGCTGCAGCGGATGGCCCAGGAATCGAACCTTGGCGTCCGCCAGATTGATGCCGGCAGCGGACTCAAACAGCTGTACCACGGCGGTGTCACCGTTGACCTCCAATACCTTGCCCCGGCGGATGGATCCATCGTGCAGCTGAACTTCTACCAGTTCATCATACGTGACGCCCTCCACCTGGCGGACCATCATCAGAGGACTGACAATCTCCTCAACCGTTCTGTATTCCCGGATCATGCGTCCTCACCTCCCTCAGCGGCCACAGCCGCGATCTCCGCAGACATTTCCGTCTCAATCTGCTGATAGACCTTCTCATATTCTTCAGCCGGCACACTCTTGGCACGGCCAATCTTTTCCCGGGCCGGAATGTCAAACAGCTTCATGACGCCGGCACCTTTTTCAATGGCGCCGCGGCACAAATCCTCATAATTGAGGATCATAGCCAGCAACTTTTCCTGCCGATCGTAGCTGGAGAAGCCGTCCACATCCATGAAGGCATTCTGCTGCAGGAAGTCCTCACGCACCATTCTGGCCACCTCCAGCGTCAGCTGATCGGTGGGAGACAGCGCGTCCTTACCCACCAGCTGCACAATCTCATTCAAGCTGGCCTCGCTCTGCAGAATACTCATGGCACGGCCGCGGTTCTCCATGAAATCCGCACCCAGATTCTCATCAAACCAGGGCTTCAGGGAATCCAGATACAAAGAATAAGAATTCAGCCAGTTGATGGCCGGGAAATGCCGCTTATAGGCCAGAGAGGCGTCCAGCGCCCAGAATACCTTGACAATCCGCATCGTGGCCTGGCTGACAGGCTCGGAGAGGTCGCCGCCGGGAGGCGATACGGCGCCGACGGCGGTCAGGCTGCCCCGTCGCTCGTCGGATCCGATGCACTCCACGGAGCCAGCCCGCTCGTAGAACTGGGCCAGACGGGAAGCCAGATAGGCGGGATAGCCTTCCTCACCGGGCATCTCCTCCAGACGGCCGGACATCTCACGCAGCGCCTCGGCCCAGCGGGAGGTGGAGTCGGCAATGACGGCCACGTCGTAGCCCATGTCCCGGAAATACTCGGCGATGGTAATGCCGGTATAAACAGACGCCTCACGGGCAGCCACGGGCATGTCGGAAGTGTTGGCAATCAGCACTGTCCGCTTCATCAGGGATTCACCGGTACGTGGATCCTTCAGCTCCGGGAATTCCCGGAGTACGTCGGTCATCTCGTTGCCGCGCTCGCCGCAGCCGATGTAAACCACAATGTCCACATCGGACCACTTGGCCAGCTGGTGCTGTACCACGGTCTTGCCGGATCCGAAGGGGCCGGGCACAGCCGCCGTACCGCCCTTGGCAATGGGGAACATGGTATCGATAACCCGCTGGCCGGAGCACAAGGGGCGCTTGGGGGGATACTTATGCTGATAGGGCCGTCCAATTCGGACAGGCCACTTCTGGGCCATGGCCAGCTCCACTTCCCTGCCGTCGTCGGTCTTCAGGGTGGCGATGGTGTCCAGCACCGTATACTCCCCTGCCGGGGCAATCTTCGTGATGGTGCCCTTCAGATTCGGCGGCACCATAATCTTATGGAGCACGACCTCTGTCTCCGGCACGGTGCCGATGATATCGCCGCCAATCACCTGGGCGCCGACAGCCGCAATGGGCGTAAAGGCCCACTTTTTCTCATGGTCGATGGCGGGAACCTCTACGCCGCGGGTAATGCAGGGGCCAACCTTCTCCACAATTTTTTCCAGCGGGCGCTGAATTCCGTCGTAGATGCCCTCAATCATGCCGGGGCCAAGCTCCACACTCATGGGAGCGCCGGTGGTGATCACCTCGGCGCCGGGGCCAAGGCCGGAGGTCTCTTCATAGACCTGGATAGAGGCGGAGTCGCCCTTCATTGTCAAAATTTCGCCAATCAGATGCTGGGGGCCGACACGGACCACGTCGGACATATTGGCGTCCTTCAGGCCCGTTGCCACAACCAGCGGTCCGGATACTTTCACAACTTTACCGCTCAAAATAGAATACCTTCTTCCTTGGAAAATTCTCTTCCGAGGCTGTTTCTCACAGGGAGCAAGTCCATATCCTTTACAGAATATCGGCTCCGACTGCCCGCTCAATGGCCTTTTGAATATGGTCCTTTCCAATGCCCAGAGATCCCTCCCGGCCTGGGATAAGAATGATGGCCGGCCGCAGCTCGTCCTTGTACCGGGAGAGCACGTCCTCCATGTCCTTTGCCAGCTGTTCCGTAAGGTAAATCACTGCGCAGTTGGTCTTTGCCAGCTCATGAACCGTCTTCCGCGCCTCCTCCACAGAGGTGACAGGATAGGTGTCCAGCCCCAAAGCCCGGAAGCCCATCACAGACTCCCAATCGCCCACAACGGCGATCTGATACATGACTGCCATGCCTGCACCGCCTTATACATAGCTTTGCCGCAGACGGGAGCGGATCACCTCCGGCGCAAGGCCGGCACCGCGTCCCATCAGCAGAATCCGCAGATTGGTGTACTCGGTCTCCCGTGCCGCCAGATAGCCCACCAGCGGCGCCTCGCCGAAGGGCACCATCTGCGCTCCAGCGAGGTATTCACTCACCGCATCGTCGCAGAGTTTCTCAAACTCTGTCAATGCGCCGCCCTTCAGCGCCGCTGTCCCGGCCTCGGCCGCCGCCTGAAAACGCGTCGGCCCATACAGGTCGTTCAGCCCGCTGCCGCGGTTGGCACAGACCGTCAAAATGGATGCGGCGGCGACACTGCCGCCCTCCAGCAAAACGCCGCGGAGGAACTCCTCGCTCTTTCCCATCCGGATGGCCCGCACCAGCGTCCGCAGGTTCAGCGCATCCACAACCGTCTGCACATATCCCTTCAGGAATTCGCTTCCCGTCTGCTCTGCCAGATCCGCCATATCCCGGTAACACCAGCGATCCAGAACAGTGTCAGAGAGTTGGGGATCCCGGGTGGTGTTCAATACTTCCCGGGCCTCTTCGGCCGCCCGGGCCAGCAGCGGCGGCAGGCTGTCCAGCTCACCGGATCTGACGGCTGCCTGCAGCTCCTTCACCGGAACCCGGCCCATATCCATCAGCATGCCGTCCGGTGCGGTGCCCATCGCCTCTGCCTTTAGAAGCGCCTTGACATTGTGGTAGTCATATTTCAGTTTGAATAGCTCGATATACCTGGTATCCGGCGCACCATCCGATAAGTCGGCCAGCATCTCCTCCCGGTCCGCGGACAGCGCCGCATCCAGCGCCTCCGGATCCCGGGCATCCAGCGCCGGGTAGCCGCACTCCTGAAGAATTTTTGCCGCTTCCTCATCACTGCGGGCCTCCAGAATCTGCTCCATCCGCTCCCGGGTCAAAAGGCCGGTTTCCATGGCCTTGATCCGAGCGGAGATGACCAGGTAATCGGTGTCTTTGATTGTTTTCGACAAGACACTTCCTCCTTGTTAGCCTTTCGGGAACAGTCTTTCTGCCACTGCTCCCGCAGTCTCCGCCTTCTGCAGGCGCACCAGCGTTTCGAAGGTACAGTTGACTTCGATATTGCCCTCCTTGAGGATAAAGCCGCCTGTGATACCACGGGTCTCCTCAGAGAGTGTCAAGCGACCGCCCTGCAGCAGCTCATTGGCCCGTTTGACGGCAGCTTCGCCCACCTGCTCCCGGTCCTTCTTGGAAAAGACCGCTTCCTCATGGCCGGTGGAGGATGCCTGCACCATCAGCGCAGCCAGCACCTCTACGTACTGCGCATCCGCCATAGCGCAGAGCTTTTCCAGCGCCAGGGCGTAGGACTTCTCCACCATCTCCTGCTTGGCAGCCAAAAGCACCTTCCGGGACTCCATCTGTGCCACGCTTACCAGACGTTCCTCTCGCTCTGCGGCGGATTTTTCGTTTCGGGCAGCCAGAGCAGCTGCCTCCTCATCCGCCTGAGCCTGATACTTGGCGGCAATTTCGTCGGCCCTGGCCCTGGCATCCGTCAGGATGCGGTCAATCTCCGCCTGGGCCTCCTCATCGATGCGCGCTGTAATTTTCTCGATTCCGTTCATGTTGTGTCCCCTTTCTCTGGGGTCAGGCGATATTGATGATCATCAGCATGGAAGCCAACAGGGACAAAATGGCGTAAAACTCCACGGTGATGCACAGCACCATGCCCTTGGACCAGTCATCGGGCTTCTTGGCCAGAATGTTGATGGATCCTGCTGCCACGCGGCCCTGTGCAATTGCGGAGAACAGGCCGCCCAATGCCATAGGCAGGCAGGCCGCGAAATACTGCAGCCCCTGCTGGATTGTCAAATCGGGCAGTGCGCCGCCCAAAAGGCCCATAGAATAAATGGCAAAGAACCACACCACCAGGCCATACAGGCCCTGGGTGCCGGGAATAACCTGCAGGATCATGACCTTGCCGAATTTGCTGGGGTCTTGGCACAGAAGGCCCGTGCCTGCCTCGCCGGCGATGCCGGTACCCTTTGCGGAACCAATACCGGGGAGAACTGCTGCAAGACCGGCGCCCAGCAGCGCCAGGGCCAGACCACCGAATGCTTCAAAGAATCCCATGATAAATTTCCTCCTTAGTTATTTTCAACATCCACGTATTTTGTATTGATTGCCAGTGGGCGGAATGGCTTACCGCCGTCCTCATAAAATTTGCCGAAATACTCCAGGCACTGCAGACGCAGGTCATGGACATAGCAGCCCAGCAGGTTCAGGGCAAAGTTCAGTGCATTTCCCACCAGGGAAATGATAATGAAAATGATAAGATTGCCGGGAATGGCGCCCAGTGTATTAAACACTTGGGCAATGACGCTGCCTGCCAGCATCAGCGCCATCAGACGGGAGTACGAAAGGATATCTCCAAAGTAGCCCGTCACATGGTTGTACAGGGATCCGAAGATTGCGGTGATCTTGCCAAATCCCTTGGCATTCCATCCCGAACCCACCAAAACCATGACAATGCCCACATATAGTACGATGTTGGTCACACCCAGCGCCATGCAGCCGATTCCGGCGAAGACCACCCACCAGGTAACCTCCTCCCAAATGGCGTCCATCACTTGACCCCGCTTGATTTTACGGACAAAGCTGATAGCCATGCCGGTGATGATCTGCACCAGGCCCAGAGCCATGGCGCCTATCAAAATCATCAGGGTGTCATTCAGCGGCGTAAACAGGGCAGGAAGGGCAAAATCTCCGCCGGTGGTCAGCTTGACCACCTGGGTCAGGAAGTCTCCAAAAAAGCCGCCGGTCAGCGCACCCATGATAAAGGTGCTGATTCCGCACAACCCCGCCAGGCGGAACATATTCCCCATGGTGCCCTTGGGATGGTACTTCCTGGTCACCAGGAACCCGGCCAGCATCATCAGCAGGCCATAGCCCATATCTGCCATCATGATGCCGTAAAACAGAATGAAAAATGGCGCCATCAAGGGATTGGGGTCCACATTGTCATAGGTTGGGAGCGAGTACATCTCCGTCACCATATTCAGCGGCTTTGTCAGCCAATTGTTTTTCAGCTTCACCGGCACATCGGGGATTTCCTCTTCCGTCGGATCTCTTGCCTCCCAGGCGCAGCCCAGTTCTTTCATCAGGGCTTCCACCCTGTTCATGCTCTCCTCCGGAGCCCATCCCTCAAAAAAGACAATGGTTCCATCGGTCAAAAGCCGTTCTGCTGAGCTCTCCTTAGAAGCCTCCGCATTCAGGCGATCTGCATATACCCGCAGTGCATCCCGGGCACCGGCACAGGCGGTAATATCCGCCGCAGCCGTTTCCTGCTGTTTTCGGTTTTCTGCCAGTTGCTGTTCTATCTGCTGCAAATTCTCCGCCGCGGTACCACTGGCATTCTGAAAGGAGGTCACACTGAATCCACGTGGGCGGAGAACCTCCAGCGCACACTCCTCATCCGCACGGTGACAGATCAGCAACGCATACCGCTGCTGTTTATCCCCGCTGATCTCCAGCAGCTCTGCCGCCGCGCCTGAGGCAGCAAGCTCCGTTTTCACGCTGCCAATATCCGTTGTGCCCGGGCAAACCATCAGTCGGAGCAAAACGTGCTCTGTTCCCTCCATCTCCAGCGGCATATCTAACGACTGCCACGGAGAGAGACTGGCCTGACGGGCCTGAAGGCGGCTCTCCTCACTTTGCAGGTGTGTCAGCGCCTGCAGCCGGAGGTTGATTTGGCTGCTGACCTCTTTGGCCTCCTCCGTGGTACTGGCACTTAAAAACTCCTGTTCGGTAATCGGATGCCGTTTGATAAACAATCCGTCCTTTAGCTGCGCATACTTTCGAATCGCCGACAGTGCCGTATCAACACCGGCAATTTCGTTTTTGGTAGACACCAGCTTGGAACGGTCCCGCTCCAGCAATGCCGACCAGTCAGGATCTGCAAGCCTGTCGTCCGGTTCGCTGATCTCCACGCAGCCCAAACGCAGCAGTTCTCTCAGCAGTTCTTCCCGCTGATCGGCCATCGCCATCACATGGAGTTTTTTCATTTTTACAATGGCCATCTCAAGTGTTCACTACCCTTCCGACGATAAACTCCGCAGCTTCTTCCAGGTGTTTCCCGGCAGTTTCCCGCAGAATGCAGCCTTCCTGTTCAGCTGAACGGGCGATCTCCGCCGCACGCTGCTCCGCTCTTGCCTCTGCCTGAGCCAGCAGATTTTTCCCATTCTCCGCTGCCTCTGCGCGCACTTTTTGTAAAAGCGCAAGACCATCCCGCTCTGCATTGGCAATGATTTGCTTTGCCTCAGCTTCTGCGGCAGCCTTGCGCTCCCGGTTTTTTGACTCGACTTGCGAGACTTTCTCAATTGCCTCCAGTGACATCTGTTCTCACCTTCTCTCTTCCACTGCAGTCCCAGATCCCTGATGCTCTTTCTTCCCTCTATGCATAATAGAATGCCACCTTCTCTATACTCGATCAATAGACAGTCTCTGTCAGATGTTACAAATCCGGACAAAAGCATCTTTTTGTATAAAGGCAGCGGCCTTATGCTGAAATTTAGTATTAGTATAAGATAGAGTTTCAAACTTTGCAAGCAAATCTTTCCAAAAAATATAGTCCAAAATGTCGCAGTTCTCATACATCTTGTCATTTCTCACGAAGAAGGCAGAAAGTATGTTTTTTTTTAGATAATATCCTCTTAAAAATCCACACAGATCTGACAATTTATATGAATATATTTGCAAAGCGCCTGAAACATACGCTTGTGTCACCATTCCGTCTTATTTTAGGCGAAACAGCTTTTCTTCATACCGATTTCCAAAACTTTTTAAAGCAGGGCCGGAGATTGGACAGCCGTCCAATCTCCAACCCTTTCAAATGAGATCTTATTTTTCCTGTTTTTTCGTTTGTTCCAGAACGGCAGACAACTCATTCAGTTCCACGCCAGCCTGATCCATCGCCCTGGGAAGCTGGGCAAGATTGACCTCAACCTTCCGCAGTTCTCCCGTCACATGTGTAGCAGTGGAATCGAAAGTTGTCACCAGCTCTTGGTACTGTTTCTGGAAGGAACTGATCATTCCTTCCAGCCGCGCAACTGTAGATGCCTCCAGATCGGCGGCCCGTTTTCTGGCCTCACATTCAATGGCGCCAATCCGCTCCCGGAATTGGGCATAGGCCTCGGCATCCGGGCGCAGCCTCTCCAATTCTGCCGCCAAACGCTCTGCCTCTGGCTTTGCGGGCTCCAGAGCCTGTCTGGCAGTCTGCTCGCGAGACAGAGCGTCCTGGAGTTGACCGTGCTCCCTCTGAAGCTCCGTTAACTGCGTGCGTAATCTCTCTAGCTGAGCCGATGTGGTTTGAAGCTCCGCCCGCAGGCCGTCATTCTCCTGCTGTAGCCGCTCCTGCACTGCAGCCGCCTCCTTGGCAGTCTGCTCAATATAACGAATCACGTCCTGCTTGTCAAAACCACCAAACGCAACGCTTTTAAAGGTGTTGTTTTCCATCAGCCCACCACTTTCTTTTTCTATATTGTGTTTACTTTAGCACAGAAATCTTCTGTTTACAAGTATACCTGAAAAAGCTCCTTTTCAAATTCGTTGTTTCAAGTAAAACACCGGTATTTCTGCACGTTCGTTTTCCCGTTTGTTTTCTTATGAAGCACCTCTTTTTTAAAAAAATGCAAAATTTCAAAAAAACTCTTGCATTTCAGAAAAAGCCGTGCTAATATAATAAAGCTGTCTGAAAGACACGCGCCCTTAGCTCAGCTGGATAGAGCGTCTGGCTACGGACCAGAAGGCCGGGGGTTCGAATCCCTCAGGGCGTACCAAAAGCCACTCAATGCCGCAAGGTTTTGAGTGGCCTTTTGTTTTGCCATACAAAGATGTGTGCTTCCTTCTGATGCACCGTTTTGATATCTTTTTCATAGTCTGATCATACCTCCTTATCTTTTATAGGAGAGACCAATTGTCATTTTTCAAAAGGAGGTATGGGTATGAATCAATACTATCCATTTGAAGTGGTTCCGCTTCCCTATTCCTATCTCTCCATGATACCCTGCTGTGACGCAAATACACTGTACTTTCACCACAACCAATACTACCAGAGTGCGGTCGACCGCTTGAACCAGTTGGTGGTACAGCACCGCCTGACCCATTTGAGTCTGGAAGAGCTTTTGACAGCGGACATCAATTTGCCCGTTGCGCAGGTTGAGCAGATACAGGACGCCGCAGGAGCTGTTTATAATCATCAACTCTATTTCGACAGCATAACGCCCGCTCCTGTGTTCTCTCCACACAGCCCGCTGGCAGAAAAATTAACCTCCACATATGGATCCATTCATCATTTTTTTCAGCTTTTAACGGAGGCCGCAGCCAGCATCCATGGTTCCGGCTGGTTATGGCTGGTATCTGAGGGAACCGGTGATCTCCATCTTGTCACAACCAAGGATAATCAGACAGTTCCCCTCTCTTCTGTCCATCCAATTTTTCTTATCGATCTCTGGGAGCACGCCTATTCCGTTCATCACCATTTTGACTTAAATGCCTATCTTCTCGCCTGGCTCTCCAATCTCGACTGGCAAAAAGCAAACCAACGCTTTTTGTCCGCACATGCCTTGCGTCCACCACCTGCTCCACTCCGGTAGAAGCGATCTTCCGGTTTTTCATTTCTGCCGTGGATGCCGCTTTACAGATGCATATTTTTCTTCGGCAGCTCTCTTATCTCATTCTCATATTGACTTTTTATCAGAAGAAATGTATTCTAATCTCAGATGGCCTGTTAATTTTATAGTTTCCGAGCCTCTTGACCTAATGGGACAACTGTTCCGATGGTCACTGGGCCAAGCGCTGCCTTTGCGGCGCATAAGAGCTCTGCTGGAAACGGCACAGCTTTCCGTGTTTGAGAAGGAGACAGTGTGCTTCAGGGGGATTCCCCCTGTTTTCTGCGTTGTGCAGCAGCCTGTTTTTTTCCAACAGGCTGCTGTTTTTTTGTTGTATTTTGATGTGAATCATAAAAGGAGTGCCTCATCATGAAGCATCGTCTTTCCGCTGATAACGGCATGCAGCTGCTTTTAGATGTATCTGAAACATGTAAAACACATACCCTTCCCCTGTTTTCCACCTATGGCTGCGTTCTGGCCGAGGATGTAACCGCCAGGCTGCCCGTCCCGCCGTTTGCCAGAAGCCCCTATGACGGCTATGCCTTCCGCAGTGCCGACACAGTCTCTGCTTCACCGGAGCATCCGGTGGTTCTCCGTATTTTGGAGGAGTTGCCCGCCGGTACAGTCCCCACAATGCCCGTAACAGCCGGATCGGCTTCCAAAATTTTAACCGGCGCACCGGTTCCCTCCGGTGCTGATACCATTGTCAAATATGAGGAAACTGTCTTTACGGCTGAGACGGTCTCGCTTTCTTCCCCGTACAATCCCGGCAACATCGTGGCGATGGGGGAAGATGTGTCGGTTGGAACCCTTTTGGCCCAAAAAGGAACGTTGATTACCGGCCCATTGATGGGTGTGCTGGCCGGACAGGGATTTTCATCCGTGCAGGTCTATCGGCGTCCTGTGGTCTCGGTGATCAGCACCGGATCAGAACTGGTGCAGGTAGGCAGCCCCTTGCCCGGCGGAAAAATATACAGCACAAACCTTTACACGCTCGGCGGCCTTCTCCGGGATTTGGGCGTCGAGGTACTGGACGGCGGCACGGTAGCGGACAACCCTGACGCCATCTCCGCCCGGATTGCCCGGGAGTTGGATACGGCGGATATGGTCATCACCACCGGCGGAGCCTCCGTTGGAGATTACGACTACACGAAAGTTGCCTCTGTACGGGCCGGTGCGGAGATTCTCTTTAAAAAGCTGGCCTTTAAGCCGGGTGGATCTATGATGGCCGGTGTGAAGAACGGCAAGGTAATCCTGGGGCTCTCCGGTAACCCCGGCGCCGCTGCCATCGGACTTCTGCGGGTTGCCAGCCCGTATATCCGAAAGCTGTGCGGACGGAGTGATCTTCAATATGAGACAATCCAGGTACAGTTGAAAAAACCGCTGAAAAAAGCAAGCCCCCAGATGCGTTTTCTGCGGGGCCACCTGTCTGTGGAAGGCGGCACGGCCTTTTTCCTGGAAAACCGCAGCCAGGGAAATGGATCGGTCTCCTCGCTTCTGCAGTGTGATTTACTGGCGGAAATTCCCGCCGGTTCTCCCCCGCTGGACGCGGGTACTATGGTAAAGGCTTACAGGATTACGATATGAACGACGCTTTTGGCAGAGAAATTACATATCTCCGACTTTCTGTCACAGACCGCTGCAACCTGCGCTGCCGCTATTGCATGCCGGAAGGTGGCGTGGAGAAACGGCAGCATCAGGAGATCGCCTCCTTTGAGGAGCTTGAGGAAATGGTACAGGCCTGTGTGGCCTGTGGAATCCGCAAGGTACGCGTGACCGGCGGTGAGCCTCTGGTCCGCTTGGGAGTTGTGGACTTTTGCCGCCGGATTCGCCGGATTTCCGGTGTGGAAGAGCTGTGCATCACCACCAACGGCTTGCTGCTGGCCAAATATGCCCGTGACCTGAAAGCAGCCGGCGTTGATCGGCTGAACATTAGTTTGGACACCCTGTGTTCCGGAAAATATGACTCCATTACCCGGGGTGGTTCCCTGCAACAGGCACTGGACGGTTTGCAGGCCGCCCGGGATGCGGGCTTCCGGCACACCAAGCTCAATACCGTCCTCATCGGCGGTTTTAATGATGATGAGATACCATCTCTGGTAGAGTTGACAAGGGATGAGGCCATTTCCCTTCGATTCATTGAGCTGATGCCCATCGGTGAGTGTGCCGGCTGGGACAAAAGCCATTTTCTTCCCAGTCAAACGGTACTGGAACGGGTTCCCGACTTGAAACCTGTTGGCAGCGATGGCGTTTCCTTCATTTATCAAATTCCGGGCTACCAGGGCACAGTCGGCCTGATTAGCCCCATCAGCCAGCATTTTTGTCCCAGCTGCAACCGCATCCGCATCACAGCGGACGGAAAGCTGAAGCCCTGCCTTCACTCTCCAAGCGAAATTCCTCTGCGCGGCCTTCATGGAGCTGCGCTGCAGGCCGCGGTGGCAGCGGCTATCCGCGGCAAACCCATGCGTCATCAGCTGGAGGGCGGCAATGCCAGCGGAAGTCTTCGCAATATGAACGCAATTGGAGGTTGAACCATGGAATTGACACACTTTAACGACGAGGGCCGTGCCCGGATGGTAGACGTCTCTGCAAAAGATGTCACACTGCGTACCGCCACCGCCATGGGCCGTGTGGTTTTGAATTCGGAGACCTTCGCTCTGGTGGAGAGCGGAAAAATGAAAAAGGGCGATGTGTTGGCAGTGGCCCAGGTAGCCGGCATCATGGCAGCGAAAAAGACGTGGGAACTCATTCCGATGTGTCATCCCATTGCACTGACGGGTGTGGATATCTCCTTCCGGCTTGATCGGGAGCAGAGTACCATCGAAATTCAGGCCACCACCCGGTGTAAGGGAGAGACCGGTGTGGAGATGGAGGCTTTGACGGCGGCCTCTGCAGCGGCGCTGACGATCTACGATATGTGTAAAGCCGTTCAGCGGGACATCACAATTGAGCAGATTTGCCTGCTGCAAAAATCGGGTGGAAAGTCCGGAACATTTATCAGGGAGGCAATGTAACATGGCAAAGGTCCTGGCAGTGTGTATCAGTGAACAAAAGGGGGTGCAGAAGCACCCTGTCACTCAAATTCAGGTAAAGTCCAACCACGGCATTGTGGGAGACGCCCATGCCGGGAACTGGCACCGGCAGATCAGTCTGCTTGGAAACGAAAGCGTGGATAAAGTCCGCCATATTCTGCCCGATATCCAGCCCGGCGCCTTTGCGGAAAACATTCTTACGGAGGGAATTACCCTTTACACCCTTCCCGTTGGAACGCTCCTGCGAGTGGGTGAAACGGAGCTGGAGGTCACTCAAATCGGCAAGGAATGCCATCAAGGCTGTGCCATCCGGAAACTCACCGGTGACTGCGTCATGCCCCGGGAAGGGATCTTTGTCATCGTAAGGAAAGAAGGTACTATCCGCCCGGGAGATATCATCGAGGTGATTGCATGAGAAAAATCCGTGTGGAGGATGCCGTTGGTCAGACCCTCTGTCACGATATGACCGCGATTTTGTCAGACGGCTTTAAGGGCGTGAAATTTCCCCGTGGCCATGTGATTACAGAGGCGGATATTCCGGAGCTTCTGAACATCGGCAAAGCCCACATCTACGTCTGGGAGCCGGAGGCCGATGAGGTACACGAGGATGACGCCGCAATCGCGGTATCAAAGGTTCTCTGTGACGAAAGCATTCAAATCTCCGGCCCCCACGAGGGAAAGATGCAGCTGACCGCCGCCGCAGACGGTCTCTTCTGCGTAAATGGGGGTGCCCTGCGGGCCATCAACCAGGTCCCGGATTACACGATTGCCTGCCGCAGCAACTTCACGCCGGTTCACACGGGGGACAAGCTGGCAGGCGCCCGCATCGTCCCTCTGGTAACCAAGCGTTCCAATGTCGAGCGCGCGGTGGCGCTTGCTGTATCGAATGCCCCCGTCCTCTCTGTCCGGCCCTTCCGTCCGCTTCGGTGCGGCCTGGTGATTACCGGCGGCGAGATTTACCACGGGCGCATTCCAGACAAAATGGAACCAATTATCGTCCCAAAAATCAAACATCTTGGCGGGCAATACCTTCATGCCGTTTTCTGCGACGATGATATCGGCATGATCCTGGGCGCAATTCATCAGCTGCGGGAAGAGGGCGCGGAACTGATTCTGCTGACCGGCGGAATGAGCGTGGACCCGGATGATGTGACGCCGACTGCCATCCGCAGCACCGGTGCCCGTGTGGTGACCCAAGGCGTCCCAATGCAGCCCGGCAACATGCTGACGATTGCTTACTGTGAGGATGCCGTCACGCTGATTGGCGTCCCCGGCGCGTCCATGCACTCCCCCATTACCAGTTTGGACGTATTTTTGCCCCGGGTGTTTGCCGGAGTTGAAATCACTGCAGAGGAAATCGCAGACTTCGGTCTTGGCGGGTTCTGTTTGAACTGCCCGGTCTGCCACTTCCCCAACTGCAATTTTGGACATCATTAAAGGAGGAGTCTCTCATGTATACTGCCGCTGTCATTACCGTCAGCGATAAGGGATTTGCGGGCGAGCGCGTGGATACCGGCGGGCCGCTGGTGGCGGAGCTTTTGGAAGCGGCGGGTTACGCTGTCTGTCACAAGGAGCTGGTTCCGGACGAGCAGCCCCTGATTGCCCAGGCCCTCATGCACGCCGCCGATGATTTGGATATTGCCCTGTGCGTCACCACCGGCGGCACAGGCCTCTCCCCTAGAGATGTGACGCCGGAGGCCACGCTTTCCGTCTGTCAGCGGATGACACCCGGGATTCCGGAGGCCATGCGGGCCGAGAGTATGAAAATCACGCCCAGGGGCTGCCTGTCCCGCGCACAGGCCGGTATCCGCGGCCGCACCTTAATTGTAAACCTCCCCGGCAGCCCCAAGGCCATCCGGGAAAACCTGAACGCCGTCCTCCCCGCTCTGGAGCACGGCCTGGAAATGCTGCGCGGTCCCAAGCATGACTGCGCGGTGGAGGGCTGAGCATCATGACGGCTCCCATCATCTCTTTTATCGGCTGGTCCGGCGTTGGAAAGACCACCTTTCTGGAGCGTCTGATCCCTGCCCTGAAGGCCCGCGGCATCCGGCTGGCCCTTTTAAAACAGGACGGCCATGAGTTTGACATGGACAAAGAGGGCAAGGACAGCTGGCGCTTTACCCAGTCCGGTGCAGATGTGGTAACCATTGCAAACCAGGCGCATGCCGCGGTCCTGCTGAACCGTCCAACAGACTTTTCAGAGATCCTGGCTCATGTGCGGGATGTGGATCTGATTCTCACTGAAGGATACCATAATCTTCACTATCCGCAGATAGAAATCCACCGGAAGGGGTTTGAAACGCTCCGCTGCCTGTATCCAGATCAGCTGATTGCCCTGGTTACGGATGAGCCGTTGGCGGCAGATGCGCCTCAGTTCGGATTTGAAGATCTGGAGCCTGTCTGCCGGCTTCTGCTGGATCAGCTCCCCGCCTCTCCCTGTTAAAAAAAAGCCCCCCTGGATGATCAAAGATCATCCAGGGGGGTCTTTTCAATGGGGGGTTCTCACTTCGCCTGCTTCCGCAGCTGCTTGATATAAGAAGCCAAAGACAGCTGCATGGCCGCATATTTGCCGGAGTCCTCCCGCTGCAGCAATTCCAGATCCACCGGTGCTTCTTTCTGCACCTGATCCAAAAGCTCATTTACACCGTCAAAGGTATTCACCAGTTGTGCGCCCATGACCTTGCCGTCCTGCAGCAGCACCCTTCGGTACCAGCCGTGGCTGCGGTCCTCCAAAACCTGATAGCTGGTTCCCTCCAGATCCTTTTCCGTCTTGCCGAAGGCCACCACAGAGGTTTCGCCGATGTAGGTCAGGAACAACGCGATGGAGCCGTTGAACTCCTTCTCCACGCCGGCACAATTGGCGCCGGCCACCATACCGCCGCGGGCGGCAGGCTCCCAAAAGAGATTCAGCGCCTTTTTCCCGCTCAGCCGGTCTGTGGATTCGGTGCAGTCGCCGCAGGCATAGATGTCCGGGAGATTCGTGCGCATAAAGTCGTCCACCTGGATGCCGCCCAACTCGCCCAGGGCGATGCCGGTTTTCTGCGCCAGATCCACCCGGGGACGGACGCCAATGCCCCACAAAATCAAATCGCAGGGGATGATCCGCTTGGAAGTACGGACGGCCCGCACCTTGTCGGTGCCTTCCACGCCCATGACGGCCTCACCGCTGTATACCTCCAGGCCATTCTCGTTCAGAGATTTCACCACTTCATCGGCGGTCTCCTTGTCAAAGGACTTCATGCTGATCCAGTCCAGCGCCTCGACCACGGTGACCTTTTCATAGCCCCGCTCCTTCAGGGCAAGACCGCCCTCCAGGCCGATGGCGCCGGATCCAACGATGACCGCCTGTTTGCCCGGATAAGCAACCATGGCGTCCACATCATCGATGGTCTTCAGCACAAAGTTGCCGGGCAGATTCGTCCCTTTCATCCGGCGCAGCTGAATGGGAAAGCTGCCGGTGGCCACAATCAGCTTGCCGTATTCAAATTCCGCGCCGCTGGCAGTGATAACCAGCTTTTCCGCCGGATCAATCTCCACCACCTCGTCGTTCAGGTGCACCTGAATGCCGTGCTTAGCGTAGGATTCAAAGGTGTTGACCAAAATCTTCTCTTTGGTCAGCTCGCCGGAAAGATAGTCCGGCAGCGCGGGAGCCGCATACTCCGTATGGCTTTCCTTGCCCAGGATCATAATGGACATGTCCGGGTTGATCCTGCGTGCGGTCAGGGCGGCATTGTTTCCGGCAACGCCATTGCCGATGATCAGCAAATCCAGCTTCTGCGCCATTACACCGCGCCCCCTTCCACTTTTTTCTGCTGTAGCTCTGCCAAATGGGCGAAGAGCACATCCAGATCCGCCTCACAGCAGGGCGTTCCCAGGCAGGCGCTGATCAATTCCGCCGTATAGCGCTTTTGATCGCACCGTTCAAGTGCCTTGCTCCAGATGATTCCCAGGGCGGCATACACTGCATTCTCCGCTTCCACCGGGTTTTCATAGGATACCGGACCCTCAAGGTCCGCCGCGCTGTCCAGAGACAGGAAGCGCACCGGATGCTTTCTGCTGCTTCCCACAGCCGCGCCGGAGGCAATGCCCGCCTGATACAGCTCTGTGCAGATCGCTGCCAGCCGGCTGGCGTCCGCAACCTGCAGGGCGCCGGTTGCCTCCGCCACAATGGCGGCCACCCCCTTGTCCAGCAGGCGCTTGGCAACCGCGCCATCCGAGATTGCAAAGTATTTGTCCTCCGTCACTGCTTTGCGGCTGACGGTGGTAATCACGGCATCCTCATTTTTCCGGTTTGCCAGCAGGGACGCATAATCCGCCGCCTGTTCCGTCAAAGCCAGTTCTCCATCGTCTATGGTCAGGCAAAGGGGTGTCTCACTCTTTCCATAGAGCACCAGGACATCAACGCCGGCATAGCGCATGGCGGCGCCCAGCCGCCCCTCTGCCGCCACATTCTGCAGCTTTCCATTTTTCAGGTAGCTCCAGATAAACGCACCGGTACCGGGTGCGCCGGTTCCCGTCAGCACACCGGTGGTGAGCGCCATGGTAGAGGCGTCGGCCTCCCACCAAAAGCCCATTTCCTCCAGGTGCATACTCCAGGTTCCAAAAGACTCCGCCTGGATCTCTTTGATGTCCGCCGTCCGGTTGGTGAGATCCACCGCTGCATATCGCACAACTCTCTTGAGCATCATTCCGCCTCCTTTGCTCCCAGAATGCTCTGGGCATATTTGTTGCGGAAATCGGCGCTGGCCGCACCGGGCTCCTCAAAGCGCAGCGCTCCTGTCGGGCAGACCTTGACGCAGGCGGGGTCGCCGCCGCAAAGATCGCAGGTGACAAAGGCATCCATATCGCTGTCATATACCACTGCACCGGCTGGGCACATCACCTTGCAGGCGGCACAGGTGAAGCAGTCCTCTGTCCTGCGGCTCACAACACCGGTGACCGGATCCTTGTCAATGATGCCCCGCATACAGGCGGAGACGCAAACCGGCTCTGCGCAGTGCTGGCACACCGATACATACTGTGTGTCCGTGCCGCCTACACGGCGGACACGGATACGGGACTCGGAAGGACGTACCTCGCCCTTCTTCACCAAAGAGCAGATGGTCTGGCAGGCACCGCAGCCATTGCATTTTGCTCTGTCGATAGATAGAATCTTCATACGCTTCCCTTTCCTATCGCTGCTGCCAAACCGGTCAGACACCGGGCTTCTTGAAGTTGCCGTCTGCATAGCGGCTGCGCAGAGTTGCGGAGATCTCCTCCACTGTACCACAGAGGATTGCCTCTGCGGGGCAGTTGCGGACGCAGGCGGGCTTATCGCCCTCGTCAATGCGGTTATAGCACATGGTGCACTTCTGCATCAGGCCGTTGGCGCCAAACTGCGGGACGCCGAACGGGCAGGCCCACAGGCACTCATGGCAGCCAATGCATTTTTTTGCATTGCCAAGAACAATGCCGTCCTTGCGCTTGTGAAGGGCGCCGGTGGGGCATGCCTTTACGCAGGGAGCATCCCCGCAGTGCTGGCAGGGCATCGGCAGGAAGTTCAGGCGCTCATCCTCTCCGCAGCCGGTTTCCACCTCGGTCACCATGGTAAACCGGGGGCCGGCGGGCAGGTTGTTTTCCAGCTTGCACACCGTTTCACAGGCACGACAGCCCATGCATCGTTTAGTATCCACGTAAAGAATCAACTGTTTATCCGTCATGACTGTTCCCTCCCTCACATTTTCTGTATGTCAACCAGCGTATTGAAATAGGAGCCGGTATTACCGTCCATCAAAGGATGGTATTCCTTCATAATGCCGCCCTCGCACAAAATATCCCGGGGGCCGGCGGGGTACATGCCGGTCAGCTTGTTGACGCTGCCGCCCAGCTTGACCCACATGCCGCTGCTCAGCTCAATCACGCCCGGCTTCACACGGATGCCGACCTTGGCGATGATATTCTTCAGTTCCCCGCGGTCGTTGAAAATCCGGACCATATCGCCGTCCTTAATTCCGCGCTCCGCCGCATCATCCTTGCTCATGAAAACCTTGGCGGGTCCCTCAATCTCCTTGATCCAAGGCAGATTATAGTACTGGGAGTGGGTCCGGAACGCCGGGTGCTGGGAGATGACGTTCAGCGGGTATTTCTTTGCCAGCTCCGGTGTGGCGCGGATACTCTCCGCCGGCTCAAAGAACTTGGGCACCGGGCAGAACTCACCCTGGAACTTTTTACCACGCTCCTCCATGACGGAGGAATACAGCTCCACCTTGCCGGACGGTGTATCAAACTGCCCATCCTTATAAGGAACCTCTGGGCACCACTTCTCCGGATTCCGTACCGGACCGTTGGGAGAAACCGCGGCGTCCACGTCGCACTCCTCTCCGATCAGCATGCGGATATAGTCCAGACCGGTCCGCTCTCTGGGGAAGTACTTCTCATAGCCCAGGCGGCGGCCCAGCTCCTCAAAGATCTCAATGTCCGGTACGCACTCATACGGCGGCTGGCAAACCGGCACCAGCACCTGGTTGTAGTTATGCCAGTAAGAAGGATGCAGGCCGTATTGTTCCAGATAGTGGCAGGCAGGCAGCACCAGATCCGCATAGTCGGTGTCATCGGTCATGAACTGCTCGATGGTCACGAACATATCCAAAGACTTCACCGCTTCAATGGTGTAATCCACATTGGGCTGCTGGGAGATCAATCCGCCGCGGAAGGAGATGATGCCCTTGATGGGGGGCTCCTTGGCCTCGTGGATGGCGGTGGCGATGGCGGCGATGTTGATCAGGCGGGTCTGCTTGATCTCGGCGCCCTCGGGGCTGGTCACATTGCTCCAGTGGGCAAAGCCCGTGACATTGGGGAAGCCCATGCCGGAGATGCAGTTATAGTTGCCGCTCTCCTTGCCGAAGCTGCCGCAGACAGCGGCCAGGCAGGCAAGAGCACGCTGAACCTGATGGCCGTTGCTGTAGCGCTGCTGGCCATAGCCGGTCTCAAAATGGGACTTCGTCGTCGCCAGCAGCTCTGCGGCCTCGATGATCTGCTCCTTGGGAATGGTGGTGATCTCCTCTGTATGCTCGGGAGTCCACTCCTCCACCAGCTTAGCAAGCTCGTCAAAGCCGACGGTGTGCTTCTCAATGAATTCCTTGTCCTGCAGATTGTTCTTGATGATCCAGTGGATCATGCCCAGGGCCATGGCGCCGTCAGTGCCGGGCCGGGGACGCAGGTGCAGATCCGCCTTGGAGGCGACGCCCGTGGCGTACGGATCCACCACAATCAGCTTTGCTCCCCGCTCCTTGGCGCGATACAGGAAGGGATAGATATGCGGATTGGTAGCAGAACAGTTGCGGCCCACCAGGAATACCGTGTCGCAATGCTCCGACCAGATGGCGGGATCCATCGTGTACTGGCTTCCGACACTGCAGAAAGAGCCGGTAGCGCCGGAAAGCAGGCAGAAGCTGCCCACCAGCTTGCTGGCTCCCATCAGGTTCCACAGGCGGGCGCTGACAGCCTTGGCCATGTGCTCGCGGTTTCCGGAGTAGCAGTACTCCATCACAGCCTCGCTGCCGTATTTCTCCTGGATAGCGGTGATTTTCTCCACCATCCAATCCATGGCCTCGTCCCAGGTGATGCGCTTGAACTTGCCCTCGCCCCGCTCGCCGACACGCAGCATGGGGTACTTCACACGATCCGGGCTGTTGATCTTCTCCACATTGGCAAAGCCCTTCAGGCACAGATGGCCCTTCGTAATGGGATGATCGGGGTTGCCCTCAATCTTGATGACCTTTTCGTCCTTGATGTACACCAGCTCGCCGCAGGTATCGTAGCAGTTATGGGGGCAGCAGGTCTTCACCACGCGGTCCGCAATCACCTTTTTTCCGCCCAGCCAAACAGGAACGTTGGTAGCAACGGCATACTTATTCAGATCCTCGCACTTTCTCCATGGAATGGGATGATATTTCTCCATCATAACTTCCCTCACTTTGTATATTCTCTAAGTTGCGTTCTCTCTTTATTCGGTGCCCGTTTTTCCCACAGGCGGAATTACTTAAAGTGGATGGCGCGGCCCTCTACTGCCAGAGCCGCCTCCTTCATGGCTTCCGCCACCGTTGGATGGGCATGGATGGTATCGATGATGTCCTTCACTGTGGCATTCATCTGCATCGCCATTGCGGCTTCTGCAATGATGTCAGTCGCCCGGGCACCCAGAATATGTACGCCCAGCACCTTACCGGTCTTGGCATCCGCCAGAATCTTGATCCAGCCGCCGGTTTCCTCCATAATAACAGACTTTCCGTTGGCAGCCAAGGGGAACTTCCCGACCTTGTATGCAATGTTTTTGGCCTTTGCCTCTTCCTCATTCAAACCCACATAGGCAAATTCGGGAACCATATATACGCAGGACGGGCACACGCGCTCATTGTATTTTCCATTCTCTCCCAGCGCATTCTCCGCCGCAATTTCGCCCATCGTGGAAGCGGTATGTGCCAGCATGATCTTGCCAGCGCAGTCACCGATGGCATAGACGCCAGGCACATTGGTCTCCAGCTTGTCGTTTGCGATGATGTGGCCGCGCTCCGTGGCGATCCCCGCAGCCTCCAGATTCAGCGTCGCGATATTGCTCCGGCGGCCGACGGCCACCAGCACCTTCTCCGCGTCGAAGGATTTCTCCTCGCCGCTCCTGAGCTTCGTCAGGACCTTTGCGCCTGCCTCGCTCTTTTCAAAGCCCAGGACCTGGGTCTCCAGGCAGAACTCAATCCCCATGTCCTCCATCATCTTCTGGGCTACCAGGGTCAGCTCATAGTCCATCACCGGCATAATGCGGTTCATCATCTCCACGATGGTCACTTTCGTGCCGAACAGCGCATATGTACATGCCAGCTCAATACCGATGACACCGCCGCCGATGATGATCATGGACTTCGGAAGTTTTTCCAGTGTCAGCGCGCCAGTGGAGTCAATGCAGTTTTCATTCTCCGCCAAGCCCGGGATAGGCGGCATAGAAGGAATCGAACCGGTGGCAATGATGATGCGGTCCGCCGTCATCTCCTCGGTCTCGCCGTTCTTCTTCGTCACACGGAGGGTCTTCGGGCCGGTGAACTCCGCCTTGCCCTCCACAACCTCGGCACCGTTGGCAGCCAGCAGTCCCTGCACACCCGTCGAGAGCTGGGTGGAAACCGCCACGCGGTTTGCCTGAACCTGCGGCCAGTTGATCTCAATATCGTTGACAATGATGCCGGCGTCCGCTCCGTTTTTCGCGGCAGCGTACAGCTCCGCGCTGTGAAGCAGTGCCTTTGTCGGGATGCAGCCCACGTTCAGGCAGGTGCCGCCCATTTTATTCATCTCCACCAGCGTCACATCTGCGCCCAGCTGTGCCGCGCGGATAGCTGCCACATAGCCGCCGGGGCCGCCGCCGATGACAATGACTTTCTGCTTCTTGGCGCTCTTGGCGGATCCGCCGGTGCCGTCGGACTCCACATAGGCAAGGACGTCATCCAGCTTGGCTGTACCGTTGGCTGCGACGACAATTTTCGTCAGCTTGCCGCCGTACTCGCTCACGACGTCGGTATTCATCTTTCCGGCGGCGACGGACACCAGCGGCTCACCCTGCTTCACGGTGTCGCCCTCCGCCTTGTACCATTTCTTCACGGTAGCGACATTGGCGCCCACCTTCGGCAGTTTTACGGCAATTTCCTCGCCGGCAGCTGCTCCGCCTGCCGCAGCACCGGCGGCCTGCACAAAGCCAAGCGTATCACCCGCCGCAGCGGCCTGCCCCTCCGGAACCAGAATCTCCTCCAGAGTGCCGCTGTACTCGCTGCTCACGTCCCGGTTCATCTTACCGGCACTGACGGATACCAGGGGCTCGCCCTGCTCCACGGGATCACCAACAGCCTTGTACCATTTCTTTACCGTGGAACTGTCGCTGCCGGTCTTCGGCATCAGGACAGCCACCTTCTCGCCGGCCGCCGCGCTGGCAGCGGGTGCCGCCTCCACAGGAGCCTCTTCCGCAGCATCAAGATAGCAGACGACTGTGCCGGCGGGAACCTCTCCGCCCTCGGCAACAGCGATTTCCAGAACCTTGCCGTCATATTTACTGGTGACCTCACGGTTCATCGCTCCCACAATTACCGTGCAGAGCAAATCCCCCTTCTGAACAGCATCTCCCACCTGGACTTCCCACTTTTTCATGGTGCAGTCCACTTTTTTCATTACTACAACTGCTTGTTTCATAAACTCCTCCATCATGATTCAGAACCCATTCATTTTTGTATTTTCGAGTGTCTTTCGCTATATTCTCTGCCGGCGCAGGTCTGCGCCGGCAAGTTCTTTTCTTGTTTATCGTTTTCTTGCATTTCAGCGGGTATCTGTCAAACTCCCTCAGCCGGGGCCCACTTCATCAAAATCATCAGAGGATCCATCCATGACAATGGTCCGCCGCAGGGCAGCGGACCAGATTCAACGGCGAAAAACCATGCCGGTAACAGGTGCTATCGGCATGGTTTTTTCCGTTTTCTGGTTAGTCGAAGTCGTGCTCGAACTCGTCCAGGGCAGCATTCAGGACAGCAGCACTGTATGCAACGCTGGGACCGCCGCCGAAAGCGATTGCAACCTCTGCAGCCGCCATGATCTCCTGTCTGGTGGCACCGGCCTGGTAAGCACCGTGAGTATGAACGCAGATGCAGTACTGGCAGCGGTTGTAGCAACCAATCGCAACGCCGATCAGTTCCTTCACCTTGGAAGAGAGCACATCGCCGCCGGCTCCGCCGTCGACAGCGAAAAATTTGTTCATGAACTCGCTGTCCATTTCAACCAGCTTGCCTACACCATTTGTAAAGTCGTTCAGGATTTCTCTTGCATTAACAGCCATCTTTGTTACCTCCAATGATTTTTGATATATGCCGGGTTTTGGATGCATTCATCATATCACTTAGCATACTAATTTGTCAATTCTATGTGATTATGTTTTTTTCTGCAGCCATTATTTTTTACAAATTTTGCTCTCTTTACTATCCAGTAGTTTCCATGTATAAGTCCAAATTTTTGTGCTATTTATAAAATTTTTGCATAATTTTTCTACAAAAAATAAAATTTCCCTTGTACAGAATCCGTTTGGCATATATAATGTTTTCAGAATATCAGATCTCGTATTTATCTTTCGGATGACTGGCCCAACCGGTTCTCCAATTCTCGAAAGTGGCGGAAAAGCTGATGGAAACATTTTGTGTACTGCTGCTGGCCGGTGGAAAAAGCAGCCGTATGGGCTGTGACAAGGCCCGTCTTCTCTGGGAGGGATCTTCCTTTCTCTCTCGCATCGCCTCTCAGCTGGATGATTTTTCAGAAAAATATATTTCTCTGGCCCGGGCAGAGGAGCTGCTCCCCCCCTCCTGGAAGATTGTGGAGGATGTCTATCCAGGCTGCGGCCCTGTCGGCGGCCTGCATGCAGCGCTGTCCGTATGCCGTGCCCCGTGGCTCTTTGCAGTTTCCTGCGACCTTCCCCGTCTGGAAAGGTCTTTGGTTACATATTTGATGGACTTTGCCGATGAGACATCTGATGTGGTGCTCCCTGTCACGCCAGACGGACGGATGCATCCTCTGTGTGCCGCCTATCGCAAGTCTCTGGCCGGCGCTTTTGAGGTGCAGCTCTTATCCGGTGATTATAGGCTGCAAAATGCGCTTTCCCCATTCCGTGTCCGCCGCATTCCAATCGGTGCAGAACATGGATACGCTGGGATGCTGGCCAATATCAATACGCCGGAGGATTACCAGTCCCTCCTGCGTGGAAAAATTTGAAAAATATCTTGCTATTTTTAAGGGAAAACTTTACAATGAAAGAAAAGCGTATTCCTCAATAGAGATAGCGCATGTTGTGTTTTTTCTCACTGATTTTTATGAAATACAGAAAGAGTGGCGAACCCTGTTATGTTTGACGTGCATGATTGCATTGGTTTTATTACCAACCGCGGCGCAAAGGTGGTCTGTGAGGCCATGAACGAGCAATTTAAAAAGAAGGACATCACGCGCGTGCAGTGGATGGCCCTTTACTATATTTCCCACCAAAATGGCAGCATGACTCAGAAGGAACTGGCCAGCGCGATGATGATCAGCGAGCCGACCACCGTGCATCTGGTGGAGCGAATGGAGCAGGAGGGCTTCATCACCCGCACCAGCAGCACAGATAACTACCGTGCCAAATTCCTGGGCCTGACGAAAAAAGGGGAACAGATTCTCAAAGATCTGTTTCCGCTTGTGGTGGAATTCAATCGCGAGGGCATTGATGGTATTTCGGAAGAGGAACTGGACGTATTTAAGCGTGTCATGCACAAAATGATCGAAAACGTGCAGACAATTGATTTGTAAGGACAAACCACGAATGTGCTTCGGCGCGTCTCCATCTGTCTTTGTCCCGTTTTGATAAGTTCGCCTGTCCAAATGCGGACACTCCAGAAGAGTGTCCGCATTTTTTGCGTTTCGGAAGAAGCGCAGCCCCCTTCTGGTGCCACCCCCATTCTTGTAACAAAAAGTCAGGCCAGGGCATGCAGCCCGGGCCTGACCTTTATTTTCAAAAGCGCCCTGCCTGTTCAAACGGCAGACCATTTTCTATTTTGCGCTCTCCCGTGGGCCGGGCAGGAACTCTTCTCCCGCCGCCGCCATCTCCAGCTGCCCGGCAGAAAGCTCTGTCAGCCGGGGCGCAAACTGCTCCGCACCGCCTGCCGGAAATGCCACCCGAAGGGTAATGTCCGCGCCGTAAACCGCGTCCCGCACCACACCGCCGCAGGCGGCTATCTCCAGCTTCATCCGTTCAAACAGCGGATAGGTACAAGGCACGTCCCAGAGCGTCCACAGGCTCATACGGCAGGTGCCCGCAGCGTCCAGAGCATCCTTGGCTCCCTTGGTATAGGCCCGGGTCAGTCCACCCGCCCCCAGCAAAATGCCGCCGAAATAACGGGTCACCACACAGCAGGCGTTGACAATTCCCTCCCGCTGGAACACATTCAGCATGGGCTGCCCCGCCGTGCCCTGGGGTTCTCCGTCGTCGGCGTAGCGAACCACGCCGCCCTCTTGCAGCAAATAGCACCAGCAGTTGTGGCGGGCGTCGTGATATTTCTTTTTCGTCTCCTCGATGCGGCCGCGGGCCTCCTCCTCGCTCTCCACCCGCCAGAGATGGCTGATGAAGCGGGAGCGCTTTTCCACGAACTCGCTCTCCACATCCTCAAAGGGCACCCAATACTCGCTCACGCCATTCCTCCATCGTCTGCATGTAAAAGTAGGTCTGCCGGATCTCCCCCATCTCCTCCACGACCTCCGGACGGGAGAACTGATAGCGGAACCCGCACTTGGAAATCACCCGCCTGCTACGCCAATTTCCAGCATAGTGCCCACACCAAATTCGTTTGTATCCAAGAACTGTAAAGCCATATTGCAGTACGGCTTCTACCGCCTCTGGCATCAATCCACGGCCCCAGTAGGCGGGATTCAGACCGTAGCCGATTTCATTATCCGTGCAGCCGGGCAGCTCCCCGGCAGGATGACGGCCCACAAAGCCAACCGATCCGGCCGCATGGCCGTCCGCCTTCACCTCCATGGCAAATACGCCGGGCATGGAAAATACCGTGCGGATGATCTCCCGGCTCTCTCCCACGCTCCTGTGGGGTGGCCAGCCGGCGATGGGGCCCACCCGCGGGTCCTTCGCGTATTCGTATACATCTGCGGCATCCGTCTCCCGGAAAGGCCGCAGCAGCAGGCGGGGCGTCTCAATCACAGGGGTCACTCCGCCACCTCCCGCCGCTCGGTGCGCCCCGCCAGATAGTCCATAGAGACGCCGAAATGGTCTGCCAGAGCGCAGAGATTATGAAAGCTCGGCAAATTGCTGCCTGCTTCAAATTTCTGATAATGCCGATCTGCAATCCCAATTGACGCAGCCACTTCTGCCTGTGTTTCTCCGTGCTCTTTCCGCAATTCCCGCAATCGTTCCTGAAACGTCATATTTGACCCCCCCTTGACACGCCAATTGTTATGTGGTACTCTGTATTTAGAAATACGCCATATTTTATGTTATTTGAAAGGTGGTATCTGCATGTCCGACTTCATGAAATGGCTCTATCCCCACTATATCCGCCCCTATCTGGATTCCGTCCCCCAGGGGGAGTATGAGATGTGGCTCTCCCTTATGGACGGTGATCTGGAATACCAGTTCCGGGAGGAATACGAAAAAACGCTGGAGTTTACCGCCATTCACGCCTTTCTTCTGGGGCTGCGCACCGGAGCGGGGCTGGAAGCCGTCACTCCCCGTCCATAAAGGGTGCCACCTGGCCCAGCACCCGGGGATTGCACACCGCCACAATGTCGATGGTCTCCCCGTAGTCCACGGATTCCACCTTGGCCTCCCGGTACAGCATGTCCAGAAGCCCCCCCTTGTCATAGGGGACATGGAGCGTTACCCGCCGGGTGCCCTTGTCCAGCCGCTGGTCAATCATCTCCAAAAGCTGCCCTACCCCCTCGCCGGTTCTGGCGGAGAGGGAGACAATATCCTCACCGTGGGGCATGATCTCCCCGGCAGGCAAGCAGTCGGACTTGTTGAACACATTAATACGGGGCAGGTCTCCTGCCCCCAGCTCCAGAATCAGGCTCTCCACCACCTGGGCCTGCAGCTGCCACTCCGGATTGGACACATCAATGACATGAATCAGCAGGTCTGCATACTCCAGCTCCTCCAGCGTGGCCTTGAACGCCTCCACCAGCTGGTGGGGGAGCTTGCGGATAAAGCCAACCGTGTCGGAAATCACCACATCCAGCGTATCGGACACCGTCAGCAGGCGGCTGGTGGTGTCCAGCGTGTCAAACAAACGGTTGTTGGCGGGAATGGCTGCGCCGGTCAGCTGATTCAGCAGTGTGGATTTGCCCGCGTTGGTGTAACCCACAATGGCCACCACCGGAATTTCGTTCTTCCGGCGGCGCTCCCGCTGGGTGCCCCGCACCCGGCGCACCTCATCCAAATCCTCCCGCAGCTTATCAATTTTCCGGTGGATGTGCCGCCGGTCCGTCTCCAGCTGGGTTTCGCCGGGTCCCTTGGAGCCGATAGGCCCCTGGCCGCTGGTGCCCGCCTGCCGCTCCAGATGGGTCCACATGCCGGTCAGTCTCGGCAGCAGATACTGGTATTGGGCCAACTCTACTTGGAGCCGGCCCTCCTTCGTCTTGGCCCGCTGGGCGAAGATGTCCAGAATCAGCCCCGTCCGGTCCAGCACCTGGATGCCCAGCAGCTCCGTCAGCACCCGCATCTGGGAGGGGGAAAGGTCATTGTCAAAAATCACCATGGTGGCACCGGTATTTTCGCAGTATAGCTGCACTTCCGCCACCTTGCCCTCCCCAATAAAGGTGCGGGGATCGGGGGACGGCCGGTTCTGCAGAACGATGCCCACCGTCTCGCCGCCGGCTGTTTCCACCAGGGCGGACAGCTCCTCCATGGTGTCCTCGTCGGCATTTTCCTCTTTTTTCAGCACTGGGGAGTTCAGCCCCACCAGCACTACTCTGTCACGTACTTCTTCTGTTTCTCGCATTGATTCTCCGCCGCAAAGGCCCTTGCCCTGCGGACGCCCCTTTTCTTTTTTCTCAGATCGCAAAGTGTACCCGGCGGGTTCCATTCCGTATCAAGCGCCTGTCTTTGCGGAAATCTCCCGGTCTATCGTGCTGCGTATGCCTCCAGCACAATGCCCGTATAGGCACGGTGCCATCCGCCCTCCTGATAGAAGGGCAGCGCGGTGTCCTTTTCCAGCACGCATGCGGGATCCAGGTCCTGAACATAGGCCTTTTTGCACACCAGCACCCACTCCGCCTCGTCAAAAAACGGCGCATCTCCGGCGCCGCGGCGCAGCGTCAGGCCGCACTCTTTGATTTTGTCTGTATCCCGCCCGCTTTTGCTGCCGCAGTAGCCCATGATTTTCTTCTGGTCAGCCGGCAGGACGGACACCGTGAAATAATCACAGGACTCCATCAATTGATAGGTATACCTCTCCGGGCGCACATATACCGTGCAGACGGGCTTGCCCCACAAGGTTCCCAACTGGCACCAGCCAATGGTCATGGTGTTGCAGTTATCAGATCCCCCGGCAGACAGCAGGGCGTTTTGTGTACCGAATACTCGAAAAATCTCCGGCGCCATGATTTTCAAATCCACAGGGTGCAGCTTCATCACGATCAGTTCCCTCCATACTCCAATACTTCAAATCCACTTGCTACCAGTATATGCGTTTTGTGCGGAAAAGTAAACAAAAAAGGGCCCGCCGCGATTGCAGCAGACCCTCTTGTGACGTGTCAGACTTATTTCTCCAGACCGAACTTCTTGTTGAACTTGGCAACGCGTCCGCCGGTATCCACCAGCTTCTGCTTACCTGTAAAGAAGGGGTGACACTTAGAGCAGACTTCCACCTTGATATCCTGCTTGGTAGAACCTGTCTCAATCACATTACCGCAGGCGCATGTAATCGTAGTCTGCTGATAATTGGGATGGATTCCTTCCTTCATTGCCCTCGTTCACCTCTTTCTTAGCCAGTTTTCCTTTCACAAGGCGTTGTTTAGTATACCACGCATTTTTTCTCTTTGCAAGCCCTTTTCCCGAAAATTACATATTTTTTTATATTTTGCGTTTTCCTATTGTACTTGTTTTTTATTTCACTATAATAATAGTGTTGTAGTTTTTTGATGAAAGAAGGGATTTCATTGATTCGGTGGTCGTTGATCGCAGAATTTTTCTCCCTCCTCATCATCACTATCATCTTTTTGCGCTATTATGGTTATGAGCGGCATGTTGCCTTTACGGAGAACCGAAAGCTCTTCCTGCTCTGTCTGGTGTCCTCTTTCATCTCCATCCTGCTGGATATCTGCGGTGTGTTTACCACCACTTATCCCAGTTGCGTCCCCTTATGGCTGAACCTTCTGATTAACAGCAGCTATTTTCTGGCAATGGTCTTTACCTGTTCCCTGTTTGCCTATTTCATATTTCGGTTGATCCTGGAACACGTATATGACAAGCACTGTCTGCACCAGGCAGTCAGAACTCTGGCCTGCTTGACAGCGGTTTATACGCTTTTTGTTCTGGTCAATCTGTTTACCGGCGTTCTCTTCTTTTTCGACGAAAATGGCCTGTACTGCCGCGGACCGCTAAACCAGCTGGGTTTTGCTCTGCCAGTGATAGAGTTGGGGCTGCTTACCGCCTGCTATCTCCGCAACCGTGCCAGTGTCAGCAAGCCTGTCATTGCCGTCATGCAAAGCTTGCCTCCCATTGTGTTGGTCGTGGTATTGTTTCAGGTATTTTATCCGGAGGTCCTGCTGAACGGAGCGCTTTGTTCCCTTACCAGTCTTTTGCTCTTTATCAGCTTTCAAACCCACATCAATGACCGCGATGCGCTTACCGGCCTGCGAAATCGCAGCAATTTCTTAACAGAACTCTCCTTGCGGATCACCAGCCGCCAGCCGCTTCATATCATTGCCGTCTCCCTTCACTCCCTTTCCGATATCAATATGCAGTACGGACACACGGTAGGAGATGCACTTCTCTATGAAATTGCCCAGGAATTGGATCGGCTTTTTCCACAGGGGAGGGCCTTTCGAATCAGCAGTTTAACATTTGCTTTGACGCTGCCCTGGGAGTCTCAGGATCAGTCAGACGCATGCTTGGACATCGTCCGGCGCCGTCTCCGGGATCCCTGGATTCTCGGTGAAATCCGCTGCCAGCTCTCCTGCTGCATGGCAGATCTCCGCTGTGACGAGGAGGAAACGGCCGATCGAATTATGGAATATCTGGAATATACGCTGGGCCTTGCCAAACAGGAGCACACCCTTGTCCGCTTTGACGCGGAGATCAGACACCGTCTGGAGCAAAAGCACGCCATGATTGCCATCATGCGCAAATCCATTCAGGAGCGCCGTTTCCGGGTGTGGTATCAGCCGCTCTACTGCTGTCAGGCGGGCACCTTCCACTCTGCTGAGGCACTGCTCCGCTTATCGGACTATGATGGAAATTCCATCTCCCCCAATGTGTTCATTCCTCTGGCCGAAGAAACCGGTATGATTGGTGATCTCACCTGGATTGTTTTGGAGGAGGTATGCCGCCTGCTGCGCAGCGGAGCGGTTCCGGGGCTTCAAAGTGTATCGCTGAACCTCTCCATGCAGCAGCTGCTGGATCCTCATCTCACGGAGCGCATCCAGCAATACCTGACCCAATACCAGTTGAGGCCGGAACAGCTGAAGATTGAAATTACGGAACGATTCCTGCTTCATGATGCGGAATACGCCCGCAGCCAGCTGGAATCTCTGACAGGTGCCGGGCTGGAAATCTATATGGATGATTTTGGCACCGGTTATTCTAATCTCTCCAGCGTGCTGAATTTCCCCTTCTCCTGCATCAAATTTGACCGCAGCCTGATGCTGCACGTGCCGGAAGATCCCCAGGCTGTCAGGATGCTGCAAACGCTGACAGCACTCTTCCACGACATGGACAAGCGGTTGGTAGCAGAAGGTGTGGAGGATGCGGAGCAGGCCGCCTATATCAAGGATGCCGGTGTGGACATCATCCAGGGCTTTTATTACGCAAAGCCAATGCCACAGGATCAGCTTGCCGCCTTTTTTGCAGAGCAGCAGGAAGCTCAAACCTGACTTTTCAAAAATGTCCTTCCGCGCAGTTAGTCAGGTGATCGTAAGGCATTCAAACATACCTTCTCAATATGAAAAGCCACAGCTATTGCTCTTTATGCGTTTCAGCTGTGGCTTTTTTATGTGACAAATCTTGCTAATGTAAAAGTCAAGGGTAAAATAAAAAAGTTTAGGCTCCAACAGCCTAAAAAGGGTGCAAAAACCAAACCCACAGTGGTTGTGGATTTGAAAATAACCTGTATAATGAGATCTAGATTTACTGTTGCTTTAGTGTTTCCATTGCTCTGGCATAGTAGATCCGGAGAAACTTATTAACGCCGGCCATCTTGGCTACGTTATAAGGTTTTCCTTCCTGCTCCTTCTTTAGGACGAATTGAAGGACAGGGTCGTCTTGAGGTCGTGTAAGTTTGAGCGCCTGCATGACCTCAAAA
>NZ_FOXE01000007.1 GCF_900115635.1 Oscillibacter sp. PC13 | reverse complement strand
TGGTCATTCGTGCAACGACACCGTATGAAAAGTATGCGGAGCTGGCGGCTGACATTGCCGGCATCACCGAAAAGGTGGAAGACCCTAAGAAGTAAATTGAGGCTTTCTATGCGGCTTAAGCCGTTTGGATGGCCGGTTACTACGTTTTTTGAAATCAGTTTTTAGATTCACAGAAACACACATGCGCAATATCCATGCAAAAACAGAGGAAGCTTGGCGACCAAATCAAAAACTATGAGGAGGCACATTGTATGAAAAGATGGAAAATGCTGGCTTGTGCACTGATGGCTTGTGCACTGACACTGTCACTGGTGGCTTGCGGTGGCGGCGACACGGCGAAAACTCCCGCAGACAGCAGCGGTGACGCTGCACAGAGCGGCGATGCAGCAGCAACCGGTGAGAAGATTGTTTGGAAGCTCGCCCATACCTGCGCGGATACCACGGCAGTGAATGACGCAGCCCTGCTGCTTTCCGAAAGACTTTCTGAAGCAACTGATGGCAATTTTGTCATCGAGGTTTACCCCAACTCTCAGCTGGGCGGTAACCGTGAGGCTCTGGAAGGCATGCAGTTCGGTACGATTGAGATGTCCATCCCCAACGTTGGTATGTTGGGCGGCTACTCCACCAGCGTGTCCGCCTTGGAACTGCCCTACCTGATTGAGGACGTTTCCAACTTTGACGTTGCTGATAAAGTTCTGAACACTGATATCATGACACCAATCAAAGATGAGCTGGCAGAGGCCGGATTCCTTTGGATGGGCTCTTGGTATCAGGGCAGCCGTCATCTCACCACCACAAAGACTCCCGTCCATACTCCTGCCGATATGAAGGGCCTGAAGATCAGAACCATGGAGAGTGAGCTCCACATGGCACATTTTAATGCTCTCGGCGCAAACGCTGTTCCCATGGCTTTCTCTGAGGTCTTCACTGCCCTGCAGCAGGGTGCTATCGATGGCCAGGAGAACCCGTACCTGAACATCTATACCCAGGGCATGCACGAGGTACAGGGTTATGTCATCGAGACTGCACACATCTTTGATGTTATCCCCCTGCTGGTTTCCAAGACCGCTTATGAGTCCCTGTCCGCTGAGTATCAGCAGGCTCTGACCGAGGTTTGCGAGGGCATGGTCATGGACGAGTGGGAAATGGTCGATGCTCAGAATAAGGAATGCAAGCAGAAGATCATTGACGCTGGCAAGACCGAGATCATTGAGCTGACTGTTGAAGAGCGTATGGCGTTCAGAGAGGCTGCTCAGCCCGTGTACGATGAGTATGCTCCCAAGATTGGTTCTGACTTCGTGCAGAGTCTTATCGACGCTCAGCAGTAAATTATAACCTTGCATGTGTGGGTCCTGCGAAACTGATTCAATTCTTACTTCCTATAAAACGTACACCGGCCGCTCGAAGGAGCGGCCGGTGTACGTTTATTGTTTGTTTATTCAGCCAAGGTCAAATCCCTATCTTTTACCCAGCCGGCTTTCCGGCAGAAGTGGTTGATTAGAGGGGCGAGAATTGCGGGGAGGACAAAGCAAACCAGAATCAAACCGATCCAATCCATTGCGGTGATTGCTTCTTTGTTTCCGGCAGCGATGTCGTTTATCCAGCCTGTGTAGACGCCGATTTGTCCGACTAAGCCGCATGTACCCATGCCGGAGGAAACTGGTGGACCATTCATCTGCAGCTTAAAAAGGCAGGTGGCAATTGGCCCTGTAATGGCAGAGGTAACTGTAGGAGCAATCCAGATTCGCGGATTCCGGACAATGTTTGGCATTTGCAGCATCGAGGTGCCGATGCCTTGAGAAACAAGACCGCCCCAGCGATTTTCCCTGAAGCTCATAACAGCAAAACCGACCATCTGGGCGCAGCAGCCAGCTACCGCGGCACCTCCTGCAAAGCCCGTCAGCCCTAATGCGGCGCAGATAGCCGCCGAGGAGATGGGCAAGGTCAGGGCAATCCCCACAATCACAGAGACGAGAATACCCATCAGGAAAGGCTGCAGTTCTGTGGCCCACATAATAATCTGTCCAAGGGAACTTGCTGCAGCACCAATGGGAGGAGCGATGGCAGCAGAGAGCAATACTCCCACTAGAATGGTGATGAAAGGGGTTACCAAAATATCTACCTTTGTCTCTTTGGAAACTGCCTTGCCAATCTCAGCAGAGAGAATTGCAATAAACAATACAGCCAAAGGCCCGCCGGCGCCTCCTAGTGCATTTGAAGCAAAGCCAACCGCTGTCAGGGAAAATAACACCAGCGGCGGACAATGCAAGGCGTAACCAATAGCGATGGCCATAGCGGGACCGCTCATGGCTGAGGCCAAGCCGCCTACTGTGTATTCAGCGCCGCCCACCGTTGCAACAGTCTGCGTTAAAAATGCAATATGGAACTGCGTGCCGATGGTATTGATGATAGTGCCGATTAACAGGGAGCAAAATAGCCCTTGCGCCATGGCGCCCAGTGCATCAATACCATAGCGCCGGGCAGAAATCACAATGTCTTTCCGCCGTAGAAATTCCTTGACTTTTTCCATTGGTAACACCTGCTTCATATGTAATAAGATGTAATTTACAGGTGTCTTGACACCTGTAAATTACATCTTACCTGCTGCATCAGAATTTGTCAACCCTTTATATAGATTCTAATAAAATGCCTAACTGACGCAGCTGTAAACAGACCCGACGGTAGACATCCTCATTGGAACAGGAGAGCGTGTGGAGATGAATGCCCTCCGTTAGTTCAGACAAAGGAAGTGCGTCAGCCTTCCGGCAGCGGGCAATGAACTGTTCCACCTCATAACGGTTAGAAAGCTGCAGAGGGCCGGTCAACTGTCCGTAGATGGGATGCTCCACAATCACATCCACAACAGTACAGCCCTGGTCAACAATGGCATTCAGCTCTGTCTCCATTTGTGCCGCACTATGCTGCACGGCGATTTGGCGAATAAAGCCACTGGAAGCGGGGAGAATCACATATCCCCTGGGCGTGGCAGAGATATCAGCGCCAGCCGCCCTGAGAAGCGCGATGTCCCCCACAATAATTTGTCTGCTGACAGAGAGCTGCTGGGCCAATGCTGTGGCGCTGACAGGCTGGGGCGATGATTTTTGTAAAATTGTCTGGATTGCCTGACGGCGTTCTTTTGCATACATTTCGGATGTCTATCCTTTCATAATCAGGCATCTGCCGGAAGGTGTGATGTGCGCTGTCAAAAGAGAAGCGCAGCGCCGGCATGCAATCGGCAGCTGCGCTGGAGAACCGTAGCATGGACTATTTTGACAAAAAATTGTACGGGGTCATAGACCACCAGCAGTCCGTTTTGCAGCAGCCTGTCATGACAGCAGTATATCATATTAAAAGCGGATTGCAATAAAAAAGAGGGAAAATGTCCGTATAAAAGGACCGCCCACTGGGCGGTCCTTTTACTCTAAATATAGAGTTTCCCATATGGAGCGATGCGGCGCCTATCTCTGCGATAGGCGTTGAGTGGACAGCTTATCCGCCTAAATATGCCTTCTTAATAGCGGGAGATGCCAAAAGCTCGGTTCCGGTGCCGGTAGTAACCACCTTACCGGTCTCCAGAACATAGCCGCGGTTGGCGACAGACAGTGCAGCCTGGGCGTTCTGCTCGACCAACAGAATGGTGGTTCCACTTTGATGGAGTTTTTGAATGATCTCAAAAATCTGCTCCACCAAGATGGGGGCAAGACCCATAGACGGTTCGTCCAGCATCAATAGCTTGGGATGGCTCATCAGTGCCCGTCCCATGGCCAACATCTGCTGCTCGCCGCCGGACAAGGTACCGGCGATCTGGCGGTACCGCTCCTTCAGGCGGGGAAACTGCTGGTAGACTTTTTCCAAATCCGCATCCACACCGGATCCGGGTTGGGTATAAGCACCCATTTCAAGATTCTCCTGTACGGTCATCTGCAAAAAGACCCGGCGGCCCTCAGGCACCATGGCCAAGCCTTTCGCCACGATTTTGTGAGGAGAGATTTTCCCCAGGTTTTCTCCCATGAACGAGACGGAGCCGGTTTTGCTGTGAAGCAGCCCGGAGATGGTGTTCAATGTGGTGGATTTTCCAGCGCCATTGGCACCAATCAAGGTAACAATTTCACCCTGGTTGACCTCAAAGGAAATTCCCTTGATCGCGTGAATGCTGCCATAATAGACGTTAATGTCGTCAACTTTTAAAATCGGTTCCATGGATCACGCCTCCTTCTGCTTGCCGAGATATGCCTCAATGACCGCCGGGTTGGACTGGATGTCCGCCGGACTGCCCTTGGCGATGACGCGGCCGAAGTTCAGCACGCAGATGCCCTCGCAGATGTTCATCACCAGATTCATATCGTGCTCAATCAGCAGCACGGCGATCTGGAAGGTGTCCCGGATTTTCCGGATGTTCTCCATCAGCTCGGCTGTTTCCGAGGGGTTCATGCCCGCCGCGGGTTCGTCCAGCAGCAGGAGAGAGGGGTTTGTGGCCAGCGCCCGGACGATTTCCAGCCGGCGCTGGGCACCGTAGGGCAGGGAACCGGCCCGTACATGTGCCAAATCCTGCATATCAAAGATGGACAGCAGCTCCAGAGCACGCTCATGGGCGGTCTTTTCCTCTTTCCAGTAGCCGGGCAGACGGAAAATGCCGTCCCACATACTGTAGTGCATCTGGGTGTCCATGCCGACCTTTACGTTTTCCTCTACCGTCAGCTTATCAAACAGGCGGATGTTCTGGAAGGTCCGGGCGATACCCGCCCGGTTTACATGGATGGTGTCCATGCCGTGCGTGTCCTGCCCGTCCAGAAGAATGGTGCCCTTGGTGGGCTGATAGACCTTGGTCAGCAGATTGAACACTGTGGTTTTGCCGGCGCCGTTGGGGCCGATGAGACCGGCAATCTCCGTGCGGCCAATCGTCAGGTTGAAGTCCTCTACAGCCTTTAAACCGCCGAAGGTAATGCCGAGATTGATGCACTCCAGAATGGGCTTTTTGTCAATGTCCCGGTCCGGAATCATGCTTCCGGAGGGGACGGGAACCAGTTTGGAAAACATGTCAGACAGCCTCCTTTTTGCGTCCCTTGCCGGTGACGGCGGCCTTGGCCCGGTCCAGATAAGACCGCAGGGTGGGATTGTTGGTAGCCAGCATCACCAGAATCAGCACGATGGCATAGACGAGCATCCGATAGTCGGAGAACTGGCGCAGGGCCTCCGGGAGAATGGTGAGGGCCGCGGCCGCAACGATGGAGCCCAGCATATTGCCGAGGCCGCCCAGCACCACAAACACCAGCACCAGAATGGAGGTGTTGAAATCGAACTTGTTGGCGACAATGGTGGAGTAATTCATGGCGAAAAGGGAACCGGCGGCACCCGCCAAGGCGGCGGAGGTAACAAAGGCCATCATCTTATACTTGGTGATGTTCACGCCGATGCTCTCTGCCGCAATGCGATTGTCGCGGACGGCCATGATGGCCCGGCCAGCCCGGCTGTTGACAAGGTTGAACACAATCATCAACGTCAGCATCACCAAAATAAAGCCGGCAGCAAAGGTGGAGATCTTCTGAATGCCGCCAATACCCATGGGGCCTCCAATAATCAATTTACCGCCGTCAAGCAGGTTGGTGTTGTCGCTCAAGAGACTAAAGTGCAGGCCTTCACTGTCCATGCCCACATAGAGATTGTTGAAAATACTTTTGATGATTTCACCAAAGGCCAGTGTGACGATGGCCAGATAGTCGCCTTTCAGCCGCAGAACCGGAATGCCGATGAGAAAACCGGCAAGGGCTGCAAAGGCAGCGCCAATGGCCATGGCAACAGCGAGCCGCAGTGGTGCAATCGGAATCACATTCTGCAAAGCAATGGCTGCCGCGGTACCGGTGAAAGCGCCCATGCTCATAAAGCCCGCATGACCCAGGGACAGCTCACCCAGCACACCGACCGTTAGGTTCAGTGAGATTGCCATGACCACATAGGCACAGATAGGAACCAGCATGCCCTTCAGAGAGGAGCTGATGGAACCGGTGCCGCTTAGAATCTGGAGAAGCACAAAGGCCAAAATCACCAGCGCATAGGTCAGATAATTCCGGCGGGAGGTTTTGCTCAGCTTTTTGAGTTTCATTGTCATCTTCGCATCCTCCTTACACTTTTTCGCGGACCTGCTTGCCCAGAAGGCCCGCAGGCTTGACCAGCAGCACCACAATCAGCACGGCAAACACAACTGCGTCGGACAGTTGTGTAGAGATATATGCCTTGGCAAGAATCTCAATCAGCCCCAGCAGCAAGCCGCCCAGCAGGGCGCCGGGGATGGAGCCGATACCGCCGAATACTGCCGCCGTAAAAGCCTTGATGCCGGGCATGGAGCCAGTGGTGGGAACAAGGGTAGGATAGGCGGAGCACAGCAGCACACCAGCAATGGCAGCAAGGCCGGATCCGATGGCAAAGGTCATAGAGATGGTGGCGTCAACGTTGATGCCCATCAGTTGGGCCGCACCCTTGTCTTCGGAGCAGGCTCGCATAGCCTTACCCATTTTTGTGCGGCCGGTGAACCAGGTCAGCGCCAGCATGATGATGATACAGGTAGCGATGGTGACGATGGTGACAAAAGAAATTTTCAGCTGCCCGCCGAACAGCTCAATTCCGGTGCGGACCGTTTGTTCGGCAGTGCCGTCGGGTGCGGGGCTCTGTGTAACCGTAAAGAAATTGGGGAAGACCTTGGGGCTGGAGGACCACAAAAGCAGCGCCGCATTCTGCAGGAAATAGCTGACACCGATGGCGGTAATCAGCACGGCCAAGGAGGGGGCGGAACGCAGCGGCTTATAGGCCAGACGCTCCACCACGATTCCCAGAACAGTGCACAGCAGCATGGCCAGGAGAATTCCAACCAGAGGCGGAAGAGAGAAGCGGGAGATGGCGAAAAAACAGATGTAAGCGCCCACCATGATGACATCACCATGGGCGAAGTTCAGCATCTTGGCAATGCCGTAAACCATGGTATAGCCCAATGCAATGATGGCGTAGATGCTGCCCAGACTGATTCCGCTGATTAAAAAGTTTAAGAAAGTCATTGACACACCTCTTGAGTTCAAATTTGGAAGTGAGGGTAGCGAGTCCCATAAACGGGCCAGAGCGTATCTGAAAAGTACCGGTCCAATGCCGGCGCTTTTCAGATACGCACTGATCGCCCGGTGCCGGGGCACGGGAGAAGATATCTCCCATGCCCCTTCCGGGAAATGCGATGTTTTAATTAGTCGAGACCGACATAGCCGCCGTTCTCAATGACCATTCCCTTGGGGCTCTTGGAGACAGCGCCGCTGGCATCCCAGGTCATGCCGGCGCCGGTGAGACCGTCGAAGGTCATGGAGGTGAACTGCTCGATCATCAGATCGCACAGTTCCTCAGCACTCATATCGGGAGTGGCGCCGGCAGCTTCCAAAGCCTGCTTGTAGGCGTAGACACAGTCATAGGCGTCGGCAGCAAACTGGTTGGGAACCTCGCCGAAGCGGTTTTGATACTCTGCGACGAAAGCAGCGGTCTTTTCATCAGTGGCATCGGCGTTGAAGGGGGTCAAAAGCATGACGCCTTCAGCCAGAGAGGAATCAAAACCCTCCATGGTCAAAATGCCGTCCATGCCGTCCACGCCAAACCATGTGGGCGCATAGCCCATGGAGTTTGCCTGAGCAAAGATCAAAGAAGCGGGCTGATAGTACATGGGCAGGAATACCAGATCGGCACCGTTGGTCTGGGCATCTGCCAGCTGGACAGAGAAGTCGGTATCGTTGCCGTCAGCGAAGGTAGTGTCGGAGACAACCGCCAGATTCAGCTCGGCGGCCTTTTCAACAAAGGTGTCATGGATGCCCTTGGAGTATACGTCATCGTTCTTCCAGATAATGGCGATCTTGGTGCCCAGTGCCTTGTCGGCAATGTACTGGGCAGAGGCAGAACCCTGGTTGGGGTCCATGAAGCACATCTGGAACATGTTGTCCTTCCCCTCGGTAGTGGCAGTGGAGGAAGCGGAGGGCGTCAGGGCGAAAATGCGATCGGCATAGGTCTCAGCAGAGGTTGCCTCGCAGGGCTTGGAGGTAACGGAACCAAGGGAGATCTGCATGCCCCAGTCCTTCAGTGCATTGTATGCGTTGACGGCCTTCTCGGCATCATGGGTATCATCCTCGTACTTCAGTTCAAACTTGATGGTGCTGTCGCTGGCGTTGATTTCATCCACGGCGATTTGAGCACCGTTTTTGGCAGCGGTGCCGTAGATAGCGGCTCCACCGGTCAGAGGACCGGTACCGCCCAACTTGAAAACGGCCGCATCGGTTGCGCTTTTGTCGGCAGTATCGCCGGAGTCGGCAGGGGCACTGGTGCTGCCGCTGTCACTGCCGCAGGCAGCCAGGGACAGTGCCATGGCAAAAGCCAGCATGAGACTGATTAACTTCTTCTTCATCGTAGTTCTCCTTCTTTGATAAGAGTTTTTATACAAAAAGCGGCCCCGCCGTCAGAGCGGAGCCGCTTTCCTGTATCACAGTTACGCGCACATTCGCATCTTAGGCATTTTTATTTTTCTGCATACCAGCAGATTCAGCTGTACCAGTACCAGCAGGGAAAGTACCAAAGCCAGAACGGATACTAAGCCCAACAGGACGCAAATAATAATGGACGCCACAATGGCGTCCAGAATCAGAGAAATGAAGTTGGCAGAAGCAAAATTCGCGCAGAAAGAAGAAGCCTCTGCATGACTGGCAGACGCACAATACATCATAGACTGATTGCTTTCAAAACCGGTCATAACAGCAACTCCTCTCTCAAAAATTCGTGTGCACTTCAATTGTCTATATTTTAGCGGACCAAAGCGGCAAAGTCAATCGGTAATTTGGTGCTTAAATAAACAGAAAAAGGAAAAAAACTACCGCATTTCTATACGTGATGCACAAATGGGGCGGGAGCAGTACGGCAGAAAACATGGAAAAGCCTGCACGATACTGCTTTTGAAAGCAGGGATCCGCTGTACCGGGGACCGGTTTCCTATTGTGTTTTTAGAAAGGTGGGCATATAATACAAACTATGACTATCTTCGGTCCTGAACCGGAAATGGAGGACGTTTATGACAACGAGTGAGAAAAAACAACTGATGGCGACAGCCTGCAAAGTGCGGATGGGTGCCGTCGAGGGGGTTCATGCGGCCAAAGCCGGACACCCGGGCGGCAGTTTGTCTGCGGCAGACCTGTTTACGTATCTGTATTTTAGAGAACTGCATGTCGATCCCCAAAACCCACAGTGGGAGGATCGGGACCGGTTTGTTCTGTCCAAGGGTCATACGGCCCCTGGACTGTATGCGGCCTTGGCCCTGCGCGGGTTTTTCCCGGAGAAGGATCTGCTGACCCTGCGGCATATCGGCAGTTATCTTCAGGGCCACCCTAACATGAATCTGACTCCGGGGGTGGATATGTCCACCGGCTCCCTTGGCCAGGGAATTTCCACGGCAGTCGGCATGGCGCTGGCAGCCAAGTATCAGGGGAAGAGCTGTCGGGTATATGCACTGCTGGGTGATGGTGAAATTCAGGAGGGCCAGGTATGGGAGGCATTGATGTTTGCGAACCACTACAAGCTGGACAATCTGTGCGTCATCATTGATAACAACGGCCTTCAGATTGACGGCAATGTAGCAGACGTCATGAACCCGTATCCCATTCCGGAGAAACTGCGGTCATTTGGCTTTGGGGTGGCAGAAATTGACGGCCATGACTTTGATCAAATGGAGACAGCTTTTGCCAAAGCGAAGGAGACAACGGGTATGCCGTTTGCCATTGTGATGAAAACGGTAAAGGGCAAGGGCGTCAGCTATATGGAAAACCAGGCCGGCTGGCACGGCAAGGCACCGAACGATGAAGAATTTGAAATCGCCATGAAGGAGCTTTCCGCTCAGTTGGCAGAAGTGGAGGGGATGTAACATGGCAGATGTGAAGAAGATTGCTACCCGGGACAGCTATGGCAATGCACTGGCGGAGCTGGGGGCGGAGCATGAGGATCTGATCGTATTTGACGCGGACTTGGCGGGCGCCACCAAAACTGCCACCTTTAAGAAGGCATTTCCAAACCGTCATTTTGACTGCGGCATTGCCGAGGGCAACATGATCGGCGCGGCAGCAGGGGCATCTACCATGGGGCTGGTGCCGTTTGCGTCCAGCTTTGCCATGTTTGCCGCCGGCCGGGCTTTCGAGCAGATTCGCAACAGCGTAGGATATCCCCATCTGAATGTAAAAATTGGTGCAACCCATGGCGGTATTTCCGTGGGCGAGGACGGGGCCTCTCACCAATGCTGCGAGGACTTTGCACTGATGCGGTCCATTCCTGGCATGGTGGTGATGTGCCCCTCCGATGATGTGGAGGCCAGGGCCGCCGTACGGGCAGCCTATGCCTACCAGGGGCCGGTCTACCTGCGCTTTGGCCGGCTGGCAGTTCCTGTTTTCCACGATGCGGGTACCTTTACCTTTGAGATCGGAAAGGGGGAGGTGCTGCAGGATGGTACAGATGTGGCCATTCTGGCTACCGGACTGATGGTGAATGAGGCTGTGGAGGCCGGCAAGGCACTGACTGCGGCTGGAATCTCTGCCCGGGTTATCAACCTGTGCACGATTAAACCTCTGGACGAAGCACTGGTGCTCAAGGCCGCGCAGGACTGCGGAAAAATCATCACCTGTGAGGAGCACAGCATCATCGGCGGCCTGGGCGAAGCCGTATGTGCCTTGCTCAGTGAGAAGTGCCCCACTCCCGTGCGCCGCATCGGTGTGAATGACGAGTATGGACACTCCGGCCCTGCGGCAGATCTGCTGAAGCAGTTCGGCCTTAGCTCGGAGCATATTGTGGAAACGGCAAAGAACTTCTGCGGCAGATAACCCAGACGTGGAAGAAGCGTCAGCGCCCGCTGCTCTCTTGGGGAGCAGCGGGCGCTGATTTTGCATCTTTAGACGGATGAGGGTATCTTCATCCATGCGGTATTTTATCAAGATCCCCAAGAACTTTTAGCTGAATGGGAATGGCACACACTAGCGTCAAAACGTCGGAAACCGCCTGTGTCATCTGAATGCCGGGCATGCCAAATGCACTGGAGAGAATCCAAACCAGAGGAATAAAGAAAATTCCCTGCCTGGCCATGGCCAGAAATGTGGCGGGCACCGTGCGGCCAATGGTCTGAAGCATCATGTTGCTCATAACAACCCAGCTCTGGAAAACAAAGGTGATACACTGAAACCGCAGGGCTGCGGCACCATAGGCAATCACATCCGGGTCATTTCGGAACAAGGCGATGATCTGTGGTGCGAACAGAAAGCCGGCAGACGCGATTATCAGTAAAAAGCCGGCGGAGGTTTTCACACAAAACCAAAAGCCCTGCTTCACACGGCGATAGAGCTGGGCACCGTAGTTAAATCCGCAGACCGGCTGGAAGCCCTGACCAAAGCCGATCATGGCAGAGGCACCGAACATCATGATCCGCTGAACCACGCCCATGGCGGCGATGGCTGCATCGCCGAAAGGTCCCGCAGCCTGATTGAGACAAATGGTGGCCACAGAGGCCAGTCCCTGCCGGGCAAGAGAAGGTAATCCGCCCTTGATGATCATGCTAAAATAATACCACTTCATCTGGACGCGGGAGATATGGATATGGAGGTTGCCGCCCCGGGTACACCCAATCAGCAACAGCAGAAAGCTGACAAACTGGCTGATGATGGTGGCCCAAGCTGCTCCGGCAATGCCCATGTCAAATACGAAAATCAAAAGCGGATCCAAACCGATATTCAGCACCGCTCCGCTGGTAATGCCCACCATTCCATAGACGGCGCTGCCCTGAAACCGCAGTTGGTTGTTCAGCACCAAAGACGCAGCCATCCACGGCGTACCGATGAGAATCACACGCATATACGCCTTGGCATAGGGGAGTATGGTGTCCGTAGATCCAAGCAGATATGCCAAGGGTGTCAGAAAGATTTGCCCCAGGATGCAGATGAGAAGACCGGTGGCCAGTGCGGAAAAAAAGCCGGTGGCCGCCATATTGGAGGCCTCCTCAAAATTGTGCTTTCCAAGCTCCCTGGAAATGAAATTGCCGCTTCCATGGCCAAAGAAAAAACCAATCGCCTGTGTGACAGCCATCAGGGAGAAGACCACGCCGACGGCACCGGTGGCGCTGTTGCTGTTCAGCATTCCCACAAAGAATGTGTCCGCCATATTATAAAAGGCGGTAACCAGCATGCTGATGATACAGGGAAGGGCCAGCCGGCAAATCAGGTGACCTACAGGCTCTTCTGTCATTTGGTGAAATTTCTGTTCTTGCTTCTCGTCCATAGTGTTCCTCTTACGGCATGGCGTATGACATACCCATGCAATTTATGATTTTTAACAAAATTATAACACAACCTGTAAAAAATGAACAGATTTTAAAATGAAATTTAACCAAAGACCACAGAGGGCAGTTGACAGTAAAAAGCGGCAAGGTGCGGAAAGCGTCCCAGCAGCATAGAATGGGGTGTATCCCGAAGGTGATGCCTGCAGGAATACAATTTCCAAGAAACGAGGGAATAGCTTTGCGTATTAATGAGGCTTACGAGCATGAGCCAATTCTGCCTTACCAGTCTGAAGAGAATTGCCCCCAAACCGGCTGCAACAAAACCGCTACACAATGTGTAGATGTTGCAGCGGTCGCTACACTGGCGCCCGCAGCTGTTTTTGGGACTCCGACATTTACTTGCCAAGGCAGCCCCAGCACCGTATGTGTGACAAACGAAGAAGGCACCCTATGCACTGTGACCTTTACGCAGCGGGTTTGCATGTCCATCCCCATCCGTTACAGTGTTACCATGACTCCCGGCGAATCTAGCATTGCCTGTGCCAATTCCGATGCCGCAGGAACGGGAGGCAGTTGTAGTTGCTGCTGCTAAACGGTGATACCTAAGTGGAAATTCCCGCCGGCTGGCCGGCGGGAATTTCTTTTTGCAGGTGAAATCAACCGGATAGGACTTGAAACTTTGGTAAAAACACTATATACTTAATTGATTTTAGAATTGGAATTTTAATAGAGAAAGGATGGAGACGCAATGACTGCATATCCCCAGATGACCGCAGCAGAGCGCACGGCGGAATACGCTTGCGTCCAACAGAAATTTGAGGAACTGAAAGCCAGAAACCTTAAATTGAATATGGCTCGCGGCAAACCCGGAAAGGCGCAGCTGGACTTAGTTTCTGATATTTTTGGATTCATGAATAAGCCTGAGGACTATGTGTCCGACGGTATCGACGTCCGAAATTACGGCGATCTCAGCGGCCTGCCTGCGGCCAAACGATTGTTCGCTGAAATCCTGGGCTGCCAGCCTGAACAGGTGTTTGTGGGCGGAAATGCCAGCCTGCAGCTGATGTACGACACCATTTCAAAGGCCTGCACCCATGGTATGCTGCATTCTCCCCGCCCTTGGTGTAAGGAGCCGGTAGTAAAATTCCTGTGCCCGTCACCTGGATATGACCGCCATTTTAAGGTTACGGAGTCCTTTGGCTTTCAGCTGGTCACCATTCCCATGACTGACGAGGGTCCGGATATGGATGCTGTGGAAAAAGCCATTCAGGATCCCTGTGTAAAGGGCATGTGGAATGTACCCAAGTACTCCAATCCTGACGGCATCATTTATTCGGCTGAAACGATCCGCCGTATTGCCGCCATGAAGCCCGCAGCACCGGATTTCCTGCTGATGTGGGACAATGCATACTGCATCCACGAGTTTGAGGGAGACTATGTGGAGTTCCCGGATATTCTGTCCGAGTGTGCCAAGTATGGCAATGAAGATATGGTGTTTGAGTTTGCCTCTACCTCCAAGGTTACCCTGCCTGGGGGAGGTATCTCCTGCTTTGCCTGCTCGGAAGCCAATATGGCCTATATGGAAAAATTGCTGACAGTTCAGATTATCAGTTTTGACAAGGTAAACCAGCAGCGCCATGTCCTGTATTTGAAGAATAAAGCCCATGCGCTGGAGCTGATGAAGCGCCATGCCGCCGTGTTGGGACCTAAGTTCCGAGCTGTGGTGGATGTGCTGGAAAGGGAAATCGCACCGCTTGGCATTGCCCGGTGGCAACGGCCTAAGGGAGGGTATTTCGTCTCTTTGTACGCCATGCCCGGCACGGCAAAAAGGACTTGGGAGCTTTGCAAGGAGGCGGGCGTTACGCTGACCAATGCCGGCGCAACTTATCCCTATGGCAAAGATCCGGAGGACAGCAACATCCGTATTGCACCTTCTCTTCCGCCGGTAGAGGAGCTGGAGCAGGCCATTGAGGTTCTGTGTACCTGCCTGAAATTGTCTGCACTGGAGGTATTAGGCGTATGAGATATTGGGGAGCAGTATACCGCCCGCCGTCCGAGGCGCGCAGCCTGATTGTGCAGGTAACCTATGGCTGCAGCCACAACACCTGCGCTTTTTGCAGCATGTATAAAGCAAAGCGCTTTGCACTTCGGCCGATGGATGAGATTTTGGAAGACTTCTGGCTGGCCCGGCAGACCTATCCCAGAGTGGAGAAAATTTTCCTGGCGGATGGTGACGCCCTGGTACGGAAGGCATCGGAACTGGAGTCCATTCTGGACAATATCCGCAAGCTCTTTCCAGAGTGCAAGCGGGTTACCACATACGGTTCGCCTTCCAGCATCCGCATTCGCACGGACGAGGAACTGCAGACACTGCGGGACAAGGGACTGACAATGGTCTATATGGGACTGGAATCCGGCTGCGACGAGGTTTTGAAGCTGATGCGCAAGGGACATATGTCGGATGAAATTATCGCCATGGGCCAAAAAGTCCGGCGGAATGGCATCGCACTTTCCGTCACAGCCATCACGGGCCTTGGCGGCCCGGATCTGATGGAGCGTCACGCGGTTGAAACCGCCAAAGCATTTAACGCCATGAACCCGGAGTATATTGGAATGCTGACACTGATGGTAGAGGACGGAACGCCGCTGTACGACTGGGTGCAGGACGGCAAATTCCAGCTTCTCAAGCCGAAGCAGGTGTTGGATGAGACCCGAATTCTGGTGGAGCACCTGGACAGTCCCGGCAGCGTATTCCGCATGAACCATGCATCCAACTATCTGGCGCTGAAGGGAACGCTGAACCAGGATAAGGCTGCCATGATGGCGGTGATTAACCGGGCGGAAATGGATCTCAGCAGCCTGCGGCCAGAGGCATTTCGGGGGATCTAAGAGACTCGAAACGTGCGTTTGACAAGGCCAAAGCGCGTGCCGTTCCGTTAAAAACTGAACAGCGCAAGGTGCTTTTGCACAGCCAGAATAAAAAGCGATGGGTTTCATTGAAAGACGAAACCCATCGCTTTTTCTATTTACAGGAATCGATTCGTTCATTCATACGTAAAGATGCCATCTCTAAAAGAGAGTTTGTGGTGCAGAATGGTCAAAACGATCTGTGCCAGAGGGAGCCGCTGAGCAAAACCAATGGTTACTGCGTTTTGGACAACAGAAAGATAATGGCAAGGATGGCGGAAAATCCAAGGAGATCCGCGGGAGAAAAAGTGGTGCCCAGCCACAGAAAGGAAAAAAGAGTGGCGGCCAAAGGTTCTGTACAGGCAAGCATCGAAGCGCGGACAGGGCCAATATCAGAGACGCCTTGGGTGTATAGGGTAAAGGACATCACGGTTCCCACAATGATGATGGCAAGAACCGCCAGCCATCCCGGAAGAGGCAACGACACGGTAATTTCCCAACTGTGGGCGAACAGGTTGGAAACGATTCCGCCGATTAACATGCCATAACCGGTCATTACCTCCGCACCCCAGACGGGGAGCATCGATCTGGGCAGAAGCGTATAAAATGCCATCGCCACTGCATTGGCTAACCCCCAAAATAGCCCCCGCGTGGAGATTACCAAATGAGCAGGGTCCCCGCCCGTAGCGATAAGGAACGTTCCAAACAGCGCCAACAACAACGAAATAAGCTCCAAGCGGTTGGGCCGCCGCCGCATCCGTAAACAAGTGAATAACATAATCAAGACCAGATTTAATGTCTGCAGCACGGTAGCGGTTGCGGCATTAGAATAGGAAACTGCTGTCATAAAAGCGAACTGGAACATAAACAGGCCAAAGACACCGTACAGAACCAGAAAAAAGACATCCTTCGGATGCTTCCATATATTCTGCATTTTTTCGCGATGCCGCGGAAATGCAATCAGGGTCAAAAGAATGCCGCCGACCAGAAGGCGCACACAGGTCAGCCAAAGGGGGCTGATCCCATAATGAGAAAAGAGATACTGGCCGCAGGCCCCGGAAAATCCCCAGCAGATGCCACCGGCAATCGTACAGAGTATGCCGCGAGATACGTAGGGGCTGGTTTGCTGAGACATGGAAAGATTCATCCTCTCAAAACGGCCCCATCATCAGATAGGGGACGGAATTAAAGTGCCCGCCGCTTTTCTGTGTCGCAGTATGCACACCGGTAGGTGTGCCGTTCCGGATCATTCAACAGGAAAATTGCATCCAGCTGAGGCTCTGCCACCGTGATGCAGCGGGGATTTTTGCAGTGGATAATATTGACCAGCTTCTGTGGAAGCTCCAGGTGCTTTTTCTCTACCCGCACACCGTCCCGGATAATGTTGACGGTGATATCGGGATCGATGTAGCCCAGAACATCCAGGTCTACCTCCATGGGAGAGTCGATTTTGATGATATCTTTTTTCCCCATTCGGGCGCTGCGGACGTTTTTGATGATGGCTACGGAACAATCCAGCTCACTGAGCCGCAGATACTTGTAGATATCCATACTTTTGCCAGCTTGAATGTGGTCCAGAACCACACCGTTTTGGATGCTGTCGATATTCATAAAGCAGTCCCCCTTCCATCAAATGCGAATGCCCAGCAGCTTCATAATCAGCGCCATGCGAATGTATTTTCCGTTTTTTACCTGTTTCCAATAAGCGGCGCGGGAATCCTGATCCACAGCCACGGCAATTTCATTTACACGGGGCAGAGGATGAAGAATGCACAGATCTTTCTTGGCCGGTACCAGTTTTTCCGTATCCAGAACATAGGTGTCCTTCAACCGAATGTAGTCGGCCTCATTGAAAAAACGTTCCTTTTGGACACGGGTCATGTACAGGATATCCAGCTGAGGTATGGCTTCCTCCAAACTGGAAGTCTCCTCGTATGGCAGGCCGTTCTTTTTCAGAACATTATCCTTCAGGTAATCCGGCAGCTTTAGCTCCTCCGGAGATATAAAGACAAATTTGACGCCGTGCTGCCGGCTGAGCGCGTTTACCAGAGAGTGAACCGTGCGGCCGAACTTCAGGTCACCACAGAAACCAATGGTGAAATTGTCCAGACGGCCCTTTTCCCGGTGGATGGTCAAAAGATCCGTCAGTGTTTGGGTGGGATGATTGTGGCCGCCGTCACCGGCATTGATGATGGGTACCTCAGAGAACTGGGCTGCGGCATAGGGAGCACCCTCTTTTGGGTGGCGCATGGCGATGATGTCGGCATAGCAACTGACGGTGTGAACCGTGTCGCCTACGGTCTCACCCTTGGAAGTGGAGCTGCTGGCGGCCTCGGAGAAACCCAGCACACCGCCGCCCAGGGCCAGCATGGCGGACTCAAAGGAGAGGCGCGTCCGGGTGGATGGTTCAAAAAACAGAGTAGCCAGTTGCTTGTGGGCGCAGGCATTCTCGTATTTTGCGGGATTTGCGGCAATGTCCTCCGCCGTTGCGATCAGAGCGCCGATCTCGGCAACAGACAGGTCGGTGATATCAATTAAATTCCGTTTTTCAGACATAAGAGTTCCTTTCTCACGCTCTCCAGCTCTCGTCGGAGGGGTTGGCACGAAATTGCTTCAGGCGCTGAATATCCTCCGGGCGGATTTTACCCTCTTCGGCGGCTACCTCACAGACGGCGTCAAAGTTGCTGAGGCTGTAGTTGGCAACATTGGCAGCAGCCAACCGTTCCAGCCCCTTTTGCAGTCCGTAAGTGAAAATGGACACAACGCCCAGCACATCGGCGCCCGCCTCCCGCAGAGCCTCGACCACTTCGATGCAGCTGCCGGCAGTGGAGATTAAATCTTCGACAACCACAACCTTCTGGCCGGGTTCCAACCGGCCCTCAATGCGGTTTTGCCGTCCGTGGTCCTTGCTGCCGGAGCGGACATAACCCATGGGCAGCCCCATGAGGTGACCCACAATCGCGGCGTGAGCGATGCCGGCGGTAGAGGTGCCCATCAGTACTTCGCAATCAGGGTAGTGCTTGCAGATGAGATCCACCAGGCCTTCTTCCACGTGGGTGCGGACAACGGGCGCGGTCAGAGTCAGCCGGTTATCGCAATAGATGGGACTTTTGATGCCGGAGGCCCAGGTAAAGGGATTGTCCGGACGCAGAAAGACAGCTCCGATGGATAGCAGGTCATGGGCAATCGAGTTTTCGGAATGCATGTTATAAAGCTCCTTTCCAAAATCAGGGGTTAAAACTTCTCGTGATGAATTTTTTCATAGAGCAGATGCTCCAGTGTATGCGGATGCGGGTGATGTTCAATGACACCCAGGGTCAGAATGGCCTCCAGATGATAGGTCTCAGGGTAACCCAGAATATCCCGGAGAAATTCTTCGGAGGTGCGGCCGTCGGAGGCTTGCCGCAGCCGGCCTTGTACCCAGCAGCTACCAAGCCCCAGCGCGTCAGCCATCAGGTGCATGTTGGCCATGACCACGGAACAGTCCTCCGTCCAGACATCGGTCTTTTCACCGTCGGCAATCACCACGATGGCGCAGTCCGCTCCCTGCAGCATTTTGACGGCGGGAACCCGGCACCCGGACATGGCCTGCAGGGTCTCATGGTTTCGCACGACAATCAGTTCCCACGGGCGGATGGCTTTTCCAGAGGCGGCGAGCAGGCCGGCCTGCAGAACTTTCTGAAGTGTTTCCTCAGGAACGGCGGCACCCGGTACATATTGCCGTATACTACGGCGCTTCTGCATCAATTCCAATAACTCCACAATCAAATCCTCCTTATAGATAATTGTTCCCCCACTTTGCAGTTTGACCTTGGTAAGGCATGGCCGTGAACCCGACCGGTCAGGCGATCAGCACCCTAGAAAATCGTGTACGGCTCTTTGATAGGCGGCCACGGGATTTTCCGCCTGTGTAATCGGACGGCCAACCACGATATAATCACAGCCGGAACTTCCGGCCTTCTCCGGCGTCATAATACGCTTTTGATCACCTGCGGCGGAGTCCGCGAAGCGAATGCCGGGCGTCACAGTGAGGAAGCCGTCCCCGCACCGTTCCTTGACAAGCGCAGCCTCCAGGGGAGAGCAGACCACGCCATCCAACCCGCTGTCGGCGGCATTTTTGGCATAGGAGAGTACAGTTTCTGCCATGGGGGTTTCAATCAGCAGCTCATTTTTCAGAACGGCTGTATCGGTAGAGGTCAGTTGCGTGACAGCAATCAGCAGAGGACGGGTGCCGTCCGGACGGGTCAGTCCCTCCAGCGCACCCCTCATCATTTCGGAGGCGCCGGCGGCATGGAGGTTTACCATGTCCACATCCAGCCGGGAGAGAACCGCCATGGCCCTCTTTACCGTGTTGGGAATATCGTGGAGCTTCAGATCCAGAAAGATCTTGTGTCCTCTGGCCTTAATTTCCCGTACGGCATCAGGCCCCTCTGCATAAAACAGCTCCATGCCGATTTTTACAAAAGGCTTTTTCCCGGCGGGAAACTTGTCCAGAAATGCAAGGGTTTCCTCCTTAGTGGGAAAGTCCAAGGCGATGATTACATCTTTTGCACTCATATCAAAACAGTCCTTTCTGTTGAAGTCAGAGTATATTGGGCTTCTTCCGCTGTCAAAACCGCTGCGGCGGAAGCTCTTCCGGTATCATGGTGTTTCCTCCGCTGCCAGAGGAGGACGTGCAGCCCACCAACAGGGAAAGCATCAGCAATTCCGGCAGAAAATACCGCCTCGTGAGAACTCCGATCAGCGGTGGGCGACACCGGTTAAATCGCAGATGTTTTCCACACCCAGCCGCCGGCACACAGCGGGCAGGTTTTCCACAATGGTTTTACAGGCATAGGGATCCCGCAGGTTGGCGGCGCCGATTTCCACGGCGCTGGCTCCCGCCATCATCATTTCACATACATCCTCGGCAGAGGATATGCCGCCACAGCCAATGATGGGAAGCCTTACCGCCTCATAGACATCCCACACCATCCGCAGTGCCACAGGAAACACTGCCGGGCCGGAGAGGCCGCCGGTCCGGTTAGCCAGCAGAGGGCGCTTCGTTTTCAAATCAATGCGCATTCCAAGCAGGGTGTTGATCAGGCAGATGCCGTCGGCTCCTGCATCGGCACAGGCCTTGGCAATTTCCACGATGTCTGTGACATTGGGCGTCAGCTTCATGAACACCGGCTTGGAAGTGACGGCCTTTACCGCCCGGGTCACCTCTGCGGCCGCGGTGGGATCGCAGCCAAAGTTCTTTCCGCCCGCATGGACATTGGGACAGGAGATGTTCACCTCCAGAATTCCCACCTGGGGGCAGGCGTCCAGCTTGCGGCAGTTTTCTGCGTATTCCTCCAGAGAAAAACCACCTACATTGGCAATCAGCGGCCCCTGAAACAGCCGGGCCATATTGGGAAGCTCCCGCTCAATCACAGCGTCAACACCGGGGTTCTGGAGCCCGACGGCATTCAGCATGCCGCCTTCTGTCTCCGCAATCCGCGGCTGGGGATTGCCCAGGCGCGCCTCACCGGTGGTTCCCTTGAAGGAAAAGCTGCCCAGAATGTTCAAATCATAGAGCTCCCCGTACTCCCTGCCATAGCCGAAGGTACCAGAGGCGGGAATCACCGGATTTTTCAGCTCCACGCCGGCCAGGCTTACCATTAGTCCTGCCATACAATCTCCTCCTTGCAGAGAATGGGGCCGTCCTTGCAGACGCGCTTATACCCGTCCCTCGTAGGAACGGTGCAGCCCATACAGGCGCCGAAGCCGCAGCCCATCCGGGCCTCAAAGCTGAACTGGCCGCCGGTGAGCTGGGAAAGATTGTGGACGGCCTTCAGCATGGGCGTGGGGCCGCAGACAAAGGCATAATCGCACTCCGGTACATTTGCGGCAAGGTCCGTGACAAAGCCGCGGATGCCAAGGCTTCCGTCCTCCGTGGCCACCAGCAGCCGGCAGCCCAGGGCGGCAAATTCCTCCAGATAAAAGGCTTCCTTCCACGTGCGGAAGCCAAGGGCCACCGTGGGGGAGACCCCGGCGTCCACCATCCGCTTGGCCAGACCATACAGCGGCGCGATGCCGATGCCGCCGCCCAGCAGAATGGGGTGCTCTCCGGAAAGAGAGAGGTCGAAGCCGTTTCCGAGACCGGACAGCACATCCAGTTCCTCTCCGGGGACGGAGCGGACCAAGTCCTTCGTCCCCTCGCCTACCACCCGCACCAGAAGCAGCAGGGCGCTGTCCGTCCAGTTGCAGATAGAGATGGGACGCCTGAGAAACTTCCCGGGCAGCTGAATGTTGACAAACTGGCCCGGGGCCGTGATGGCAGAGGTGTCGCCGGAGAGTACCAGTTCATAAGTGTCCTCCGTCAGCTGCCGGGCGTGTTCCATGGTAAAGAGGGACTGTTTCATTCTGTGTCCTCCTGTCTTAAATTGGCGTAGACCATCTCTCCGCGGCAAATTGTCAGTGCCACGGCGGCGGAGACACCCCAGCCGTCAAAAGGAGTGGCGTGTCCCAGAGAGCGGAAGGAGCCAGCGTCAATGATGTGAGGACGGTTCAAATCCAGCACAGTCAGGTCAGCAGGCTGGCCTGACTCAAGTTTCCCGCCAGGAAGGCCAAAAATTCTCCTGGGATTGACGCAGAGGGCATTCAGCAGCGTGGGAAGCGGCACAATGCCGGTTTCCACCAGCTGGGTATACAGCACCGGAAAGGCACATTCCAGGCCGACAATTCCGTTAAGGCTGCATGTCAGGCCTCCGGACTTTTCCTTGGCGGAGTGAGGGGCATGGTCTGTAGCGATGCAGTCCACAGTACCATCCAGCACACCTTCAATCAAAGCCTGCCGGTCAGCAGCGGAGCGGATGGGGGGATTCATGCGGAAGCGTCCGTCATTCTGCAGATCCTCGTCGCAGAGCACCAGATAGTGGGGACCGGTTTCACAGGTGACCGGCAGCCCCTCTGCCTTGGCGGCACGGACCAGTGCCACGGATTCCTTCGTGGAAACATGGCACACATGGTAACGGCAGCCGGTCTCCCGTACCAGGCGGATGTCTCTCTCCACCTGCCGCCACTCGCTCTCGGAGGCGTTGCCGACAAGATCGTGGGCCTTGGCATAAACGCCGTCATGGACACACCAGCCTTTGGCCAGCAGGGACTCGTCCTCGCAGTGGGCCACAATGGGCTTGCCCAGCACCTTGGCATGCTCCATGGCGGAGCGCATCTGCGCCTCGGACTGAACGCCTCTGCCATCGTCAGAAAAACCGCAGACAAAGGGAGCCAGCGCATCCAGGTCAGCGGCATTCGTACCTTTCTCATCCCGGGTAATGGCACCGTAGGGGTAGACGTAAATACTGGCGTCCCGTTGAATCACATCCAGCTGCGGTTGCAGGTGTTCCAGCGTATCCGGTACGGGGTTGAGATTGGGCATGGCGCATACTGCCGTATAGCCTCCGGCGGCAGCGGAAGCCGTGCCGGCCGCAATCGTCTCTTTATAAGAAAAACCAGGCTCCCGAAGATGAACGTGAACATCAACGAAACCTGGAGTAATCAAATTATCATGCAGCTCAATTACGGAAACATCACTGCGGGGAAGGGCGGGGGAAACGGAAACAATACGGCCGTCACAGATCAAAACGTCTGCGTGCTGGAAGTTTCCATCCCGGAAAACGGCTCCGCCGGTCAGCAGCAAATTCATGGTATAGCCCCTTTCACTGAGTTTTCATTCAACATATTATAATAGCTGAGAAAGTGATACTTGTCAACGGATTTTCAGGAAGTTCTGATAAAAAGCAAAAAGATGGCCGTTGGCGCCGCACAGGACGCCAACGGCCTAAGTTACTGGAAAGACGCTGTTATTCCACTGCCGCCGGAACAGCCGATTCGGAGGGGGGACCTTTCTTCTTCCGGCCGAATCCGTGGCTGAGATTATCAATCACAGAATAGTAGACCGGGGTGAATACCAATGTGACAACAGTGGAGATGACCATACCGCTGATCATGGTAATTCCCATATCGCTCATCATTTCGTTGCTCTCTCCAAGCCCCAGAGCCATGGGAACCATCGCTAGGACAGTAGTGAGAGTGGTCATCATGATGGGGCGGACGCGCAGGGGACAGGCGTGCAGGATGGCCTCTTCCCGACTCTCTCCCATACTGCGGCGAATTTTAATATATTCCACAAGGATAATGGAGGAGTTGACTACGGTGCCGGCAAGCATAATGATGGACACCAATGCGATAATAGACATGTTCCGCCCAGTCAGGGGCAGCGCAAACAGAGCACCGGTGAAGGCCACGGGCAGAATGAACATGACGATAACCGGCATAGAGAAGGATTCGAACTGAACGGCCAGTACGAAATATACCAACAGCAGAGCCACTACCAAGGCAAAGCCAAGGTCCGAGAAGCTCTCCATCATATCCTCATATCCGCCGGCGGTTTCCGCCGTATAGCCCTGCGGCAGTGCATAGCCATCCAGAATTGCGTGAATCTGCTGTGTAATGGCCGTGGTATCACCGCTGATGGTATCGCCGGAGATGGTGACCTGCCGGGTCTGGTTGTGGCGGGTGACGCTTTGAGGGGCTTGCTCAACCACTACATTTGCCACGGAACTCAGGGGTACGGTCCCGCCGTAGGAAGAGGAGACTGGCATGGAGCGCAGGGCATCCAGGCTGGCGGCGGCGGTACCGTCGCCCTTGACCACCACGTCATATTCTTTGTTGTCGATGGTGACGGTGGTGGCGGTGGATCCGGTGAGTTCAGAGCGGACGGCGGCACCCACAGCGGCGGCAGTCAGGCCATACTGAGAGGCGGCTTCTCGATTCATGGTGACCTTGACCTGAGGCACCTGATCAGAGAGGGAGCTTTCGACATTGACGGCATCGGGAAGTGCGGCAATCTGATCCGTCAACTCACCGGCGATGAGACCCAATGTGTCATAATCATCACCGGAAATCTCCACGGCAATGTCACTGCCGCTGAGCATGGCCATGGAACTGGAAGCGCTGACGGTGATTTCACAGCCTGCAATGTCCTGAAGGGCTGCCCGCAGGTCGTCTTCAATATCAAAGGCGGTACGCTCCCGTTCACTTTTGCCCACCAGGTTGACGCCCATGGTGACATCACCGGCGGACATCATAGAGGAGCCGCTGCTGGCAATATAGTACATCTCCTCCATCTCCGGGCACGCCTGCTCCACAATCGCCACAATCCGGTCGGCAATGGCGGAGGACTCCTCCAGACTGGATCCGGTTGGCATGCTGACGCTGATGGAGACGCTGCTTTGATCCATGTCCGGGATCATCACCATCTTGGTGCTGATCAGCGTCAGCGCAAAAATGGCTACCAAACCGACAGAAACCAGCATGCCGGTTTTCAGGTGATAGACGAAATAGCGCAGAAGACGCAGATAAAACTGATTCAAGCGATGGAACAGGCCTCCGAAAAACGACGCAATGCCGTTGGTGTGCGCCCCTGCACTCTTTTTAGCAGCCCGCTTTATTTGCTGCTTGCGGATTTTTTCCGCATCCAGTGTGAAGTAGCAGAGAAGGGGAACCAGGGTCAGAGAAATGATCAGGGAGGAAGCAATCAAGGAGGCGATGGTTAGGGAAAAATCCCGGAACATGTCGCCTGCTATGCCACTTACCAGTCCCATGGGGACAAACACGGCCAGCGTGGTAAGCGTGGAGGCGACAACCGAGGAGGTGACCTCTTTGGTGCCGTCCACACAGGCGCTCATCCGGTCATGGCCTTCTGCGGCAAAGCGGTTGATATTCTCCAAAACCACAATGGAGTTATCCACAATCATGCCGACACCCATGGCGATGCCGCCCAGGCTCATCATATTCAAAGTCAGATCCAGAACGTTCATCAGGACAAAAACGGACAGGATGCAGACGGGCATGGAGATACAGATGGTCAGGGTGGGACTGCCGCGGCGCAGGAACAGGAACACCACAATGGCAGCCAGCAGAACCCCCTGCCAGATGTTGCTGAAGGCATTGTTCACGGATTGGTCAATGTAATCACTGGCAATATAGGGGAGGGAATACCGGATGCTGGAATTTTCCGCTGCCAGTTCTTCCATCCGCTTTTCAACCGCTTGGGCAGCGGCCATCTCGTTGGAACCGGATTGCTTGGAAACCTGGAGAAGCACGCAGGCGGTATCGCCAACTTTAGCAACAGCGACTGGATCGTCAGATGTCATTTCCACATTGGACACCTCGGACAGACGGACGGTTCCACCGCTGGGCAACGTGATCAGGGTATTGGCCACATCCTCCACAGACTGGAATTTAGCATCAGTGGAAACGGTTAGCTTTTTGGAACCGTTTTGCAGATCTCCACCGGGGTATAAAAGGTTTTGCCCGGCCAGGAACTGGGAAATGTAAGAACTGGAGAGGCCAAAACCCGCAGCTTTCGCCGGATCGATCTCCACGGAGATCTGCTGCTCCAGACCGCCGTTGACAGAGACCTGGGCCACGCCATCAATACGTTCCAACGCAGGAGAGACCACATCCTCCGCCAGCGTCTGGAGTTGGGAAAGATCGTCGCCCATCAGGGCAATCATGGCGGTCGGCATCATATCGCTGAGGCTCATATTGATGATAATGGGATCGGAGGCGTCATCAGGAAGAGACACCATATCGAATTTTTCCCGCAGCTTCGTGGCTGCAATGTCCAGATCCGTGCCGTCCACATATGTAATCTGAATGGTGCTGACATTTTCGGAGGAGGTAGACTCAATTTCTTCCACGCCGGAGACCGACATAATGGCAGATTCCAGAGGAGCTGTCACCAGATCTTCAATGTCACTGGGGTTTGCGCCCACATAAGTTGTCATGACCACAGCCATCGGCATTTCCATGTTGGGCATCAGGGCCATCTGCAGCTGTGAACCGTACATGATGCCGAAGATGACCACCATGATGACGGCCAGCAGCGTGGCCACCTTATGCTGGATACACGCCTTTGCAATATTCATCGGGTTTTAATCCTCCCCAGAGACAATGCGCACTGCATCGCCATCTTTCAGGTAAGACTGCCCCACAGTCACAAGCTGCTGGCCGGCGGTCAGGCCGGAGGTAATCTCTGTAACGCCGTTTCCAGTCAGGCCGGTGGTGACTTCTACATATTTGGCAGTATTTTCCTCCACAACAAAGACATACTGTGTTTCACCGCTGGTAAGGATCGCTTCGGTGGGGACCACAATGGTACCGACAGAGGTGTCCGTATGGAAGGTTACGTCTGCAAACATGCCGGAGAGAAGCCCGCTGGCAGTGGAGGGAACCGTCAGCACAACGGTGTACAGTTTAGTCTGTACATTGGCGGCCTGTTCGACAGAACGGATGGTCGCAGTGAATGTCTCGTTTGCGGCACTGACAGACACGTCCGCACTGTCGCCAATGGAAAGCTTTGGAATCAGCGCTTCCGACACGGAGACTGTGACCTTCATCTGGTCGGCGCCGTCAATGACGGCCACCGGCATGGCATTGGAGGTAAAGCTGCCCTCCACGGCATTCATAGTAACGAGGGTGCCGGAGATAGGGGCAATGACGTTTCCGGCGCTGTCCACATTTTCCAAAGCGGTGGACAATTGCTCCAAGGAGGATTTGCTGCTCTGCATGCCAGCCTCCAGCTGGGCCAACGTGGAGTTGCGGGTGGCAATGGCAGACTGGAGCTGCAGTTCCGCCTGATCGATCTCAATCTGAGAAGCCGCGCCAATTTCAAACAAGGCTTTCAGATCATTGACGTTTTTCTGATAAAGGCTGATTTGGCTGTCAAATACCGCCGCCTGGTCCTGATAACTTTGAACCGCAGAGTTATAGCCAATGTTGGCGGCATTGTAAGAGGCCAGCGTGCTCCCTAAATCCAGGGTGCAGATGACATCTCCGGCAGACACTGTATCGCCGGCCTGAGCATAGACAGCCGTACACTTGGCGCTGGTGGCCACCATGATGGTGGACTCATTGTCCGCGGCGACCTTGCCGGAAACCTTGTTTTCCGTAGAAATGGTGTCAGAGAGAACCTCTGTCACCTGAACGGCAGTTCCGGCCGGGGCCTCCTCTGTCTCCTCACCGCTGCTGCCGCAGGCGGTGAGGCCAAGGATCAAAATCATCGCCAGAAGAGCGGCTGAGATGCGTTTGTGTTTCATAAAATGCAGTTCCTCCAATTAGTTCAGGATGCCGTGCTGCACAGCCCAGCAATAGGTGTTGTATGCGGAAAAAAGATCAATAGCCGCGTTTTGGACGGTGTCCTCTGCTGCGCGGAGATCGTCCTCAGCGCTTAACAGCGTATTTTTGGAGATGGTGCCCTGCTGATATTTCAGCTGTGTAGCAGCGTAGCTGTCCTTCTGACAGGTCAGGGAAACTCGGGCTGCATTCAGAACTTGCTGGTAATCCCCAACCTGAGCATACAGGGTACGGAAGCTCAGCTCATAGCTCTGCACGGTTCCATCATAGGTGTATTGTGCAGCCTGCCAAGTATGCTCCACGATTTGGCGCTCATACCGGGTGGAGCTGTATCCGTATTGACTGAGGCCGTCTATGTAATCCTCCTTGGCATCCTTCAGCGTCTGCTCCGCTGCATACAACTCATAGCTCCGCTCTTTTGCTGCGGCTAAATCGGTTTCCAGATCCATCTTTTCCAACTGCTCTGCCGTTACCTCCGGGACGCTTCCCAGAGTAATGTCTCCGGTCATTTCCGCACCAATCAGCATTTCCAGCTGGGTTTTGAGACTTTGAATATTCATCTGCACGGTTTCCAGGCCGCTGACAAGAGAGGTGCGCCCCGCTTTGGTCTGCTCCAGCTGCAAGGCAGAGATTTGACCCAGCTGGTACCGGAGCCCCATCTCCTCCACCGTGCGGTTCAAAGAGGTCAACTGCCGTTGGAGGGACGCCTCTTGGGCCTCCAACTGCACCAGGGCTGTATACAGGGATTCACCAGCCATGACAACCTGATCCTGGACATTTTTCAGCTGCCGGATAACGCCGGCATTGTCCTCCTGCAGCTCTCCGTCTTTCAGGGATTCGAAGGTATCCCGCAAGGAGTCGTAGGTTTGGTCCAGCTGGTTATAAGTATAGGATTCCGATCCAAGTCCGGTGGGATCCATCAGCAGATACCGCTGTGCCAGAGCGATGCCATTCAGGGACTCCCGCAGGCTTTCATACATTTTGTCGTAATCGATGACTTCAATCGAAGCAATGTTTTCCTCCAGAGCCAGCAGGTTCAGATTGTTCTCCCGCATCCGGCGCTCTAAATTGGAAAAGCTGATGGTACCGACCGCATCCGGTACATAGGCAGTATCTGCCTCCTCTGGATCCGGCCCCGCTGGAGAGGGTGCGGCATCCGCCGCCCCTGCATCGTCTCCCGGGGTTTCCGGGGCGGCATCTTTATTGCCGTCAGTTTCTGCTGAAGCGCCCTCAGTATCGGTTGTCTGCTCCTCTGCTGTGGACTGCTCCTCCGCAAGAGCGGAAGCTCCACAGATGGATAACGCAAGGGCGAGTGCCAGCAATAATGGAATGATTCGCTGTTTCATAGTTCCTCCTTCAGTGCGCCGACGGATACCGGATCACAGGGCCGCAGGCATCCGCGCTGAATAATTTCCAAGCGGGATTCTAAATCCCTCCGGTATTCTTCGCAGCGTTCCGGCATCATAAGACTATCCATAATCGCCGATCCCAAGGCCATGACGGTCAGGGAAAAGACGTGGCGTACGAACTCAGAGTTCTGCTGACGTAAGGCAGAAGTGTCCAACTGCTCCACAACGCCTGCCAGCAACAGATTGCCGGGGTTTCCTTCTAGCATTTTTTGCAGGTCGATGCCGGGATTGATCCGCAGCAGACGGAGGCAGCGATCCAAGTAAGGATCGCACTCCGGAGGACGTCGCTGAAAGCTGTCAAAGGCCAACAATTGGGTTTTGAATAAATCTCCATGGCTTTTGGCAACCAACTTTGCATAGGAACTGAGAAAGCGCTCATGCATGTCTTCAATCAGATAGACAAAAAGATCTCGTTTGTCAGCAAAATACTGGTAAAAACTGCCGCGGGGAATGCCGGCTTGATGTACAATCTTGTTAATTGAAACGTCAGCAAAGCTGGTGTGGGTAAACTCCTTCCAGGCAGCGTTTAGAAACCGATTTCGCTTTTCCTCTGGCAAACGGAGGAAAGTATCCATCGGCATAAAATCCCTCCTCTTAAAAATGACAACATGTCATTTTATGACAAGCTGTCATTAATTATACGCAGAGGGCCTGTCCTTGTCAATCTCTTTCGCCCAGAAAAGAGGTGAATATTCTGTTAAGTTTTTTACGATTAAACGTAACAAAACTCCCCCCGGAACCGTTCCGGGAGGAGTTGATGAGAAATGAAAAATCAGGGGTGGGGACACCTGGGACAGCGGGAAATCACTTGGGAATACACACTGGAGAGCTGCGGCCAATCCACCAGCCGCCACCAGTTTTCAAAATACTCTGCCCGCCGGTTTTGATACTGCAGATAGTAGGCATGCTCCCATACGTCACAGCATAACAGCGGAAGCAGGGGAAGCGGTGTGTCCTGGTTGGCAGTTTTGCAGACGGACAGCCGGCCGTCGCTTTCTGCGGTAAGCCAGGCCCAGCCGGAACCGAACTGCCCCAAAGCTGCGGTTTTTATAGCGCCTTTCAGAGCCTGTAGTCCGCCGAAGTCCCGCTCGATGGCACCCAGCAGAAGGGCGCCGGGAGAGCTTACCGGTGTTGGATGCAGTGTACGGAAATAGAGATCGTGATTATACACGCCTCCAGCGTTATTGCGGACGCCCTGACGGATTTCGTCCGGAAGCTCTGCCCAATCCCGACAGAGCTTCCAGAGCGGCCAGCTCTGATAGACCGGGCGCCGCTCCAGCAGATGGTTCAGTGTTTCAACATAGGCTGCAAAGTGTTTATCGTGGTGAAAGTACATGGTCTTTTCATCCAGCTCCGGAAGCAGCGCATCGTATGCAAATGGGAGTGGCGGCAGAGTAAAGGGGTAGTGTTCTTCCATGGAACTCATCCTCTCCGGTGAAATTCCGCACCGGTAAGCAGGTGCTGTCATCAATATATGTGGGGAAGCGGCTAAAGATGAAAAGAAAAGGGGAGCACCAGCGGTGCTTCCCCTTCTTGAAAGATGACTCTATTCGTGATGGCCACCGCAGTCGTGCTCACCGCAGGTATGGCCCTCCCCGTGATGATGCTCACAGGTGGCCGCATCTGCATAGGCAAGTGTACCGGCCAACAGCTCGGCCACCCGCTGATCAGCATCACCGCTGCAGCCGGCATACAGCTTGATGCCAGACTCCGCCAGGGCGGCCTGTGCCCCGCCGCCGATTCCTCCACAGATCAAGCAGTCCACGCCATGCTGCTGCAGAAAGCCCGCCAAAGCACCGTGGCCGCTGCCGTTGGTGTCCACTACCTGAGAGGAAACGACAGATCCGTTTTCTACTTGATAGAGCTTAAAGTGTTCTGTGTGGCCAAAATGACCAAACACATTTCCATTTTCATAGGTAACTGCAAGTTTCATATGAGATCCTTCCTTCTTCACATAACATTCACAGCGTGCCGGGCTGAGCAATCCAGAGTCCACGAAAATGTGGGCTTTGGCGGACTTACTTCTGGAGGGTTCTGACCCACATGCCGTATTTTTCCAGATTGGCAGCGCATATGGTACTGTCCTTGCCCTGTGTCAGGATATAGACCTTGATTTTGGGCTCGGTGCCGGAAGGACGCACCAGAATCGTAGTACCGTCTGCCAACTCAAACCGCAGCACATTGGATCCTGAGAGTTCCATGGTGGATTTTGCGCCAGTGGCACAGTCCACCACGCTTCCATCACGATAATCCTTCCAGGTGACAACCGCCACTCCGCAGATATCGGCGGGGGGATTTTCGCGCAGGGTCTTCATCAGTTCTGCCATGTCCTTCAGACCGTCCAAGCCCGGCATCACCAAGTTGTGGGTCTTTTCCGCATAGTGGCCGTACTTCTCATACAGCTTTTCCAATGCATCAAACAACGTCATTCCCTGAGCTGCATACCAAGCCGCCATCTCAGTGAGCAGCATGGAGGCCGTGACTGCGTCCTTGTCCCGGACATAGTCTCCCAGCATATAGCCATAGCTCTCCTCATAGGAGAAAATGACCTTGCCCTGGCCGCTCTCCTCCAGGGCGTTTTTCTTCTCCGCCATGAACTTGAAGCCGGTAAAGGTATCAAAGCACTTCACGCCGTTGGACTCAGCCACTTTTCGGGCCATCTCTGTGGTCACGATGGTCTTCAGAGCCACGGGGTTCTCCGGGAGCCTGCCAGCCCGCTTCATCGCACCAATCAGATAGTCCAGCAGCAGCACGCCAGTCTGATTGCCGGTGACGGGACAATACGCGCCATTCCGATCCCGGATCAAAATTCCAACCCGGTCACTGTCAGGGTCTGTTCCCAAAATGAAATCCACGTCGTTTTGCTTTGCCAAATCAATAGCAAGATAAAACCCTTCGGGATTCTCTGGATTTGGAGACACCACGGTTGGGAAACTGCCGTCAATCACCATCTGCTGGGGTTCGCAGATCACGTGCTTGATACCGAGAGCACGGAGGGCCTCCGGCACCAGCTTGTATCCACAGCCGTGGAAGGGGGTGTATACCATTTTAAAAGTATCTGCCACCTTGGCGACTGTTTCCCGGTCATTGATCATCGCAGTGACCTGCGCCATGAACCGCTGATCCGTTTCCGCGCCCAACACCTCAATCAGGCCAGCCTTTACCGCATCGTCATATGGGATGGATGTTACGCCGGTGAAAACATCAATTCCCTCCAACCGCCGGGCAATGGCATCGGCATGATGGGGGGGGAGCTGTGCGCCGTCTTCCCAGTAGACCTTATAACCGTTGTACTCCTTGGGGTTGTGAGAGGCAGTGACATTGATACCCGCTTGACAGTGGTATTCCCGCACGGCAAAGCTCAGCTCCGGTGTAGGGCGCAGGGATTCAAAAATCCGCACATGGATGCCATTGCCGGCGCAGACTTCCGCAGCGGCCCGGGCAAATTCCATGGAATGGTTCCGGCAATCCATACAGATGGCCACACCACGGTCCCTGCCGGACTGCCCCTCGGCTGCAATGACCTCTGCGAAGCCTTGGGTTGCCCAGCGGATCACATGGATATTCATGTTGTGCAATCCGACGGCCATGGTGCCACGAAGCCCTGCGGTGCCAAACTCCAGAGGACCGTAAAAGCGGGACTCAATCTCCTTTGGATCCGTCCGAAGCGCTTCCAGCTCCGCGTGTTCCGCAGGGGAAAGCGCCGGGCTGGACAGCCATTTTTCATATTCCTTCATGAAGTCCATCAGAAACCTCCTTTTTTTCCGTGCCGTTACCCGGCGTCTCATCCGCGTCCGCTGCCGGAGCGGCCAGCAGTGCACGCGCCTCTTCTATCCGGGAGGCGGGGACATAGATCTCCACGCCCAACCCCGCAAAACCAAAAATTACTTTTCCCTGGGTTCCCACCTTGAAGGCCGGAATGCCATACCCTTTCAGCATAGAAAGGGTGATGTCCGCCATGCCGTCCAACTCCGATTGGAGAACCAATTTTTCTGCGGTCTCGGGGCGGCCGCGCTCGTCCTTGGGCCATTGCTCCAAAAGCGCCGGGTCCGCCAGGGCCCAGAAGTCTTTTGCCTGCTCCATTCTGCAAACCACCTCATTATTTATGGTATTTTGTGCCTGCGTTAATTTGATACGCCCGATAAATCTGTTCCAGCAGCATCACCCGGGCCAGATGGTGGGGGAAGGTCATTGGAGACATGGAGAGCTTTACTGCAGCCTGCGCTTTGAGAGAGACGTGCAGGCCAAAGGAACCGCCAATGAGGAAGACCAGGTGATTCTCTCCATGATTGGCGCTGTCGGCCACCAAATGGGCCAACTCCTCGCTGGAGCGCATCCGCCCCTCAACACAAAGGGCGATCAGGCGGGCCGAGGGTGGCAGCTTGCTCCGGATGGCATCCGCTTCTCTAGCGAGGGCTGAGTCGATTTGAGCAGGAGAGGGGTTCTCGGGAAGGCGTTCCTCCGGAAGCTCAACGATCTCCAATTTGCAGTATCGGGAAAGACGCTTTCCATATTCCGCCGCAGCGTCCGTATAGAACCGCTCTTTCAGCTTTCCAACGCAAAGAAGGGTTACTTTTTGCATAGGACCCTCCTGACAACAACATGGGTGGGTCCCAGCGTATCCCGGGGAGCAACAGACAGCAACGGATTCTGCCCGGCGGCAGAGAGCGCGAACTCCACGGTGTTCCGGGCCATGGCAGGTGTGTTGTTCTCCTTGCTCAAATGCGCCAGCACGATTTCAGATGTGCCGTTTTCGGCCAGTGTTACCGCAAACCGGGCGGCGTCCTCGTTGCAAAGATGTCCTTCGGAACCCAGAATGCGCTGCTTTAAATAATATGGATAGGGTCCGCTGCGCAGGGTTTCCACATCGTGGTTGGCCTCCAGCACCGCCAGATCCACGCCGAGCAGGATCTCAGCTGCCTCTTCCGTCACATAGCCGGTGTCTGTCAAAAGCCCAACACTGCCGTCGGTAGTGTCGATTCGGAAGCCACTGGCACCGGGAGCATCATGGGCGGTGGGAAAAGCAGTTACCACACAGCCGCCGAGAGAGCAGGCGCTTCCAAACGCCAAAGGATACAAATGGAGAGACGATGCAGCCAAACGGTCTGCAAGGCCAAAGGCAGTGCGCTCACTGGCATAGACCGGACCACTCCAGCGCTTCAGCAGCGTTTGCAGTCCGGAGATGTGGTCGGTGTGCGTGTGTGTAACCAGGATGCCTGATAAATTCGTCAACTCCAGGCCCAGTGTCTGCAGGGCCGCACAGATGCGGCGGCAGGAGATCCCGGCATCCAGCAGCAGATGTGTGCTGCCGGCAGAAAGCAGCAGTGCGTTCCCGGAGGAGCCGCTGGCAAGGGTATGTAGGGTGGTCAAAGCGAAAACCTCACTGTAGTAAAGAATAGGGCGTCCGCAAGGGAGAACGTCGACTGTCGGTCGCCATCCTCCCCTGCGGACGCATCGATCTTCATCAAAAGGGGAGCCGGGAAGGAGTACCCGGATTCACCCAATGTGCGCTTCCAGCTCGTCACTTTCTCCGGGAATCTCCACGGAGCGGATATCGGCGCCCAGGCCGCGCAGCTTGGCCACGATATCCTCATAGCCCCGCTCCACATATTGCACACAGCTGATTTCACTCTCGCCCTGTGCAGCCAATGCCGCAATGACCAGCGCCGCGCCAGCCCGCAGATCACAGGCCTGGATCGGGGCACCGGTCAGGTGATCCACCCCCTCTACCACAGCGGTGCGGTCATCCACTTGAATGTTGGCACCCATGCGCTTCAACTCATCCACGTAACGGTAACGGTTTTTCCATACACTCTCTGTTACCAGAGAGGTTCCCTCCGCCAGAGAGAGCACGGTAGTAATCTGGGGCTGCATATCTGTGGGGAAGCCCGGATAGGGCAGCGTCTTCACATTGGTCTTCTGCAGGGAACCGGTGCGGCGGACCAAGAGGGTGTCCTCATGTTCCTCTACCTCGACCCCCATCTCCACCAATTTGGCAGTGATGCAGTCCATGTGCTTGGGAATAATGTTTTTCACCAGAATCTGTCCGCCAGTGGCGGCAACAGCCGCCATGTAGGTTCCAGCCTCAATCTGGTCCGGAATGATGGCATAGGTACCGCCGGAAAGGCGGTCGACGCCCTGGATTTTGATCGTATCCGTACCTGCACCCCGGATATTGGCCCCCATGGAGTTCAGGAAGTTGGCCAAATCTACAATATGAGGTTCCTTGGCGGCGTTTTCAATGATTGTGTTTCCCTCCGCCATTGCAGCGGCCATCATGATGTTCATCGTGGCGCCCACAGACACCACATCCAGATAGACGTTGGCACCCTTCAGGCGGCCAAGATCTGTGGAGGCATGGATAAAGCCTCCCTCCACCACGACTTTTGCGCCTAATGTGGTAAAGCCTTTTACATGCTGGTCAATGGGACGGACACCAAAATTGCACCCACCAGGCATCGCCACCTCAGCTTGGCCAAATCGGCCCAAAAGGGCACCGATTAAATAATATGAGGCGCGGATCTTACGGGCCAACTCATAGGAGGTCCGGGTAGAACGGATACGGCTGCAGTCAATTTCAACCGTATGGCGGTTGATGGTACGAATATTGGCGCCCAACTGCTCTAAAATTTTCAGACACAGCGTCACATCAGAAATCTGTGGAATATTTTCAATGCGGCAGACACCGTCCACCATCAAGGCCGCCGGAATAATGGCAACGGCGGCATTCTTGGCACCGCTGACTTCGACCTCTCCAAACAGGGGCTTTCCGCCCTGTACAATATACTTTGTCAAAATGATTTACCCTCTCTTTAAAAGGAACTTTCTTTGGTGGCAGCAACCCATTCCTTCTAAGAACAGTTTACCCGGCTGACGCCGCTTCATACCCGCACAAGGATCTGCGGACGGGCAAAATAATACCCGAAGAAACTCACACATAAATCATCATAACATACCAGAAAAAGAATTGCAAACCATTCCTGATGCTGTTTCCATAAAAAGTGAAAATGTGTGTAAAAAAGCCAAAAAACACTAATTGTGCGTAATAGCAGCCGTATAACAGTTTACATAATAAGAAGCGGTGTCGGTCACAATACACCAAGCCGGCGTCAGAGTGATGGGGGATGTTGTGGTGCCCTGGAGCTCATAGCAGAGATACATCTCTGTGATAACAGAAACCAAAGCTCCGCTCTCGCGGCGCATGCCCAAAAATAGAGACAGCGCGGCAACAGCAGAGAGGGGATCCTGGACATCGGATTCTGCAGTGGCGTCCGGAAGATGGGTGCCGCTGACCTTTGTGATGGCGCCGGATTCAATTGTAAAGGTGATGGTACAGTTGAATACTGGATATCCATCATAATATCGGACTGCTGTTGCAGTACCGCTGCCGGTTTCATCCAGGATAAAGGACAGATTTTTATAGTGGTTTTCCCGGCAGAATTTTCGGCAGAAACTCTCGGCATCCTCTGTTATCTGCGTTCCGATGATATCAAATGTGCCGTTGGAACTGCAGCGGGCGGCGCCATAATTGCTTCCGTAGGTATAGATACCGCCGCCTTGGTCCGTGGAGGAAAGACCATCGCCCAAAAAGGCAGCCGCCAGGGCCTGGTCTGAATTGGGGCTTCTGGTCAGCGTCTGGCCGGAAGGCGGCGCTTTATCTGGAATGGTATTGGCATCCAGTGCGATATTCTCTGCGGCGAATAGAGCGACCAGCTGTTCTGCTGCCTGCTGGCGGCTTTCCCGCTCAGCGGCGATCCGGCTGACCAGGGAGCCCAGCAGGCAAATATTCAGCAACGCTAAAATCAGAATCATAATCGTTTTTAAACGGGAACGTTCCACATGCGGTACTCCTTTCAGTGAGATTGCGCCCTGGAAAACAGAACGGAATTTGCTATTTCCAATGGGAGGCGCTGCAGTAGATCCTGAATATACCGTGCTTGAAACAGACGGCACCATATTACAAAAAAGTCAATCTGCCAACCAAGCGGCGGAGACAGTACTTCCACCGCTGTCGATATAGTCTATGGACAACTCAGATCCGCTGTGCGCGGAGGAAATGGCCAATACCTGCCGGAGTGGAAGCAGAAGAGATGTTTCTCCGGAACGTGTATACTGGCGAAAACGGATTTGGAGCGTGGAAACAGTACTGCCGGAAAAGGTAACCTCTGCTGCACAGCTGCCATCGGTAAAACGGATGGGAACACCATCCAGCTGATAGCCAAACTGCACAACAGTGGTGGTCCCGTTCTGCCGGATCTGCTGCAGGAATATGGAGGCATCCCCAGAAGAATTGCCTATCAGACCATTGATAAGGGAAGTAGCCCAGGCGGCAGCCTCTTTGCTGGTTGGAATTTCACCGGAGACCTTGATTTTCATGGCAGAATCCCCGCCTTGATATAAGACCGTGCCATCTGTGTATATCCGCAGGGAACCATTGCCGGCCATAATGACCTCTGTCCCGCTGGATTCCGTATAACGATTATTGGTATGGGGATTGAGTCCAAGTGCTGTTAAAAGAGATACGGTATCTGGCAGGGCGTTGACAGAAGCGAGCACGGACAGCTCCGGAAGCTCAGCCGGGAACAGGGAATAGGGCGCAACAGACTGAAAACCGGGATCCAGCGCAATATTGTCAAAGGCAAAGGAGGCACTGGTCAGCTCATAATTATTTACCGTGGACTCCAGATCAGAAGGAGAAACAGCAGTTTCACTGTGCAGATAACCCTGCTGTTCGTCCCAGATACAGAGGGACACATGCCCGGCTCTCGAAAAAATCACCAGCCTTCTGGCAGTCAAATCCGCATTGGAAGCATCCTCTCCCACCAAGCCTGCTAAAATGGAGAGCGGAAGCGGCTCCAAAAAATCGTAGTAGACAGAATTCCCTGAAAGTGCGCTCCGGAACGTATCCTCTCCACAGGGGGAAAAGGACTTCGCAGACCCTAGTGCTTCTCCCAGCAGCGTACGCAGGAGGGAAAAGGTATCGTCCGTCGTCGTCAGGCAGATATTGCCGTATCGGCCATAAGCGCCCGTGATGGCCACCCGCACCGGGGCAGAAAGATCCCGCAGTTCCGCCGGAGAGGCAACGCTGGAGAGTGCAGGTGGAGAACTGCTGAGCAGCCCGCCGAGGTACCCGCTGCTGCCATCCTTCAGATTGTACAACTGGGTTTGTGTAAACAATGCCACTGCTGAGAGCGTCAGCAGGACAATGGAAATATTCTGTAGAAAATCGCGGCGCCTGTGCTGAGCAGCGTCCATTTGCCAGCCTCCTTTGCAGCAGTTTCAAACAGAAATTTAAAAGCTTTGAGAACCCACGGACATTGAATAGGAGTGCCCGGAAAAGCCAAATGATTCAACGAATATCCTTTTTCTCTCATACAAAAACTTCTGAGGGAGAAAAGGCAGTTTTTATGACGCGGGGCCGCCGATGGGCAGAGTCAGGCGGATGGTGGTACCCGGCCCCTCATGATGGACCAAACGGATGGTGCCATTGTGCCGCTGGACAATTTCTTTTGCAATCGAAAGACCTAAGCCGGTTCCGCCGGACTCGCGGGAACGGGCCTTATCCACCCGGTAAAACCGGTCAAAGATCCGCTCCTGATCCTCTTCGGGAATCCCGATGCCGTCGTCTGCCACCTCCATCCAAACAGAGGCTTCCATGGAACCGGCAGTGATGTGAATATGACCGCCGTCCGGGGTATATTTGATGGCATTGCCTAAAACATTCATCATGACCTGTTCCAAACGGCTGCGGTCGCCGACAATTAACGGGAGGTTATCCAGCGGCCCGCAGGTCAGACTGTGGCTGTGGCGCTTGGCTTCCAGTGCATTGGCCTGAAACACACTTTCAATTGCCGCACCAAAGGAAAAACGGGACAACGTCAATTCTGCATTCCCCGCATCCAGACGGGAGAGCGTCAGCAAATCCTGAACGATGTGGGTCATTCTGTCCGTTTCGTTGATGATAATGCCCAGAAAGCTGCCGGCTGTCTCCTGCGGGAGATCCCCGCCCGAATCCAACAGAGTTTCCGCATAGCTGCGGACATTGGTGAGTGGGGTGCGCAGCTCATGGGATACATTGGCCACAAATTCCTTTCTGCGCTCTTCGTTACGGTGCTGTTCTGTCACGTCGTGCAGTACGATCAATACACCGCCGCTGACCTGATCGGAAAAAGGGGCCAGATACAGCTCCAGTGTCCGCTCACCGACCATCATTTCGCCCTCGGCATAATTGGGGCGCTGCAGGGCCAGCATCTGCTCAAAGGGATAAACTGTTCCGAACAGCTCGCCATAGGAACAGTTCTCATCCACTGTTCGCTGCAGCATGGTATTGGCGGCTGGATTGCAGTGAATCAAATGACCCTGGTGATCGAAAGCCACCACCCCGTCTGTCATATGGAGAAACAGGGTGTCCAATTTATTGCGCTCGTTTTCCATGGCAGCCAGTGTACGGTGCAAAACACCTGCCATCTCATTGAAGGTTCCGGTTAGAATGCCGATCTCGTCCGTAGACTCTACCGGCAGTTCACTGTCAAAGTCTCCGGAGGCAACTTTCTCCGCACCTGCTGTCAGCTTTTCAATGGGGCCAACCATGGTTTTTGACAGAAGAAAGCTCAACAATACAGAAATCAAAAGACCGATGACCAGGGCCTGCATAATGATTAGAAAAAGCTGGGAGTTCAGACCGGATACCGTATCCTTGGTGTCGAGAATATAAATGATGTAGGAGCTGTCACCATTGAAGATGGGAATGGCTACATCCATGTAATTTGCAGTGATATCGCTGTGATCTCCTGCCGTGGCTGCATCTTTTTGGACAATGGCGTTCCGGGCAGTTAAAAGATTGGCAGATGGATCCCGCGGCAACTGAGACGCATCTGTAGATCCAACGATGTAATCGCCGGTTCCTCCGTCCAGAATAAAGTAGTTCCGGGTGTTGTAATCAATTCCAAGCTTGCCGGTATTGGCTTTCAGCATCTCCTCCATCCGGCTTACCGCATCCGGCTGACCCGCTTCTTCCCGGAGGGTGTAAACGAAATCTGCATTTTCTTGGCCAAATACCGTATTCATCTGCTGATAAAAGGTTTCAATATAAAAGCTGGAGACACTGGTGGTCAAAAAGGCGCCCACCACAGCCATCAATGATGTGATCAGCAGCAGCAATATCAGCATCAGCTTCATATGCAGACTTCGGAACATGAGGCACCTTCTTTCAGGAAAGTTGGAACGGCGATTCGAACCCTGTGTGCGGGAGCAGGAACTGTGAGCTGCTTTGGGCAGCATCGGCCACTGCTTGTACAGCCGGAAGGGGAAAATAAACGGACGCCGCTTTATACTGCAAAATAATAACCTGCACCCCGCCGGGTCAGAATATAGACCGGGTTGGCTGGATCAACCTCAATTTTTTCGCGCAGCCGACGCACCGTTACATCCACGGTGCGCACATCATCCCCTACATAGCCGTAGTTCCACACCTGCTCCATCAGATCAATACGGGAGTATACCTTGTTGGGATGGCTGGCCAGAAAGGTGAGCAACTCATACTCGCGCTGGGTCAGATCGATGGCTTTTCCGGCCCGGAAGACTTGGTGACTGTCCGTATTGATGGACAAATCCCCTGACACAGGCATGGCGGAAGCTGCGGCTGCGGAGGCGGCGGGAGGCGTCATAGCGGTGCGGCGGATGTTGGCACCGACCCGGGCAATGAGCTCCCGCATGGAAAACGGCTTGGTGATATAGTCATCCGCGCCGATTTCCAATCCCAAAACCTTGTCCGCTTCTTCTTCCCGAGCGGTGAGGATGATGACCGGCACATTGTCCCCTTGTTCCCGCAGACGGCGGCACACATCAAAACCGTTCATCTTTGGCAGCATGACATCCAGAAGGATCAGATCCGGCTTAGAGGATACGGCGGCAGAGAGGCCGTCTTCTCCGTCATAAGCCTCACAGGTCTGATATCCCTCCCGCTGGAGATTAAACCGTAAAATATCCACAATGTTCTTCTCGTCTTCCACGATCAAAACAGTTTTTTGACTGTTCATGAAGAAACCTCCGTTTGTTATTACAAATCCAGTAGAATTTTCGCTTTCAGAACAGCAGCTACGGTTTTAGCATCGTCGATCTCGCCATTCATAATGCGATGAACCATCTCGTCAAAGGGAATACGCTCCAGGCGCAAAAATTCATCCGCATCTGGCTGCTGCTCGCCGATATGCAGGCCTCTGGCCAGAAAAAGATACAGCGTTTCGCCGTAACAACCGGGGGCTGGAAGAATTTTTCCCATGGGCAGCAATGTGTCGGGAACCGCTCCCGTCTCCTCCTTCAGCTCCCGCAGGGCACCGGTAACGGGATCCTCTCCTCCGTCCAGCTTTCCAGCGGGAATCTCCAGTAGCGTCTTCCCGAAAACATAGCGGTATTGTGTGACTGCCAGCACATTGTTCCGATCGTCCAGGGGTACAATGGCCACGCCGTCCACATGCTCAACGACCTCGCGAAAGGATGTGTGGCCATTGGGCAGTTCCACTTGGTCTACATGGACACTGAGAAACTTACCGGTGTATTTTTCCTCACGGGAAAGGGTTTTCTCCGTGAGATCCAAGGGATCATTCATTTTACAGCACCTCGCGTTTGATTCCTGAAAAATCAGGTTAGCCTACCATATCAAATTATTATATCACGGCGTATGAAAAATGCCAAGGCTGTTCTTTCTCTTGAAGAATGGGCGGAACTATGGTATACTGAATCAACTTTTTGAAAGAAGGAAATGAGGTGAGTCCCACGGAGAGGAAGGGAATTAAAATCGCGGCTCAGAACCGCAAGGCATTTCACGACTACTTCGTGGAGGAGCGGTATGAGGCTGGCATTGAGCTGTTTGGCACGGAGGTCAAATCCATCCGCGCGGGTACGCTGAACCTGAAGGATGCTTACTGCACGGTGAAGGATGGGGAATTGCTGGTCCATGGCATGCATATCTCCCCTTATGAAAAAGGCAACATTTTCAACCGGGATCCAGTACGGACACGGCGGCTTTTGATGCACAAGCGGGAAATCCGAAAGCTCCATGACCTCATCAAGCAGGATGGCTATACGCTGGTGCCCTTGTCCGTATACTTCAAGGATGCCCGGGTCAAGTTGGAAATAGGCCTCTGTAAGGGCAAGAAAAATTATGATAAGCGGGAGGCGGCCGCGCAGCGGGACGCAAAACGGGAGATGGACCGCACGATGCGGGAGCGGAATCGCTGATGAAACGGGATGCTACGCTGCAGCCGCGACGGAAAGGTGCGGAATTGTCCGGAGACGGACGGATATCGTGCATGTTTGGCAAAATGAATAAAGGCAGTAAAATTTAGATGAGGGCGGCACAGCCCGGAAGAAAGGAACGAAACAAAATGTCTGAAGTAAAAAATCCCATTGTCACCATTACCATGGAGGATGGCAGAATCATGAAAGGGGAGCTTTATCCGGAGAAGGCTCCCAACACCGTGAACAATTTTATCTCCTTGGCAAACAAGGGCTTTTACGACGGCCTGATTTTCCACCGGGTCATTCCAGGCTTCATGATCCAGGGCGGTTGCCCGGACGGCACCGGCATGGGAGGCCCCGGCTATGAAATCAAGGGTGAATTCTCTGGCAACGGCTTTGCCCAGAATGATTTGAAGCACACCACCGGCGTGTTGTCTATGGCGCGGGCCATGCATCCGGATTCCGCTGGCAGCCAGTTTTTTGTGATGGTGGCTCCGGCACCACACTTGGACGGCCAGTATGCTGCCTTTGGCCAGATCACCGAAGGAACAGAGGTTGCCATCGACATCTCCCGTGTGCAGCGGAACATGATGAACGACAAGCCCAAGACTCCGGTAGTGATCCAGTCCGTTCGGATTGACACCCAAGGCGTGGATTATCCGGAGCCCGCCACGCGATAAGCAACGAATAAGGAGGCGGTTTGATGAAGACTGCCATTATCACGGGTGCATCCTCCGGGCTTGGACGCGAATTTGTCCGCCAGTTGGCGGATGTGTTCCCGGAGGTGGAGCGAATTTGGCTCATTGCCCGCCGAAGAGAACGACTGGAAAAAATTGCCGAATCTTTGCCGGATCTATCGGTGGACTGTATGTCGCTGGATCTGTGTGATCCCATGGGCTTTTCCGCACTTCAAGGGAAGCTGATGGCAGAAAAACCGGATGTTGTGCTGTTGATTAACAATGCCGGCTGCGGTTACCTTGGAAATCTGGGCGAGGTGGAGACCTCCACGCAGACCCATATGATTGATCTGAACTTGCGGGCGCTGACCGCTGTTACCAACATGGTACTTCCCTTTATGGGCAGCGGAGGCCGGATTTTAAATGTATCCTCCATCGCTGCATTTTGCCCAAATCCGCGCATGACGGTTTATTCGGCCAGCAAGGCATATGTCTCTGCCTTTACAGTAGGGCTCTCCGAGGAAGTGCGAAAAAAGGGAATTGCCGTCACAGCGGTGTGTCCCGGCCCGATGAAGACGGAATTTTTAGAGGTGGGCGGTATTACCGGCAATTCCTCCGTGTTTGCAATGCTTCCGTATTGCGACCAGGTACGGGTGGCCGGCGGCGCCCTGCGGGCGGCAAGGGCGGGGCGTACCATTTATACGCCAAGGCTTTTCTATAAATTTTACCGCCTTCTTGCCAAGGTAACGCCTGTGAAGCTCATGGTGAAGCTGACAAAAACTTGATTGGAAGTCTGAAAAAGCCGGCCCTGAATGGGGCCGGCTTTTTACAGCGGCAGGGGCAATATGGAGCATCTGGAAATGGTTTTCATTCAACAGACTTTTTTGAGACACACAACAGGAAACGGCGGCATAGAATGCAAGGACGGATATGATTGGAGGAAGATATCATGGAAGATACCATCACTACCCCTGCCACAATACGCGCCAGGGTTCTCAGAGTCCAGTGCGATTGCCTGTTGGTTTGCGACTGCTGTGCCTGCCGGAGAATTGTGGTACATGCGGAAAACGCTTGCTGCTTTTGCCCGGGCGATCTTGTGTGTATCCAGTACAGCGGAGCCATGACCAAAAGCATCCCGCCGCAAATCAGTGCTACCTGCATTACAAAACTGTGCCACGGATAGGCTTTTCCAAAAGAGAGAATAAAAACAGCTGGTGGTGGAGAAACTTCTGCTCTGTAACGGAATTGTAATGGAATTTCAGATGGGGATATGTTATAGTAAGATTCAGTAATCCTGCAGAGCTCTCTGCGGACGGGGTTCCCCCATCATCTGATTGCGGATTGGTAATACCTGCGATTGGAAGAGGAGATACAGCAACATACCGTTGCTTTTGCCAAAGGCAGAAGGGAATGGTATGGAGTCTGTGTCAACAATAGGGGGGTGTACCGGTTTCGACGGGGGTATGGAGACGGGACCAGCGGGCGGCGGTGCCTGACCGCCATAAAACGGGCAACTTTTATAAATTAAATAACAACAACACTGTTGCTATTGCTGCCTGATTAAAGGCAGCCGTCCGACTCGGAAGGACCGCGAGCTGAGAAGGGCGTCGTTTAGCGGTAAATGTGAGCGCAGTAAGCTTTGCCTGCACCACACATCATGAAGCTCACCTGACCTGACGGCGTGACGGTTTGCCGTCTGGAAGGGGAACAGGGAGGAAGACTCTCATAATAATCGTCTGCGCCCGGAGAAAGTCCCGTTAAAGTGCTTTCGGACGCGGGTTCAACTCCCGCCACCTCCACCACGTCGGAGCAAGCGTCATATCGCTTGCTCCGACTTATTTTATAAGTCAGAGTGCGCTCATTCTGCTGCTCTTCCTCCTTCCCGAATCGCAACCGCCTGCACTGGGGTGCGCTTTGGGTTTGGGAGCATATCCGAGGAAGTGCCCTCAAAAGCGTTCGCCTGTTCCAATGAGTGCAAATCCGAACAAGGTGGGTTCGGATTTGGAACGCCATATTCCGCCAATAAAAATACCACGACAGAAGTCGTGGTATTTTTATTGGACTTCGGCCCAGCGGAGCGGACCCCATACCATTCAATGATTTAACGGCGGAAATGAATCCCTCCTATAACAATTCTCCGCTTCGATCCAATTACCGCGCTACTCAGCGCGGCTGTCAGAAGATAGAATCTACAGTGTAGCGACGTAAAAAATCTCAAATTCTTAAACTTATCAGAATAGGAGGTTTCCCTTTGCGTTCAGTGACTTTATAGTATTTTTGCTATGCATCATGTAGAACAGATACGCTGCATTTTTTATAGATGATTCGTGTGTGATGTACAGGCCATTTTACACTTGTATTATTGCGCGTAGTGAGAAAATGATTTAAGATGGAGGCGATACCTCCTATCAACAACGGAAAAGAGGGCACCTATGAAACTTCAAGAATTACTGGTTGGAAAAGGAGTCAATCTTGAACGGACAAAGCTCATCCGTCACAATTTGACAAATGAAGTGGTGGCAGAAAATTACGCACATGGGTATTTGGAAATTTACCAGTCTATTCAAGCCCCCACCCGCTTCAAAAACTGCAATATGGTCATCAGTTTCTTGGGAACGGAAGGGACAAACGGCGTTTTTCAGGGTTGTTATCAGGTGGGCAGTTTTACTCCCTACGATAGAGCCAAACTTCCCAAGGATTTCACACCGGACAGCGGTATGACTTCTGAGTCTGCCATCTTTGAATTGACCAGGACAGACCTCCTTGCGGATTTGAAGGACCGCCTTGTGATTGACTGGGGCAAAGGGGCTATCAATTGGTGCCAGAACGGAACAACGGAGAAAGAAGTGCTGGCTATCCGCCCCGCCGTATCTGAAATCAGCTTTACCAGTTATGACAAGGTATTGCTCTCCTTTGAGGCACTCCGCAAAATTATCTATAACAAAGCGGCATACAAGGAGTGGGAAGAAAAGCTGTCTGCCGTAGCCGGGGTATATCTCATTACTGATACGAAAACGGGTAAGCACTATGTCGGTTCCGCCAGTGGAGAACAGGGGGGTATCTGGGGCCGCTGGAGTGAGTACGCCCGGACAAAACACGGCGGCAACAAGCGCCTTGCGGAGCTTATCGCTGCCGACGCTGAGTATTGCAATAACTTCCAATATTCTATTCTGGAGGTGTTCCCCATTAAACGGGATAGACATGAGGTGCTGGAATATGAGCAGCTCTATAAGAAAAAACTGTGGTCAATTCCGTTTGGATTGAATGATAATTAATTTGTAAAAAGCTGCCTTACATTGATGTATTTGGTGCTACGTTCTTCGATGGGAAAAGCCTGACGGAGATATTTCCTGACATTGTGTTTGGCGGGGACAAATAAGAAGTTTACTTATGGATGCGTAAGCTATGAAAAAGATTTGGGTCATCATAACGGCGTGGGAATGAGGCTGTCTGGAAAACGGCGGTTCATACAATTCCTGCAAATAGTTTTAGATGAAAAAAGAGCGGCCTGGGTTTTAAAGCCTTGGCCGCTCTCTTTGCGATTCTGACGGATGTTTGTTCTGGCGATTCTTACAGCCTGTAAACGCTGTTTATCCCTCTGCGCTGCCGTAAAATCTGCGTATCCCTCCTGGGAGAGAAGACCGGCAAACAATTTTGAAATCCAATGTGGTATTTTCATGGGTATTGTTTTCGCGGATTTTAACGTTGGAAGTTATTCAGGATCCGGAGTAGGGAGGCACTTGACGTACCGAATAAAAATTACAGGGATGAAAGGTGATTGACCGCCATGTAATTTGTTTGGGACAGAATATGAGAAATCTCTCCTGCACAGCGCTTTAGCTCGCTGATGATTTCATCGCGCACATGCCCCTGCAGTCTGCCGACAGGACCGGAAACACTGATGGCGGCGGCAGGGGCGCCGGAGCAGTCAAAAATAGGCGCCGCGTAACAGCAGAGACCCTGCTCCAACTCCTCGTTGTCGCAGGCATATCCGCGCTCTTTCACAGAGCCCAACTCCCGGAGGAGGACTTCCGCGTTGGCGACAGTACCGCTGGAAAAACGACGGATGACCAGATGCTCTAAAAGCGGCTGAAGTGTTTCTTCCGGATAGTAAGCAAAAATGGCCTTCCCGTTGGCGGTACAATAAAAAGGGAGCCTTTGCCCAATACGGGTACAGGTCCGCATGGAATAGTCGCTTTCAATCTTATTAATATAAATGATATCGGTATCCATAGGAGCGGCAAGGTTGACAGTTTCCAAAAACCGTGCATTCAGGGAGGAGAGGTAGGGAAGGGTCAACGTGCGAAGATTGATCTGGGTACTGGATCCTAAAATGAAGGAGCCCATCCCAAGGCGGTATTTGCTGGTGGAGGGATCCTGCTCCAGCAACTGTTCATTTTTTAAAGTGGTCACCAGCGTGGAGGTGGTACTTTTGTGAAGCCCCACCATCTCGCAGATTTCCTGCAGTCCGAGCTCCTGATGGTCATAAAAGCAACGGAGAATTGCTGCCGCACGGGAGACTGATTGGATGGGGCCTTTCATTGTCTCTTCAGCCATAATTTGATTCCTTTCCAGAATGAATTGATGCGGCCGGAAAAGACTGGGTGCCCGGCGTACAGGGGTATCTTTACAAAAGAGTAATCAAAAATTGGCGGAAAGTCAAGGGATTGTCCAAAATCCAAAAAGGAAGGACAGAGGAAAATCACCAAAGAAATATCGTGGAATTCGTGGTATGTGACTATTGCGTTCGGAAATGTGAAATGTTATAATGCCTATATTATAGGACATAGTACTATATTATAGAATTAATCGGAGGGGAATATGAAGAAGCAGTTGAAGACGGCGACCATGGACGGCAACACTGCCGCCGCTTATGCCTCCTATGCATTTACGGAGGTAGCGACCATTTATCCCATCACACCTTCCTCGGTGATGGCGGAGATGGTGGATGTCTGGAGTGCCAATGGCAGAAAAAATATCTTTGGACAGACCGTAGAGGTTCGGGAGATGCAGCACGAGGGCGGCGCCGCAGGTGCCATCCACGGAGCTCTGCAGGGCGGCGCACTGGCGTCTACCTATACGGCTTCCCAGGGCTTGATGCTGATGCTGCCCAATATGTATAAAATTGCAGGCGAACTGCTGCCCGGTGTGTTCCACGTTAGTGCCCGGGCTCTGGCTTCCAATGCACTGTCTATTTACGGCGACCACCAGGATGTCATGACCTGCCGGAATACCGGCTTTACACTGTTGGCGGGCAGTACCGTACAGCAGGCGCACCATCTCGCCTGTGTGGCGCATTTGGCGGCGATTCAAAGCAGAGTTCCTGTACTGCATTTCTTCGACGGTTTCCGCACCAGCCATGAATATCAGAAGATTCAGTTGATCGATTACGAGGATTTGCGGGAGCTGGTGGATTGGGAGGCGCTGAAGGCCTTCCGGGACAATGCACTGAATCCGGATCATCCCAAGTCCAGGGGATCTGCGGAGAACCCGGATGTGTTTTTCCAGACCCGGGAGTCTGTAAACAAGTACTATGAGGCGGTTCCCGGTATTGTGGAAGCGTACATGGACAAAATCAACGCCATTGCCGGAACGAATTATAAGCTCTTCAACTACTACGGAGCCGAAGACGCCGAGGATGTCATCATTGCCATGGGTTCCGCCTGCGGTGTGGTGCGGGAGACCATGGATTTCTGGAATGCCCGGGGAAAGAAGCTGGGCCTGGTGGAGGTGCACCTGTACCGCCCCTTCTCCGCAGAGAAGCTGCTGGAGGCCGTACCCGTCACCGCCAAGCGCATTGCCGTACTGGATCGCACCAAGGAGCCCGGATCTCTGGGAGAGCCTCTCTATCTGGACGTGAAGAACGTGTTTGCAGACAGTGACCGCCATCCCCTGATTGTAGGCGGACGCTATGGCCTGGGCTCCAAGGACTTTACTCCTATGGACGTTATGGCTGTCTATGCCAATCTCCATGCGGACGCGCCCAAGAACGGCTTTACCGTTTCCATTGTGGACGATGTGACACACCATTCCCTGCCGGTGTATCCGGAGAACTTTGACTCCACGCCGGAGGGCAACTTCTCTTGTAAATTCTGGGGTCTGGGCTCTGACGGCACGGTGGGAGCCAACAAGTCCGCCGTGAAGATCATCGGCGACCACACGGACTACAACGTGCAGGCCTATTTCGCCTATGACGCAAAGAAGTCCGGCGGCGTTACCATCTCGCATCTGCGCTTTGGCCCCAAGGAAATCAAGGGTTCCTATCAGATCAAGGCTGCCAACTTCATTGCCTGCCATAACCAGGCCTATGTGGACAAGTATGATCTGATCGGCGATTTGAAGGAGGGCGGAACCTTCCTGCTGAACACCATCTGGAAGGGCGAGGAGCTGGAGAAAAACCTGCCCGCCTCTCTCAAGCGCCGCATTGCGGAGAAAAAGGCTGATTTCTATACCCTGGACGCTGTGGACATTGCCAAGAAGATTGGGCTTGGCGGCCGTATCAATATGGTTATGCAGGCGGGCTTCTTTGCTCTGTCCAAGATCCTGCCGCTGGACGATGCCGTTCAGTATCTGAAGGAGCAGGTGGAAAAGACATACGGCGCCAAGGGCCAGGATGTTGTGGACATGAACAATGCCGCCATCGACCAAGGCATCGCCCGGCTGCAGAAGATCGATGTGCCGGAGGCCTGGGCCACCGCTGAGGATGCTCCCGCCGCCGATAAGCAGGAAGTGCCTAAGTTTTTCAAGGACGTGCTCTTCAAGATGGGCCGCCAGGAGGGCAACGATCTGCCGGTCAGTGCCTTTAACGGCCACGAGGACGGCAGCTGGGAGCCCGGCTATACCCAGTATGAAAAGCGCGGCATCGCCATCGATGTGCCCGCTTGGGATGCGGCCAAGTGCGTTCAGTGCAACCGCTGCTCCGTCATGTGCTCTCATGCGGTGATCCGTCCGACACTGCTGAATACGGAGGAGGCCGCCGGCGCCCCGGCTGACTATGCCATGAAAAAGGCCAACGGCCAGGCGGAGCTGCAGTATCATCTGGCCATCTCTGGCATGGACTGCACCGGCTGCGGCGTGTGTGTGAAGGCCTGTCCTGCAAAGGCACTCACCATGGAGGCTTTTGCCCCCCGCAAGGAGGCGATGGACGAGGCGTGGGAATACACCCTCAAGCATGTCACCGCCAAAACGGTTACGCCGGCCCAGAAGGCCACCGTCAAGGGAAGCCAGTTCCTCAAGCCCTATCTGGAATTCTCCGGCGCCTGCGCCGGCTGCGGCGAGACACCTTACATCAAGCTCATCACCCAGCTCTACGGCGACCACATGCGGATCGCCAACTCCGCTGGCTGCACCCATATCTGGGGCGGTTCTCCGGAAATTCCCTTCTGCACCAATGAAAAGGGCCAGGGCGTGGCCTGGGCCAGCGGCCTGTTTGAGGACACCGCCGAGTACGGCTTCGGCATGCTGGTTGGTTCCAACGCCGTCCGGAAATGGCTGAAGACCCAGGTGGAGACATTGGTCGTTGCCGCACCTGAAGGGGAACTGAAAGCCGCGGCCCAAGACTGGGCAGCCCACTTTGAAGAGGGCGAGGGCACCCGGCAGCGGGCAGACCGTCTGATCGCTGCTCTGGAGCAGGCGGGGGTTTCTGAGGAACCCATGAAGTCCATCTATGAGCGCAAGGATTATCTGCCCAAGACCTCTCAGTGGATTGTGGGCGGCGACGGCTGGGCTTACGATATTGGTTACAGCGGCCTGGACCACGTGGTGGCCTCCGGGGAGAATGTGAATATCATCTGCGTGGATACCGAGGTGTACTCCAACACCGGCGGACAGTCCTCCAAAGCGACGCCCACTGCTGCTGTGGCACAGTTTGCCGCAGCCGGCAAGAAGACCAAGAAAAAGGATCTGGGCATGATGTGCATGAGCTACGGCTACGTGTATGTGGCCCAGGTGGCCATGGGCTATGATCCCCAGCAGACTCTGACGGCGATTCGCGAGGCAGAGGCTTACGACGGGCCCTCTATTATCATTGCCTACGCCCCCTGCATCAACCACGGCATCAAGGGCGGCATGAGCAACACCCAAAACCGGGCCAAGGCGGCCGTGGAGGCTGGCTACTGGCACTGCTATCGGTACAATCCCACTCTGCGGGCGGAGGGAAAGAATCCCTTCAGCCTGGATTCTAAGGAGCCTACGGCAGACTTCCGGGAATTCCTGATGGGTGAGGTACGGTATTCCTCCTTGCTGCGGAAGTTCCCGGAGACAGCGGAGGCACTCTTTGCCAAGGCAGAACAGGATGCCAAAGAGCGGACCGAGTCTTACCTGAAGCTGGCCCGAGGCTAAGCCGCATAGGACGGTTTCCCACCTCTTTATTTTGTGATCCTCTATCTTTATCCATAACGGCAGCAGCCCGCGGTGATGTGCCGCGGGCTGCTGCCGTTATTCACGGAGGAAGCTCAGGTTCAGGAGCCGTCTGCCAGACGGCTGGCGGCACGATGGATCACATCGGCCGCATTTGCGCAGAGCAGATCAATATCCCCGTGGGTGGCATTGTCCACATGAATTCCAGCCACCACAACCACATTGCAGCCGGAGGCCTGCAAAAGCATTTGAGCAGCATCCTGAGCAAGTGGAAGCTCTTTGTGGTTTCCGAAAGCCCCGGAATGCACCTGCGCCTCCGGCCCGACTGCGGCCCAAGCACCCAGATGGGGACGGGTACCGCCATACAGCTCGGCCAAAACACTTTCGTGGGTTTGCGTCACACGCATCCAAACAGCATAAGGCGGCTGTCCGGCTGTGATGGTCCATTGCAATTCCGCCATCGTGAAGCTCCTTTTACCTGAAAATAAATTCATTGTACAGCAAAATTGACAATCAGGCAAGACAGCAGAGACAGCAGCCTTGTGACGGAGAGATTTTCTTGGTATGATAGAATCAATAAATTTCCGCTGGTCGGGATTCTGGACCCAAGAGAAAGAGAGAACGGAATATGGAAGATCTGTTGGAACAATTTGACCGTATTGTGATCTTTGATACGGAGACCACCGGCATTGAATTCGGCCGGGACGAGATCATTGAGCTGGGGGCGGTCTGCCTGGGCACGGAGGGAGAAACGGACAGCATGAACTGCCTGCTCCGTCTGACGGACGGCCGGGTATTGCCGCCGTTTATTACAGAGCTGACCGGCATTACAGACGCGCAGCTAGCGGCAGAGGGCGTGGAAAAGGAAGAGGCCAGCAGGCAATTCTGCCGTTTGCTGGACGGGGCGGAGCGCCCTCTCCTGGTGGCGTACAACGCTCAGTTTGATTTGAACTTCCTGTATTACTTCCTGCGGCCCTTCCAGCGGCTGGACGTGCTGAAGGCAGCGCGCTTTCTGGACGCGCTGACCGTTTACCGGGACCGGCGGGACTATCCCCATAAGCTCTGCAACGCCATTGCGGCATATGGCCTTGAGGACCAGGCGGTCAACAGCCATCGGGCAGTGGATGACGCCAGGGCCGCAGCAATGCTGCTTTTTGCAATGGCGGCGGAGAAAAACGACCTGCTGCAGTATCTGGATCTGTTCGGCTACAATGCCCGGTACGGCGTCTCCGGACGGAAAATTTCCTCCGTGACATACCGGGCGCAGCCCTATCAGCGGACACGCCCGCTGTATGAGCTGTCAGCGGATACTCTGTGAAGAATTTGTGAATTGTTGCGAAAACTACTTGCAATACGACAACCTGTCAGGTATGATACCTGACAGGTTGTCGTACTATATTAAGGCCGTGCTGATAAAACGCTTGACCTTCCACAAGGGGGAAGGTGTAAAGTTTTTCTGCGGTTGAAGAAAAGGACGGCTGTATTTCGTAACAGAGAGGATGGACGGCATGCCGACCACAACATTTTTGAATCTTCCCGCGGAAAAACAGGAGCGGCTGCTGGACGCGGCCACCCGGGAGTTTTCTGAAAAGGCCTACAATGAAGCTTCCCTCAATCAAATCATTCAGGATGCCGGAATTCCAAGGGGCAGCTTTTACATGTATTTTCGCGATAAGGAGGATTTGTTCCGCTACCTGGTGCATGGATATATGGAGCAGCTGCTGATGGTTCTGGAGGAATCGCTGCTGCGGGAGCAGGGAGACGTGTTTGCCGCGCTGCTGCGGCTGTATGACTATACGCAGGAGAAGCGGCAGGAGCAGGGCCTTGGAGGAATCGGGGCCATGTCTGCCATTGTCAGCCGGAACAATGGCATGCAGAAAAATGTTCTTCTGGAGATGGTGGATTCCGCTGCAGTTTTGCGGCGGCTTCGGGAACTGGTGAATCCGGAACTGCTGGATCTGCGGCAGGAACGGGATCTGGGAGACATGCTGGGGGTTTTGATGATGGTGACAGCGCCGATGCTGTACGCCGGCCTTCAGGCCGGCGCCGCTCCCGGTGCCCGGGAGCGGCTTGAGAACATTCTGAAAATTTTACGGCGGGGCATGGGCAAAGAAAAACTGCCCAGTGCGTCAAATCATGAAGGTAAGGAGAACTGACCATGAACAAGGAATTGATGGAAGAGGGAAAAGTGGAGGCAGAGCCACTGTCTGTATCTGCTGAGTCGAAAAAGGTGAAAAAATTAGCATTGCCAAAGGGAAAGAAGGGACGACGCTGGCTGAAAGCAGTCCTTGCGCTGGCGGTTGTGGGGGCAATTGCCGTAGGCGTTTCCCGCTTGGGCGGGGGATCCAGTACCGCCATGGGTGCCAGCTATGTGCCAGTGGCAGCGGAACTGCGGAATTTAACCATTTCCGTTACCGGCACGGCCACGTTGGAACCGGCGGATGCCTACAACGTCACCACGCTGATGACCGGCGAGATTCTTACGGCGCCTTTTGAAGAGGATGATTTGGTGGAAAAGGACGCTCTGCTTTACAAGCTGGACAGCAGCGATGCGCAGGAGACCGTCAGCCGGGCCAACATCTCGATGGAGCAGGCACGGATGCAGGTTCAGCAGGCCCAGGAGGCGATGAAGCCTACCGCGCCAATCTCCGGCACCATCAACGAGGTTTATGTCCATGACGGAGACAGCGTTGTCATGGGGGCGCAGCTTTGCAAAATCGTGTCCAGCAAGGACCTGACTATCGATTTCCTGTTCCCCTATACCTCCTCCAGCTCTTTCTATGCGGGCCAGCCAGCTACTATTTTTATCGGCAATTTTGATGGATCCGTCCAGGGAACTGTGGTCTCCGTATCGGATTCCACTGCACTCACCAGCAATGGGATGGAAGCCTGCTCCGTCCGGGTGAAGCTGACCAATCCCGGCATTGTGTCGGATTCCTTTACGGCCTCCGCTGTCATCGGCAGCTATTCCAGCTATGGAAATGCCTCTGTGACAATGGCGGGATCTGCCATTGTCTATGCCGGCGGCTCCGGTACGGTCAGCGGCTTTGGCAAGCTCTCCGGCAGTACGGTGACCAAAGGGGAGACACTTTGCACCATCGACTCTGACAGCCTGCGGGACAATCTGAAAAGCGCAAAGCTGAACTTGGAGTCCGCCCAACTGTCCGCCAACACAGCAGCCAGCAATCTGGACAACTATACCATCAAATCTCCCATCTCCGGCACAGTGATTGAGAAAAAGCTGAAGGCCGGAGATAAGGTGGACGGTGTCTCTTCCGGCACTCTGGCCACAATTTACGACCTGAGCTATCTGAAGATGCAGATGAATGTGGATGAGCTGAACATCGGCAAGGTGCAGGTGGGCCAGATGGTTGAGATCACTGCGGATGCCCTGCCCGGCCAGAGCTTTACCGGCACGGTGGATAAGGTCAGCATCAACGGTACCACGACCAACGGCTTCACCACCTATCCCGTCACCATCACCCTGCAGGAATACGGGGATTTGAAGCCTGGGATGAACGTCTCTGCCCGAATTCTGGGTGAGACGGCAGAAAACGCCCTGTGCGTGCCCGTGGCCGCGGTAAGCCGGGGCAATACGGTACAGGTAGCGCAGCCCGGTGCCTTGGCGGAGGACGGCGTCACAGTGGCAGATGCCTCCAAAATTGAGGAACGGGCGGTGGTGCTGGGCATCAACGACGACGCATACATCCAGATCACCTCCGGCTTAGAGGAGGGGGAGACGGTTCTGATGGAGAGCCAGAGCGGCGGCGGCATGACTGCCGCGATGGGAGGCTGATGGTCTTGGAGCAGCTCATCCAATTAAGGGATGTCTATAAGATCTACCAGATGGGCGAGGAGGCGGTACACGCCCTGGATGGAGTCAGCTTTTCCATCAGCCAGGGGGAGTTTGTGGCGATTGTGGGATCCTCTGGATCCGGCAAGTCCACGGCTATGAACATCATCGGCTGCCTGGACGTGCCCACCTCCGGTACGTATCATCTGGGCGGCACAGACGTCTCCACCATGGACGATGACCAGCAGGCGGAGATCCGCAACAAGATGCTGGGCTTTATCTTTCAGCAGTACAACCTGATTCCAAAGCTGACGGTGCAGGAAAATGTGGAGCTGCCCCTGCTATATGGGGGCATTTCCGCCGAGGAGCGGCACAAGCGGGCCGTGCAGTCCCTGGAGCGGGTGGGACTGGCGGACAAACGGAGGAACCTGCCCAGCCAGCTCTCCGGCGGCCAGCAGCAGCGGGTATCGATTGCAAGGGCGTTGGCCGGGGAACCGTCCGTGATTCTGGCCGACGAGCCAACCGGCGCTCTGGATTCCCGGACGGGCCGGGAGGTATTGAGCTTTTTGCAAAAGCTCAATGCAGAAGGAGACACAGTGGTTCTAATCACCCATGACAATTCCATTGCCGTGAAGGCCAAGCGCATCATTCGCCTGCAGGACGGTAAAATTGTTTATGATGGCGATGCCAGGGCGCCCGAAGCAGTGGTTCAACCCCTGGAGAGCGGAGAGGAGGCAGAGGCATGAACGTATCCCAGTCATTTAAGCTGGCAATCAAATCCCTGCAAACCAGCAAAATGCGGGCCTTCCTCACCATGCTGGGCATCATCATCGGCGTTGGAGCAGTGATTGTTATTATCTCCCTGGGCAACGGCCTCACAGGCATGGTTGAGCAGCAGGTTGAGAAAGTGGGCGTCACCCAGATTTACGCCTATACCTGGGGCCAGGGCGATGGCACCACCAGCAATGTCACGCCGGAGGAAATGTATGCCTTTACTGACAGCCATCCGGATGTATTCGAGGGCATTACTCCCTGGGTTTCCGGTGGCCAGGGGGTCCGGTACGGCAACGAGGAGCACAAGAAGACTGGCATTTACGGCGTCAGCGAGGATATGTACCGCCCCCGGACTGGCACCACCCTGGATGGAGCCAGGCTGGAAAAGGGACGATACCTGCAATACGTAGACATCCTGACCCGCAGCGATGTCTGTGTGGTAGGAGCCTATGTGGAGCAGGTAATCCTGGGGGGTGACGCCGTGGGAAAGAGTCTCTCAATTGGCGGAGTCCCCTACACGGTGGTGGGTGTGCTGGCCCAGAACTCGGAGGAACTGCGGGAGGGCAGCGGCGACGACCAGGTGTTTATCCCCTATCCCAACGCCATGCGGCTCTCCGGCAGCAGTGTTGTCCAGCTCTACCAGATGACCGCCACTTCCAGGGATACGGTGACGGAGGCCCAGGCCCTGCTGCTGGACTTTCTTCAGACGTTCTACCACGATGAAAACGGAGAATACTTTTTTGACTGGTACTACGTCCAGTCCATGCTGGATCAGGTGAATCAGATCAATGCCATGATGGGTATCGCCATGGCAGTGCTGGTGGCCATCGCGGCAATTTCCCTGCTGGTGGGTGGCATCGGTATCATGAATATTATGCTGGTGTCCGTCACGGAGCGGACGCGGGAGATTGGCATCCGCAAATCCCTGGGAGCCAAACGGAGGGACATCCGGCGGCAGTTCATCATTGAGGCGGGAACCACCTCTGCCATCGGCGGTATCATCGGAATTCTGTTTGGGTGCCTGATGGCCATGGGAATCGGCACGCTGTTCGGCGGAATGCTGGTGCAGAGCTTGGGGGCCAGCGGCATTACCTTCAGTGCCACCCCAACTCTGGGTGCTATCGGCATTAGCTTTGGCGTCAGCGTTGGAATTGGCATCCTCTTCGGGTATCTGCCCGCCAATAAGGCGGCAAAGCTGAATCCCATCGATGCTCTGCGGTATGATTGAATCATCAGACAAAAGAGAAACCGGCTTTGCCGGTTTCTTTTTGCGATAAAATTTTTAAAAATTCAAACTTTTTAAGTTCCCCCTGCGTCTATCATACAGAACACACAGAAAGGACGCTTCATTGTGGCACAGTTGAAGGAGCGACAGCTCGTGACATTCCTTGTGGAAAATCAGACGCGTTTTTACCGTCTGGCCTACAGCTATCTGAAGAACAGGGAAGAAGCCCTGGACGCGGTGCAGTCCGCTGTCTGCAGGGCACTGGAAAAACAAGACAGCCTGCAGGAGCCGGACGCCATGCGCGCTTGGTTTTACCGCATTTTAATAAATATATGTACTGATGTGCTGCGGAGGCGGAAGCTGGTGACCTTAATACCGCCGGAAGCGTTGGATGCCGGCAGCTATGAGGATCCGCTGCCGTCCGACGGAACGCTGGCAGAGCGGGTGAATGCCCTGCCGCCTGAGATACAGACCATTATCAAGCTGCGCTTTTATGAGGAACTGTCTCTCAAAGAGATCAGTATGGTCACGGGCTGCAATCTGAGTACTGTGAAGACAAGGCTGTATAGCGGCTTAAAAAAGCTGCGAATCGAATTGAAAGGAGATTTGGCATGAACGAATTGAAAGATGCAAAAAAGGAATATGAGGAAACACCGCTCCCGGAGGAGCTGGACGGCCGGGTTCAGGCGGGCATCCGTCAAGGGCGGGCTGCCTGGGCACGCCGGAGATGGCGGAGAGGATTCACGGCTGTTGCTGCCTGCCTCGCGGTGGCGGTTGGAGCCCTGAATTTAAGCCCCACTGTGGCGGCGGCCGCTGCCGATGTGCCGGTACTGGGCGGCCTGTTCCGGATTCTGACGGTGCGGAACTACGAAGCGGCAGAGGACGGTATCAACTATCAGGTGTCCGTTCCGGAAGTAGAGGCTGGTGGAAACCTGGCCGATAAGGTGAACGAAGCCATTCAGGAGAAAGTGGATTCCCATTTGGAGAAGGCTCGGCAGGATTGGGAGGCGTATCGGGAGGCATTCTTTGCAACCGGCGGCACCGAGGAGGAGTGGGGTGACCGCGAGATGGATGTCTTTGTAGATTACGAGGTCAAAAGCCAGACGGACACGCAGGTTTCTTTTGTCGTGACATTGGCAGAGGGTTGGGTGAGTGCCATGGAGGAGCAGTACTGCTACAACCTGGACCTGGCAGAGAACCGGAACATCACGTTGGAGGATCTTCTGGGCAGCGATTGGGTGAATATCTGCAACACTGCCATCCAGGAACAGATCGACGCCAGTGTGGACAGTGAGGGCTTCACCTACTTCTTTGCGCCGGAAGAGGGCGGCTTTACCACTGTGGATGAGACAACCTCCTTCTATATCAATGAGGATGGAAATCCTGTTGTGGTGTTCCCGGAATACTCTATTGCCGCTGGCGCAGCAGGCATTGTGGAATTCGAAATTGCAAAAGCATGAAGGAAGAGACCGGCATAGCCGGTCTCTTTTTCATTGCGGCAGAGGACAAAAGGGTGTATGATGGGAAAAAAGCTTGGAGGTACCCTTTTATGAACATTGCCCGCAGCGTTGCCGATCTCATTGGCCATACGCCGCTTCTGGAACTGACAAATTACGAAACAGCCCACGGCTTGTCTGCCACGATCTTTGCAAAATTAGAATGTATGAACCCCGCGGGCAGCGCGAAAGACCGGGTGGCGGTTCGTATGATTGCCCGTGCGGAGGCCGAGGGCCGTCTGGCTCCCGGCGCAACCATCATTGAGCCCACCTCTGGAAATACGGGTATTGGCTTGGCTGCCGTGGCTGCCGCCAAAGGGTATCGGGTACTGCTGACTATGCCGGAGACTATGAGCGTGGAGCGAAGAAAACTGATTGCTGCCTACGGGGCGGAAATCGTGCTGACGCCGGGAAAGGAAGGAATGGCAGGCTCGGTAGCTAAGGCGGAGGAGCTGCACCGGAGCATTCCGGGAAGCATGATCGCCGGACAGTTTGAAAACCCCGCCAACCCGGAGGCGCATTTCCTCACCACCGGGCCGGAGATTTGGACAGATACGGACAAAAAAGTGGATATTTTTGTAGCAGGTGTGGGAACAGGCGGCACGATTACCGGAACAGGCCGGTATTTGAAGAAGAAAAACCCTGCTGTTCAGATTGTGGCAGTGGAACCTGCCTCCTCGCCGCTGCTGACCCAGGGGCACGCTGGCTCCCACGGCCTTCAGGGAATCGGTGCGAATTTTGTTCCGGAAAATCTGGATCGGAAAATTTTGGATGAGATTCTGCCCGTGGCGGAGGAGGACGCCTATGCTACCGGTCGAGAGTTGGCCCGGCGAGAGGGCATTCTGGTGGGGATTACCTCCGGCGCGGCCGTTTGGGCAGCGGCGGAACTGGCCCGTCGCCCGGAGAATCGTGGCAAGATCATCGTGGCGTTTTTGCCCGACAGTGGTGAGCGCTATCTCTCTACCCCTATGTTTGAAGAAGCGTGACAGAAAAAGGCGGGGCCATTTGGCTCCGCCTTTTTGCAATATGAGAAAAAGATGCAGGAAACTGCAACATTTCTCCGGGCCGATGGATATTGATAGGTAGAAAACCGCACAGCCTGAGCTGCGGCGGCAGGGAGGGAGTTCTTTGCAGGACCAAGTAGTAATACAGCTCCATCTGGGAGATCCAGCTGCTCTGGAGCAAATCATTGACCGCTACAGTGCCTACGTGGCAAAGATTATCGCTGCATATCTGAACCGGATGATGACGCAGGAGGATATAGAGGAGGCACTTTCTGATGTGTTTGTAGCCCTTTGGAACAGCCGGGAGCGGATAAGGGGGGACGACTTGCGGCCATATCTGGCGGCAATCGCGCGGAATACAGCCCGCCAGCGCCTGCGGGGATTGCACTTGACAGATCCGCTGCCGGAGACGGAGGAAATAGAAGACCCCTGTTCTGGTCCGGAGAAGCTGGCGGAGAACCTGGAGACTGCAGAGGAGCTGCGGCGGGCTGTGGACAGTTTGCCAGAGGAGGAGCGAAAGCTATTTTTTCGCTTCTACTATTTGGGACAAACCACCGACGAAATTGCTGCGGTGACAGGGGAGAATCCGGCTACGCTGCGCAGCCGTCTGCGGCGGGGGCGTGAAAAACTACGGCGGTATTTGATGGAAAGGGGGATGGCACAATGATGGATCGGATGTTTCCAACAGAGGAAGAGCTGGATGCTTTGGTGCCGGATCTGCCAACGTTTAATCCAAATGCTGTAAAGCGCCTTACACTTATGAAAATTGAAAAAACCGTCCCATCCAAATCCGCTGCGGGACGAAAGACGGCGCTTCGCGGACTTTGCATTGCGGCCGTAATTTGCGCACTGTCTGCCAGTGCGCTGGCAGTGGCCAACTATGCCACCCAGGGAACCATTGCAGCGGCGTTCGGACTAAAGACGGCACAGCCGCAGATCAAAACGGAGGAAACGCTTGCCCCGAAGCTGCAGCTGCCGGAAAAAGCGGCTCCGAAAGAAACTGCTCCAGAGGAACTGTGGCCGGAGAAGGAAGCACCGGCAGAGCCGGGCAGTTATGAGATGGACACGCGGGTGGCGGCGCGCCTGCAGGTGCCTGAAGAGCAGCAGGAGGCGCTGAAGCCTATGGGACAGGCGCTGAATCTGGTGACACAGGCAACCGGAGCGAGGATGACGGTTCTCCAGACCATTGGAGACAGCCGAAACCTGTATGCGTTGATCCGGGTGGACTTTCCGAATACCTTCCAGCTGACGGATGAGATGGACTTCCGGGAAAAATATTTTGAGTTCCGAAATACGGATGAGCTGAGCGGGGTTCAATTTGCATCCGGCCATTGGGAAGAGCTGGAGCGCACAGAGCATTCCATCACCTATCTGGTAGCGGCGGGAGCCAGAAACAGCATCTCCGGACAAACTGCCGCCGTGACGCTGGAAGAGTTTGGCCGGGAGAGAACGTTGCCGGAGAAAGACGATTATGTGCAGGTGTCTGCCGGCAGGGCGATCCAATGCACCTTTGTGCCGGACGAAACAGGGGCGTTTCGTGCCTATATCAGTGCTCCGGAGACCATCATAACGACCGGCTCGGCTGAAAAGCAGATTTGTATCGGAGACGGTAGTCATGATCTGTTCACCGAGGGATGGGAAACAGCGCTGGAAGAAGCCGGGGGCAGAATTGGTTGCCGCTGGGAGGACGGTGTCATCGCCGTACTGATAAAAAGTGAGCAGAATGCCCTGGTGTATCTGGATGGAATCACAAAAACCGTTTCCGTCACGTATGGCGAAGCGGCGGCCGACCCCTCTTATGAAGTGCTTCTGGCGGACAGCCTGACACAAAGCTGGGTGCTGGACTATCAGGATGCCACCCGGAGTTGGACAGTGGAACTGAAAAAAGAAGATGGCAGTACTGTGGAGGTGGGAAAGTTGGAGGTCTCACCGCTGGCGATGAATCTGGACCTGATTGGGAGTGAGGAGGCTCAGGTGCCGGTTGAAAAAGTGAAGGGAGCCCGGCAGACAGTTACGCTTCATCTGGCCGATGGAACGGAGGTTTCACCGGGAATTTTCTGGGAGTGGTGGCCTAAGGCAGGGATTCAGGTCCGTGAGCGGTTTGAGCAGATGATTGATCCGGCAGATGTGGCCGGACTGACGGGCTTTGGCCTGGAGTTCACACTGAAATAGAAACAGGAAGGCCGCCGAAAAAGCCAGTTGGCTTTTTCGGCGGCCTCGCATTTAAAAAAATCAGATCAGACCCTGTGCCAGCATCACGCCGGCCACCTTCAGGAAGCCCGCAATGTTGGCGCCCACCACCAAATCGCCGGGAGCGTCGCACTCCACAGAGGCATCATAGGTGTTGTGGAAGATGTTGACCATGATTTCCTGCAGACGGTGGTCCACCTCTTCGAAGGTCCAGGAATAGCGCATGCTGTTCTGGCTCATTTCCAGGCCGCTGGTGGCCACGCCGCCCGCATTGGCAGCCTTGGCAGGAGCAAACAGCAGACCGGCTTCCTGGAACACCCGAATAGCCTCGGGACGGCAGGGCATATTGGCGCCTTCCGCCACGGCCATCGCACCGTTTTTGACGATGATCTTGGCGGTTTCTTCGTCGATTTCATTCTGAGTAGCGCAGGGCAGGGCGATATCACAGGGGACATTCCAAATGCCACGGAAGCCATCTGCATACGTGCTGCCGGGAACCTCATCTGCATAAACTTTGATCCGTGCGCGGCGCTTGAGCTTGATATCCTTTACCACATCCAGCTTGATGCCGTCCGGATCGTGGATATAACCGTTGGAATCGCTGAGGGCCACAACCTTTGCGCCTAGTGCCGTGGCCTTCTCTGCAGCGAAGATCGCCACGTTGCCCGAGCCGGAGATCACAACCGTTTTGCCGGCGAAGCTGTCGTTCTTCATGCACTTGAGCATCTCTTCCGTCAAATAGCAAAGGCCGTAGCCTGTGGCTTCCGTCCGGGCCAAGGAGCCGCCGAAAGCCAGTCCCTTGCCAGTGAGAACACCGGCGTCATAGCTGCCGCGGATGCGGCGGTACTGGCCAAAGAGATAGCCGATTTCCCGGGCACCCACGCCGATGTCGCCGGCAGGAACATCCACAAACTGGCCAATGTGGCGGTTTAACTCTGTCATAAAGCTCTGGCAGAAACGCATGACCTCGTTGTCGCTTTTGCCCTTGGGATCAAAGTCAGCGCCACCCTTGGCACCGCCCATGGGCAGGCCGGTCAAGCTGTTCTTCAGAATTTGTTCAAAACCCAGGAACTTTAAAATAGACAGGTTCACTGTGGGATGGAACCGCAGGCCGCCCTTATAGGGGCCGATGGCAGAGCTGAACTGGATCCGGTAGCCGCGGTTTACCCGCACGCGGCCCTGGTCGTCCACCCAGGGTACCCGGAAGCTGATCACGCGCTCCGGTTCCACAAATGCTTCAATGATGCCGTGCTTCTCGTACTCGGGGTGCTTTTCCACGATCAAGTCCAGGCTCTCCAGAACCTCTAAAACCGCCTGATGGAACTCCCGCTGATCTGGATCGCGGGCGATCACCTGTGTATACACGCGCTGCAGATATTCGCTTTTCAACATACCCTTTGCCCCTCTTACTTCTATCAGCGTCACACTGATATTTTTATAAAATTAGGATACCGAAAAAACCGGAATTTACACAAGATCGAAAATCTCTAAAATATGGAGAAAAATGGGAGCGGTTTTTCATGGTTTCAACAAAAAAACAGAGCTGCCAGTCAACGGGGGACAGCGGCTCTGTCTTTTGTGTTTGATAGACGGGCGGGGTTATTCCGGTTCCATGGCGCTCCGGAGCTTATCAGTAATGGCGCCCTCGAACAACGGCGTGGAATGGGCGTGAAGCGTTTCCAGCGCGCCGGCGGACAGCGTGCAGGGAATATTCCCGCCCATGGATAAATCCATGTCGAAAATGAACTTGATCTCCGGATCCTGAGGAGCGCCGGGAGTGTTGGCTTTTATCCGGCCAGGGCCTGCGTGAATTTTTGCCTGGCAGCTGGAGTCCAGCTTCAGCTGCAGGTCATGGGATGCGGTGAGAACGTCATCCTCCCTGATGTCAGGTTCCTGGAGAAGGCCGGTGTAGGCAGGGGGGAACAAATCAGCCCAGAGTGTCCCCTCCAGTCCCAGCCGCTCTCTGGAGAAGATATTCACATACCGCAGTCCCACACGCTGGAAAAAGGCGGGCTTGTAGATCTGGATAAAGGCGGCCAGCGGCTTGTCCAGTTGACGGGCAAACTCCTCCCATCCCGAATAACGGAGCGTGGAGAGGGCGATAAAGTTCTGGGTCAGATTCAGCTTCCACTGATTATCCTCCGAGAGGAAGTTGTAGTTTGTGACAGGCCGCGCCTGTTCAACCTTCGGGCTGGGGCTGCCCAGGCCGGAGATTTTTGGGGGTGGGGCGTCCTGCCGCCGGACATACTGGGGAAACTCCGACCGGATGGCCTCCTGAAAGTCAGCGGGCTCCACGTTGTTGATGGTGAGAATGGTGGGAAACCGCAGCTGGCAGATAACCTCTCGGATCGGCGACACGCGGTAATGATTTCTGGGACGATGATCAAACAGCATGGATAAGGCTCCTTTGCTCTATATTGCCTTTATTTTATCCCGGCTGTATGAAAAAGTCAATTACAGGTAAAACCGGTGGCAGCCAATCGTTGTGTAATATGTACGGTTGGCGTTGATCCAGATGCCCTGGGACAGAGCAGGTGCATAAAAATACAGCGCGTTTCCAATGGCTTCCTCACCGTTCAGCACCCGCTTGGCCGCCTCCACCGACTGCGTGGTGGGAGTGCGGTAGACGGTACCGTTTTCCACAGGCTCAAACTGCACGCCGTCCACCCGGTCAAAAATTACAGCGGGAATCGTATCTGGAAACTCCTCGCTGAGAACTCGGTTCAAAACGACATTTCCAACGGCCATCTGACCGGTCAGGGACTCGCCCTGGCTCTCGGCGCTGATGATGCGGCTGAGCCAATAGAAATCCGAAGCATCAAAGGGAGCGTCTGCGGAAGTGACGGCGGCACCGCCGAGATACGTGTCCCACTCCGCTGTACCGCCCACAGCGGTGGTGACGGTCCGCAGGGGGATATAGGTCCGTCCGCTTTCCACATACACGGTTCCGGAATAGTCCACTCCGTTGATGGTAATGGTGTTTTCCGCCGGATTTGCCGTCAGGTGATAGTTCTGGGAGGAGGCCACCGCCTCCTGCTCCTGGGCGTCCCAGAAGACCTCCCAGCCGCCGAAGGCATCCATCAGAGTCCGAAGGGGAACGTAGGTAACACCCTGCTCCAGATAGCAGGCCGCAGGCAGGATATCGCCGTCCACCTGAACCGGCACTGTCCTGGCTGCCCTGGCGGGAAGCGAGAGGGAGGCCGCGGCCAGAAGACCGCATAAAAGCGTTCCCCCAAGGGAGTGCCCCTTGCCATTTCGCGTCAACATACCTTGCCGTTTCATATCGTTTCTTCCTTTCTTTGGCGTGTTATACAAAAAAGCATACCGGAAACCAGCGGAAGGAACAACCCTCAAAACCTGCCAGCGCTGGGAAGAATTTGCGAGGCTTTGCGAAAACCTGTTGACAATATCGAAACACGATATTACACTGGTGCTATACAGAATATCGATGAACGATATTGGGGGGGGAGACCATGGCGAAGGAACCGCTGAAAGTATTGACGGAGAGTATGTTTTATGTGCTGCTGTCCCTGTTGCGGCAGGAGCGGTGCGGCACGGAGATCGTCCAGTTTGTGGAGGATACCACGGCGGGCCGGGTGGCAATGGGGCCGGGGACCCTGTATACGATTCTGGCGAAATTTGTAGAGGAGCATTTGATTGAAGAAACCGCGGTGGAGGGCAGAAAGCGGACCTACTGCATCACGGAGCGGGGACGGGCACTGTACCGGCAGGAGCTGAGCCGCCTGAAGCTCTGTGTGGCGGATGGAGAGCGGGAGGGGACGCAATGAAGAAACGGTTTTTTATGCCCGATACCTACTGGGAGACAGGGCTTTTGGAGCAGTGGCTGGAGGAACAGGCGGCCCAGGGCTGGCTGCCGGTGTCTTTTGCCGGGTACAGCAGCGGAAAATTCGAAAAGGCGGAGCCTCAGATACTCCGATTTCGCCTGGAGCCCAACCAGCCGGAGTCCTTCGCGGCCCGGGAGGAACGGGAGAACGCCTACCGGGACATGGGCTGGCGGTTCGCAGCCAATTTGGGGGAGTATCGGGTCTACTATTGCGGCGATCAGGACGCTGCGGAGCTACACACCGATCCCGCCGCGCAGAGCTGGGCCTGGGAGACGCTGCTGCGCAAGCTGCGACGGAACAGCTGTATCTCTATGGCACTGCTGGCGGTGTGGACTGTGCTGCAGTTCCGCAGCATCTGGGAAAAGGGCATCCCGGTGGAGACCTTCCTCTATGGGATGTGGGGAATCTGGCTGTTTGTGCTGTGGTACTTCACCAGAAGCCTTGTTCAGAATCTGCGGGCGCTGCGGGGCATCCGCGCCGTGGGGCGCCGTCTGAAGGCAGGAATTCCCCTGGAGCACGGCGGAGATCTGAAATCGTCCCTCCGGCGGCGAAAATGGGGGGAGGCTGCCTCCTGGGCGGCAATTGCCCTGCTGGTACTCTTCACAGTGAGCATTGCCGGGGGCGCAAGCAGCATGGATTTGGAGGAGGCCCCGGTGGAGCGGCCCTGGGTGGCCATGGCGGCGCTGGATCCGGAGACCGCTGATTTGGAGATGGACTGGGCGCAGTACCGGGAAAATCGAAACCTGCTGGTGCCCTTCTGCTGTCAAATGGAGCAGTGGCGGTGGGAGTTTGGCCCCTGGATGAGAGCCGATTTTGACCGCACCGTGCTGCCGGTATTTGCCAAGGCCCTGTATGAGGAACGACTGAACACCCGGATAAAGGCCCGGCCAAATGATGTGGTAGAAATTTTAGAGGATCCCCGGTTTGACGGCGCGGCGGTGGTGACGGGCCGGGACAGCGATGGCGGCAGGAACATCCAGATGTTCGTGGCCTATAAAAATAAAGCGGTGGTGTGCCAGGCCATTCGCATGGACGCGGATCTGCGGGACCATTTGGACGACTTTGCCGCCATCCTGGCGGAATTCCAGTGAGAGGGGGCTCGGCTATGACGGAACAGCAGACGCCGGAAAAAGTGCTGCCGCCGGTCAGTGCCTATGATGTGGCGGCGGTGGAAACCTGGCTGGAGGACGAGGAGAGAAAGGGATACCGGGCGGTGGGGATTTCCGGCGGCCGGGTGCTGCGGCAGAGAGAGGAGCACCGGGAGAGCCGCTACCGCCTTCAGCCCATCAGCGAAAAGAAGGAGCCGCTGGATCCGGAGCGGGAAGCATTATACCGGGATTTGGGCTGGGAGCATGTGGGGGTGCTGAATGGGGTGTTCCGTGTCTGGCGGTGCACCGACCCGGCGGCACCGGAGCTGGACACCGACCCGGTGGTGCAGGCGGAAGGCTACCGCTATCTGAAACGGCGGATGCTCTGGCAGACGGCGGGGTATCTTCTGGTGCTGCTGGCACTGGCTGCGGCCACGCTCCGGATGGTGGCGGACATGACGCTGCTGGAGGCTCTCCGGGAGACCCGGTGGTCCGAATGGGTGGTGCGGCCGCTCCTTGGAAGCGCATTTTGGGTGCTGCTTCTGGTGGAGCTGTGGCTGGATGTGCGGAACATGCGCCGGCTTTGGAAAACACTCACCGCCGGCATTCCCCTGGAGCGGCCCCGGCCCTACCGCCGGCAGCTGTGGCTGGCCTGGATTTCCTACGGAACAGCCGTGGCGATTCTGGTGCTGCAGCTGGTGTACACCTTTCCCGGGACTGCGGGCTATACCAGTTCCAGCTTCCCCCAGCATACCAAAGAGGCCATGGACTGGGAGAAGGACCGCCCCCGGCCGGAGGTGGTGACGGTGGAGCTCTCCGCACTGGATGGAATCCCGGAGAATATGGTCAATTGGTTCAGCGCCGACCGCAAGTCCCTGCCCCCTGCTCCGGAGATGTACTGGACACGCCAATATGCGGACTTGCCGGATGGAGAGCAGGTGTTTGCAGAGATGGCGTACTACCGCCTGCGGACGCCCGCTCTGGCGGACAGACTGGAGGAGGAGCTGCTGGAGGAATTTGACGGCTGGCGAAGCTGGGAGCCTTTGGCCTTTGCGGAGGCGGCAGGGCTGGACAGCCTCTGGTGGACCCGGGAGCGGGGGGCGGAGGGAGACACGTATTGCACACAATATCTCGTGGCGGCCCAGGGAAATGCCCTACTGACGCTCTATTACCACGGCGCCGCAGATCTGCGGGACGCCGGAGAGTATCTGGCTGGCATTTTGGCCCGTACATAACGGCATGAAGGCAGCGGCGCTGCCCGGCATATTGGAATTCCATCTGTTCATAGACTGGAGAGGGAAGAGAGGAGGCGGAGTTGTGGACCCCATTGAGTGGAGCGCCAGCGTCTATGCCGCGGCGGCAGCCATCGCAAGATGCGCGGAAAGCCAGGAGGAACTGACCCGGCTGGCATTGCTGTTCACGCAGCTGGGAACAACCCTGTCCACCATTGCCGCCCTGCAGGCGCTGAACCAGAACACCGCCGCTGGTGATGCCGCGGCGGCGGATTTGAGCAGTCTGTGACATACAGAGAATGCCGACGGGGAGACGGGAATGTCGCCACCTATTGGCTGTACGGCAGATGAAGTGAAAAGCACCCGCGCATCTTTTGGATGCGCGGGTGCTTTTTTTAATTACGCCAGCTTTTTCGCCAGCCGACCGGCAATGGCATCCAGAAATTCCTCGCTGTTGACAGCGGTTGTTTGGAAGCCCTCGTCCACAAGGCCGATCAGATCACGGGTCATGATGCCGCCCAGCAGCGTTTCCAGGGAGGCATCCTCCAGGGCCTGGCCAAACGCAGCCAAGTCCTTCAGTCCGTCCAGTTCACCCCGGCGCTTAAGGGCGCCGGACCAGGCAAAAATTGTGGCAATGGGATTGGTAGAGGTCTTCTCCCCCTGCAGATACTTGTAGTAGTGCCGGGTGACGGTACCATGGCTGGCCTCAAACTCCATGGTGCCGTCGGGGGAGACCAGCACGCTGGTCATCATGGCAAGGCTGCCGAAGGCGGTGGCCACCATATCGCTCATCACGTCTCCGTCATAGTTCTTCAGCGCCCAGATAAAGCCGCCTTTGGAACGGATACAGCGGGCCACGGCGTCATCAATCAGCGTATAGAAGTAGGTCAGGCCCAGCTTTTCAAATTCCGCCTTGTAGGTCTGTTCGTACTCCTCCTCAAAAATCCGCTTGAACTCCCCGTCATAAATTTTGGCGATGGTGTCCTTGGTGGAGAACCACAGATCCTGCTTTTGATTAATGGCATACTGGAAACAACTCTTGGCAAAGGCACGGATGCTGGCCTCCTTATTGTGCTGCCCCTGCCATACGGCGGGGCCGTCCACCTTCTGAACAGTCAGCGTTTTTTCAGCCCCGCTCTCCCCTTTGAACGTCATGGTGCAGATGCCCGGCTCCTCCGTGGTCATATCCACAGCCTTGTACATGTCGCCATAAGCATGGCGGGCGATGGTGATGGGCGCCTCCCAGTTTTTCACCACCGGATGAATGCAGGGCAGAACAATGGGGGCCCGAAAGGCGGTGCCGTCCAGAATGGCCCGGATGGTGCCATTGGGGGATTTCCACATCTCCGTGAGCTGAGGGTACTCCTCCATCCGCTGCTTGTTGGGCGTGATGGTGGCGCACTTTACAGCCACGCCTAGGCGCTTGGTGGCGTTGGCGGCATCTACCGTCACCTGATCCTGGGTCTCGTTCCGGTGCAGCAGGCCCAGATCATAGTATTCCGTTTTTAAATCCACAAAGGGGAGAATAAGCTTTTCTTTAATCCACTTCCAGAGAATCCGGGTCATCTCGTCGCCGTCCATCTCCACCAGCGGCGTCGTCATTTTGATTTTCTCCACGTTATTTCACCCTCTTTGCATAGTAATTCATCAAACAGCCGTCCAGGATGATCTCTTTCTCGTCATCTGTGAGCCCCCTCACATGGAGGAGAATTTCCGTCTCTTCGCCGTTCTTTCGGAGAACCTTGGCGGGAATGTCTTCCGCGCCGGTTTCAATTGCCTGCCGGATCCCGGGGATGAATACGCAGTCGCCGGGCGCATAGTCGAAGGGCGTTTCCCAGTCGATGGTGAAGGGCAGAATGCCCCAGTTGATGCAGTTGGAACGGTAGCGTTTGGTGGCAAATTCGTAGCAGATGTTGGCAAAACCGCCCAGAACTTTCTGGCAGCTGGCCGCCTGCTCCCGGGCGGAACCGTCGCCGGGCTTGTTGGCGAACACACAGGAGCCGAACTGGGTGTTGTTCAGCAGTGCGGATCCGTCTCCAACTCTGTCCAAAATGGACCGCAGCGCTTCCGGAGCGCCTCCGGCCAGCCGTGCTGCTTCCAGACCTGCCGCAGCCTTGGCCCGGGGCACATAGTCCGGCTCCCGGCGGGAGAGGGTAAACTCCGCCAGACGCAAAGGATTGGAGCGATAGGAGGAGGTTTCGCCGGAGGGAATCAGCTCATCGGTGGTGGTGACGGGGTCCCGGAGCACTGCCGCCAGCTCCACCAGAAGGTTTTCTGCCAAGGGCTGCATCTTCGGCCAGTCGGTGATGTTGGGGCCCATAATCAACTCCGCATTGGGATCCGCCTTGCCGAAGCCATAATACAGACGCCGGTCGTAAACGCCCTTGTCAAAGTGATACTCGTGGCGAACCGGCGTATAGTCGATGTCCGTGGCGGCGGTAATCCTGCCGCCGCAGCGGGCTGTGGCGGCAATGGAGCGGGCGTCCATCAGGCACACGCCGGCAAACTGGCCCTCGCCGGGCTTGCTGCCCTCCCGGTTGGGGAAGTTCCGGGTGGTGTGCCGCAGACTCAGGCCGTTGTGGGAGGGCACATCTCCGGCACCGAAGCAGGGACCGCAGAAACTGGGTTTGATTACTGCGCCGCTCTCCAGCAGATCAGTCGTAGCGCCGATTTTTGTCAGTTCCAGACTGACGGGCACGCTGGTGGGATAGACGTCCAGCGTGAAATAGCCGTTTCCGCAGGAGCCGTCCTTCAAAATCTCCGCCGCCTCGTCGATGTTGTCAAAGAGTCCTCCGGCGCAGCCGGCAATTACGCCTTGATCGGCCCAAACGCCGCCGTCGTGGATCTTGCCGGAGAGGTCAATTTTTGCCTTGGGAAAACGTTTCTGGGCATCCGCCTGTACCCCGGCGAGAATTTCGTCTGCATTTTCCAGAAATTCGTGGATGGTCCAGGCATTGGAGGGGTGGAAGGGCAGCGCAATCATGGATTCCACCTTGTCCAGCTCAATGGTCACCATCCGGTCGTAGTAAGCCCCCTCGCCGGGATGGAGGGGCAGGTAATCCTCCGGCCGCTGGTGGGCTTGATAGAAGCCTTCTGTTACGGCGTCCGTTTCCCAAATAGAGGAGAGGCAGGTGGTCTCCGTGGTCATCACATCGATGCCGTTGCGAAAGTCAATGGGGAGAGCTGCAATGCCGGGACCGGCAAATTCCAGCACCCGGTTGTTGACAAAACCATTTTCAAACGTAGCTTTTACCAAGGCAATGGCAACGTCGTGGGGGCCGACGCCACGCTTGGGCGTACCGGTGAGATAGACCAGAACCACCTCGGGATAATTGACGTCCCAAGTGTTTTTCAGAAGCTGCTTGGCAAGTTCGGGGCCACCCTCGCCCACCGCCATGGTGCCCAGGGCGCCGTACCGGGTGTGGGAGTCAGAGCCCAAAATCATTTTTCCGCAGCCTGCCAGCTGCTCTCTTGCATAGGAGTGAATGACGCTCTGGTTGGCGGGCACATAGATACCGCCGTATTTTTTGGCGGCGGACAGGCCAAAGACATGGTCATCCTCATTGATGGTGCCGCCCACTGCGCAAAGACTGTTGTGGCAGTTGGTCAGTGCATAAGGAATGGGAAATTCCGTCATACCGGAGGCCCGGGCCTGCTGGATAATGCCAACATAGGTAATATCGTGGGACACCATGGCATCAAAGCGGATTTTCAGCTTTGACGGATCGCCGGAGGTATTATGAGCCTGGAGAATTTTGTAGGCCATGGTCTGCCTGCGGCCCTCCGCCGGGGAAAGGGATGCGGCGTTACAAGGGACACCGCCGGTCAGAAATACGCCATTTTCGTGGAGCGTGATCATGTGTGCGACCTCCTGATCATCACGGCTTTCGCCGGAGTTATCTTGCAGAATAATATAGCACAAATCCAAATTGTTGAAAAGTAATTTTGCAAGGAAAAGCACTTTAACTTGCAAATTTGGAAAACTGTCCAAGAAATTTGGTATCAGCGGATAAATGACGGTCCGTTTTGCATAGAGGAAAAATCTTCGGTTGGTGCGTTAAAGCGCAATTCAACGCAGCGTTGATTGCAAAATCCTCTGGAATCGGGTATGCTGATAAATGAGGTGAGTACGATGGACAGCAAAGAGACTGGCGCATTGATTCTGCGCCTGCGGATGGAACGGAATTGGACACAGCGATACATGGCGGAGGCACTGCATGTCAGCGTCCAGGCCGTCAGTAAGTGGGAACGCGGGGGTTCACTTAGATAAAGATACCACATCAATCCCACGCTGACTTTTGCTCAACCGATACAGCCGGAGGGCTGGATAACAAGAAAAGGCGGTATGCGCCCCGTGGAGGGGTAGCGTACCGCCTTTTCTTGTGGGGGTTTCCAAAGGGGGCAACGCCCCCATTTGGCACACGACTTTGCGAAGCAAAGTGTAGTGTGTTATACGCTCTGTCGGCGTTGCCGTGAAAATGCCGTTGCCGCCGGGGAGGGCAAGGGCATTTGAAGCGGCAGGAAAACAGGGCTGTGCTTGTGTGGCGTGGAGCCGTAAGCGCAGGTCTGGTTTCAACAGCAGACAGGGCGTATATGAAAGCCCCCGTTCATCGCCCTACGCTCCGACTTGTGGACAAAGTGTCCCGAAGTTGTGGCTACACTCCCGGAAAAGTAACAGGACAGCGGGTAACCGTCAAGGCTGAAATGAACGGGTTTACACCCGGCCTTGACCGCCACCCGCCGTCCCACTGAATGGGTGGACAAGGCGGCCAATCCCTCAAAGTGCTTGTCCGCGTTCTTTCTGATTTTGAGGTATTCAGTTTTTCAAAATTGAATAATCAAAATAAATTTTTTCGATTGAAAAAATTTTATTTGTTATCATCTTCAATGCCATATTTTTTCTTTTGCCGAATCACATAATTACTGATTTTTTCATCATATAGTGGATACTGGTAATCCAACTGGCATGCCACTTCTGACGAAACCTCCCGGAACAATGCCATACATTGTTCAAAGGATTCCCACATATGGGGATAGGAATCCATATTATAAGTGGACATAAGTCGTTCCCACAATTCCTCTGGGACATATTGCTTCATAAATTTATAGTTTTTTCCCAAACTGAAATGAAATCCCTGTTTGATACCAATCAGCCAGGAAATCATGCGAAGCAATTCTTTTCGTACTATATCATTCATATGGTCAATAGCAAAAAGAATTTCTTTGCGGCATAAGCCCTTTACTACATATGTTGTAGTATTCCAAAATTCATTACAGCAATCGTCAAACATTCTTTGAGTAGGCTTCTGCAAGTGGTAGTCTATATCCGTTGGTATTGGCGGCTTTACGATACGGTTGTCTTTATCCAACAGTAACTTTACCAGTTTATCCCATGTAAAATACTCGTCTATCAGTTCCAGCGGCAGCAAAGTTAAATCTATCTTAACATCATCAGTAAACAGCATTAAATATGAAAATCCCTTTTCTACAGCTGGAAATAATTCCATATCTTCCGGCTTTTGCAGAATCAACCTTTCACCAAATATATCTAGCCATTTATCATCACTTGTGAAGCTGTCCATATCCGTAACAAAAAAAGTAATATCAAAATCCTGAAAATCATCAGGCGGAATATTTGTATTTGTTCTAGATCCTTCCAAAGTAACCATGCGAATGCGTTTGTCTGTTTTTGCAAAATTCAAAACAATATCATAAACTTCCTTTTCTGATCTCATTTTTATCTCCTCCAATTATTGAAATAGGTGTGAAACCATTTTAGGGCTTTCCCGCCTTGATTACCCATCAGCAAAGACTGGCTCGGCTGGCTTTGTTATTTGTATCCATCTTTTAATTCAAATATATTTTTTCTTTGTCTATTCAATTTTTTAAGCCTTGGTTTTATGAGCAAGTATATTACATAGCCAATAACGGCTCCTAACACATTGGTGATAATGTCAGTCACATCAGATGACCTTGCGCCATTAATAAGTGGTTGCAATAGTTCGATGGAAAGGCTCATTAAAAAAGCATATATCACAACAGATGAAAAATTTTTCCTGGTATTCATAGGTAATAAGATACCAAACGGAATCGTCATTAGGACATTTAATCCGATTTGCTTGAAAAAATCGCCTCTCCCTTCTAATACATCAATAAATGGCACCATATTCATTGGTACATACGGGTGATTAAAAATAAGTGGTAAAGATGTGGCTATAGGCATCAAAGTAAAGTACAGAACAAATGCAAGGTACACATACATTGTTGTCCTGATAAATACGATTTCTTTTCCCTGTGCTTTCCATCTTTTGTAAAAATAAAGAATATACAGCAATAACAAAATTGCAAAATCTATGGCGTATTTCATTAGCGATGATATAACTCCTAAAGTCCTTAAACATGTAATTTATTGGTTTATTTATGTCCCCGTTGTGACTTGGGATTTTTCAGCAAGTCCGACTTCTGTGCAATCTTTTTCAGCCACTTCTTTTCTTCCTCAGACAGCTTCTTGTAATTCAGTTTAAGCCGCTTACAGATAAACGCCAAAGCCGCCTGCTCCGGGTCGCTGTCCTCTTTAGCGGCTTCCTCGGCTGTCTGCAAAAAATCTTCCAGAGGATTGTCCTCCGGGACGCTGAAAAAATCGTCCTTGTGGGCTTCCCGCAGGTCGAGGGCTATCTTGTTTATGTCCTGCTGTATCACATAGCGGCAAAAGCTGTCGTCGTCAATGTGGGCGGCGATAAGCTGTCGCAGCTGCGGGTCAGTCAAGCCGGGATTGTGTTGTTTCATAATCGTTGCACTCACAGCGTCCACAATGGCGTTTGCGCTCTGCACCTGCTTTCCCGCTACGCCGTTCACATAGATTTCAAGGTCGGCCATGAGCCGGGGGAAATCCGGGTGCGTCGCCAGTTCACACAAAAGGGAATTGTCCACCAGCCTGCTTTTCAAAAATTCAATCATATCATCACTCAAACGCAGGTCTGCAAGATCGGCGTTTGGGTGATTTTTTGTTTCAGAACGGCACAGCAGATAATCAACGGACACTTCGTAAAACTTTGCCAGCTGGATAAGGGCATAGTGGCTGATGTCCTTGAACTTGTCCCCCTCATAGCTGCCTAACGCAGACTTGGAGAGATGGGTTTCTTCCGCAAGCTGCTCCAGCGTCAGGCCACGCTCCACACGCAGGTCTTTCAGGCGTTCTTGTATGGATAGTTCCATGTTCTCCCTCCTTGTCTGCAAATCTTACTTTCATTCTACCACAATTCCGAGAGCGTGGAAATAGGGAGTTTTCCGGGCGGATTTCCTACCTTTCGGATATACGGGACGGGCGGTCATTTAGGTGTAGACTTAGGATAGTTCATCGATGGACAGCACCTTGAAAACAGAATGACCGTCCAAAAAGGAATACCCCGGCTGGGGAAGCACCGCAAGGAACCGAGCTTCGGGACAAAATGTCCCGAAGCTGCGGGGAGCGTGCCAACGCCGGAACACGCCGCAGGAATGGGGCAGGAAAACTTTTCGGGGGGAACGGCAACGGAAAGCAAAATGGAGGGAACGCATGAGAGATAACCCCTATAAAGACTTGCCGCCGCTGGAACGCAGGCTGGACGGTTCCCTTTACCGCATGACACCGGCGCAAAGGAAACAGGCGGCCAGCCTGATACGCCGAGAGTGCTGTTGCTGTGAGGACGGCAACTGCATTGTCCTTGACGATGGGGACACCTGCACCTGCCCGCAGACGGTTTCTTTCTCGGTCTGCTGTAAGTGGTTCCGCTGGGCGGTTTTGCCGCTGGACGGAACGCTGGAAGCGGAGATTTTCCGGGATAAGGACTTGAAACGCTGTGCGGTCTGCGGCGGTGTATTTGTCCCTAAATCCAACCGGGCAAAATACTGCCCCGGCTGTGCCGCCAGAGCTCACAGGCGGCAGAAAACAGAAAGTGAACGGAAAAGGAGGTCTGCTGTGGACAGTTAGGAGCGGAAAAAGCCTTGATTTATCAGGCTTCGCAAGCCCCAAACCGGGGCAGGTGGTATAAAGTATCGTCCGCCCCGGAAAACGGGCTTCTAACCGTCCACAAAACGCACTATGACAAATACCATCTATATCCATCAGCCGGAAAGGGCGTTCAGCTTCACCCGGCTCCCGAATTTCCTCTTTGAAGCCCCCACATTCAAGCCCCTGTCCAACGAGGCAAAGGTTCTGTACGCCTTTATCCTGCGCCGGACAGAGTTATCCCGCAAGAATGGGTGGGCGGATGACTGCGGACGGATTTTCCTGTATTACCCCATCTGTGAAGTGGTTGACCTGCTCCACTGTGGGCGGCAGAAAGCGGTGAATACCCTGCGGGAACTGCAATACGCCGGACTGGTGGAGATCCAGAAGCAGGGCTGTGGAAAACCCAATCGCATTTTTCCAAAATCCTATGAAGCGGTTCCAAACACCGACTTCAAGAAATCCCGTTCTGGTACGCCGGAGGACTGAAAACCGTACCCATGAAGTACGGAAATCACTCCTGAGACGTACGAAAACCGGACGGTATATAGAAATACAAAGATAAAAAGATTGATTTATATTCTATCCATTCCAATCCTATCCGAGCTATTTTCTGCGGGATTTTCCCTGTGGAAAACCCCGGATAGGAAAGGAATGGGGAAAGGAGCAGAATGGCACAACACGCAATTTTACGGTTTGAGAAGCACAAGGGCAACCCGGCAAGGCCGCTGGAAGCCCATCACGAAAGACAGAAAGAACAGTATGCCAGCAATCCCGACATTGACACAAGCCGGAGCAAATACAACTTCCATATCGTCAAGCCGGAGGGACGCTATTACCACTTCATTCAGAGCCGGATTGAGCAGGCCGGGTGCCGAACCCGCAAGGACAGCACACGGTTTGTCGATACGCTGGTAACTGCCAGCCCGGAGTTTTTCAAGGGGAAATCCCCAAAGGAGATACAGGCGTTTTTCCAGAGGGCGGCGGACTTCCTCATTGGCCGGGTAGGACGGGAAAATATCGTGTCGGCGGTGGTACACATGGACGAGAAAACGCCCCACCTGCATTTGACCTTTGTTCCGCTGACAAAGGACAACCGCCTGTGTGCAAAGGAGATTATCGGCAACCGGGCAAACCTGACGAAGTGGCAGGACGATTTTCACGCCTATATGGTGGTGAAATATCCCGACTTGGAGCGTGGGGAGAGTGCCAGCAAGACAGGCCGGAAGCATATCCCCACCCGGCTTTTCAAACAGGCGGTTTCCCTCTCCCGACAGGCCAGAGCCATTGAAGCCGCCCTTGACGGCATTAACCCGCTGAACGCCGGAAAGAAAAAAGAGGAAGCCCTCTCCATGCTAAAAAAGTGGTTCCCGCAGATGGAGAACTTCTCCGGGCAGTTGAAAAAGTACAAGGTCACAATCAATGACCTGTTGGCGGAGAATGAGAAGTTGGAAGCAAGGGCAAAGGCCAGCGAAAAAGGAAAGATGAAAGATACGATGGAACGGGCAAAGCTGAAAAGCGAACTGGACAATTTACAGCGGCTGGTTGACCGTATCCCGCCGGATATACTGGCGGAACTGAAACGTCAGCAGCGGCACACGGTAAAGGAAAGGTGATAGATATAAGCAGAAATTTTCGCCGCCTTTGTGCGGCATTGTACCTTGAAAACTGAATATGGAGGACACTGGATGGCAAAAAGCGAAAGCGATATTTTTACACCCCGGACAGGGCAGGTCATACAAGCAGAGAACGGCACGCAGTATTTTGTATGTGGGAACAACCGTATAAAAATCTCCGAACACTTCGCCGCAGGCGGGAAGCCCCTCGGTGATCTGATTGTAGATGTGGTGCGGCATACCGCAGAAAAAGCCGCTTCAACCTGATAGCCCATCATTGATAACACGCCCACGCTTATGATATAATTGCCATAGAGCAAAAGTATTGTAAGCGTGGGTTGTTTCTTTAGAAGGAGGATTTTTAACGGTGAAACAACCTTACAATACTACGATTTACAACACGGCGCTTTATATGAGATTGAGCCGGGACGATGAACTGCAAGGAGAAAGCGGGAGTATTCAGACACAACGCATGATGCTCCGGCAATATGCCGCCGAGCATGGCCTGAATGTCATAGATGAATATATCGACGATGGATGGTCTGGAACGAACTTTGACAGGCCGGATTTTCAGAGAATGATTGATGACATTGAGGACGGGAAAATCAACTGCGTTGTTACGAAGGATTATTGTGCGATAATGGGACTAAATCAGAAAGACCTTGAAAATCAAGGCATTCTGGCTTAGTCCCTTCTTTTTTTGACCGAAAACAAAGGACTACACACAATAATCAAGCAGCCGGACGGGAAAGCCTCGGCACACCCCCTCCGGCAGAAGGAGGAACAATGAGGGCTGTTAAAACACTGATCAAGGAGGTCATTCTTCCGCTTGCATTTGCTCTCTGCCTTGCCGCTTTTTTCAAACCGATATACATGACCGATGGTATCTGTGACTACTTCCTCATGTGGCTGTTGGTAGGATGTCCATTCGGTATCAGAAGGATGAGCCTCTGGCTCATCCCACATGGGTTTGGAATCGGCGGTACATTAGGGGTGCTTGCGGTCAATTTTATCGTCGGCGGTCTTATCGGAGGACTCGCCCTGATTATCGGGCTAATGCTCGGTATCATTCACACCATCCGAGAAATCATCTGAATATCAAAAAAGTAAGTTAAGAGGGGTTCGTTTCGTCTCCATCACGGAGTACGGAACGAACCCCTCTTTTTTTGTTGCCCGAAAGCTGGAAATAACAGGATTTGCAGTCTGACGGCAAGTAGCTACAAGAAAGGAGAATTACACCATGAGCTATTACACTGCCGGAAATCTGCAAGCCTTTGAAGCTCTCATGCGAGAAGTACCCGGCTTTAACCACTACGATAGCGGCTGTGATGGTATCTGCCCAGAATGCCGATCCTGCTGTTTCCATCGTCCGCATTGGAAATATCAATCCTGCGTTTTTGAGAAATGTCCCTACTCACCGGTTTCCCTTTCGACGCTTCGCAGTCCGCAGGATAGCAAAAAGGAGCGTTGATCACATGGCAATCTATCGCGTAAACAAAGACCGCAGCTACACGGTCATGGCTAATTTCCATCTCAGAGATAAAAGCCTGTCTCTCAAGGCAGTCGGGCTGCTTTCCAAGATGCTTTCATTCAACGACGGCTGGAAGTTTTCGACTCGCGGTTTGTCGGCAATCTGCAAGGAAGGTCCCGATGCCATCCAGTCCGCTCTCCGTGAGCTTGAAAAGCATGGTTATCTCGTCCGGCACAGGACAAGGGACAGCAAAGGCAGAATGTCCTGCATGGTCTTTGAGATATATGAGAAGCCGCAGCCGGTTCTTTCTGATACGGAAAATCCACATACGGAAAATCCAGATGTGGATAGTCCTGACATGGATAAGCCACACACGGATAATCCCGCACAAATAAATACTAATCAAGTAATTACCCAAGAAAGAAATAACTCTCTGAGTAATTATCAATCCATCAATCTTGATGGGATGGATGAGATGGACATGAGAGCGCAGTATGAAGAGATTATTCGGGACAATCTTGAGCTTGACATACTCTCTCAGGACAAGCGCTTCGATACTGACCGCGTAAATGAAATGGTTGAGATCATGCTGGATGCCATCTGTTCTACTCGCCCGACAATCCGCATCAACGGAGAGGAGATGCCGCAGCAAGTGGTAAAGTCCCGCTTTCTCAAGCTTAACAGCAGCCACATTGAGTATGTCCTTCACGCAATGGACGAATGCCCGTCCGACATTCGGAACATCCGGGCATATATGCTCACGACCTTGTATAACGCATCGCTGACGATGGACAACTACTACTCCGCTCTCGTCAATCACGACCTTTACGGTCAGAAATAAGCTCTTCGGAAGGAGGTATCAATCATGCGCACAATCTATCTCCGGGGTGTGCCGCCTTAACTGCGGCAAATGCGCTCGCAATAACTCAGGAAGGAGGTTCCCATGCAGGATGAAGTAAATACCAAGGTTGTTGCTATTGCCATCAAGGGCGGCAAAATCACCGCAGAGGTTCTGGATAAGGCTCTTAAAAAGTTCGTAGAGGAAATTGAGAAGGCACAGAAAACCGCCTCTCAGCCTAAGACCTATCGCGGGAAGCAGTCCATCAAGCATCTCGTCGAGCAAAACGCCGCCATCAGCAACATCGAAGTGACCGACGGAAATATCAAGTCCTTTGAGCGTACAGCAAGCAAATACGGGATTGACTATGCACTCAAGAAGGACACTTCCGAACAGCCTCCGCGATACCTTGTCTTTTTCAAGGGGCGCGATGTCGATGTAATGACACAGGCGTTCAAAGAGTTCTCCGCAAAGACGGTCAAGCAGAAGGATCAGCCATCTCTTCGCCGGAAGCTGTCCAGACAGCAGGATCAGTCCAAGAAGCAGCAGCGTGAAAAGGCTAAGGTCAAGAGTAAGGATCGAGGCGTTGAGCTATGACAAGAAAGCCCGACATAAAAAAGCTCATTCTTCTCAATCTCCCGTATGTGTTCGCGTTCTACTTTGTCAACAAGGTTGCTGCGGCTTTTCGCATGGCACCCGGCACCGAGTTTGTTGACAAGCTCACCACAGGCTTCGCCAATTTCGGTTCTGCTTTCGTAAATCCGCTTCCCAGCTTTCATCCGATGGATTTGCTCATTGGTGCTGCCGCAGGAGCATTGCTCAAGCTGGCAGTCTACATGAAGGGCAAAAACCGCAAGAAGTTTCGCCAAGGAGAGGAATATGGATCTGCCCGTTGGGGAAAACCGGAGGACATCAAGCCCTATATGGATGATGATTTCGCCAACAACATTATCCTGACGCAAACGGAAGCTCTTACCATGAACAGCCGTCCGAAGCAGCCAAAGTATGCCAGGAACAAAAATGTCATGGTAATCGGCGGTTCTGGCTCAGGTAAGACGCGCTTCTATGTGAAGCCAAACCTGATGCAGTGTTCCTCTCAGTCTTTTCCGGTCAGCTACATTGTGACCGATCCGAAAGGAACGCTACTGGTCGATTGCGGACGGATGCTTGAGCGCAACGGCTATGTGATCAAGTCCCTGAATCTAATCAACTTCAAGAAGTCTATGCACTATAACCCGTTTGCCTATATCCGCAGCGAAAAGGACATCCTCAAGCTGGTCAATACGATCATCGTCAACACGAAGGGAGATGGCGATAAGTCCGGCGAGGATTTCTGGGTGAAAGCTGAAAAGCTGCTCTATCAGGCATACATCGGCTATATCTGGTACGAAGCACCGGAACACGAGAAAAACTTTACTACCTTGCTCGAAATGATCAATGCTTCGGAAGCCAGAGAGGATGACGAGACCTTCAAAAATCCCGTTGACATCATGTTCGATGAGTTGGAAGCCAAAAACCCGGAACACTTTGCAGTACGGCAATACCGCAAATACAAGCTAAGTGCCGGCAAAACTGCAAAATCGATCTTAATTAGCTGCGGTGCGCGGCTTGCTCCCTTCGACATAGCTGAACTGCGAGAGCTGATGAGCTACGATGAGTTGGAGCTGGATGCCCTCGGTGACAGGAAAACCGCTCTGTTTGTAATCATCAGTGATACGGATGACACCTTCAATTTCGTCTGTGCCATCATGTATTCGCAAATGTTCAACCTTCTCTGTGATAAAGCTGATGATGAGTACGGCGGCAGACTTCCCGTTCATGTACGCTGTCTGCTCGATGAGTTTGCGAATATCGGTCAGATTCCGAAGTTCGATAAGCTCATTGCAACCATACGAAGCCGCGAAATCTCTGCATCCATCATTTTGCAGTCCCAGTCGCAGCTCAAGACCATCTACAAGGATGCAGCCGATACCATTGTCGGCAACTGTGACGCAACGCTCTTCCTCGGCGGCAAGGAAAAATCCACGCTGAAAGAGTTAAGTGAAGTGCTTGGCAAGGAAACGATTGACCTTTACAACACTTCGGAAACCCGATCCACCAACAATTCCTACGGGCTGAACTACCAGAAGACCGGCAAGGAGCTGATGTCTCAGGACGAGATCGCTGTTATGGACGGCGGCAAGTGTATTTTGCAGCTTAGAGGCGTGAGACCTTTTCTCAGTGATAAGTACGACATAACGAAGCATCCAAAATACAGGCTATTGTCCGACTATGATAAGCGAAACACCTTTGACATTGAAAGATACCTTTCCCGCAAGGCAGTTATTAAGCCCAATGACAAGTTCGATCTCTATGACATGGGCGTGATCGAAGCTGAATGAAGCCCCGTCTTGTACCGCGCAATGAAGCGGAACAACGACGGGGCTTCTATTTTTTTGCCCAGAATCCAAAACTCACAACATTTTTAGGAGGAAAAGCATATGGCATTTATCTCTCAGGCAATTACGGTTCTGCAGACTCTCGTTATCGCCCTCGGTGCCGGTCTGGCTGTGTGGGGCGTGGTCAACCTGATGGAAGGCTACGGCAACGACAATCCGGGTGCAAAATCTCAGGGCATCAAGCAGCTCATGGCTGGCGGCGGTGTGGTGCTGATCGGCACTACCCTGATCCCTCTGCTCTCCGGTCTGTTTTAATCGGCAGTCCGGCAAACCATCCACCGGGAGGGCGTGACAGACGCGCCCTCCCTTCATTTTAACAAAAACTAAGGAGGATTTTCTTTATGGCATTTATTACTCAGGCAATCACTGTTTTGCAGACGCTTGTTATCGCTCTCGGTGCCGGTCTGGCTGTGTGGGGCGTGGTCAACCTGATGGAGGGCTACGGCAATGACAATCCGGGTGCAAAATCTCAGGGCATCAAGCAGCTCATGGCTGGCGGCGGTGTGGTGCTGATCGGTACTACCCTCATTCCCTTGCTCTCCGGTCTGTTCTGATACCAAGCATCCCAGATAACCGAAAGGTGGTGAAATATTGGGCAGTATCTTAGAAAAAATCGAAGAAGCGATCAAGGAACTGCTTATCGGGTGGATTGAAAGCAACCTGACCAATATGTTCACCGATGTCAACGATAAGGTAGGCACAATCGCTGCGGAGGTGGGACAGACCCCCTCCGCATGGAACGGCGGCATCTACTCGATGATCCGGGGATTATCCGAAAGCGTGATAATCCCCATCGCCGGTATCATCATTACCTTTGTGCTGTGTTACGAGCTTATTTCCATGATAACGGAAAAGAACAATATGCACGAGATGGACACATGGATGTTCTTCAAGTGGTTCTTCAAGTCCGCAATCGCGATCTACCTCGTAACCAATACCTTTGACATCGTGATGGCGGTATTCGACATCGGTCAGAATGTCGTTGCGGGAGCTGCCGGAGTAATCAGCGGCAATACCAATATCGACATACAATCCACCCTCGATTCCATGCGAAGCAGCTTTGAAGCAATGGGTGTCGGTGAGCTGCTTGGCTTGTCCATAGAAACGCTGATGATCAGCTTGTGTCTCAAGATTATGTCCATTCTCATTACAGTCATCCTCTATGGGCGAATGATTGAGATTTACTGCACCGTCAGCATTGCGCCGATTCCCATAGCGACAATGAGTAACCGTGAGTGGGGCAGCATCGGCACGAATTATCTCAAAGGCTTGTTTGCACTGGCATTTCAGGGCTTCCTCATCATGATTTGTGTCGGCATTTATGCGGTGCTGATCAACAACATGATTATTGCGGCAAATATCCATTCGGCACTGTTCTCGGTGGCAGCGTACACGGTCATTCTCTGCTTCTCGCTCTTCAAGACCGGTTCGCTTTCCAAGTCACTTTTCAATGCTCATTAAGGAGGACGCGATGAAGAAATACGACATCATCTACGCCGATCCTCCGTGGCAGTACCGGACCTACTCCAAAAAAGGAAAGGGACGATCTGCGGAAAGTCATTACCCGACAATGAGCATTGAAGAGATCAAGGCACTTCCGGTTGGAGAGCTTGCGGCGAAGGACTGTGCGCTCTTTATGTGGATCACCTTTCCATGCTTGCAGGAGGCTTTGGAGGTTATTGCGGCATGGGGCTTTTCCTATAAGACCGTTGCCTTCGTGTGGGTAAAGCAAAACCGGAAAAGCGATAGCCTCTTTTGGGGCATGGGCTACTGGACTCGCGCCAATGCCGAGCTTTGCATCCTCGCAACGAAAGGACACCCGAAGCGAATAAGCTCCGGTGTGCATCAGGTCATTATGAGCCACATTGAACAGCACAGCAAAAAGCCGGATGAAACCCGTGACCGCATTGTTCAGCTCATGGGCGATCTGCCTCGCATTGAACTGTTTGCCCGTCAATCCCCGGAAGGTTGGGATGTATGGGGCAATGAGGTCGAATGCAGCATTACTCTCGGAAAGGAGGTTCCCAATGGCATTTGTACCGGTCCCGAAGGACCTGAATCGTGTAAAAACCAAGGTCATGTTTAATCTGACCAAGCGGCAGCTCGTCTGCTTTGCACTTGCCGCTGCGATGGGCGTTCCCGTGTACTTCCTCACCAAGCCCAGCCTCGGCATTTCAACCTCGGCAATGCTGATGGTTGTGATCATGCTCCCGTTCATCTTCTTCGCACTTTACGAAAAGGACGGGCAACCGGCAGAAAAAATCCTCGGTCATGTGGTGAAGTCCATGTTTCTGAGGGACAAGGTGCGTCCGTATCGCACAAACAATCTCTATGCTGTCATTCAGCAAAAAATCAAGGAACAGGAGGAATTGCAGCTTGAACAACAGCACGACGGCAAGGGCAAACGCCGCCCCTAAGAAAACCATCAAAAACGGCAAGGTGTATGGAGATGCGCTGTCCGCACAGGAGAAGAAGCGGATTGTCATGCAGAAGAAAAAGGACAAGAAGGCAAAGAAAATCCCCAAGTCCGCACAGCAGTCCATCCCTTATGTGGAAATGTGCCGCGACGGTATCTGCAAGGTGAACCATCGCCTTTACACCAAGACCATTCGTTTCAACGACATCAATTACCAGCTTGCGCAGAATGAGGACAAGACCGCCATCTTTGAAAACTGGTGCGACTTCCTCAACTACTTCGACAGCTCCATCTTCTTTCAGCTCTCCTTCATCAATCAGAGAACCAGCATCAATGAGTTCAAGAAACAGGTTCATATCCCGGATCAGGATGATGCCTTCAATGACATCCGCCGCGAATACTCGGATATGCTCCAAAACCAGCTCACCAAGGGAAACAACGGTCTGCTCAAGCGAAAGTACATCACCTTCGGCATCGAAGCCGATTCTCTCAGAGCGGCAAAGGCAAAGCTGGATCGGATTGAAACCGATATTCTCAACAACTTCAAAACGCTGGGCGTAACCACCGAGCCGCTGTCCGGCTACGAAAGGTTGAAGGTGCTGCACGATGTTTTCAACATGGACAGCAATGAGCCGTTCCGGTTCTCCTTTGACATGGTAGCCAGAACAGGGCTTTCTTCCAAGGACTTCATCGCACCTACTTCCTTTGATTTCTCCGAGGGCAAGTGCTTCAAGATGGGAAAAACCATCGGTGCGGTGAGCTTTTTGCAGATTCTCGCCCCTGAGCTGAATGACCGTATGTTGGCAGACTTCCTCGACATGGACACCAACATTACGGTCAATTTTCATATTCGTACCATCGATCAGGCAAAGGCAATCAAGAGCATCAAGTCCAAAATCACCGATCTGGACAAGATGAAGATTGAAGAGCAGAAAAAGGCAGTTCGCTCCGGCTATGACATGGAGATTATCCCCTCCGACCTTGCCACCTATGGCGGCGAAGCAAAGCGTCTGTTGCAGGATCTCCAGACGAGAAACGAGAGAATGTTCCTTGTGACCATTCTCATCATGAACACTGCGCCGTCCCGTGTTCGCCTTGAAAATGCGGTGTTCCAGACGGCATCCATCGCCCAGAAGTACAACTGCGCACTCAAACGGCTCGACTTCCAGCAGGAGGAAGGGCTGATGTCCTCGCTGCCTATCGGTCTGAATCAGATCGAAATTGAGCGCGGGTTGACTACCTCTTCCACGGCAATCTTCATGCCCTTCGTGTCGCAGGAGCTTTTTCAGGACGGTCAGGCACTTTATTACGGTCTGAATGCGCTGTCCAACAACATGATCATGGTGGACCGCAAGCAGCTTAAAAACCCCAACGGGCTGATTCTCGGCACCCCCGGCAGCGGCAAATCCTTCTCCGCAAAGCGTGAGATGACTAATGCCTTCCTGATCACAGAGGATGACATCATCGTCTGTGACCCCGAAGCCGAGTATTATCCCCTTGTCCAAAAGCTCGGCGGTCAGGTGATTCGCATTTCGCCCATCAGCCCCGACTATATCAACCCGCTGGACATCAACCTGAATTACTCCGAAGAGGAAAACCCGCTGACACTGAAATCCGACTTTATTCTCTCCATGTGTGAGCTGATTGTCGGAGGCAAAGACGGCTTGCAGCCGGTCGAGAAGACCATCATTGACCGCAGTGTCCGCATGGTCTATCAGGACTACCTTTCCGATCCCGTGCCGGAGAAGATGCCCATTCTGGAAGACCTCTACAACATCCTGCGCAGTCAGTCTGAGCCGGAGGCACAGCGTATTGCCACTGCCCTTGAGATTTATGTTCACGGCTCTCTGAATGTCTTCAATCACAGAACGAATGTGGATGTCAACAATCGCTTCGTCTGCTACGACATCAAGGAGCTGGGCAAGCAGCTCAAAAAGCTCGGTATGCTCATTGTGCAGGATCAGGTCTGGAACAGAGTAACCGTCAACCGCGCCCAGCACAAGGCAACGCGCTACTACATGGACGAGTTCCATCTGCTGCTGAAAGAGGAACAGACGGCAGCGTACAGCGTGGAGATTTGGAAGCGATTCCGTAAATGGGGCGGCATTCCCACCGGGATCACGCAGAATGTCAAGGATCTGCTTGCCTCCCGCGAGGTTGAGAACATCTTTGAAAACTCAGATTTTGTGTACCTTCTGAATCAGGCAAGCGGAGACAGAAAGATTCTCTCGGAAGCTCTGAATATCTCCCCCAGCCAGCAGAACTACATCACCAACTCCAATGCCGGTGAGGGCTTGATCTTCTACGGCTCTACCATCGTTCCCTTCAAGGACGATTTCCCGAAGAATACGATGCTCTACCGTATCATGACCACTAAACCCGAAGAAACCATGCAGAACTAAGGAGGATTATCTATATGAACAAGAACATGAACCACCCCACGAACGACATCATCAACGAGTTCACCGAGAAGTTTGGTGACAAAGAGGTCCGGATGACCTTCCGCACTGTCAAGGAGGGCATGGACAGCTACTTCGGCTTGATCGAAATGACCGCCGAGCTGGTGCGGCTCATCCGTGAGGAAGAGATGCTGCGCAAGCATCATCGCGCCTATCTCCATGTCCGGGAAGCAATCCTTGAAGGCTGCAATGAGCTGATGGCGTATATCAACGCCGAGCTGACCAAGTGCGGCGAAGAGCGGCATTTCCACTACATCCCCAAGTCCGAGTGCAGCAACGACTATCCCTTTGCGGAGGCAGAGGATGCTGATGACGATGAGGACGAGGAAACCGTCACCATCTTCAAGGGGCAGTACGAGGACATGATCGATGACCTTCTGACGATGGCAGAGCTGATCGACATGGTATCGGATATGCGCACCAAGGACATCCGCTTCATTCAGGAAATGGCAAAATTCATGCCCGCTTATGCGGAGTACGAAAAGAGCCGCCTTTCGCTTTACCGTGAGGCGGCAAAGGAAGCCGAGGCTATCTTTGACCGATGGGAAGATGAGATCGAAGATGATTACGAGCCGGAGGAATACTTCTCTGATTAAGTGTAACTGACAAATCTGAGGAAGGAGGAAACCGCTATACAGCTCGACACAATTTATACCGGTGATTGTCTCGAAGTCCTGAAGACGCTGCCCAATGAAAGCGTCCATTGCTGCGTCACATCCCCTCCGTATTACGCACTCCGCGATTACGGAATGGAGGAACAGATTGGCAGAGAGGCATCGCCCAAAGAATATATCGCGCGTCTGACCGAGGTTTTCACGGAAGTCAGGCGTGTTTTGCGTTCCGATGGAACGCTATGGCTCAACATCTCCGACACTTATGCCGGTAAAGGTCATCAGGGTGACTTCGTGGACCCGAAAAATCCCAACGGCAGAAATGGTCAGGCTGTGGCTCTCAACTACAAGGTTGAGGGCTGCAAGCCGAAGGACATGATCGGCATTCCGTGGATGCTGGCATTTGCTCTCCGTGACTCCGGCTGGTATCTACGAAACGACATCATCTGGATGAAGGAAAACCCCATGCCGGAAAGCGTCAAAGACCGCTGCGCCCGTTGCTATGAGCATATTTTTCTCTTCTCCAAGTCAAGGAGATACCACTTTGACCACAAAGCAATCTCCGAACCGATTGCTCCTGCAACGGCAGAACGGCTCAAGCGCGGCATGAAGGGCGGCAATAAGTTCGGCAAGGCGATTCCCGGACAGTCTCAGGTGCAGACCATCAACCGTCCACGGGAGCGCGGCGAAGTCACGGATGCGATGATCAATCCGCTCCGAAACAAGCGAGATGTCTGGATTATCAACACCGTCCCCTTCAAGGGCGGTCACTACGCTGCCTATCCTCCGAAGCTGGTGGAAACCTGTCTTCTTGCAGGATGTCCCGAAGGCGGCATTGTTCTCGACCCGTTTATGGGAAGCGGGACAACCGGCATGGTTGCAAAGCAGCTCAATCGGCATTATGTCGGCATTGAGTTGAATCCTGCGTTCACCGAGCTTGCCTATGCGCGGATTGGAGGTGAAATCTGATGCCACGCGAAGAGTACAAGCCCAAAGACAAGGTTGTCATGAGAATGACGCGGGAGGGTGCTGTCGAAGAAAACCTCACGGAAGGCACCTCCGAGAAAATCTCACAAAGGCCCGAAGACGCCCAGCTCGTAAAACCGCTTGAAACTGCTGCGGCAAAAGCTCCGGAAGAGGAAGTCAAGCGCAGACAGCCAAGACCGGAAGAATTTGAGCCGGATGCAGAGAAAGTCCCCACCGAGCAAATCCAGCCGGAGTACAAGCCCGGAGAGCTGCCCGTACATGGCACAGCTTCTCCCATTCCGTCTGTCGTGGATATTCAGCGCTCGTCCCATGTCAATGTCGGGCGTGTAGTTGCTGATACCGTAGTTTCAAGCAAAATCCGAAAAACGGATGCTGTCAGGAATGTAGACGGTGAAGTTGTCCTGAAGCAAGCGGCAAAAACGGCTGCGGATCAGCCTGTGCCCGACGAAGGGATTCCTGCCACAAGGAAAATCCAACGGCTTGAAAAGAAGTCCGAGAAGGCGCATGAGCGTCTGGATGCCGCCCGTGAGAAGCTGCCCACAAAGAAGGTCCTCAAGAAGGAGCGTGTCTTCGATGAGGAAAAGGGCAAGCCGAAGACACGCCTTCATTTTGAGGACGAGATCAAGCAGCCCAAGGGACAGAGCAAATTGTCTTTTGAAACAGAGAAAACCGTCCGCAAGGTCGGTGATACGCTGGCATCCGGCATTCATGGAAAAATCCATGAGGTCGAACAGGAAAACTCAGGTGTAGAAGCGGCACACCGGACAGAGATCGTTGCGGAGGCTGCTGCCCGTCATTACAGCCATCACCGTCAAAGTCAGGCAAACAAGCCCTTTGAGAAGGTTTCCAAGCTGGAACATGAGGCGCAAGCTGCTGATACAAAGCTCCATTACGAGAAAACCCAGCAGGAGCATCCTGAGATGAAGAAGCAGCGTCCCAATATGAACAAACACTATCAAAAGCAAGCCATCAAGAAGGAATACGCCGCAGCTCGAAAGTCCGGCTCTCAGACGGCAGCAGCAGCTACACAGAAAACCGGAAAGAAGACCGGCGAAAAGGCAGCGGATAAGGTCAAGGAGTTCTTTGCCAAAAACAAGAAGGTCTTCCTCTGGCTCGGTGTCGGGATTATGGTTCTCATCCTGTTTGCCGCCGGTATCAGCTCTTGTACGGCAATGTTTTCGTCCACCGGTTCTGCGATTATTGCATCCTCTTATCTCAGCGAAGACGAGGCAATGCTTGACGCCGAGGCAAGGTATTGTGAGATGGAAGCAGAGCTGCAACGAAAGCTCGATAACTACGAAGCCACACACAGCTACGACGAGTATCACTTTGATCTGGACGACATTGAGCATGATCCCTATGTGCTGATTTCCATTTTGTCCGCGCTGCATGAGGGGGAGTTCACCTTATCCGAGGTACAGGGGACGCTGGATATGCTTTTTGAAAAGCAGTACATCCTCACCGAAGAGGTCATCCGCGAAACCCGTTACCGCACAGAAACCCGTACCGGCACGAGGACGGTTACAGATCCGGACACCGGAGAATCCCATATCGAAACCTACACATATACGGTGCGCGTTCCCTACGACTATTACATCTGCAATGTGAAGCTGGAAAACTTCAATCTGTCCCATGTTCCGGTCTACATCATGTCGCAGGATGAGCTTTCCATGTATGCCACCTATATGTCTGTGGTCGGCAACCGTGAGGATCTGTTCCCGGATTCCGGTTATGTAGACAAGTACATCACAAACCCTCCCGCCGACTATACGGTCAATCCCGACTATCTGACGGATGAAACCTTTGCGACGCTTATTGCGGAAGCCGAGAAATACCTGAATTATCCCTATGTGTGGGGCGGCAGCAATCCGAGTACATCCTTTGACTGCTCCGGCTTTGTTTCCTATGTCCTGACAAATTCAGGGCTGGTCAACACCGGAAGACTTGGTGCGCAGGGGCTTTACAATGTCTGCACGCCCGTATCAAAGGCGAACGCAAAGCCTGGTGATCTGATCTTTTTTGTCGGCACCTACGATACGCCCGGCGTGTCTCATGTGGGCATTTATGTGGGCGATAATGTGATGCTGCACTGCGGCGATCCCGTCCAATACACCTCAATCAGCTCTTCCTATTGGCAGTCTCATTTCTATGCCTTTGGAAGACCCGACTATTAAACGAAAGGAGCTTCCCTATGAATCCCAAGTATCAGAAGGTCTGCGCTGACATTGCAAAGACTGAAAAGAAGGTGGAAGACCTTCAGGCGCAGCTCAAGGAGCTGTATGACAAGAAAACTGAGCTGGAAAACCTTGAGATCATCAACACTGTCCGCGCTATGGTGATGGACAAGGATCAGATTATGGCTTTCCTCTCCAACATGAAGGGCAGCAAGCCCGAAATCGACGAATATACGGAGGTATCTGAGCATGAGTAAGAAAAAAGGATTGCGACTTCTGACGGCATTTGCGCTCTGTTTGATGCTGGTATGCAGCTTTTCCGTTACGGCGTTTGCCTATGCGGATGACACCGAACAGAATCTCCCCGTAACCGAGGCAACGCAGCCGGAGGATATGCCCGACAGCACAGAACCGGAAAAGGACGAGCCTGTTCTGCCCGAAGGTGAGCCGATTGACGAGGAAGGCAATGCCTATACCCGCGATTTGCTTTATGACAAGGCAACCAACAAGCAGTTCATTACCGTTCAAACTAAGAGCGGCAATACCTTCTACATTGTCATCGACTACGATGCGCCCATCAACGAGGAAGAGGAACAGTATCAGACCTACTTCCTGAACATGGTGGACGAAGCCGATCTGCTTGCTCTGATGGATGACGCTGCTGTGGAAGCTCTGACAACCTGTGTTTGTGAAAACCATTGCGAAGCCGGTGCGGTAAATACATCCTGCCCGGTCTGCAAAAATAACATGAGCGAATGCGCCGGTGCAACACCTGAACCGGAAGCTCCCGCAGAGGATGCTCCTACCGTGACTCCCGTGGAGGAACCGGAAAAGAACAGCAACATGGGCATGATTATCGGCGTAATTGCCATTGTCGGCATTGGCGGTGCGGCTTATTACTACTTCAAGTTCATTCGCGGCAAAAAGCAGAAGGATGAAGACCTGGACTTCTACGACGATGAGGGCTACGAGGAAGAACCTTATATCAATGAGGATGCCGAGCCTGATATTGCTGCCGATGAGGAAACGGAGGATGAAGACATTTGATTTTAGTCATCGCTGAAAAGCCGAGTGTAGCCCAGTCTATTGCGAAGGTGTTGGGCGCAGTCTCTCGCAAGGACGGCTATCTCGAAGGAAACAACTACATCGTCTCATGGTGTGTCGGTCATCTCGTGGGGCTTGCGGATGCAAGCTCCTACGATGAACGCTATGCCAAGTGGAGATACGATGATCTGCCCATCGTGCCGGAGGAATGGCTTTTTGAAGTTCCGAAGGATAAAGCGCAGCAGTTCAAGGTGCTGCGTGATCTCATGAGGGACAAGCGCGTCACCGAGCTTGTCTGTGCCACTGATGCAGGACGCGAGGGTGAGCTGATTTTCCGTCTTGTCTACAACAAAGCCGGATGCAAGAAGCCGTTCAAGCGTCTCTGGATCAGCTCTCTTGAGGATGCTGCCATCCGCGAGGGCTTCCGTCATCTGCATGACAGCAGCGAGTATGACCGGCTCTATGAAGCTGCTCTCAGCCGTTCAAAGGCAGACTGGATTGTCGGTATCAACGGAACGAGGCTGTTCAGTACACTATACAATCGGAAGCTGGTGGTTGGGCGCGTTCAGACCCCTACACTGGCAATGCTTGTAGAGCGCGACGGGAAAATCTCCACTTTCAAGAAGGAGAAATACTTTAATATCCATGTGTCGAGCGGCAGTCTGACCGCCGATATGGAGAAAATCAAAACCGAAGATGAGGCAAAGACTATTGCGGCGGCTTGTGATAAAAAACAAGCCGTCGTTTCTTCTGTCCGCAAGGAAACGAAGACGGTCAATCCTCCCAAGCTCTACGATCTGACCACCTTACAGCGTGAAGCAAACCGCTATTACGGCTTCACGGCACAGCAGACGCTTGATCTTGTGCAGTCCCTCTACGAAAAGAAGCTCCTGACCTATCCCCGTACCGACAGCCAATTCATCACAGATGATATGGGAGGCACAGCCCGTTCGGTTATCGACATTATTTGCCGAAAGCTGCCTGTTTTCGACGGCATCTGGCTTGATCCCAACATCGAGAGAATCACCAACAATGCGAAGGTCACTGACCACCATGCCATTCTCCCTACCGTCCAGCTTGAGAAGCAGGACATCTACGAGCTGCCGCAGTCTGAGCAAAAGATTCTGAGCCTTGTGGGGATGCGTTTGCTGGCTGCTACCGGTGAGAAGCACATCTACGATGAAACGCAGATTACGCTCTCCTGCGAAGGCTACGAGTTCAAGAGCAAGGGCAAGACGGTTGTTCAGGAAGGCTGGAAGACTGTGGAGCAGCGTTTCAAAGCAGCTCTCATAACAAAGGACAAGGAAGAACCTGAGAATATGCTTCCTGCGGTCAGTGAGAATGATATCCTCAGCACGGTCTTTTCCAGCGTCACCGAGCATTACACAACGCCTCCGAAGCAGTACACCGAGGATACCTTACTGTCCGCTATGGAGACTGCCGGAAATGAAGCGTTCGATGACGATACCGAAAAGAAAGGGCTTGGTACTCCCGCCACTCGTGCCGGTATCATTGAAAAGCTGGTGAAATCCGGTTTCATCGAGCGCAAGGGCAAATCCCTCGTACCTACGAAGGACGGCAACAATCTCATCTGCGTCCTGCCTGAGCAGATCACTTCACCCACGATGACTGCTGAATGGGAAAACACCCTGATGGAGATTGAGCGCGGCAATGCGGATGCGGACACTTTCCTCAAGGGTATCGTTCAGATGACCGGTGATCTCGTGAAAACCTACCCCTTTCTCTCGGATGCCGAGGCAAATCGCTTTGAATCCGGGAAAGAGGTCATCGGCAAATGCCCTCGCTGCGGATCTCCGGTCTATGTCGGCAAGGGCAACTATTACTGTTCCGGCAAGGGATGTTCCTTCTGTATGTGGGAGGACAATAAGTTCTTTGCCTCAAAGAAAAAGAAGCTGACGAAGAAGATTGCAAAGGAGCTGCTTGACAAGGGCTGGTGTCGAGTGACCGGGCTTTATACCCCGAAAAAGCCTCAGCTCTACGACGCAATCATCAAGCTGGATGATACCGGCGGCAAATATATCAGCTTCAAGATGGAGTTTGAAAAATAAGGAGGTCTGAAATGGCTGAAAACAAGAATGCCCAGCAAGTCCGTGAAATCACAGATAAGCTGGAACAGGGCATCAAGGAACTCTTTGAATCCGAGCGTTTCAAGGAATACCTTCGCACGATGTCCAAGTTTTACAATTACTCGTTCAACAACACACTTCTCATTGCCATGCAGAAACCGGATGCTACCCTTATTGCCGGATATACCTCGTGGCAGCGCAATTTTGCCCGTCATGTCCTGAAAGGCGAGAAAGGAATCAAAATCCTTGCTCCCGCACCCTATAAGGCAACAATGGAGATGGAGAAGATAGATCCGCAGACACAGAAGCCCATTCTGGACGCAGACGGCAAGCCCGTCACGGAGACGGTTGAAGTGATGCGTCCCGCCTTCAAGGTGGTCAGCGTTTTTGATGTTTCTCAGACCGATGGCAAAGAGCTTCCTGATATTGTTGTGGATGAGCTGACCGGCAGCGTAGAGAACTACGCTGCCTTTTTTGAAGCTCTCACACAAATATCTCCCGTCCCCATTGCTTTTGAAGATATTTCCGGTGGTGCGAAGGGCTACTACCATCTGGAAGACCGCCGCATTGCCATTCAGAAAGGCATGAGTGAAATCCAGACAATCAAAACGGCGATTCACGAGATTGCTCACGCAAAGCTCCATGCGATCAATCCCGATGAGAAGGCTGCACCCGAAGACCGGAAGGACAGGCACACAAAGGAAGTGGAAGCCGAAAGTGTTGCTTATACTGTTTGCCAGAGATATGGCATTGAAACCTCGGATTACTCCTTCGGCTACATTGCCGGTTGGTCATCCGATAAGGAAACCAAGGAGTTAAAAGGCTCTTTGGAAACGATCCGAAGCACTGCGGCTGAGATGATCGAAAGCATTGACGGCAAGCTCAAGGTGCTGCTTGCAGAGAAAGCGCAGGAGCAGACCGTAGAGGTAGAAGTCGAAGCAAAGCCGGTGTATCACGATGTTCCCGTCTATCGGGAGACCGCAAACTACGCTTATGAAGCCGGTGAGCTGGATGCCTACCGCACCTCCCGTGACGCGAATATGGCTTGCAAGGAGGCAATTGAAGCTGCGATCAGCGAGAACTATGTCGATTACAGGCTCTCCACAAGAGTTGCCGTTGAGACAGTGCTTGAGCAGTTTCCCGAAGAGCGCGTTCAGTATGTATTGGCAAATACGGTGCAGCACAATCTTCACGACGGGCGGTATCACGCAGAAAACAAGGATTGGGCAGAAACGATTTCCGTCTGCGAGGAAAACAGCGATGCCTTTATTGTCAGTCAGGTGCATCCGGGCTTAGTCAATCTCTTTATCAACCAATTCAAGGATTTGCTGCCGGATAAATCTCAGGAGCAGATTGAAGCTGGCACCACACCGACTCTCGAAAAGAATGCTGCCTCAAAACCACGGCTTACTCCCGACGAAAGGAAGATCAGAGATGCCGTCATGGACACACTCAAGGCTCGAATCGCCTATTCCAACGACGGGATGATGTCAACTGTAAAAGTCTCCGCGCAGTCTCAAAAAATCATGGCTCAACACAAAATCAAGATCGACGGCAACACGGTTATACAGAACGGTGAGCCGATGTTTGCCATTCATCGCCGGTATTCTTCAAGGAAAACGCAGGGCTGCTACCGGGAGCTGACGCCTACTCTTGAGTATATCAAGCAGGAAAAAGCGCAGGAAGCAAAACCGGAAAAGCCGTCTATCCGGGAACAGCTCAAGTCTGCTGCCAAAGCCCAGCCGGAACGCAAAGCTCCGGTCAAGGAAAAAAAGCATGATATGGGATTGGAGTGATGCCTATGAAATATGAAAATATTGATCTGATCAGTGCAATGCGGCAAATCATGGAGCTTCACACAAAGCATTACAAGGAAGACTTTGAACTGGATGCAAAGCTGCTTCGTGATATGGCGGCATCGGAAAGTGCCGAGGACAAGCACTTGCTCTGGATGTCCCGCCCCAATGGGACACACATTCTGAGAGAACGGGAGGTCTATATCGAAGACACCTATGAAAACAAAACATGGGAGTTCTATCGTGATCAGACAAGTGACCCCATTCTCGCTTATGCGGTTGAAATCACGGAAGTCAAGGATGGAATAATTCACGGAAACCTCATTGAGCTTGATTATGCCGCTCATGTGGATCGTATGAAGCAGCTAACCGTTTCTGTGGACAAGGTTGCAGTCACCTTTGAGGATCAAAACACCTATTATCTCCCGTTTTCGTCCTACCGCCGTGATGCAGCAGCTATGCAGAAGGATCACGGCAATTTGAAATCTGTTGCCTTTCTCCCCGAAGGCGAACGAGAGCTGCAAATGATCCTGAGCCGGGAGCGTTTCAAAACAAGCTATCATGCAAAAAGCGGAGATATAGACGAGCATATTCATCAACTTGCCGTACAGCATGGCAAGAAAGCAGAAATGCTTGCTCCGCTTCCGGTTGCAGAGCTGCGGAAATATGTAGCAATTAAACAGAAGCATCCCGACGCGATGGTTTGCTTTGCACAGAACGGTTACTTTGAGCTTTACGGTGAAGATGCCAGAAAAGCAGCCCCGCTTCTCGGAGCAAAACTGCTTGAGAAAAAGGTACACGGGAAGCCAAACATTCCCGTCACCGGTTTCCGCGAAGCTGAGTGGGTAGCCGGTTCTCACAAACTATGGAAAACGGGCGAGGATGTCCTTCTCATCAAGAGCGGAGAAATCTTCAAGGAACTCAAGGGCGCGGATTATATTCCCATAGGCGCAACTCTCATGGTAGACAGCACGAAGTGCAAAATTGATGCCGTTGACTATGCGGCGGATGAAGTCCGTCTCATCAATCTTTCCGATGGAACGAACGCAGTTCCATTCACAGAAAGCATAGCCTATGTGCGCAGCTTCGTAGAGGATGCCGGGATTACTATTTACGATACGATTCCGAAGAAGGCTTCCGAGCGCATTTCCATCCGAGACAAGCTGAAAACGACGCAAAAAGAGCAGCCTAAATCAAAGGACAGACCGCAAAAAATTAAGGGAAAGGATATGGAATTATGATTTTCACCGTGGAAGAAACCAATTTGATGTGCTGCTTCGACACTTCCAGCCGCAGCAAGCTCATCTCTGAAATGAAAAAGCTGCCCAGCAAGGAGCTGGACAGCGGCATTGCCGAGCTGATTTGCAAGACAGTTCGGAAACTCGAAAATATCACGGATGCCGAGTTCGATGCGCAGTATATCGCGCCGGACAGCATGATGGATGATTGAAAGGAGTATGCCTATGCCCGTTTTAGATGGAAACTTTGAAGCATTTGTTACGAACCTCGGTAAGTACAACGAAGGTGTACTTGTCGGTGAATGGGTGAAGTTCCCGACTACCGAAGAGGAAATGCAGAAGGTCTTTGAGCGTATCGGGATCGGCTCAAAGGATGAGTTCGGTCAGGTTTATGAGGAATGGTTTATCACCGACTACGAATGCCCGGTACACGGTGTTTATGATATGCTCGGTGAGTATGAAAGCCTCGATAAGCTCAATTATCTCGCGTCCCGTATCGACGAGATGGACAAATGGGAGCAGGAAAAGTTCGTTGCCATCGTAGAGAGCGGCTGCGATGAGGTCAATGACATCGACGATCTTATCAACCTGACCTACAATCTGGACTGCTACGACTTTATCCCCGATATTCACGACGAATCGGATCTCGGCTACTACTATGCTCACGATGCCGGTATTTACTCCGAAAAGGAACTCGGACCTCTTGCCAACTACATTGACTATGAGCGTTTCGGACGCGACATTGCAATGGATGAGAGCGGCAAATTCACCGACGAAGGCTACATCCGCAATACCGGAGACGGCTGGAATCACTACTTTGACGGAACACGGGAGGATATTCCCGATGAGTACCGGATTACCGGTTCCGGAGAAGAGCAGGATCATGACAGTACCATAACCGTTCTGATTGTTGAGCCGGGAAAAGAGCCGTATGCAAAGGAGATTGACTCCGGTCTTGAGTCCTTGCAGCATGAGGTTGGCGGCTACATTGAAGCGGTCTATCCCTTTGAAGAGCCGGTTGCTATTGTATGCAACGAGGAAGCAAAGCTCGAAGGACTTCCGCTGAACCGCGCTCTCCGGGATGATGACGGAGACATCTATGACATCGTTGCCGGAACCTTTATGGTTAGCGGGCTGACGGAGGACAGCTTCGGCTCTCTTTCTCCGGAACTGATGCAGAAGTTTACCGATCACTTCAAAACGCCTGAGCAGTTCGCAAAGCTCGGAGACAGGATTGTTGCTATTCCCATGATTTCCGAAGAGCAGCAGGAGCATCAGGCAGCGGAACAGAAGGATTTTGAGGTCAACGCAGACACCTCTGGTCTGGCAGTGTCCGGTCATATCGGGACTTGGCACGCGATTGATCACAAGGAGGTTGACGGTCATACCTTCTGGCTCATGGAGCATGACACCTATGGTGATGAAGCTGCTTGCATTATCGTCGATAACTACGGCAAGCTGGCGATCTCCGATGTCTATGACGGCTTTGACGAGCATACCGTTGATCTGCTTCGTCAGGAGGTCATGCCAGTTGATCGGATGCCGGATGACAGCATCTCTGTTGACGAGATGAAGGAGTATGGTTATTCGTGGGGTGGTATGCTGCCGATGAGAGAGGAAGCTGCGGCAAAGGTTATGCAGTCCTGCACCGTCTATCGTCTTTACGGCGATAACACGGAGGGCATGGTCATGGATGCCAGCGAACTCAAGGCACACGCAGCTCAGGGCGGTATTTTCGGCGTTGAAAAGGTTGAGTGGATTGCCGCTCTGGAACGGGAAAATCCGCTGAAAGCTGCTGAGATGTCTATGGAGGATGACTACGGCATGATTGATGGGATTATCAACAACGGTCCTAAGGAGGACAAGTCCGCTGAGAAATGTGAAAAGTCCTCCATCATGGACAGGCTCAAAGCATCGAAGTCCGAGCCTACAAGGGACAAACCCGTGCCGCACAAGGAGCGCAAGGGGGATCTGGAATTATGAGCCGCAGCCAGAAATGGAAGGATGAGTGGGCATTCTTCTTAGACACAGATGGAAGGCGAAAATATAATGACCAGTGCCGCCGCTGCATCCATGATTGCAAGCAGAGCTTCCGCACCGAAGTTGTAGCCTGTCCCCGTTATTTCTCGAAGCGGTCTGAGGACGCGGTTTACTGTCAGGATAAAGGTCGAAAATGACGGATTTTCCGCTCTCAGAGCCGCGCGAAGAAGCAGCACTATTGTTTTCCCATGTGGCAGTCTTTCCTCGTTACTGCGCGAATAAGTGTCGATTTCAGGCACTAAGTTGAATCCCCAATAAAGCATGAAGAGCCTCAGTCGATGCCCGTTGTGGGTGTCGGCTGAGGCTCTTTTTTGCTTTTCGGAAAAAATATTATCAAAACTATATCGTTAATCCATATATACGATATTAGCGTTTCTGTATATGTATGTCGTTAATCCATATAATTATGGTGAGCATTATAGAAGGGCATGGTATCAGACATGATTGATCCCCGAATAGGAAAGCGCATAAAGCAATGCCGGGAGCGTTTAGGACTTACACAGGAGCAGTTCGCAGAGAAAACCGGACTCACAACCAACTACATTTCCACCGTAGAAAGAGGTGCGTCCTTTCCTCGTTGTGAGAAGCTGATCCTGATAATGAATGCTCTTGAAGTTTCGGCAGATGCTATTTTCTGTGATGTGCTTACCCATACAACAAGCTATCAGGCAACAGCTCTGTCAAAAGAACTTGCTGCATTATCGCCGGAAGCCCAGAAGCGTATTTTGCAAATGGTTGAGCTGATGGTCAAACAGGAAAAAGAAAACGACAAATGATTGTCTTCCGAAGGCTGCGCAAATTTTTTGCGCAGTTTTTCTTTATTTCACATCTTTCGACACATTTCTTCTTTTTTTATGTGCTATACTATGTATTAGAACCATAGTTCAATTCTTTAATACATATACAGAGGTACTTTCAATGAAAAATAAGATATGCGCATTTACCGGTCACAGACCGCAAAGCCTTCCTTTTGGCTTCAATGAAGCTGATGAGCGGTGCATTACTCTGAAAGGAAAGCTCAGAGAAGAGATTACCAAGCTCATCGAAAAAGAGGGCGTGTCACACTTTATCACCGGCATGGCACTCGGCGTGGATATGTATGCTGCGGAAATTGTACTCGATTTGAAGACAACTTATCCTGGCATTACTCTTGAGAGTGCTATCCCATGTGAAACTCAAGCAGTGAATTGGACAGTGCAGCAGAGAGAACGCTATTTTGACATAGCAAGCAAGTGCGACAAAGAAACGCTCATCCAAAACCATTACACAGCGGATTGTATGCAAAAGCGCAATCGTTATATGGTGGATCAGGCAGACTATATTATCGCCGTATGGGATGGCAGACCGAGCGGAACCGGTAATACCGTGAAATATGCCAAAAAGCAAGGAAAGCCCATCATCGCTATCAATCCCAAGACACTTTTAGTTGAAAACTTATAATCACATGAAAAGCCTCATCCAACACCGTTGCGGCGGTGCTGGATGAGGTTCTTTTTTTATAAGAGATCGTTCAGAAGATTCATGCACTTCACCTTTTGTTGGAGATTTGCGCTGCCGTAGACATTCAAAGTGAAGGAAACATTCTTATGCCCAAGAATTTCAGAGAGCGATTTAATATCAAACTCTGGTATCTCGATTGCCCTTACTGCGAATGTGTGCCGGATTTCATGGAATTTGACCTTTTGCAGCCCGTTTCGCTTGAGAAAACGGGTGAAGAACTGGCGGTATGTTCGTGGCTCTGTCGGCTTTGTTTTACCGGTCAAGAAATAATGATTCGGATTGTCCGTGTAGAACTTCTTGATGATGTTCATGAGCAGAGACGGAACAGGTATTGTCCTCGCAGATGTCTTAGTTTTCGGCGGGCCGATATGGAGATAGGACTCGCCTTTCTTTTTGTCGTAAATACGCTGGACAGTCTTGTTGATGCTGATTGTCTTATCAGCAAGAGAGATGTCCTTCATCTGCAAACCGCAGAGTTCACCGATTCGTACACCGGTAAACAGCGCAATCAGGATGCCAGCAGTCTTTCGGTTCAAGTCCATATATATGCACTGAATCAGGGCTTGCTCCTGATCCTTCGACAAGGAGACTACTTTCTTGACCCCAAGCTCTTTTGGGTACTCAATTAAATCCCAGTTGAGCAAGGGTATCGCCCGTTCTTTGTACGCATACTCCATCGCAAGCCTGAGTACGAGAATGACATCTCTGATTGTCTTTACAGTCAGACCGCCTGAGTTGTCCAACCTTCCGGCATTGTAGAGATACGATATGTAGCTCTGAATGTCCGCTTCGGTGATGCTGCCGATCTTACGCTTGCCGAAGTACGGAATAAGATGATTTTCGGCAATCAGCGTAAAACTGGCATGGGTTGACGGCGTGATCATTGGCTTCTTGTGATTTAGCCAAGTGTTCAGCAGCGTCTTGAATTGTGTATTGTTAGTCATATTGACCACCTCCACGAACATTATCAGGTGGAGGAATGAAATAGGCTTTATCATCCTCAAGTAACGGTCTCGAAAAGCGTCCGAAACTCCGGTTTCCGGGCTTTGACGAGCCGTGGCAGTCAACATTGCTATCCTCTGTGTTTGCTAAGAACACGAAGAAAAACACGGATGGGCAGATCACTAATGTTATCTGTAATTCTGCAAAACAAGGATTGATACCACAACGCGAGTATTTTGACAAAGACATCGCAAACAGCGACAACACCAGCGGATATTACATCATCGAAGAAAACGACTTCGTGTATAATCCCCGAAAATCCTCAGATGCCCCTTACGGTCCTATCAGCAGCTACAAATATCCTGATGCCGGTATTGTATCTCCGCTTTATCTTTGCTTTAGAGCCAAAGGAGCGATCAATCCCTCTTTCTATGAGTGGTATTTTCGTTCATCGGCTTGGCACAGATATGTCTATATGTCCGGCGATAGTGGAGCGAGGCATGACAGAGTTAGTATAAAGGACGATGTGTTCTTCGCTATGCCAATCAGTATTCCCTCAGCTCGTGAGCAAGAGCATATTGCCTCTTTTCTTGATATGATTGACCAGCGTATCGACAAACAACGCGCTTTGGTCGATAACCTCAAGAAGTATAAAAGAGGTGTCATGAGAGCCATTTTCAGAGAGAAGGCTATTCTTTTTTCTGAGACAACCAAGTGGAAGTCAATTCGCTTGGGGGACGAGTGTACCTTCTTTTCAGGAGGCACACCGAAATCAACGGACAGCAGCTTTTATGGTGGCAACATTCCATTTATTCGTTCCGGAGAGATACACGGGGAGAAAACAGAACTCTTTTTGTCCGATGATGGCTTGAAATATTCGTCTGCAAAGATGGTTTCCAAAGGTGATCTAATTGTTGCATTATACGGTGCAACAAGCGGCGAAGTCGATATTTCAAAGATAGAGGGCGCAATAAATCAAGCAATTTTATGTATTCGCCCAACATGGATAAACAGAGTTTTTCTGAAATACCTTCTTGAAGACAGCAAGGACGATATTCTGAACACCTATCTACAAGGCGGTCAAGGAAATCTATCCGCAGAGATAATTAAAAATCTTGTTTTTGATATTCCCGATGAACGCTCACAGTTAGCGGTTGTTGGATTCCTCGACATATTTGAGCAGCATATCAATAGTTCAATCGAATTGTTGGAGAGACTCACTGTGCTTCGCTCTGGCTTGATGCAACAGCTTTTTATATGAAAAGCTGTTGCATCAGTGCGGCACGAAGATCAAGCAGCGTATGCAAAGCAGTTTCTTCACAAGACACTCTTTGATCAAAAGCATTCAGCATTCCACAGATCTTTCGTTGCTCTCTCATATCCGGGACAACTATATTAAAATCTGATATTTGCTGGAAGTTTAGACCTTCACGACTGCCTCCGTTCTGACAGTCCATAACTTGTTGTTGAATACGATCCGACAAAATCTGCTGCAAAAGGAACTCAGGGAGCAATCTTTCTTTACCTTCTTGCGAAAGTCGCAATATGCACACATGCTGATTGACATTTGCGCGTTCATCAAGCGAGTAAATACAGCTTCGACCTATTGACGCACCGGTTATATTCAACAGAACATCGCCGCACCGGACTTCCGATGAAAGCATTGAATTATTTGTTTCTTCGTCAATATAAGATACATCGTTTAGATCAAGAGTACCCCATAGTACATTTTGGCTGCGGAGAAACATTACTCCGTGATCGACATATACTGATGAGCCGCCCCGTGGTGTTTTGCCGCTACCTATTTTGGAGCAGCACGGACCTAATTTACACTTATCCCATTTGCTATGAGTATTCCACTCATCAGTCATAAAATATGAACGAAGCAATCCTCTTTTATACTTCTTGAGGGCAGTGATAAGTTTTCGTTGATGCTCTATTCGCCTATTCAAACACTCTAAAAAAGATGCTATTTTGTCTTGCTCATCACAGCATGGTAAATCAAGCTTTACAGCTTTCAAAGCCTCAAATGAAAGAACCACTTGGCTTGTACCGACTGCGAGGACAGCCAGCCTTTTCTTTGCGCGTGGTGATGAGTTTAGAAACTCGGACATGAAGAGACTGTTTGCGTTCACGAAACGGAAAACGGGATAGAACTTGCTGACAATCGCTTTTGAGCTGATTGTGTTGATATTGAAAGCAAATCTCCCATCGTCACTTCTATTTCGGTATGTGCAGTAACCAAGAGGAATAATGTTATATCCATCAGTGTCATGCCGCTGCTTTGAGCCAAAATGATCTTCTTGCCGTTGGAGACCTTCGCGAGAAGAAGTTAGAATATCATACTCATGTTCTCCAAATACCTTTTCCGAATAAGGCTCTATAATAGAACTCAGAGAAGTTCTACTCCAATCGGGGAAACTTGATCCATCTGCATTTCTAAATGTTAATCTCGGACGCTTTTCGAGACCGTTACTTGAGGTTTATTTCAAGGGCAATTTTTCGCATGATCTAAAAGTAAAATCCCTTGCAGTAGCAGAGATTTTCCGCTATTGCAAGGGATTTCGTCTGTCATATAGCTATTTCTGTCTGCTTGATCAGAAGTATAAAAGAGGACTGTTGCGAGAGATTTTTGCTAAATTAAACGAGAGTTGTGATAAGCGAACTCTCAAGGATATTTCCGTGTTGTTTGCTGATGGCGATTGGATTGAATCTAAGGATCAGGCAGTAGATGGAATCCGTCTTATTCAAACCGGAAATGTAGGCTTCGGAGTGTATTTAGATAAACCTCAAAATGCTAAATACATTTCTGAGACTACATTCCATCGTCTCAACTGTTTGGAAGTATGTGATGGTGATATTCTCGTTTCCAGATTGCCTGAGCCAGCCGGAAGAGCGTGCCTTTTACCCCAAAGCGCTGAAAGAAGGATTACAGCAGTCGATTGTACCGTCATCAGAACGGACGAATCCGTAATAGATAGGAATTACCTTCTCCAATTCCTATGCTCTGACCAATACCTAAAAACAGTTAATTCCTTTCTTGCCGGTGGAACACGCCAAAGGATCAGTCGCAAAAACCTTGAAGGGATAGGAGTTCCTTATCCTTCCATTGACCAACAGAAATATTACGGGAGTTTTTTGGGCAAGGTTGATGCTCGTATCTCCAATGCGGAACATTGGTTAAACTGCTTGAGTAAATTGCGTTGCTATATGTTACAGCAGCTCTTTATATAAAAAGTTGCTGCATCAATCCTCTTCTGGCGCTCATAAGGTTATCAAGTGTTTTCTCTGCATTTGCCAGCTTGAGATCAATGGCTTGAAGGTATTCCGCAATTTGAGTTTGTTCAACCAGCGTCGGATAGGGAATCCTGATATTCCAAAATGTGTCCATGTTGATTGATTTTCCATCCCTTATTCCTTCAACTGCCATCCTGAGCTTATTACTAATAAACCAATACGATCTAAAATAGGCGTAATAGAACATCGGGGATATTTCTTTACTTGCTCTCAGGATAGTATATGCTGGACTAACTATGCCTTCGCTGTTAGCAATTTCAAGTCCTCCTTCAAAGGAGCGAAGATGAAGTATGAAATCGTTCTCAATGACACGCTTATATGTATTTGTGTTGGTTTTATCATAAGAAATGCGTCTGTCTACGCTGTCACGAGGAAGAGTTCCCGTACCCTGAACGATAGTTAATACAGTAAGATCACCATGCCCTTTGTCACTGATTGGCGAAAACAGGTCGGCTATTCTTATTTCTTCCCAATTATCGCTCGCGCGGAATTTGATTTTCCGAGACAACAGACCATCAACAGCACCTCTTTTATACTTCTTGAGGTTATCTACGAGAGACTGCTGCGCTTCGATACGACGCTCCAAAGCAATGATAAAATCGGCAATCTTTCTTTGCTCATCAGTGTTTTCAGGCAGATAGTGTTTCGTTTCAAAGAACTCATCGGTAGGAACATTCAAAAGACCATGATTTCTTGCTCCTTCGGCAGAAATCATATATATTTCCCGATACCATTTCAGGGAATCAAAATATGCCTTGATGAAGTCGCTATCATGTTTTTTGAGGGTAAAGCAGATATAAAGTGTCGATAAAGCCCCCATTGGGTAGCGATCCAGACGCTTGATAGAGCCGAAGTCATAACCTACGGAATAACTCTTGTTGTATGCAAACTCCCCGTTTTTGAGCAGATAGTAGCCGCTCATATCTTTACTGGCAACCGTCTTATTGAAGTAGCTCACCTGATCAACAAGACCGTCTTTTGACGAAATCGTTAAGGGGAGATTAGTTTCATTTTTGCTGTTCTTTCGTGTCACGCGGTCTGCAAAGTCAGATAGCTTCTCGGCTTTCCACGGCTCGTCAAAGCCCGGAAACCGGAGTTTCGGACGCTTTTCGAGACCGTTACTTGAGGATACATTTGCCATAATTATTTGCCCTCCACATCAAACGGGAAATCCAGTCCCAGCTCATCAAAGAAAGGTTTCAGTTCAGCATCAATATCCTTGATCTCAGCTTGCAGCTTGCGGATCTCGGCGGCAACTTCATTCAGGTCAATTTCTTCTTCCGGCTCAAAGGTGTCCACATAACGGGGGATGTTAAGGTTAAATCCGTTTTCCTCAATTTCCTGCATGGTTGCAACATGGGCATACTTGTCCACATCCTCACGCCGCTCGTATGTCTCGACAATCTTATCAATGTCGCATTCTCTGAGGATGTTCTGATTTTTGCCAGCCTCAAAATCATTGGAAGCGTCGATGAAGAGAATATTGTCAGAGTTGCCGTTGCGTTCTCTCTTGAGTACGAGAACACAAACAGGAATGCCGGTGCCAAAGAAAAGGTTAGCAGGAAGTCCGATGACGGCATCCAGAACATTCAATTTCTGAATGAGATGTTTACGAATCGTTTCCTCAGCCGCTCCACGGAACAGAACACCGTGCGGCAGTAGAACAACAGCGCGTCCGTCCTCATCCATGTGATATACCATGTGCTGAACGAATGCGAAGTCAGCTTTGCTCTTCGGCGCAAGTTTTCCGTATTCATTGAAACGCTCATCTTCCATGAAGCGCATATCGGCAGACCAATTTGCAGAGTACGGAGGATTAGCAACCTGAACGCGGAACTTCTTGTCACCGAAGTAATCATGTTCCAAGGTGTCCCCGTTGTAGATGTTGAAGTTGCGGTAAGGGATTCCACGCAGAATCATGTTCATTCGGGCAAGGTTGTATGTGGTGGAGGTCAATTCCTGACCGTAGTAGTTGCGGACATTGGCGTAATTCTTGAGCCGAAGCAGCAAGGAACCGGAACCACAAGTCGGATCCGCTGCATCCTTGACATCTGTTAGTCCAAGGCAAGCCAGACGGCAGAGCAGTTCAGCAGGACCCGAAGGCGTGTAGAACTCACCGGCTTTCTTACCGGCAGTTGCGGCAAACTGACCGATCAAATACTCATAGGCATTGCCGAGAACATCAATCTTAGTGTCTTCAACGCCAAAGTTGATCTCATCCAGCGAAGCAATAATTTTTGCCATAACTGCGCTACGATCTTTAACGGTGTGTCCGAGCTTCGTGGAGTCAAGCTGCATATCAGAAAACAGACCGTCAAAGTCTTCCTGAGAATCGTTGCCGATGGTAGACTCCATCAGAGCGTTGATCGCTTTTTGCAGGAACTCAATATCGAAGGAACGGTTTTCAACCATCTTGACCATCTTACGGAACAGATATTGAGGCTCGATGATATAGCCGAGATCGCGGAGTGCTTCTTCGATAACAGCGGCTTTGTATTCCTCGTCTGCCCATGCTTCTTCGTAGCTGATACCGTCATCCTTCAAAAGATTGACCATGTATTTCTCAGTTCTGTCGGAGAGGTAGTAGTAGAAGATCATGCCCAAGATATAGTTCTTGAACTCGTATGCTTCCATATTTCCTCTCAGGGCATTTGCCATTGCCCACAATTTGTTGCATAGCTCTTTCTGATGAGCCTGAATCGAATTATCCATCTCTCTGTCTCCTTATTGGTATTTCTCTGTGTGCTGCCGGATGAAGTCAACAATACGATTGACCAGTGAACGCTTTTTCAAAAGCGGCATCGGTTTTTCTATGCGATCTCGGATGTTACCGGCATCCATCGTGCCGGAGAACTCATACTCCGAAATAATGTCAGTCAGCATAGACGAGTCAATGTCCTCAGCCGTCGCAAATGCAATGATTTCCTCGCGCTTTGCTTCATTCTCAAAGTCATTATAGGCTGCATCAATTTCATCGGCACTTTCCAGCCCGACAACGACACGATCCAAGAAGGCTTGCAGAATCTCAACCTTGCGAAGCAACTGCGGGTTATCCGTTCTGCCCAGCTCTTCCTTGATGTGCTTGATGTCATAGTCCTTCTGCTTTGCATCATCAAAGTGGATGTTGCGGATGAGGTTCATGATGTAGGCAACATTGATTCTGTCGCTCTCCATCAGCTCAATGCAGAAGTCAACATCATTGAGAACTGAAACGACTTCACGATCCGTCTTTTGCCTTGCGTACAGCATCAGGTACTTGCTCTTGTAGTCCTGGTATTCCTGCTCAGACATGATAAGAGCATCCTGATCAAAGCTGAACTCAATAAAAGTTTGCAGCGATTGAAGATACTTCGTCAGCTCACGGAAAGTGATGACAAAGCGTTTCTGATCATCCTCGCTCTGCATGGTATCGACAGACTCAGGGAACAATGCAATTTCCTTGAGCTTCATCACCATCTCGTTGAACTTCTCCACAAAATACTGATAGCCCGGAACAACGATACCAGAGGTATCATGACTCTTCGAGAAGAGCGTCAGAGCATCGTCCGTTCTCTTCTTGAGGTTGCGGTAGCAGATAATAATGCCAAAGGGCTTTGTTTCTTTTTCAACACGGTTTGTGCGGGAGTAGGCTTGCAGCAAATCGTGGTACTTCAAATCCTTATCCACATAGAGGACGGAGAGCTGCTTGCTGTCAAAGCCGGTGAGGAACATATTGACAACAATCAGAATATCCAAGGATTTTGTTTTCTTACCCTTTACGCGGTCAGAAATATCCTTGTGGTACGCAGAGAAGGTATCAGTTGAGAAGTTCGTCCCGTACATCTCGTTGTAGTCAGCGATAATTCTCTCAAGCGAGTCACGGCTATGCTCGTCCTTGCCCTCTGCATCTTCATTCTGACCATAGGAGAAGATGCCGGTGATGTTCAGGTCGTGTTTAATCTTCTTGAAGATGTCGTAGTATTTCACGAGAGCTTCAATCGAAGAAACGGCAAAGATGGCGGTGTACTGCCCGTTTCTTGTCTTAGCCTTGTGATTCTGGACGATGTGGTTTGCAATCAGGGACATTCTCTCTTCGGAGAGGTAGAGTTCTCCAACATCAATGGCATCTGCAAGGGTGGGATCATCCCAATCAAAATCTCCCTCCATTGTCTTGATGTATTCGATATGGAAGCCAAGAACATTGTTGTCAAAAATGGCGTCCTTGATCAGATAGTTATGTACGCACTCGCCGAAGAGCATTTCGGTTGTCTGCGTGATCTTACCCTCAGTTTTTCCGTTCACTTCAAAGCGCGGCGTTCCGGTAAAGCCAAAGAACTGTGCTTTCTGGAAATGACGGACAATATCCTTGTGCATATCACCAAACTGGCTACGGTGGCACTCGTCGATGATAAAGACAACCTTTTCATCCTTGTATGCGTCCATGATTTTTGCATACTGAGGACGCTTGACCGCATTCGCCATTTTCTGCATGGTAGTAACGATGAGCTGCCGGTTTTTGTCCTGCATCTGCTTCACAAGAACATCGGTGCGATCCGTAGCATCCACGGAACCAGCTTCAAATTTGTTGAACTCTTCGGTAGTCTGAGAGTCCAAGTCCTTGCGGTCAACGAGGAAAATAACCTTCTTGATGTTCGGATTAGCAGCGAGGATCTGCGCAGTTTTGAACGATGTCAGCGTCTTACCAGCTCCGGTCGTGTGCCATACATAAGCATTCCTGTTGGTCAGGGTTGCTTGACGCACAAGAGCCTCAACAGCATATACCTGATAAGGACGCATAACCATCAGCAGCTTGTCCGTGTCATTCAAGATTGTATAGCGCGTCAGCATCTTAATGATGTGATCACGGGCAAGGAAGGAAATAGAAAAATCCTTCAAGTTGGTAATGCGGACATTATTGAAGTCTGTCCAGAAAAATGCAAGGCTGTAAAGCATATCCCTGTCGGAGTTCGCAAAGTATTTTGTATCAACACCATTTGAGACAACGAAAATCTGGATGAAATGGTACAGCCCATTATAAGAGTGCTTTTTGTATCTCATCACCTGATTGACCGCCTCGCGTATATCAATGCCGCGACGCTTTAACTCAACCTGAATCAAAGGCAATCCATTTACGAGCAGCGTCACATCATAGCGATTGACATACTTGCCAACAACGGTTGTTTGGTTTGTGACCTGAAAGATATTCTTTGTGTGATCAGTATCAAAGAACGAAAGATAAACCTTCGTTCCATCCTCCCGCTCTAATACAAACTTATCGCGGAGGATTTTGGCGCTCTGGAAAACGGACTTTCCGAGCATGAGGTTAAAGATACGCTCCCATTCCTTGTCAGTAAGAGGCGTATCAAGTTTTGCAGCATTGAAGGCTTCAAACTGAACTTTGAAGTTTGCCACTAAAGCATCGTAGTCCGGTATTGAAACCGTGCTGTAACCCTGTTTGTTTAATTGCTCTATGAATTGCTGCTCAAGAGCAGCTTCACTTTGGTATGCCATATCTTCATCTCCAATACTTGAGGATATTTTTTGGGGGTATTCCAGATGGCTATTTTAATTACGCATTTGCTTTTCTTTTGAACTCAAGGATGACATCGCCTACATCGCTGATTCGCATTTGCATGGTCTTTATATACTGAGCCATAAACTGTTTCTTTTCTGCATCGCTCATCTCTATACGGGTAGACCGAAGAGCTTCTGCAAACATTTCATTTACATTCAGCCGGACAGCACTATCAATATATCGGTACATCTCCTTGAAAAGTGCGCCCAGCTTAATATCCTCTGTATTGCCAGAGTAAAAATCATCTATGTAGCAGTAGAAGATTCCCGCATTAACAAGGGCATTTTTCAAATCTGGTCCGCAGTTTTCATGTTCAATCATGACAAGAAAACGGGCATCCGGCAAAGAGGAAATCAGTCCCCAATAGTCAGAATCGCTGGACACGATGATAAAGGAGTCCACATTGTTTCTGTAATGTTCCTGACAGGCTCTTGCCGTCAATTTTATATCGACGAGGGATTTATTTGACTTTACACGCTCAATCATCATGTGTTCGACGGGTATCTTCGTGAAGTTTTCCAAGATACTCCATGCGGATGCGGTATGCACATCGTCAAACAGAATGATCGTCGCAATTTTCTTCGTATACTGATAATCAAGGTTCTTCAGCGTGGCACACAGTTTATACGGATCTGAGTTCTCACAGTCCACAACCACCACGACTTTTTCACTGCTTTCGATGAACTCATAAATGCTGCCTTTTATATAGCTTCCGGCATCAGAAACCTTGCTGTACTCCGAGAAGTAATCATTGTGCCATTGATAGAGAAGCGAAACAAACTTCTTGTCGTTGTAAAGAATGTTCCCTTCCTCTTGTGGAATCCAGTTGATATACATTTGGTACGGATAGAGTGACAGGTTTGCATAATAAACATCCGCTGCGGTTTTCGTTCCATCTTCTTTCAAGCCGTCAGGCATAATGAAAAGTTCTTTAATGTAATCCCAGTTGATCCAGAGCGGAAAGAGTCTCTTGCAATTATTGATACGATCTGAAATCAATCTGTTTAGCTCAATAATATGATGGCACAGCTTTGTACTTGATTTCTTTATGAAGTTGACTCCATCCGTGTTTAACTGATTCAGACTTTCTGCTGGGATATATTCCGGCATGGACAATATGGTGCGGTATTCCATCCGCATTTTCTCATTGATATTCTTGAAGTTGCGCTCTATGGATGTCCGAATTATGCAAAGATGTCGGATAATCCTTGCGGTCTTATCTTGCTCAAGACGCGCGTATATTTCCATTTTCGGTGCCTCATGCTCGTTTTCAAAGATGCGTAGAGGAACACCGATAAGATAGGCTACCTTTGATACAATTTCGTATGTGCTATCTTTGTATGTAGCCTTTTCTTCGTCAGAGAAGTCAGCGGAGATCATATCCTTGCTGTCTCTTTCAGGTATCGCCGTGTAATGATGATCCATGAAACTCTCCCTTCGGTGTGTCGTGGTTTTTACTCAACTCGGACAGCTTCACATATATCGCCAATGTCACAATTCAGGTATTCACATATTCTCAGCAATACAGAAAGTGCAACATCCTCACCCTTGTTTAGCTTGCTCATTGTACCGGCTGCAAGACCTAAATCTCTTTTCAAAGTTACTTTAGTGATGTCCCTTTGAATAAGCAGCACCCATAGTTTTTTGTAGCTAATCTTCATGAAAGCACCTCTTTCAATCAAATCCTCGCGTGAATAGGTATATCTAAATCATATTATAGCAGAATAGGTCGATATTTTCAATCTATCCATCCAAGGATTAACAAAAAAGATGCAACTTCTTGGAGTAATTCGTTTACCCATAGTGTAACTGCTAAATATGGACTGCCTGAGAAGGCAGTCCATACGCACGACCACTTTATTCAAGCTGTTTGCTACGCTTTGGCATCGATTCCTGCTCTCGTCCCAGACTGAGGAACATATCGACATTCGCCTTGATGGTATCAATCTGCTTCGCTTGCTTCTTGAGACTGGCGCGTTCATCGTAAAGCCTCTGCTGCTCCTGAGAGAGCCGTTCCTGTTCGGCTTGCAGTGACTTCAAACTCGGCAGCTTTCCGTCTCCCTGCATTGCAAGAAGATTGCTCTTTGCTGCATCAAAGATGACCAGCTCCGCTTCGTGTTTTGCCCGGAATGCGTTCTTGTCCTTCGTCTTCTGGAAGGCATCGTAGACCGGCTTGAGGCGTTGGTAATTGCCGATATTTTTGAGAAGCGGCTGCACTTCTCGCAGACGGGCTTCCACGCCTTTCAGCTCTTCGCCGGTACGAGCATAGGAGCTGTGGATATCCTCGACCTTCGCTTCAAGATCAGAGTATTGGAGAAGATTATTCTCGGTGAGGAAGTTGAGAGTGCGGGCAGCTTCCTTTAGGTTGTTGAGCTTTGCCCAATGCTCGTAGCCTTTGCTTTCCTGAGCCTTGATGCAATTCTGAATGTCGATGATGAGGGAGACACCTTTGCGTCCGGTCTGCATTTGACGCTTGCGGGGATTGCGTCCCTGAATGCGTTCCTTGATGCGTTCTTCGGTGTAGTTTTCTCCGATGGTTTTTGCACGAGTAAACCGTTCCTGACCCTCGGCGCGGAAGGAAATGTACTTGCCGATTTTAATTTCGTAACCGGCTTCCTGCATCATTTTCAGGAACTCGTCATAGTCCTTTGCGGTAATGACACAACGGTCAATGGTCTGCTTGAGCTTCTGTTTCCAGCTCGTGCCGCGCTTTGCTTCCGTGTATTCTTTGTAGCCCATGCCCTTGCTCTGAGACGGAGGAATCACGGATAGTCCATGTTCTTTGCAGATGGAATCACTGAGCTGTCTCAGCTCTCGGTATGTTCGCTTATTGCTTCGGTACGCATGGTAATCGACAAAGTTTACGGCATTGAAAATGATGTGATTATGGCAATGCCCCTTGTCAATGTGTGTGGCGATCACATACTCGTATTTGCCCTTGAGCCATTCATCTGCAAACTGCTTTCCGATCTCGTGAGCTTTTTCCGGCGTGACCTCACCAACATCAAAAGACTGTATCAGGTGACGGGCGATGACAGTAGGAAGCTGCGCTCCCTGTTGTGCTGCAAGGTTTCGTGTCCATTCAAATTCCTTCGCAGCAGAATCACTGGCAGCACAGCCAAAAGAGGACACAAGCAGTTCATCATCCGTCTTCTTCGGATCAATGATGTAGGCGATTGCCTTATTCACAGTTCCTCGGATTGGCTTGATTTTAGTAACTGCCATATTTCCTTCTGCCTCTCTTTCAACTCGGCAACATCATCCTCGTAGAAGTGCCCTGTCGAGTTGATGCGTCGGCAAATATGATTGATATTCGCTGCGGCTCGGCTAACGGCTGCTGCAAGTTTTTTCTGCTGGGTATAGTCCACTTTGATAATGTAGCCGTCAATCGCCATCTTGCGAAGATAAGCTCCCATGTTCTTTGTACCAAGCTGCGCCATCTTTGCCTTGATGATCCGTTTCTCATCATCGGAGACACAGAAGAGGATTTGATTTGGTCTTGTTCTGTTTGCCATAGGCGGTCTGTCCTTTCATAAAGATAGAGGGTTTGGGAGACATCCCAACAAGCAGTTTTCGGGATTAAGGGAAGGTTTCCTTAATCCAAAATCGCCGTGTGTATATACACTGGCTGTGCTTGCTATTCTCTAAAATCGTATTCCCTCGTAGGAACTCCCCGTAAAATACCCCTTCACTTTACAACGGACATATTATTCGCATTTTTTAAGTATGCGCTACAAAAAACAGGTTATGAAGCAAACTTACTCCGTAGTTTACTTACTTCTTCCGGCTCTTTCCTCGCTTCTCATAGTCATCATCAATTCGCTTTTTCCAATCGGCACCAAGAGGCGCACTGCAACGAACAGCACAGATAGCCTCGCTCAGTACCTCGTAGTTAAGCTGCGTTCCTTTGCTGTCAGAGTGGTAGTTCACTGCACGGTCTTCGCTGATGCCGAAGTGTCTTGCTGTCTCAACTGCGTCGATGTTGGCACCGAGAAACAGAAACTCCCAGCCGTACTTTGTCTTCTGACGCTCGATCATCTTCTTGACTTTTTCACTGTCATAGCGGCGGCTTGCGTTTTCCATTCCGTCTGTCGTGATGACAAACATTGTATGTTCGGGAACATCCTCAGTTCTTGCATACTTATGGACATTGCCGATGTGATGGATTGCCCCACCGATTGCATCCAAAAGGGCGGTGCAGCCTCTCACAGTGTAGTCCTTATCGGTCAATGGCTTGATGCTCCGGACATCGACGCGATCATGAATAACCTCGCTGGTGTTGTCGAAGAGAACAGTAGAAATGAGAGCTTCGCCCTCTGCTTTTTTCTGCTTCTCGATCATGGAGTTAAAGCCTCCGATGGTGTCCGCCTCAAGTCCGCTCATGGAGCCGCTGCGATCAAGAATAAATACGATCTCGGTTAAGTTCTTTTTCATGTTCAGTACCTCCGTATATATTTTTGGGCTTGCAGCCAAAAAGAAAAATATGACTGCTCGATATGCGGCAGCTTGCTGACGCTTTTACCGTTACAGTCATATTATAAGAAAAATCGTATTCTGTTTGGTCGCATGACAAGCGACAATTAAAGCATTCCATTAAACAGATCGCATTCAATATCTGCGATGTCATCCATCGGTATTTTTCTGCCGTCCGTCAGGATCAGCAGACGCTCGTATTCGTCGAAGCGTTTCAGATTTCCGGTTATGGTCACATACGCGCCGCCTGACTTCCTTGTGTCCGGCAGGAAGTATGTGATGGAGATTTCCGGCTGTTCGCCTATCATCTCCATAAGGTAGGCTTGCTTTCTGTCGAGAACCGCCTTTGCTTCTTCGCCCAATTCAATCTTCTCGTCCGTCAACCGCCCTGTTTCTTTGATGGCAGCATCATAGCCAGTGAGAGCTGCGAAGGGAGAGAACTGAGCGGCACGATCCAGCATAGACATCTGCGGTCTTGTCTTGGAAACATGGTGCGGCAGATTGATTATTTCTTCGTACATTCAAATCCCTCCTTAATTGACTTTTATCAGGTGGTTATTCCTCGAATGCAGTGAGTATTTCTTGAGCTGCTTTTACAATATCAGCGTTGGTATAATGCAACCGCCTATCGTCAGGGCGTTTGCAGACTACGATCTTGCAAGATTGATTTGGTGCATATTCGTATCTTCCCGTAAACAAAACATTTGAATCGTAAGGCACGCGCTCCACATTGAAGGAGTTTCTCCCATTCATCGCAATATAGCTAAAGAAGTTTTCTCCGGTATTAAACAAAACTCTACTTGGTTTTAACATCTCGATTTCCCGTGAGATAATTCGGAGGCTGACATCGTTGATAACATCAATGATGCTGTCATCTGGATTGCCACCTTCGCTGAAAGATACTTTATATAGATTTGACCACGCGGCAGATTGTGACCATGCTTTTTTGAGCAGTTCTTCACGATCTGATTTATCTAATGTTTGAGGTATATAGAACTGTTCAAAATTTGAGTCGTTTGCACCGGTAATAACTTGATAATTTAACTTCCAGAACTTTGATCTCTTGTAGTAATAGCTTGCTGGATTTCCATTAACTTCACCGTGCCAGCCATTATAGTCAGCCATCACATACATCTCGCGATAGTTCTCTGAACTAAGCATTACCTCGGAAATCAGTGAAGCAACCTTCGTAGAGTCTTCGTTTTGCCATCCGTTCATAGCTTGCCCATAAATAAGAAGTCCGTTATCAAACAGCCTTCCAACATGGTGACCAGCTAAACAAAGATCGTCCGGGGTTATTCGCTCATACACAGTTTTCCCATTAGAGAAAGATAGGGAAAGCATTTCTTTATACAAATCAAAAAGTTGTTTATCCATATCTACCTCCTATGCCTTATGACCGCCAATCTGCTCATTGCGGTCCTTCGCCGTCGCGCCGTCCTCCAAGTTCATGCCTTTGAGGATAGCGTTCTTGCCAAACTTCTTTTTTATGGTCAACATGGCTTGCTGCATTTTCTTTTCACGCTCAAGTTCGGCTCGCTCCTTCTCCTGCTTTGCGTCACGAGCTGCGTAGTCCGTGAAGAGATCAAGCTGTTCAAAACCTTCGTTCTTCTTTGGCGCGTCTGCTTCCGGGAGAACATGATTTGCGACGATGTTCAATCGGCGCACGAGAAGGTTTTTATCAACAATCCGGTCAAACAGATCAGACACAGCGCACATGATTTTCCTTGTAGATGATGTGTAGCTGTCAAGGTTGGCAGTGCCGTGAGCGTGTTTCGGGATAGCTCTGCCGTAATGGTCTTTCACAACCGGACCGTGATACTTTCGGCTTCGCTCCGGATCGGTGAGGTTTTCAATGTCATATCCAATCGTGATGACAATTTGATCTGTGACAAGCCCTTTGTCCACCAAGTCCAGCACGAGCATATCTGCCATTTCCCGGAGGACAAGTTTTGCCTTGTCTGTATCATAAGGGCAGTGCAGCACTTGTCCGGAACCCAAGCTGTTGGTACTCGGTCTGTATGCCTTGATCGCTTCAATCGTGGTAGGCTCCCAGCCCCACGCATGGTCGATCAGCAGCTCTGCGTTTTTCCCGAAGAGCTTATAGAGTAAGTCTTCATTCTTTTCGGACATTCGCGCAACATCGCCCATTGTAAACATCCCGTTTTCTTCGAGCTTCTTTGCATAGCCGCGTCCCACGCGCCAGAAGTCGGTAAGAGGCTGATGTGACCATAGCTCACGCCGATACTTCATTTCATCCAGCTCTGCAATGCGAACGCCGTTCTTGTCTGCCGGGATATGCTTCGCCACAATATCCATCGCCACTTTGCAGAGAAAGAGGTTTGTGCCGATACCGGCTGTTGCTGTAATGCCGGTTGTCTCAAGGACATCCAGGATGATCTTCATGGCAAGGTCATGGGGAGAGAGCTTGTAGGTGTTCAGATAATCCGTGACATCCATGAATACCTCGTCGATAGAGTACACAACGATGTCCTCCGGTGCGACATACTTCATGTATATTTCATAGATGCGGGTGCTGTACTCCATGTAGTACGCCATTCTCGGCGGGGCGATTATGAAGTCAATCGCAAGCTCCGGCTTTGCTTGCAGCTCGGAAAACGAATATGATGCACCTTCTAACTTTCGCCCCGGCGCATCGTGCTGCCGTCCGGCATTTGCCTCCTTGACGCGCTGCTTGACTTCAAAGAGTCTTCCGCGTCCTGAGATGCCATAGCTCTTGAGGGAGGGGGTGACGGCGAGGCAGATAGTCTTGTCCGTTCGGCTCTCATCTGCGACAACGAGGTTTGTGTCCAGCGGATCCAAACCGCGCTCCCGACATTCAACCGAAGCATAGAAGCTCTTGAGGTCGATTGCGATATAGGTTTTCTGCTTCATGCTCCGACTGCCTCCTTTTTATCTTGCTTTATGTTTGCGCATTTCCTTCCCCATGTGTTCATGGGCAAGTCTCCTATTGATCAGGTTCATCCAACACCCAAGGGAGTGTCAAATAAAACTCCAAATCAAAATGTGGCTCAGGGAAATCAGGCGCTCCATATGGATATATCTCATGGCAGCATTGCCCGATATTTTCAGCAGATATAGTAAATTCTGATTTCCGAACCAAGTTTCCTGCGAGACGGTAGCTGAATTGGTAGTGGTGCCCTTCTGCATCATCGTAAAGCTGACAGACATAGGTTGCCTGCTCCGGACGAATACCAAACTTCTCTAACAGTTCCTTGATTTGCTGTGGGAATTGTTTTTTCCTTGCCAAAGCAAGAAAATTCCGGCAATGAGCGCAATCACATCCCCATTCATTTCCTCTGCTGTACCATTCTTTTGTCACTTCCAGATCGATTTCAACGACGGAGCCAAAAAGCACTTCCTGAATCAAGGTTATACATCACTCCATTCCTCATCCGTTCAAGTCCATTATAATCATAATTATCTTTCAATTTTCTTGAAAAATAATATGTAAATCAAAACCACATTGATAACGACATCATACCATCTGAATCCATCAAAAATAACGATAGACGAAAAAAATGAACAGGCAACAATACCGCAACGAATCAACCAAGGGAATAGCCCTTTTTCCTTAGTCATCCATGTGAAGTAAGCCATTACCGGGGACAGTAACGCAAATACTGTCCATCCAGTAATAAATATGCTGCTATATACGCCGTCTGTTAGTATTGCTGCAACATAATAGGTAATAAGCATACCCATACAGAATGGAAGTATATTTAGCATCGCTTTCTTTTTTGTTTCACTGTAAATCGAAATAACAACACCAAACAGGATCCAAATTGCCATCTGAGAAAAAATATTTCCCAAATTCTGTGTATATATGTCAAGCAATCTACTGATTACACCTAAAACCAACCCGACTACAAACATAACAAGCGGGTTCCATATTCTTCTTTTCATTCTAATACTCTCTGCATCTATTTCAAATATGTATGCGTTCTCACGCTCCGAGCAAGCTCTGGTCAAACGCGAACAGAGCCTCGTTGATTTCAAAGACATTGTAGTTTCCGTTTTCAATGAAATACTCAATGATGATGTCAAACTTGTTTGAGTGAGAAAGCGCAAAGCCAGCCTTCATGAGCATATCCTTCGTTTCATCCAGAGATAGCTCAAGGGCAATGGCAAATGCAATGACCGTGGGCTTTGACGGCTTATACAGCTTGTCACTGCGGATCTTTGAGAAGAGCTTTCGGTCGATGTTTGCTTTCTTATAGCACTGTGCATCCGTCATGCCAGACTCGTCAATCTTACGCAGCAGCATCTCGGAAAAGCTCTCGTCAAGCTGCTTCATTGCGTCATCCAAAGACATTGCCTTTTTAGAGGCTACTGCCATAGGCGCAAGAGGAAGGAGCATATCAGGAGACTCATCCGCTTCATCCTCACAGATATTTGCCTCATAGACCACTTCTTCAAGGGCGTTCATGCGACGCATACGCTCGGAGTAATCGTCGGTATGCTCGTCCACATAGCGGTCATCTATGTATTCTTCGATGTCCGAGAACAGCTTCTCGCTGATCCGATATGCCTTTTTATCAAAGATGACAATGAATACGGTCATGTCGTTCTCAAGCAGAAACTCGCTGATCGTATCAATGGCAACTCGGAGTGCCTGATCTTTCGGATAGCCATAGATACCGGAGGAAATGAGCGGAAACGCAACCGTCTCACACTTTGCTTCCTTTGCCAGCTCAAGTGATGTTCGATAGCAGGAGATAAGCTGTTTGCGCTCTCCGTGCTTGCCGTCCACCCAGCGCGGACCGACGGCATGAATCACATATCGGCACGGGAGCTTATACGCGCCGGTAATCTTTGCGCTGCCAGTTTCACAGCCGCCGAGCTTCCTGCACTCGGCAAGCAGTTCCGGTCCTGCAGCACGATGGATGCAGCCGTCCACACCGCCGCCTCCCAGAAGGGAGCTGTTAGCAGCGTTGACGATTGCGTCCACTTTCATTTTTGTGATGTCGTTTCTGACGATTTGTAATGGCATAAACTCACACCTCGTTGTTGTAATACTTGGTAATAACATCTGCGATGTCTTTTGCCACTTCGTGTATTTCAAACAACTCATGCTCCCAAATATAAATTGCAGTGTCATCAGTTTTCCCATCCGGAAGAACACGATAGCAATAGTAATCACCACAACCATTTGTAGCGAAGTACACATAGCGATTCACTTTTTCCTCAAACTCGTCCGGCTCAAGATACTCAGGGTAAATTTCACGGTTGGTCTTGACATGGGCAATCATCTCCTGAGCAGAGAGTAAAAACCAATGATCTCCGTTTGTTTCTCTAAGTAGTGCTTTCAGCGCTTCAGGGAAAGTAAAGCCAACATATTTTTCCGCGTTCTCTATATCGCATTCGGGGCAAGGTTCTTGTAACTTTGCCCAGTTATGATCCTTGATGAGATTTCCAATAAGTTCTCTATACATTATTTTATTCCTTTCCTGTTTACAGCTTCAATCCATCTACCCATGCAGCAAGCTCAGACTTGCTGGCAGACTTCTTGAAAACCTTACCTTCAAGCAGCTTCGCATTCGGACAGCTTGGTTGGAGTTTTTCGTTGGTTTTTCCCATGCCGCTTCCACCGGAAGTAGCGAAGGGAATGACAGTCTTGCCGGTCAGGTCATAGCTTTCAAGGAAGGTGTTGATGATAGTCGGCGCGACATACCACCAGATCGGAAAACCCACAAACACGGTGTCGTAATCGTCCATGTTATCCCTTTTTCCGTCAATCGCCGGACGGGATGCAGGATCGGTCATCTCAATCGTGCTGCGGGAGTTCTTATCCGTCCAGTCAAGATCACCTTTGGTATAGGGTACAGCCGGTGCAATTTCATAGAGGTCTGCACCGATAGCCTCAGATAGATTCTCTGCCACCTTTGCGGTCACACCGCTTGCAGAGAAGTAGGCAACTAATTTCCTGCTCATGTTTTATTCCTCCGTATCAGGATTATTTTCTTCGTTAAGCACCATTTCAAGCAGCCGCTCCGCAAATGCCACCATCATGTCCAGCGTTTGGTCTTCCTTCTCAACCTTGCTCATTCGCTCCAACAATGCTTTGAAAATGGTTGTGCGGTCATATTCGGTTTCTTCCTCAAAAACATCAAGGATTTCTTTCATCCGCTGGGCAGCTTCGTTCATCTCAGGAGGGAGCGATGACATCCCCAGCATATCAGATAGCTTCTCATCCTCTGTTATGGCGCAATACCTCAAATACCCCTTGTGTTCAGCGGTCATCAGCTCGTCAAAATAACAGATGAAAATGCGAACACGGATGCCTCCGTTCTCAGCCGGTTCAAAGGTTACGCTGTGAGACTTCTCGGTAATCTCTCTGAGAAACGCAAGGTCTTCCGGATCGCAGAACTCCGCAAATGCGAGAGTCATGACAATTTCTGAATGCCAGTGGTGGTAGTCAACAATCCCTCGAATCTGACCGCGATGTCTCTTGGCAAACTGATCGCATTTGTCCAGCAAATACTCGTAGTTGGCTTTATCTTCCGGCACAATGACCTTAGGAATCTTGTCCATTTCAGCTTGGAAGGAAGAGAAGAAGCCTCCGTTTACGGCTTGATCGAAGATTCTGCTGCTGCGTTCGTCGGCTTCATCCTGTGGTCTTGAACGGTAGTCTCTTTCAAAGATAATATCGTCCATTACTCCGCATCCTCCACGATACCGAAGTCAATGAGAATGTTCTTATCGGCATTCGGGGGATAGACAATGCCCGTCATTTCGTATTGATAACGCTTTACGCGCCGGAACTCTTTCACCGGTTCAGGTGCATAGGCAGCCGTCTTGCAGTGCGCATATTCTGGAAGCGCAGCCAGATCGTCAGCCGCATCTTTGATGAGATCGTCGGTTACTTCATCAATATCGCGCCCAAACTCAACGGCAACAAGCTCGTGCTTTTTAACATCCTTGTCTATATCTCCCAAAGAGCGGTACAGTTTATACTTCATCGGCGGCATCCTTTCTGTATTTCTTCGGAGTGTATTTCTCGGCATTTTTTCTCTTAGCGATAATGAACGCATCCATTATGGCGAAAATGGTTCCCTCTAAATCGTCAAGTGAGAAAGCGGGAGAGCGATGGGTTTTCAGCACATCATCCGCTTCGGCTATCAGTTCCTTTACTGCGCGGCTGCCGAACTCCGCTCGTACAGTTTCAATGCGTTGGTTGTATTTTGCTTCATAATTGCTTGACAGTGCCGCCCGTACTTCCTCCGGGGAACGATAGTTTTCCGCGATTGGAATATACTCGTCGATTTTTCTTCTAAGCTCTGCAATGTATTCGGTATAGAAAGAGACAATTTCCTCCGGATAAATCTCACCGACAGCATTCAGAAGTTTATCAATCTCTTTCTGATCAATCAGTTCAAATCGCTTCATCGGGGTATGGAGAATGCCCACTGCATCCTTGTCCGAGTAGTTGATATGCTTTGCGATAATCGGAGCTGCGCACTTTACCGCGCGGTCAAAGTTCTTTTCTCTGAATGCCTGTAAGCCGTTTTGAAGAAGCTGCAAACCAACTTTACGAGATACTTTGAAAGCATCCATCATAGCCTTTGTGAAACAGAAAGAATCCGAAAAATCAAAACCAACTATATGCTCGTCGGGTGTCATGGAGAGCTGGATGGCATCCGACTGGTCGAACATGATTGCAAGAGTGTAGTGTCCTGCATAATCGTATTTGACATTTGCGAAGTTTGACCCCGGCATTACAGCATATTTCGGATCATTTAGTTCGTCGCTTGTGAAAGAGCGTAAGCCGTCTATATACTCAATTCCCACAACATACGGAGACGCAAATAAATGAGCATCTTCCTTTGCTACATTCATCAGGTATGTGGTAGGTGTAGGAATGCCTAAAAGCCCCGCCAGTCTCGAATACATAAACTCGTTACCGGCAGAGCATGGATTTTCGTGTTTGATAATCAGCCGTTTTCCTCCGTTTTTGGGCGTGGCGAGATATAGCTGACCGCTGAATCCCTTGTTGGAATACGGCGCATATGTATAATCGTTTGTATTGAGAATAAATTTATCTTTCATTTTCGTCATCCCTCCGGTGTGATGTTTTTGAGAAAATCGGAATGAGGCACATAGGGCAAATTCAAGTTCCAGCCAAGACGATTCATCTCGTTGAGCTTGATCAGCATCAGATTGATGTTTGTTCCCATAATAGATGAGAGCTGAACTACATCATAGCCCTGACGCATATTCTCAATCAGCTCGTCATCGTCAATGATCACATGGGAGGCAAAGGCATTTGCCTCATATTCGTGTTTGGTACGCATATCAAACAGAACAAACTCCGGGAGAGCATCATTTCCTTTCGCAAGGTTACGATGGAAGGTGTCATGACCGATTTCGTGTCCGCAAACCATTTGCATGACCATATCTTCCATGCCGGAGTTCAGGAGAATGTGCCGTTCCTTGTGCCGATAGGTATACATCCCAAGCAGATCAGTGAAATTGTCCATGAAGTGAACATAGATGCCAAGCTCACGGGCAATCTTCAAAGTGTCCCTTGTTCCGCAGCATCTTACAATGCTTTTTGCCTTATTGTAGATTTCTTCGGAGCGAATTATCACGGGACCTTCACCCCCTTAATGTTACGAGTTGCCAATGTAATTCTATCAAATCCTCCGTACAATAAAACGGACAATATTAGGTATTGGTGTCTTCGCCGGTCTTCTTGTACTTTTTCGGCGTATACTTCTCTACATTACGGGCTTTGGATTCCCAATAAATATCCTGCAAGGCTTTCATCACAGCGTCCTTATCCTGCTCGGATAGTGAACCACCGGCAAACAGACCGGACATACCATCAATCAATTCCTGCGCCTGCTTCATGCCGCGAGAACCGTATTGCTCGGATGCCTGAACAACAAACTCTTCGTCCTCGGTCAACAGATAATTGACATCTACCTCGAAGTAATCTGCGATCTTTTTGTATGCGTCCCTTGAGCGCGGGAAAGAGATGCCGTTCTCATACCGGGTAATCATGCGCCGATTGATGCCCAATCCCTCGGCTACCTCCTGCTGCGTAAGACCCCGCTTTTCTCGTTCAGCTTTGAACTTCTCTCCAAATGTCATTTTGGTAATCACTCCTGTTCACAAAAAGTTTGCGACTTTGAATTGCTCAAAACTATTGACATAGGCAATTCAAATGCGTATAATAATAAACGAGCAGTTCAACTACTCATATTTTACTCATAATTGCTCACCGTGTCAAGCGATTTGAGCAATTATACAAAGAAAAGTTACAAATATGGGTAATCGAAGTGGTCAGAGAGGCAATTACAATCAATCGTGCGTATTTGCTGCCCCGTGCAGATGCGCACACAGCAAAGGGAGGTACAAAAGATGGAAGCTCAGTGCAGAAAGGCGTATGTCTCAGTCAATCTGGATGTCGATAAGGAGGGTGCTGTCCTTCCTCGGTTTATCCGCTGGGACAATGGTCAGGTGTTCAATATCGATCAAATCCTGTATAAATGCCGCGCCTCATCGAAAAAAGTAGGAGGCGGCGGTATTCGCTATACCGTCATGATTCGAGGAAGGGAGTCCTATCTGTTTCATGAAGGAGATAAGTGGTTTGTCGAAGCAAAGGAGGGTTGCTGATGATCCTATCCCACAAGCAAATAGAAGAAATAGCAGCAGCCGTCACCAAGGACTTCAATGTGTTCTTCTTTGGGCAGGAACCGGAGGATGTCCGCATTCCGAGAGCAACACCGATTGACCAGTTCGCCAAGGACTATCTCGGCTTGAATGTGTCCTTCGCCCGTCTGTCGGAGGACGGAAGCATCTGCGGCTTGACGGCTTATGCGGACACTGAGTATATCGCTGAGACGCGAGGTATCAGGAGAACGATTCCGCTCAAGCAAAATCAAATTCTGATGGACGATAGCTTCATTCAGCCGGGACAGGTTCGGAAACTCTGCGGGAAACGCAGATTCACGCTTGCCCACGAATGCGCACATCAGATTCTCTATTCGATGGAGGATGATGAGGCAAAAGCTGCTTGCCGGAAGAAATATGCCGCGCGATGCGCATATTCCCTCCGCGATCTGAAAACACGAGAGGACTGGAACGAATGGCAAGCAAATGTGCTGGGTGCAGCCATCCTCATGCCGCAAAAGGAGATAGACTACGCCATGTGGTATTTCGCCGGTGGCAAAAAGCTCGTCAATTATGAGGGAAGGTTCGCATATCATGACAGGCTTGCACTTGCGCTGATTTGCAGTCAGCTCGGTGTTTCTAAAACCGCTGCCGTTATCCGGCTGCAGGATCTCGGTTATATTGAGGACCGCCCGTACCGTGAGTATGTCGATCCGTTGGAGGTATGGGCATGAGAAAAAATATCCGAGTAAGTGAACCTTCTGCCGAGATGCAGATGAAGATACAAAGAGCGCGTCATGCTATTTCAAGCCAAAAGATGCGCATGGTCAAATGCCCCTACTGTGGGCACAATTCAATCGCAGTATTTGAGGACACAAGAGGTCATGTCCAAGCAAAGTGCAAGCTGTGTGGACGCGAAACGGTCTTCGATGTTCTCAGTATGAGACGGTTAAACCACTGTCTTCAACACTCAAGAAGATAGTGATTAACAAATAAATATTTTGATAGCTGTGCTGTGGAGCCGCTGATTGGTGAGTCTTCCTAATGCCGCATGAACAGAGTTTAATCGCTCTGTTTTATCGGCATGGGATCATAACTCACCGTCATGCGGCTCTATTTTTGTCTTGCCCATCCGCTGTTCCGTGCCAGCGGAAAGGACAAGACAATGAAAAGAATCCCCAAAACCCCTATCGAGTTCGATTATGACCTCTGGACAACGGAGGACGGCAAGTGCATGGTGCGCGTGAAGCGTACCGGAGAAGTAACGGAGGTTGACCGCGATGTCATGAAAGCTCTTCGTGCCGAAGAAAAGAGACTGCGCCGGTCTTATACCGGCAGCAATTCTGATGACACGGAGGAAGATGAAGTCAACAGCAGCACTCTCTCTTTGGATGCTCTCCCGGAGGACGATGTGAAGGCTTCGGCTTGGTTGGTTGATCCTCGTGACTTTGCCGAGGAAGTAACGACGGCAATGCTTGAACAGGACTTCCTCAGAATCCTCACAGACACGCAGAGAGACATTTTCGCAAAAGTTCTCAGAGAAGGAATGAAGCCGTATGACTATGCAAAAGCCAATGGTGTGTCAGCTTCAAGTGTTACGCAGCATATCCAAGCCATTCGCATAAAGGCAAAAAAATATTTTTGATTTTTTTGAGGGCGGTACTTAAAAAACGGCAAAAGAATGTCCGTTGTAAAGTGAAGGGGTTAATTCAAGCCTCCTTCGCGGTTCCTTGAAAACTGAATACTCAGTGCTGCGGATCTTTCCTCTTTTCTCGAAGCAACTTGTCTTCTGCCGCCATGACCTCCCGCTGATGTTTCATCTGCTGCGGAGCGAGCGATCAACAGAGAGGCTGAACAGCCGTGTGGTGCGGCTGCTTGCGATGATGGAGAAGTTGGGTATAATGATACTTCCGTTCTTTCTTTGAAGGGGCGGCTCGGAGCGATCCTCGGAGGGGTGAGAGTCCCATGATACTGATTAACCATCGGTAGTCCGCAGCATTCCCGGAGCTGTAAGGCTCTGCCGGTAGGGGTGCGTGCTGCAAATATACCGGAGCATAACGAAACGAACTTAACGAAACTTACTATATAGTTTCAGGATAAAAACTATGTGGCAGGACTTCTTAACCGTTGTCCTGCCATATCCTTTTGTCCTGAAAGCACATTGCACGCAGGAGGTGTAAAAGATGATGAGCGTTGAGACAATGAAAAATCTCAACCTGAAAACGGTTGACCGCAGCCAGCTCGTTCAGCGCAGCAGTGTCCGTCTGGACCCGGATGCGCCGAGGGAAGAGAGACTGCAAGAGTTCATCAGGCAGATCAAAAACCCCTATTGTTATCTGGATGGAAAGACGGTTGTAAAGATCAGCTTCTCCAATACGGACACAACAATGGAGGACTGCCTGGAACACTATCTGAGAGGACTTTGATTATGAACAAATTGAATCTTTTCGCCCGGATCTATGGACGAACGAGTGAGTTTGTGATATAATCTAATCAGGTCAAAAAAAGAAGATACTGACTAAGCCGCTTGCCCTGATGGTCATGTGGCTTTATCGTGCTTTTCATAGGAATGAAGCAAAGCCTTCGTCTTTCTGATTGGATGTATCACACCAACAGAAAACGGAGGTTATTTTTATGCCGAAAAAGGTTTACCGCGCTGCTATCTATTGCAGACTGTCCCGTGAAGATGGCGATAAGGTTGAGAGCAACAGTATAGCAAGCCAAAAGGCGATCTGCGAAGACTTCATCGCCAGACATGAAGACATTGAGCTTGTCTTTGAGCCGTTTATTGATGACGGTTACAGTGGTGTTTCTTTCAATCGTCCTCGTTTCAAGCAGCTTGAGGATGCGATCCGCAAAGGTACTATCGACTGTATTGTGGTCAAAGACCTCAGCCGCTTCTCAAGAAACTATATCGACGCCGGGCGTTATCTGGAAAAGCTCTTTCCCCAGCTCGGCGTTCGCTTCATTGCCGTCAACGACGCATACGACAGTCTGACCGGCGATCCACAGTCTGACTCGTTTGTCATCCCGTTCAAAAACCTGATCAACGATTCCTACTGCAAGGACATCTCTATGAAAATCCGTTCCAGCTTGGAGGTCAAGCAGAAGAACGGTGAGTTTGTAGGCGCATTTGCTCCCTACGGCTACATGAAGTCTCCGGAGAATAAAAATCAGCTCATCGTTGACGAGGCGGTCAGCGAATATGTGCAGATGATTTTCTCCATGTATAAGGATGGCATCTCCATCGGGCGAATTGCTGCCAGACTGAATCAGATGGGTATTCTCTCTCCGATGGAGTACAAGCATTCAGCCGGAGTGAAGTATGATACCGTCTTCAAGACCGGCGATACCGCAAAGTGGACTTACAAAGCTGTCCAGCGCATTCTCACCAATGAGGTTTATATCGGTGTTCTGGCTCAGGGAAAGCGCGGCACTCCAAACTACAAAGTCCGTGTTGTCCAGAGCAAGGATGAAACAGAATGGGTTAAGGTAGAGAATGCCCATGAAGCCCTTGTCTCCTATGAAGATTTCATGGCAGTCAAGGCGATGATGAAGCGCGATATGCGCTGCGCTCCCGATCAGGATGAAGCACATCTGTTTTCCGGTTTTCTTTTCTGCGGCGATTGCCAGCAGTCCATGATCCGCAAGACAGTCCCATCCAAGGCAAAGAAGTACATCTACTATGTATGCTCCACAAATAAACACACTCGCTCTTGCAGTCCTCACAGCATCAGTGCAAAAGAGGTTGAAGAGAAGGTGTTCACCGCTATTCACGATCAGATTGAGCTTGTCATCAATCTGGAAAAAGCCCTTGAGCTGATTGAGCGTCTTCCTTCACAAAGCAGAAAAGCCTTTAACTATGAAGCGCAGATTACAAAGCTGGAAGAGGAAATTGAGCGTTATCAGAAGCTCAAGCTGCGGCTCTATGAGGATCTGTCAGATGGTATCATCGACAAATCCGAGTATTTCGATTTCCGCAACAGCTACACACGCATAATTGAAGAGAAGCAGGAAGCTCTCCTGCGTGTAAAAAAGGAAATGAAGCAGACGGTTACAACCGGAACGACGGAACGGAATTGGGTAACGCTCTTCAAGCAGTATGAAAACATTGAAGAACTCAACCGGCGTGTTCTGATGGCTCTCGTTGACCGCATCCTCATTCACGAAAATCATGCCATCGAGATCGTCTTCAAATACAAAGACGAATACCAGCAGACGCTTGAATATGTTCTCGGTTATGCCGATGAACTTGCCATTGCCGGATAAAGGAGGGATGAGCGAATGGCACGAAAAAGCAGAAAAGCCGTAGTCGAACAGCAGCCGGAAATTGTTGCTGCTCCTGCACAGATATTTCCTACCGCCATTTATGCCCGTCTTTCCGTGGAAAACAGCGGCAAGTCGGAAAAGGTGGATGTGATCACCAATCAGATTGAGATATGTAAGTCTTACCTCGCTGATTGCCCCTACCTAAATCTCGTGGATGTTTACATCGACAACGGACGAACGGGTACTGTGTTTGACAGACCGGAGTTCAACCGCCTGATGAACGACATCCGTTCAGGCAGGATTAAGTGCCTTGTAGTCCGTGATCTCAGCCGTTTTGGTCGTGACTATATTGAAACAGGCACATACCTTGAGCGCGTATTTCCGCAGATCGGGCTACGGTTTATCTCTATCAAAGAGCATTATGACAGTTTTGATACTGATGGATCGAATGAAAGTCTGATGATCCCTCTGCAAAATATGATCAATGCTCTTTACTCAAAGGACATATCCCGGAAAGTCTCCACTGCCCTAAAAGCACAGATGGAACAAGGGACATTCCAAAAGAGAAACTTGCCCTACGGGTACAAATGGAATGATGAGCATACGAACATGGTCATCGACGAAGAAACAGCACCTTATGTTCGCCTGATGTTCCAATGGAAGATTGAAGGTCTTTCTATCCCGACGATTCTTGACCGCCTGGATGCAATGGGCGCACCGAACACAGAGCTTCGGAAGCGTCAGACCGGCACTCGCAAGGGCGATGGATGTTCCTGCAAGGGCTGGCACAGCTCGACGCTCTACGGCATCCTGACAAATCCACATTATGTCGGTGACACAGTCCTCGGACGGTCAGAGAAAGCAATCTATCGTGGGATCAAGTCTCATAATGTTAAGGACAAGAACGAGTGGATTGTATTTCCGGACACCCATGAGCCGATCATCTCCCGTGATACCTTTCAGAAGGTGCAGGACATCATGAATACTGCAAGCGAAGCAAGGCAGACCAAGATGATGCAGTCTGAGGAACACCGCGCAGCTCTCGTCAATTTCTTTGATGGCAAAATCGTCTGCGCAGACTGCGGCAAGCGGATGTACTATCATCGCAAAAAGATAGACAAGGACAAACGGGGACGCTGGTATGCGTATTATGAATGCAGTACCGCTGTTGGAAAACGCTACGAGAAATGTACTACCCATTATCTGAGGCAGGACAAACTTGAGCCTGATGTTCTCGCTGCAATCCAGCTTCAAGTCAAAGCGGCACTTGATTATGACAAGCTCCTTGATAAACTCAGAGGCAGCTCCGGCGAAAAGAGCATCCGCGATCAGCAGAATGCCCTTATCACAAGCCTGAATCTGAAACTCAACAGCCTTAGTAAGAAGCGCACTCGTCTGTATGAAGACTTTGCCGACGGAATCCTCGACGAAGAGGAGTACACCTTTGCAAAGAAAAGCTATGATGAGCAATACGCGGATCTGTCTCGCCGTTTGGATGAGGCAGTTCAGCGCAAAACTCGTTTCAACGAAGCTATGTCTGCCGACAACAAATGGATCAAACTTATGAAGTCGGTCAGTACAGCTACGCAGCTCTCTCAAGCATTGGTGGATGAAGCGATTGAGCTTGTTCGCGTCCATGCGGGAGGCAGCATTGAGTTGGTTATGAAATACGGTGACATCTATGCACTTACCTTGCAGAGTATTAAAGAAGTTCAGGAGGCGATGTAAATGAGCAAGGATTATAAAATCGGCATCTACATCCGTCTCTCTTTGGCTGATGAAGATACCGGCTGCACAAAGGATGAAAGTGACAGCATCGGCAATCAACGAATGCTCATCAACCGCTTTCTCGATGAACACCCGGAGCTGGCAAAATACCCGCGCTTGGAGTTTGCGGATGACGGATATACCGGCACGAACTTTCAGCGTCCTCATTTCACTGAGATGATGGAAAAGGTACGCGCCGGAGAGATTAACCTGATCTGCGTTAAAGACTTTTCGCGGTTTTCTCGTGACTACATCGAAACGGGAAACTACCTCGAATGCGTTTTTCCGTTCCTCGGTGTCCGTTTCATTTCTATCAATGACGGATATGACAGCGAGGACTACAAAGGAACAACCGGAGGACTTGAGGTTGTCATGCGCAGCATCATCTATGCAGCATACAGCAAAGACCTCTCTATCAAAACAACTACCGCAAAAATCCAGATGATGAAGCAAGGCAAGTATGTTGGGGGTTATGCGCCCTATGGCTACATGATGCACCCGACGCAGAGAAACAAGCTGGCGATTGATCCCGACTCTGCTGCCGTTGTCCGGCGTATTTTCGATGAAGCCCTTGAGGGCAGCAATACATCACAGATCGCAGAGGGATTGAATGACGATAATGTCCCGACGCCCGGACAGTATTTCAAAAGCAAATATCCGGGCAACAAGAAGTTCAGTCGCATGAGCGAAAAGATTAGCTGGACAACATCAATGGTCTACAAGGTGATTGTCAGCTATGTCTATACCGGTGCAACTGTGGGACATAAGCGTAAGTCTGCCGGTGTGGGCAACAAAAAAACCATCGCTCAGGATCACGAGGACTGGATCATTGTTGAGGGGATGCACGAAGCCATTGTCAGCAAGGAAGAATATGAACTTGCTCAGACAGTCATCCGCAGCGGTGAAAAGAAGCCGGAACGCAAGGTGCGGCAATATCCGCTCAGGGGGCTTGTCTACTGTCCAAACTGCAAACGGGTAATGAGCCGACGCAAGCTCAGAAACTCAGGCTATTTCTACACTTGCACCCACTCCACACACGATAAGAACACGGAATGTGCTGTTGGAGAAAGATATTATGAAGCAGAGCTTGAGCGAGTAGTTTTCAATGCCATCGGTCAGTATGTATCACTGGCTGAGAAGCAAGCAGTTCAAAACAAGAAAGTTGGCAAGGTCAGAAAGACTGCCATTGATGAGTGCGCGTCCCGCATTCGTTCCCTGCAAACTCAGGCAGAACAGCTCAAAGGGGTTAAGCTCCGCTGCTACGAGAAGTACACAGCCGGTGACATCTCAAGAGAAGAATACTTGAAAGCGAAGTCTGAAACCGATGCCAAAATCTCGGAGACTGATGACGCAATACGCAAGGCTCATTACCGGATGCAGCAGCTTGACTCAGAGCGTTCCTGCTCAGACGATAAGCTGGATGCCGTATGCGATTTGTATGCCCGATCTGAAAAGCTGACATACGAGCTGGCTCACGCATTCATAAAAGCGATCTATGTCCATTCTGACAATCGGATTGAACTCGAATGGAAGTTCAAGGACTTCATCACAAGTGAATAATGTCTTAAGAGATGCGCAAGAGTCCACGGATATGAACAAGCCGTGGACTCTTTGCAAAAAATCTCTATATTTTTTTAGTTCCTACTTGACACAAGAAGATTTATCCCGCTTAGGCAGAAACTACATTCTGACCGGCCAATACACGGAAATCTACTTTCCCAGCAAAGGCGTCCGCTATATCGCTGTCAATGACAATGTGGACACCATCAACGGAGAGAATGAGCTTGCCCCATTCCTCAACATTCTGAATGAAATGCACGCCCGCCAGACCAGCAAAAAGGTAAAAGCGGCCATGCGGACACGGTTTGCAAATGGCGCACACTATGGAGCCTATGCCCCGCTGGGCTATGTCAAAGACCCGGATAAGAAAGGCCATCTTCTGATTGACCCGGAAACAAGGTGGATTATCGAAAAGATTTTTGACCTTGCCGTTCATGGCCGGGGAGCCGCCAGCATTACACGGATTTTGGTCGAAGAAAAAGTACCTACTCCCGGCTGGCTGAATTTCCAGAGATACGGCACTTTCGCAAATATCTATGCCGGAGCGTCGGAGGAAAAAGCCTATGCGTGGACGATAGCGCAGGTGAAAAGTATTCTGAAAGAGGAAACCTATATCGGACACAGCGTCCACAATAAGCAGACCAACATTTCATTCAAAAACAAGAAGAAAGTACGCAAGCCAAAAGAGGAATGGTATCGTGTGGAGAACACCCACGAAGCGATTATTTCCGAAGATGTGTTCCGTCAAGTACAGGAGCAGATTTGCAACAGGCGCAGACGGCAGAAGAACGGCACAACACAGATATTTTCCGGGCTGGTAAAATGTGCGGACTGCGGCTGGTCGCTGGCCTATGGTGTGAACAGCCAGAACAAAAATCCCTATGCCCACTACCATTGTAGCAAGTACGGGCAAGGATTGCACCAGTGTTCCATGCACTATATCCGCTATGATGTGCTTTACGCCTATGTCCTTTCCCGTCTGCAATACTGGTCTGTGCTGGCACAGCAGGATGGGGACAAACTTCTGAAACGGCTACTTAACGCCAGCGATAAGGAACGCAATACTGCAAGGAAGCGGCAGACAGCCGAACTGAAAAAGGCGGAAAAGCGCAAAGCAGAAGTAGACACCCTGTTTGCAAAAATGTATGAGGACTGGTCTGCCGGACGCATTACAGAATACAATTTCAATATGCTGTCCGAAAAGTATCAGGGCGAACAGCGAGAATTGGACGCAAAAATTGAACGGCTTCACGAAGCGATGGAGGCCGCCGCCCAGACAGCGGTTGACGCTGAAAAGTGGATAGGTCTGACGAAACAGTATGTCAATCCCACAGAATTGACGGCTGAACTTCTGAATACGCTGATTGAAAAAATCCTTGTCCATGAAGCGGTCAAAAGTGAGGACGGAAGCCGGGAACAGGAAGTGGAAATCTTCTACCGCTTTATCGGCAAAATCGAATGACACATCTTGAGATACCCAACAATATCTTTAACTAAGGGAAACGGGCCTTGGCTGCCCTGATATAAGCCTGCTGCCGTCGCTGAGTGAACTGTTTGGCGTCAGCGTGGAGCGGCTTTTGGCGGGAGATCTGGCTCCCCAGGATACGGAGGTTGGAAATATGAAACGAGTAAAATTTTACGTGTGTCCGGACTGCGGAAACATTCTCACTGCCACTGGCGGCGGGGAACTGCACTGCTGCGGCAGGAAGCTGGAGCCATTGGAGGCCAGACCGGCAGATGAGGACCACGCCATGACGGTACAGGAAATCGAGGAGGATTGGTATATTACATTCCCGCATCCCATGAGGAAGGAGCATTTCATCCGCTTTGCCGCCTATGCGGCGACAGACCGGGTGCTGCTGGTGCGGCTGTACCCGGAGCAGGGGAGCGAGCTGCGGATTCCCCAATTGCGGGGCGGCGGAAAGCTGTATCTCTGCTGCAGCCGGGATGGGCTGTTTGAAATAAAGCTTTGAAAAGCAGAAGGCACCGCTGTACAGCATCAGAATGACTGGAGATATCAAAGCACTGGGAGCCGTGGCCCCCAGTGCTTTTTATATGATTCAGTTTTTGGGGAGCAGACCCACAATCAGAATTGCCAGAATGAGAATGGGCAGAATATACTGGAAATAGGGTTTCAGGCACCGGGGCATTTTCAGACCTGTGCCGGTGTTGGCCTCCTCCAGATAGTTGTCGAAACCCCAGCCCCATTTGGTGACGCAGAACAGCAGGTAGATCAAAGATCCAATGGGCAGCAGCAGGTTACTGACCAGGAAGTCCTCGGAATCCAGCACGTCCTTGCCCATAATGGGGCGGAAACCGCTCCACAGGTTGTAGCCCAAAACACAGGGCATGCTGGCCAACAGGATGAACACGCAGTTGATTAAAACGGCCTTCTTCCGGCTCCAGCCGAAGTTATCGATACAGCTGGCCAGAAGGTTTTCAAACACGGCCAGGACGGTGGAGAAGCTGGCAAAGGTCATGAACAGGAAGAACAGCGTGCCCCATAGACGGCCGCCGGCCATGTCTGCAAACACCTTTGGCAGGGTCATGAAGATCAAAGCGGGCCCCTGATCCGGAGCCACATTGAAGCTGAAACAGGCGGGGAAGATAATGAGGCCGGAGGTGACGGCCACAAAGGTATCCAGGCAGCAAATGCGGACGGCCTCGCCGGTGAGGGTATGATCCTTGCTCATATAGCTGCCGAAGATCTCCATAGCGGCGATGCCTAGGCTCAGCGTGAAGAAAGACTGGTTCATGGCGGCCACCATGACATTGAGCAGGCCCGCATCCGCCGCCCGCTGGAAGTCGGGCAGCAGGTAGAACTTGACACCCTCTGCCGCGCCGGGCAGCATCAGGCTGTGGACTGCCAGCACCACGATAAGGCCCAGCAGCCCCAGCATCATCCATTTGGTAATGCGCTCCAGACCTTTCTGGAGGCCGAAGGAACACACCAGAAAACCAACCAAAACGGTGATGACCATCCAGAGTGTCATCTCGCCGGGATTGGCCAGCATGTTGACAAATACGCTGTCAATGGCATCGCCCTCCAGGCCGCTGAAGGCGCCGCCGGCAAATTTGAAGAAGTAACCAAGCATCCAGCCGGACACCGTAGTATAATACATCATCAGCAGATAGCAGCCGATGATGCAGAACCAGCCGTGGATGTGCCACTTGCTGCCGGGCTTTTCCAGAGCTCGGTAGCCCAGAACCGCACTTTTACGGCTGCCGCGGCCCACTGCCAACTCCATGGTCAGCACAGGGACACCCATGATTACCAGAAACAGCAGGTAAAACAGCACGAATATGCCGCCGCCGTTTTCGCCAGTGACATAGGGAAATTTCCAGACATTGCCGATGCCGATGGCGCAGCCTGCACTCACCAGCAGGAATCCCAGCCGGGATTGGAAACTCTCTCGTTTCATGAAACAAACTCCTTCTCTTTTTTCACACAGCCCCAAAGACGAAAAAAGAGAGCGGTTCAGTACCGTTCTGTTTTCCCCGCCATTGGGGATAATTCCTATGGTAACGGACGGTTTACGGAAAGTCAACCGCTTTCGCAAAAGAACGCGCAAGAAAAAGTGGAAGAAGCGGCTGTTGCATGCTATAATAAAGTTGAAATTTTTATGGGAGGTGCGAAAAATGGATGTTTTGGTAGTTGTGGATATGCAGAATGATTTCATTGACGGCACTTTGGGTACGTCAGAGGCAGTTGCCATTGTACCGAAGGTTGCAAAGAAGATGCGTACCTTTCAGGGTCGGGTGCTCTGCACCCGGGACACGCATGAAACAGCGTATCTGGATACGCAGGAGGGCCGGAAGCTGCCGGTGGAGCACTGCATCAGGGGGACTGTAGGGTGGCAGTTGGCGCCGGATATCGAAGCGGTGCGAAAGGAATTGCCCATTGATAAGCCAACCTTTGGAAGCTTGGCGCTGGGGCAGCTGCTGAAAGCGCAGAATGAAGAACTGCAGGCCAAAGGGGAGTCCATCGGAAAGATTACACTCATTGGCCTTTGCACAGATATTTGTGTGATTTCCAACGCCCTGCTGCTAAAAGTATTTTTGCCGGAGACAGAAATTGCGGTGGATGCGGCCTGCTGTGCAGGCGTTACGCCGGAGCGCCACAAAACTGCTTTGGAGGCCCTGAAGGCGTGCCAGATCACAGTTGAAAACGAAGCATAAAGAGAGGATCGGCCCACTGGGCCGATCCTCTCTTTATATTTAAACATAACTCTGACTATTCACATCAAATACGCCCCGGGTAGTGATTCGCAGAGAGGGGATAACCGGCAAAGCCATAAAACTCAGTGTCATAAAGGGATCAATTCCTGGACTGACGCCCAGTTCAAAGGCCCGTTCCTTAGCGGTTTCCAGATGCTCGTTGACAGCCACCAGAGATTCCTCACTCATGATGCCAGCAATTGCCAGGGGAACCTCTGCCTGCGGCTGTCCACCGTCCCAGACTACAATCCCGCCATTCAGTTCAACAACACGGTTGGCAGCGGCGGCCATATCCGCTTCATTGGTCCCCACCACAATGATGTTGTGGGAATCATGGGAGATGGAGGTGGCCACGGCGCCGGACTTTAGACCATAACCCTGGAGAAAGCCAATGCCGATGTGGTGTGTGTTTTTATGGCGCTCTACCACAGCGATTTTCAGCACGTCGTATTCCACGTCAATGTGGTCGGAGTAGCCGGCATCCACGGTAGTGATTTCTCCATTCACCATCCCGATGATGCCTCTGGGCCTCCGTTCGGCAAAGTCCTGGGCGGTCAGGGGGGACACGTGGAAGGTGCTGTGGGCCCGATCGACCAGATACTGTTCAATGGATGGCGCAGAGAACGCCTTTACCACCCCGTTTTCCACCATCCGTTCGCCGCGCTTATAGACCTGCTCGATATGGAAGTTCTGGAAATTGTCAATGACCACAAAGTCTCCCAGATAGCCCGGCGCAATGGCACCCCGGTTGTTCAGAAGAAAATAACGGGCGGCGTTGTGGCAGGCCACCTTGATGGCTGTGATGGGATCGACCCCCAGAGCGATGGCACGCTTTACAATGTAATCGATATGTCCCTTTTCCAGCAGGTCGTTTGGATGCTTGTCATCGGTGCAGAACATACACCGTTCACTGTATTTGTCGCACAGCAGGGGGGCCAGGGCCTCCAAGTTCCGGGCAGCGGTTCCCTCCCGAATCATGATAAATTGTCCCCGCTCCAGTTTGGCAATGGCGTCCTTCAAGTCATGGCATTCATGATCGGAATAAACGCCGGCGGCAATATAGGCATTCAGATCATTGCCTGCTAAATCCGGCGCATGCCCATCAATTTTTTTGTGGTTGGCCTGCGCCGCCACAATTTTTTCCACGGCTTGATCGTCGTTGTTGATAATGCCGACAAAATTCATCATCTCAGCCAATCCCTGGACTCTGGGATGGGCATAAAAACTGTCGATGGCCCGATAGTCCAAAACAGCTCCCGACTCATCCAGGGGTGTGGCTGGAACACAGGAGGGGAGCATAAAGCGCACATCCACCGGCAGCCCCTCTGTTGCCTGAAGCATATATTCAATACCGTCCGTACCCATGACATTCGCAATCTCGTGAGGATCGGTAATAACGGTAGTGGTTCCATGGGGCAGGACGGCTTTTACAAATTCCTTTGGAGAAACCAAAGAACTCTCCAAATGGATATGGGCATCTAAAAAGCCGGGCAGAATAATCTTACCGGTCATGTCCTCCTCAACCACGCCGGAGTACTGTCCCATGCCAACAATGAGCCCTTCTGCCACGGCGATGTCCGCATGACACAACTCATTGGAAAATACGTTGACATACGTCGCATTTTTCAGCACCAGATCTGCCGGCTCCCGCCCGGCTGCTGCATTGATGATGCGCCGTTTTTTCAGCAGCTTTCGGTTGATCTTGCCTGCGTAACTCTCAGACATAGAACCACTCCTTTTTACAAAATAGAAAACATTTGTTTTACTTATGGTAGATATAAATGGTGCTTAAATATTGAGGACAGTATACGCTATAAAAAATGTTTTGTCTATGGGGAAACCTGGAAAATTTTTGTGCGCATTTGTTGCGGACGCAACAGGACGGAAGCATGAAACCTGCTATACTATTTCATATAAATATCTAATATTTCAATCGACAGGAGAAGAAAGGAAGGACGTTATGAATACGAAGGCTTTTGAGAAACTGAACTATACTCTGTCCCTGCTCTCTGCTGCAAATGGTGACAAGCATCATGGCTGTATCATCAATTCCCTCCATCAGGTGACTGCGTCCTACCCGGCAAAATTTACAGTTACGGTGAATAAGGATCATGAAACTTACCAGGCGATCAAAGCCTCTGGCAGCTTTTCGGTGACGCTGTTGGCAGCGGATTGCCCGGAGGGCCTCATTGACTGTTTTGGCTACCGCTCTGGACGGGTGAAGGATAAGTTTGCGGAATATGCGGTCAAGACGGACGGAATGGGCAATCCCTATCTGATGGAACATATGGTTGCCCGGATTTCCTGTAAGGTGGTGGACAGCTTGGACATCGGCAGTTATATGCTGCTGGTGGGGGAAGTAACCGAGTCGGAGGTTCTTGGAGACGGCCCGGTGCTGACGCTGCAGGAATTTACAAACCGCGGCAAGACCACGCCGCCTGCCGCCACTGTATACCGGACGATGGCGGGAAATGGGTTCCGCTGCACAGTCTGCGGCTATATCTATGAAGGGGAGAGCCTTCCAGCGGATTATGTGTGTCCCATCTGCCGGGCGCCGGCCAGCAAATTTGTCAAACAGGATTGAGCTTGCAGAAAGAACGGCTGATTTGCCGGATACCTGAGGATAAAAAAGCTTCGAAACCGTTTTCAATCGGTTTCGAAGCTTTTTGTTATTCATGCAGTACGCATCATTGAGCAAGCGCATTTCACCGCCGAAACAACGTCTCGTGAAGAGAACAGCCCTTGTCCGCCAGACAGACCAGGGCGGCCTCCCGGCAATGTGGCGGCCGGGTCAGGGTCAGCGGCCACATATGGCTGACAATGATGTTTTTTTCCCGCTCATCCAGAGAATAGGACGCAGAGGCGTTACGCAGGGCGATGGCCGGGTGCCGGAACCCGTGCCAGCGGCTGGCAGATCGGCGCCGGTGCCAGTCGTATAGGTAAAAATCGTGGAGAAAGGCACCCTGTACCAGACTTTTTTCGTTAGCACCCAGATGCAGCCGGCGGTTCAGCCAAAAGCTGATCCGGGCACATGTATCATGATTCATGCACCTTACAAAGCTTGGCTTCTTGTGCCGATAAATATAATATTATAGAAAAACGATAAGAAACGGACGATTATGAACGGACTGCTTAAAGGCAGATTAGGGCGTTGCCTCCAGCGGACGAACCTCAAGATAATAATGTGCCTCATCCGGGGACAGCTCCACTTCCGCCTTGCCGTTTTTCAGATCAAATCCAACGTTCTGCCGGACCAGTTCGATACCCCCTGTATTCACCAGAGAGGCACGCTGGATGGTGAATGTCAGAGTGGAGCCCAGATGCGTCACCAGATCATAGCCCTGCAGATCCACATTGTCTGACTCGGAACAGCCGAAGTCAAAGCTGGGCGCCTTCCAAAGCGACGCCGATACCGTGATACTGCCGCCTGCGGGCACGGTTACAGGAAAACGGAGATACAGTACCCGCTCCTGCGTCAAAGCCTCGCTGATCAAATCGTCCAGTCGCCCGTCGCTGTACCGGTCTACTAAGCCCTCACCAGACAAAACGCCGTATTGGGTCAAAAGCTCCGCCACAGCGTCCTGGAAGAGTTCCATAGACACAGAATCAAAGATATTCGCCATTTCCATTGGAAGATGGTCCATATACTGATCTGCATAAGCTCTGCACAAATTTCCAAGCGCCTCTTCCAAAGTGGCCTCCCGACGGATAATGGTACAGGAGACACCGTCGATTTTCCCATTTTCCTCACAGGCGCCGTTGGCATAGCCCTGAAGGGTGTAGTCCTGAAGATCATCGCCCAGCACAATCAGTACCTTCACCTCAGATTCCCCCCTCACCCCGTCCGGCACAAAGTAATCATACTGCCGCCAGCCGGTGTCCTCATCCCAGCTTGCGCCGTTAAAGCCATAGGTGAGGATCGTAGTACGGGACTTGTCGATGGTAAAGGAAATCGCTTGGGTAGCGGCCTCGTATTCCTCCGTCGGAGCCTCAAAGTCGGTGAATTCATATACGGTCACAGGAATATCCAATGCAGGGTTTTCACGCAGCGCTTGGGACAGATAGCTGCCGTCCTCCAGCAAAGCCTGATAGTCCGTCCAGCTGGCGGGTGGATGGAGATTCCAAGTGGAATCGTCAAGACCGTCCTCCTCATAAACGCCCCGGAAGCCCCCGGCATAGGCCCCGGCATACAGCACGGCCTCGGTTTTCACACCGTCCACGGTCACAGTGGGCGCTGCCTCCGCCAATTCGGAGAAGCTTCCGGTAAATGGATACAGGGCGGTTACTGTGGTATCCGTTTCTGTGGGATTGGCCAGCATATAGCGGTCAGTGACCACAGCACTCCACTGCCGGGGGGACCCGTCCCGATAGGTGCCCGGCGCAAAGTCCCAAGAGGTTGTGCGCTCTGCTGTCAGGCCTGGATCGGACTCTTCGGTTGTCATAGGGAGCACCGGCCCGGCGTAGGACATGAACACAGTGGACCCGTCTGTATAGAGGGGCTCGTTGTCATGAGCGATACCGCCGCCAGCTCCACTGCTCTCTCCGGGCGCAGCGGCGCCCATGCCGTGGAATCCTCCGGTGACCAGCCAGGCAAGGCCAAGGCCGCACATCAGCGTTAAACAGGCAGCTGCAGCCAGATACCGGCCCCAGGGTGTGCTGCGCCGCTGTATGGCAGTGGGGGAGGAGTCCGTCCCCGCCTCCTCAATGAGGTCTTCGTCCACCAGTCCCAAAATGCGAAACAGCCGTTCTCCGCTCATAACAGCACCTCCTCCTTTTCCAGATACGCGCGCAGGGCCTTGCGGGTACGGAACAGAGAGGACTTTACCTTTCCCTGGCTACAGCCAAGGCAGGCTGCAATGGTTGTCAAATCTTCCCCGTACCAGTACCGCCGCAGGAAAATTTTGCGAGTTTCCGGGGAGAGATCCCGCAAAAATAAACTAATCAAAGCGGCAATCTCCTGATCCTCCAGAGCCTTTTCCGTGCCGTGAGGCGCAGGAATGCAGGCATCCAGCTCTCCCAGCAGGAGCGCCGCTTCATCGCCTCCCCTCTTTTGCGCCCGGCTTTGCTTCCAGCGGTCCAGGGACAGGTTCCGGGCAATTCGCCCCAGCCAGACCCGGAGGGCTGAGGGGCGAGCGGGCGGAATGGCGTTCCAGGTACGTAAATAGGTGTCGTTCACACACTCCTCTGCATCGCCATGGCTGCGTAGAATATTCCACGAGATGTTCCGCAGATAGCCGCCGTATTTGTCTGAGGTCTCCGTGATGGCCTGTTCCGAGCGGGCCCAGTACAGCTCGACAATTTGGCTGTCCTCCATAGACTCCGCCTCCTTCCAATTGAGTGTTTCCTCCGCCTCATAGGAAAAGACGAAAAAAAGCGCCGCTGGTTGCAAAAAAATTCCGGGGGAATCAAGCTCCCCCGGAATAGATCCTATCAGGTTTTCAGCCGCTGATCAATCCCTGGCTGGACAGGAATTCGTGGGCAACTTCGTCCACGCTCCGGCCCACCACGTCCACCTGGTAGGTCAGTTCCGCCATCTGCTCGGTAGGGATCTTCCCAGACAGCTGATTCAGAATTTCCTCCAACTCCGGATATTTTGCCAATACGTCCTGGCGTACCAGGAAAGCGCCGTTGTAATCCGGGAAGAAGCTCTTGTCGTCCTCCAGAATTTTCAGGCCTACCTTACGGTTCAGACCATCGGTGGCATAGACTACCGCCACATCGAAGCTGCCGTTTTCAATGGCGGCGTATTTCAAACCCTGGTCCACAGGCTTATAGGTCTTGAAGTTCAGCCCGTAGAACTCCACAAAGGGGTTGTATTTCATGCTGCCCTCCAGCGTGAAGAACTCCTGTTCTGCGCCGAAAACCAGCCGGTCTGCCACAGGGACCAGGTCGCTGATCGTTTCCAGCTGATACTGCTTCGCCAGCGCTTCCGGCACGCCGATGGCGTAGGTGTTGTCAAAGCCAAGCTGATCCAGCAGCTTCATACCGTAGTCCGTCTGGGCCTTCTGATTGACGTAGTTGTAAATACTCATGCCCGCCGGCACATCGGAGGTGTCCTGTTGGAAGAAGGTGGTCAGCAGTGTGCCGTCGTAGGAGATCATCAGATCGCAGGTGTGTCCATCGCCCTCCAGGGCCTTAAAGTTATTCACCTGGGACATCTGATCCTGAATGGTGACGCTCAAATCTGTCTGCTCCTCCACCAGCATCTTCACCATGTGGTGCATCAGCTGAGTTTCAGAGTAATCCCCATCATAGAGCATCAGATCGCCGCTGCTGCCGCGGCCATAAGGCAGCAACAGGCAGAAGGCCAGCAGCAGTGCCGCAACGGGAATCCACATTTTCCGGGAGCCGCCTCTGCTCTTGCGCATCTGGCCTTCAAACCAGCCCATCACCAGATCCAGCACCACGGCAATCACCATCAGTACGCCGGTGGCTGCCGCAATGACTGGCATATTCTTAATTCGGATAGCTTGGGTAATGACGCCGCCAAGGCCGCCGCCGCCGACAAAGGCCGCAAATACCGCGGTGCCAATGGCGTTTACCACGGCAATGCGGATGCCGGTGAACACCGTGGGGAAGGCCAGGGGAAATTCCACCATCAAAATGCGGTAGGGCTTGCTCATGCCCATGCCGCGGGCAGCCTCCTTCACGCCGGGATCCACTTCCTGGAGTCCCAGGCAGGTGTTCCGAACAATGGGAAGCAGGGAGTAGAGGGTGATGCCCAGGATGACAGTGAGTTTGCCTGGATCCAGCACCACCATGATGATACCCAAAAGGGCCAGAGAGGGAATGGTCTGCAGCAAATCCACCACCCGGAGAATGACACCTCTGGCCCTGGGAGACACATAGGCCCAGATGCCAAGCGGCAAGCCAATGGCAATGGACAGAATGCTTGCCGCCAGTACGATGAACAGGTGCTCAAGGATTACCGTCCAGGTCATTTGTCTACCTCCTTCCGGAGACCCCTGGGCGTGACCTTTTTCTGAATCAGATCAATCACTGCGCCAAAGACGATGGCCAGGATGGCTGCGGGAATGGCGCCCAGCAGGATCAGCGTATTGTTGTTGGAAGAAGTGCCCCGGTATACAAAGTTGCCCAGGCCCCCCTGGCCGATCATGGAGGCCAGCACTGCCCAGGAAACGGTGTAGATGGCAGCCATTCGAAGCCCCGCGATAATGGTGGGCATGGCTAGGGGCAGTTCTACCTGCAGCAGCGTCTGGAAGGGGGACATACCGCAGCCGCAGGCGGCTTCAACGTATTTGTCCTCTACGCCTAAAATTCCGGTATAGGTGTTTTTCAGCACCGGGAACATGGCGTATACGCTGAGGGCCGCTATCACAGTATAGGGCTGGCTGCCCCACCAGATGAAGAGAACTCCGATGAACACCAGGCCGGGGATGGTCTGAAAGACGGAGAGCAGGGGAATAATGACGCCGGACCATTGGGGAATCCGGGAAAGCAGGATGCCCAGCAGCAGTCCCAGGGCAAAGCCAACAGCCACGGAAACCAGAACATATGCTGTATGGATGCCGATGGCGGAGATCAGCTCACTGCCGTAATCATGAAACAGAGCGCTCATTTTGCATCCCCCCACAGGTTCTCCGCCACCGATCGCGCCACGCTGGTCTTGGTCACGATGCCTGCGATGGTGTCGTCCATATTCAGGACCACCACGTAGTTTGCGCCGGAGTCCAGTAAGTAGTCAAAGGATTCCTTGGCCTCGTCACCAACACGGACGGTTCGTGCGGTCTGGCGGACAAGGGGCTCAATGCTGGTAAGTCCCTGGCCCCAATGGCGGATATCGCCGATGGAGACCGTCCCAGCATAGCGGCCGTCTGTATCCGTGACCAGCAGCGTATCCACGCTGCTGCGGGCCATGCGTTCCGCACACTCCAGAACGCCGCGGTCCTTCCCAACGGTCAGAACATTGGTGCGCATGAAGCTCTCCACAGTGGAGGGGGCTGGCGTGTCGGGCGCATGCTTGCCCAGGAAATTGCGGACCAGATCATTGGCCGGGTGCTCCAACATTTCTTCCGGCGAGGCCATTTGAACCACCTCGCCGCTCACCAGGAAAATAATCGTGTCCGCCAGTTTCAGCGCCTCGCCCATGTCATGGCTGACGAAGACGATGGTCTTGTTCAGCTTCTGCTGAATGTTTTTCACTTCATCCTGGAGAATTTCCCGGGTCATGGGGTCCAAAGCGCTGAAAGGCTCATCCATCAGCACGATGGGGGGCGAGGCGGCCAGGGCGCGCAGCACCCCGATTCGCTGCTGCTGCCCGCCGGAGAGTTCGGAAGGGTATTTATCCGCATACTGCTCCATATGGACCATCTTTAAGAGGTCCTGGACAATTTCGTTGCACTTGGCCTTTTCATACTTTAAAAGCTTTGGCACCACGCAGATATTCTGGGCCACCGTCATGTTGGGGAACAGACCAATCTGCTGAATGACGTATCCGATATGGCGCCGCAGAGCCACCCGATCTGTGGTGCGGATGTCCTTTCCATCGATGAGAACCGCACCGGAATCCGGTTCCAGCAGGCGGTTAATCATCTTCATGGTTGTGGTCTTTCCGCAACCGGAAGGGCCGATGAGGACCACAAACTGTCCGTCGGGAATGGTGAAGTTCAGGTCCTTGAGAATGGGGGTCTTTCCATAGCTTTTGCAGACATGTTCAAATTGGATCATACGGGTTCTTCACTCCTTTGCAGTTACAAGTCGGTTGGCAGCCTCGGCGGCGGCGGGATTTCCCACCAGGATAATGACATCGCCGCCATATAGCTCCGCATAAGGGCCGGGGGAGAGGATTACGGTTTGCCCACGGCGGATAGCCACAATCGTTCCCCCGGTGGACTGCCAGAATTTCAGGGCGCCGATGCTCTGCCCAATTAATGGGGAATCGGCTGGAACGGGTACTTCATAGTTGGGAAAGGGACGCTCGGCGGATGCAAATGTTTCCTGGCTTTTCGAAAGAGCCGTTACAACATCTGTCAGACGGTGGGTAATTTCGCCGTATTGCTGCATCAGGGATTTCAGCTCTGCCCGCAGGGTGCGTACCTCTGCGTTTTCGCCGAAATTTTCAATGTACCGCCTGGCACTGTCCGCAGAGAGAACCACTGCGCCGCTCTGGGGCTTCACTTCCACTACCTTCATATCCGCCAGCAGACGCAGGGAACGCCGGATGGTTTCCGGTGACACATTGTACTCTGAGGCCATCAGGGAGCGGCCATAAATCCGGCTGCCCTCCGGCAGGTCGCCTTTGGAAATGCGGGTGGCGAGATCCAAGGCAATCTGCAGATACTGTGAGGGAACGACCGTTTGCTTCATGGGGCGACTGCACCTCCGCCTTCATCAAATGATAGATTTATTATATACTGACAACTTTAAAAAGTAAATAGATGTGGCAGTTAAAAAATTGTTAACAGATTTGAGAAAGTTGCAAAAATGGTGAAAAAACGAGGGAAACATGGGAGGAAAATTATCTAAAAGAGTTTGCGGCATAGCTGAAGATAATGGATGCAAAAGCGGGCGAATTTTGCCGTAAAACGGATTGGTGCATTGTGAAATACTGGTTTAAAATCCGATGCAGGTCAGAAAACAACGCGGGGATCAAAAAAAGAGCGGCATTTGCCGCTCTTTTTTAATTTATATTACCACAAAACCGCTCAAAAATTAAGTCTTGTTCGAAAATGCCTCCGGGCGTAAGCTGTCTCGGGAGGTGGTTTGAATGGAGGAATTATTTCCGATGACGCCTGTACAGCTTGCCCGGACGGAACAGGCGCTGGCGGCCTGCAACGCCAAAACGGCCCGATTTGGGTTGACGCTTTCTCCGGAGCAGATTGCTGCGCTGGCCGCGGGACGGACGCAGGCCCTGCGGAACACGGGGCGGGTAGAATTTGGAGAGGGGATTTTGCCCCGTCTGGTACTGGCCTTTTGCGATTCCCCCTATCTGCATCAGGAGGATTACGCCGAGACGATGCTGACGCTGCAGGAAATTTTTTACAACTTCAAGAATGAGTTTCAGGAGCGGCTTTCCGACGATCGCCTGCTGCGGCTGTTGCGCCGAGCCTTTGATGAGAGAGCCCACGGCGCGGCGGAGTATCTGGCCGGCCTGTCTCCTGCGGAACTGCTGGCGAAAAGGGAGGAACCGGATGACAGAGAGACGTGAACTGCCCCTCCGGCTGCTGACATCGGAGGAGAACCTGATGCTTCAGGAGCGGGTCTGGTCGCTGCTGGTCCGGCAGACGGCGCGCTATACCATGGGGGACAGCACGTCTGTTCCGGCGGAGACCGCCCGGGCACTGTTGGAGTCCATCCGTGTGTCGCTGGAGCTGTATATCGGGGAAAACGGCCTTTCTCCGGAGGCGCTGCTGCGGGAGGAGCCGGAAGGATTGCTGCGGGCGGCGGAGACAGCAGTCCGCCGGCAGGTGGAGCGCGCCCGGCTGCAGTACGCCCGTGCCCGGCGGTGTCGGTTTCAGGAGGAGAGCGCCGCGCTGACGGACACCCTGACTTCGGTCAGCGGTTTTTTCCGGGACTATGACGCAAGATATTTTGCGGCGGAACTGCCCTGTGACATCGACTATCAGCTGTGCCATCCAGTGCCGGAGGAGACCAGGGGTGTTTTATATCTGCGGGAGTATCTGCGCCGTTTGCTGACGGAGGACGCCTTTCTCCGCCGGTTTGACCCGGCGGCGGTTCGAAGGCTGCTGTCGGCGGTGTGTCCGGCCCACCGGGAACTACTGGTAAATCTGTATGAGCCGGTGGCAGATGCCGCCCTGGGGCTGACGCTGACGGAGGGGGCGCTGGCGGGGCTGGATATGACTGCGGCGGGACAGGGGGCGCTGACAGAGCTGTTGTCCCCGCGAAGGCCTGCGGAACAGCTGCATCTTCTGGACTGCGCGGCACAGACTTTGGCACGGCGTCTGGAATTGCCGCCCTTCGGTGCTGCATATCTGGGGAAAACAGCACGGGGCCTGCATCCCCGCATGGAGGCAGTGCTGGAGGCGGGGGGCAGCTGGCAGGCGTGCTTTCCAGCGTTTTCATAAAAAACAGGGACCGGCACAGCTGTACCGGTCCCCGCTTTTTATGGATTCGTCTGTCTATAAAATATGGATTATGCCTCAAAATGCTCGATGATGTCCACCAACTCCGCACCAATACGCTTCTGCGCCTCTTTGGTGCCCGCGCCGACGTGGGGGGTGCAGGAGACGGCCGGATGCTGGGCCAGAGCCCAGTTGGGATCCTTTTCGCTCATCCATACATCCAGGCCTGCAGCTTTTACCTTGCCGGAGTTCAGGGCCTCCAGCAGAGCGGCCTCATCCACGTTGGAACCACGGGAGACGTTGACGATCACCACGCCGTCCTTCATCTTCGCTAAGCTCTCCGCATCCACCAGGGCCTTGTCGCCGCCGGGGGCGCACAGGCAGATGATGTCCGACTGGGAAAGCAGTTCGTCCATGGAGACGAAGTGCATGGTTTCGCACTCGCAGCCCTCGGGCTTGTTGCGGTGCACCACAGACAGCACGTTCATGCCCAGAGCCTGCCCCTTGGTACCAACCATTTGGCCGATGCGGCCGTAGCCGATGACACCCATGGTCTTGCCGGCAAGCTCAAAGCCCTTGGAGTAGGCCTTCTTCTCCCATTTGTTCTCCCGCATGGTGTGTCCGGCGATGGAGATGTTCCGGGCACAGGAGAACAGCAGAGCCATGGCCAGCTCCGCCACGGCGTTGGAGGAGGCGCGGGGCGTGTTTTTCACAGTGATGCCCGCCGCCTCGGCGTACTTGACCGCGATGTTGTCTACACCCACACCGGCCCGGATGATCAGCTTCAGGCGGCTGCCCTTGGCCGCATCAATCTGAGGTTCCTTGATCTTCGTGGCAGAGCGGATAATGACCGCGTCAAAATCCCGGAGGGCGGTGCCCAACTGATCCGGCTCGTAGAACTGCTCCACGACTTCATATCCGTCCTTGCGCAGCTGCTCCATGGCGCCGGCATCCATACCGTCAGTGACCAAAACTCGCATAGACATATTCAATTACCCCTTTTATCATTTTCCGTATGCGCACCCCAGGGGCGCATCCATATTTCATTGGAAAATCCCAGCACCCATTGGGGGACAGGTGCTTGGCAAAAGCCGGACGGGAATCTGGAGGATCAGGCGTGCTCCGCCTCATACTTCTTCAGGAATTCCACCAGAGCCTCCACGCCCTCCTTGGGCATGGCATTATAGATGGAGGCGCGCAGGCCGCCCACGCTCTTGTGGCCTTTCAGGTTATCAAAGCCGGCAGCCTTGGTGGCGGCCACTACCTCGGCATCCTGATCCTTGGAGGGAGAGACGAAGGGCACGTTCATCAAAGAGCGGTCCTCCTTCACCACAGCACCAGTGAAGAACTTGCTGGAATCCAGATAGTCGTACAGGATGGCAGCCTTCTCCTCATTGCGCTGATTCATAGCCTCCAGCCCGCCGTTTGCCAGCAGATACTTGAACACCTTGCCGCAGCAGTAGATGGCCCAGCAGTTGGGAGTGTTGTACATGGAATCATTGTCTGCGTGGGTCTTGTAGCTCATGTAAGTGGGGACGGACTTGGGCAGATCCTCCCGGATAAGATCCTCCCGGATGATAACCACAGCCATACCTGCCGGGCCCACGTTCTTCTGCACGCCGGCCCAGATCAAACCGTAGTCGGCGACATTGCAGGGACGGGACAGGAACATGGAGGACTGGTCGGACACCAGAACCTTGCCCTTGGTGTTGGGCAGCTTATGATAGGTGGTGCCGTTGATGGTCTCATTCTCGCAAATGTATACATAGTCCGCATTGTCGGGAACATCCAGATCAGAGCAGTCAGGGATATAGGAGAAGTTCTTGTCGGCAGAGGAGGCGACAATTTTCACCTCACCGTATTTCTGGGCCTCCTTAATGGCCTTCTTAGACCAGGCACCGGTCTCCACATAGCAGGCGATGCCGTTTTTCATCAGGTTCATGGCCACCATGGCGAACTGTACGGTGCCGCCGCCCTGAACGAACAGCACTTTATAGTTGTCCGGAATTCCCATCAGCTTCCGAAGATCGGCTTCCGCTTCGTCACGGATCTGCTGGAACACCTTGGAACGGTGGCTCATCTCCATGACGCACATGCCGCTGCCGCGGTAATTCATCATTTCAGCGGCAATTTCCTCCAGAACCTCCTCCGGCATCATGGCGGGGCCGGCGGAAAAGTTATACGTACGGCCGTATTTCATACTTATTTCCTCCATTTCGACTAAATTTTGAACGTTCGGACGGTATTGACAAGACAGACGAGTTGCCCGAACCTATGCTTGGTTATTTTTAGTATACGACAGAGAGAAGGAAAGAATCAACCAGTAATTCAAATTTTTTCAGAGCATCTAAAATTCTGTTAGGCTTTTGTGGAAAATGACCTACAAAACGGTATTTTATAATTGACATTGAAATATTAACAGTTTTTTAATATAATAAATTCGTTCAAGCTTGCATGGCAGGATGTGTCGATTTTTAGGAAAGAATGAGGGAATCAGGATGAGACCGGACGGAACCAGAGTGAAGGGTCTGACGCCGATTATGCGGGCGCTTCCTTATATCATGCCGCGCCGTTTTGACGCACAAAACTGGGCCAGCGATTATGTAGATGAAGACATTATGAAAGCCTATATCCGAAAAAAGCGCAGGGATGGGCAGGCTGTGACGCACATGAGCGTTTTGGTGGCCGCCTATTACAAAGCGGCGTTGGAGAACCCGAAGGTGAACTACTTTGTAATGAACCGCAAGATTTATCAGCGGAATCACTTTTGCTTCAGCTTTGTAATCTTGAAGACCCGCGCGGACGGAACGCCGGATGAGACAACCTTAAAAATCCATCTGGAGCCGGAGGATACCGTATTTTCCATCAGCCGGAAGATCAAAGAACACATTGACCGGAATGCTGTCACGGTTCATAACAACAGCACGGACCGGTTTGCCAATGCGGCCTTCGCGATTCCGGGCCTTGCCAGACTGGTATTCTGGCTGGCTTACCATCTGGATCTTCACGGACTGCTGCCGCGGAAGGTGATTGATCTAAGTCCGTTCCACACCAGCCTGTTCATCACGAATCTGGCGTCCATCAACACCAGCTACATCTTCCATCACTGCTATGAATTCGGTACAACCAGCGTGTTCATTTGTATGGGCAAGCCTGTGCCGGATCCGATGGCTCCAACTGGCAGCCGAAAAAAACAGATGCCCCTCGGCGTGGTGATGGACGAGCGGATTGCCACAGGTATTGAATATTCCCGCTTTTTTGCCGCCTTCAGCCGTTATCTGAAGCAGCCGGAGATTCTGGAAAACCGGCTGGACGGCAAAGAGCAGGTGCAGGCAGTGGCTGCGTACGCAGAGGCGTAAGATAGGCGGCAGAGGAGAAGTCATGGGCAAAGAAAGAGGAAAGAAGTTTTTGGACTGGGTTGTCCATACAAAATTGTATATCCAGGCGCTGGCGAAGTGGCTGCTGCTGGCTGTGGTTACCGGTACCTGCTGTGGAATCATTGGATCACTGTTCCACATTGGCGTCCACAAGGTTACGCAGCTGCGGGCAGAACATCCTTGGCTATTGTGGTGCCTTCCATTGGCGGGTCTGGCTATTGTCGCCTTTTACAAGCTGACAGGGACAGAAGGACAGGGCACCAACGATATCATTGACGAAGTCCACCATGGAAAGGGCCTCTCCATCGGGTTGCTGCCGGCCATCTTTCTGGGCACGGTATTGACCCACCTGTGCGGCGGATCTGCCGGACGGGAAGGAGCGGCGCTCCAGATGGGCGGTACCATCGGCTATCATGCCGGGCGGCTCTGCAATTTGGACGACCGGGATCTGCGCACCGCCACGATGGCGGGCATGGCGGCCTTCTTCTCCGCATTGTTCGGCACGCCGCTGGGAGCGACGATGTTTGCCATTATGGTCATCAGTGTGGGGGTATTCTACCATGCGGCGCTGATTCCGTGCCTGACTGCCTCCCTGGTGGCATTCTGGGTGTCTTTGGCCATGGGCGTGGAACCCACCCGTTTCACGGTGGCCGCCCCCATGCTGGAAGCCGGCATGATGACACGGGTCGCAATCCTGGCGGCACTCTGTGCACTGGTGTCCATTCTGTTCTGCAATACCATTCATTTTGCGGAACATCAAATGCAAAAGCATATACCCAATCCCTGGGTACGGGTAATGGCTGGCGGCCTGGCGGTGGTCGCCCTGACGTACCTTGCGGGCAGCACGGATTACAACGGCGCCGGTATGGAGATTGTCACCGCTGCAATAGAACAGGGCGTTGCCAACCCGGAGGCATTTCTTCTGAAAACGCTCTTTACCGCTGTGACGCTGGCTGCGGGTTTCAAGGGCGGCGAAGTGGTGCCATCGTTCTTTGTGGGAGCCACTTTCGGCTGTGTGGTGGGGCCGCTGCTGGGGATTCCGGCAGGCTTTGCCGCGGCGCTGGGGCTGGCGGCGGTTTTCTGCGGCGCCACCAACTGCCCGATGGCTTCAACCTTCCTGGCCATTGAGCTGTTTGGGGATGGGGGACTGCTGTACCTTGCGGTCACCTGCGGAATCAGCTATATGCTCTCTGGGTACAATGGCCTCTACTCCAGCCAGACCATTCTGTACTCCAAGCTGAAGGCTCAGTACATCAACGTCCGCACAAACCACCATCACGCGGGTGCTCTCCATGCGGAGCCGCCGGCGGCCGTTGGCACGGGAAGCGGGGGGGAACAGAGAAGATGAAAAGGGAAAGCACCCCTGTGGCAGCCCCCACCCCCACGCGAAATCAGACGGTGGATTTGGTGAAGGCCGTTGCGATTGCCAGTGTACTCCTCATCCACGTCAGTGCCGGCGGACTGGGAGGTGAAGTGGGTTCCGCAGAGTGGATTTCCTGCCTGTTTTGGGGAAGTGTATCCAGAGCCGCCGTTCCGCTGTTCCTCATGGCCAGCGGCGCGCTGCTGCTGGACCCGGCCCGGGATCTGACGCTGAAAAAGCTGTACACCAAAAATTTCCTCCGTCTGGTGGCAGCACTTCTGTTTTGGGCGGTATGCTATAAGGTGTTCCACTTGCTGGTATGGGGACAGATGACGGTTTCGGCTCTGGTTCAGGCCGCAAAGGAGATTTTCCTCTTCCGCCATGAGGAACATCTCTATTATCTGCACATCATGCTGCTGGTATATGCGTTTTTGCCCGCCACCCGGCTGGTGGCGGCCCATGCGGGCCGGAGGCAGATAGAATACCTGCTGGGCCTTTGGTTTTTGCTTGGAATCCTCTACCCCACGGTCAAGCCCTTCTGGCCTTTTACGCTGCTGGTGGGAATTCCGGCCCAGTGGCTGATGAACATGACCTATGCCTCCATCGGCTATACCTTGCTGGGGCATTATCTAAGCGTTTACTATACACACTCCCGGCAGTGGATTTGGACGGCGATGGCCGGTTTTCTGCTGACCTTTGGAGGAACCTGGGCTGCCTCCGAGGTGGCGGGGAAGCTGGATCCCCATTTCCTGGAGGGCATGGGCGTGGGCGTTTGCCTGCTGGCGGTGGGAATTTATGGCCTATGCCAGTCCGTCTTTGTTTCAGAACGGGCAGAACAAGCACTGGCATACATCTCCAAGGCCTCCTTCTGCGTTTTTTTGACACATATCTTCTTTTTAAAAACCTTTGCTTGTATCGGACTGTCGGCGCAGGCGGGACCCGCTGTTTTCACGGTGCCGCTTCTGTCAGCCTTGCTGCTGGGATGCGGGTGCGCTGCATATGCTGTGCTGTCCCGGATTCCAGGAGTACGGCGCTGGCTGATTTAAAACAGCAAATTCAGTTGTTTTTTGTGCGCCGGTTCGTTGGACACATGGGCACTTAGACTTCAGACTGCGGTGAGTACCAGCCGCACGGCGATTCATAAAAATCGACTCCTGTGGCAAACTATGTCGAATCGTGTACTACGGGAGGTTTTTATGCAATCCTTTGTTGAATTCTTGATGACATGTCTGACATCCCTGCTGACGCTGGGGGCGCTGTTCCTTCTTGCAAAACTGATGAGCAGCAGATGAGAACCGCAAATCAAAACCACCGGCCGTGCCGGTGGTTTGCACAAGCCCCCTTGGGGCATGCCCTGGGCAGAGCCTATAGGCTCATCGAAAAGTCTGCCAACCGCACGACTTTTCCAGGCTGCCCCTAAAGGGGCTTGATTTTATTTGCCTTCTTTTACTGGCTTACCCGTAAACGGGTCAATATACTCCTGGATGCTCATCTGGTCATCCGTATAATCCTCTTGCAGCTGATTCCTGATATACTGCTCGATTGCCTTCTTGTTTCGGCCAACCGTACTCACATAGTACCCTCTACACCAAAAGTGCCAATTCCCGTACTTGTACTTCATGTTGGCATATTTTTCGTATA